>NZ_VWWO01000001.1:0-700613 GCF_011752935.1 Chitinophaga sp. Cy-1792
ATTACCTGTGTTTATGTGAATCAAACTATCACTAATTTGATTCGTGCTGTTGTTTCCATTCTTTCAAAGAACTTTCGATTACTCTGTAGTAACCGTTGTTAATGTATGAGATCCGATCTCTGTGCCCGTTCGGCGTACATTTCAGTATTTCAATCCGACAATCGCTTTTCGCTTATCGCCCCGTTATCGTTGGGGTTGCAAAGGTAATCAACTTTTTATTTTCACCAAATTTTTCTTCAAAATTTTTCAATTTTTATTTTTTTGCTTCAGTGCCTTCAAACACAATACTAACAAGCTGTTAGCACTGATGCCTATTTGCATGAAGCGGGTGAAAATTCAATGTCGTGAAGAGCTTTTATTGCCGTGCTTTCTATCAAAGCGGGCTGCAAAGGTAAGCGGATTTTTATATCTACCAACTTTTTCCTTAATTATTTTTAATAAAAAAGCTGAAATACTTTACCAAAAAGCATTTCAGCCTACAATATTTTTCGGGATCAGAACGGATATGGGGTCAATAATCCTTCCGGATAGTGCACTTTCATCAGAAAGAGCCCATGTCCGGGTACTGCAAAATCAGCATTTGTGCAATCCTTACTCTCTATAGCAGCCCTGAACTGTGCCATACTGAGCTTACCTCTACCCACCCGTAACATCGTACCAACAAGGCCTCGCACCATTCCACGAAGGAAACGGTTGGCTGTAACGTTATAGACTACACGCTCTCCTTCTGCTCTCCATACAGACTCCTCTATTCTACATATATATGTATGCACCTGTGTGTTCCGCTTGGAAAAGGTGGTGAAGTCTTCATAAGACTTAATAATCTCTGCAGCTTCCTGTAAGGCGTCCATATTCAGCTTATACGGGAAGAAATAGCCCCTATCCTGCATAAAGGGATCCTTATGCGTATATAATGTATACTCATAGGAACGGGCTACCGCATCGAACCGGCTATGTGCATCCGGCGGTACCTGGTATATCTGGTTCAGTACTACATCTGCCGGCAGAATAGCATTGATCTTATATAAAAACTGAGGATGTAAAGGCAGATCCGTGTCGAAGTGCAGGAAGTTCTGCCTGGCATTCACACCGGCATCGGTACGACTCGAGCCCGTACTCTCTATTTTAGTCCTTAATAGTGTACTGAGCGCACGGTCTACCTCGGCCTGTACGGTATGGGCATTCTCCTGTACCTGAAAGCCGCTGAATTGCGCCCCCTTATAACCAACCTCTATAAAGTATCTGTTCATACGGCGCGAAGGTAATACGAAAAAAGAACAGGGGAGATATCCGTGCCGGACATCCCCCCTGTTAATAATATTTGTGATAGTTCTTTATTTATGTAACATCGCTTTAAATCTGCCTTTATAGTAATTGTCTGTCAGTACAGACTCCAGTCCGGCATATTTCTCTGTATCATATGTTTTGGAGTAAGCCATATCCAGCAGACGGTAACGGGCATCCTCTCCTACTACCAGCTGCGCCAGTGTTTTGATCTGCGTGGTTTCCATACAATAATTGCGGCTCTGTTTACGGAAAACATCCAGCATACCATCATCTGAGGCTGCCGCTACGAACCTACGGAGCATTTTACGGAAGGTGGCATCATCCATGATATTGGCACAGTCAGAATTGATCAGACGCGGATTCACGTTCTTATTCGCTGCTACGGCTGATTCATCTGTTGCTGCTACGGCTTCGTCCTCGTCTTTTTTCTTTTTCTTTCTGGCAGGTGCCGGCTGATCATACATTGCCACACCATAGCCGCTGGTATCTGTTACGATCTCACCGGAGCGGGTATCCTCTTTTTTATGTTTCTTTTTACCGGTACTATGTGTTTCTGCTACATCTACAGGTACTGCTGCTTCTGTAACAGGCACTGCTACGTCAGCATCTTCACTGGCTTTATGTTTCTTCTTCTTAGGCGCAGGTGCTTCTTCTTCTACCGGAGTGATGGTAGCGGAAGATGTCTGAGCCGGCGTTGCTGGCGGCAGTGCAGCAGGGGCTGCATTTTTATCATCCTGAAAATCTATAAACTCAGGATCATTTTCTTTCTTCTTATGATGTTTTGACTTCCTGGTATTTCCTTCGCTGCCGGCACCTTTAGCTACATCATCTGCAGCGGCTTCACTGGCGGCTGTTCTGCTCTCTTCTGCCAATACATCAGCCAACAGCGCTTTCTCATCATCTGTAAGCGGTGCCCTTTCTGCCTTTTCTTTGATAACAGCAGCGGCAGCCGCTTTACCGGAGCCTTTTGCTACAGCAGTATTTTTATTGGCTTCTGCAACTACGTCTTCCCTGTCATCGCCACTAACAACGATTTTATCAAGTGCTGAGGCAAAACCATTTCCTGAAGGCTTCGGTGTTTTCACAGCGGTATTGGTCACAACAGCGGTAGTGCCAACAGCTGACTGCACATCTTTCTGCAGGTCATTCATCATATCCTTTCTGGTATCCGGCTCAGTGGTAGCTACAGCAGCAGTTTCCACCGGTTTTTCCGGCTCCTGGGTTGATTCATCTGCCGTAGCTTTCTGCAGTGCGTCAGATTTCAGCTCCCGGAAGGTTTGCATATTATACAAGGCATATGCGTTGGCAGAAGCTTTCTTCAACAGAAAACCCTGGTCCGCCTGGGATACCCTGATATTGAAATGCTGCTCCGGCGCCTCGTTTTTCGGGAAGCCTACAGTAATAGGGACCGCACCATTGCTCAGTTTAGGAAGGATAATATATCCCCTTTCCGTGGAGCTAAGGACGTCCCCGTCATGTTTTACATAAAAAGGCTGCCCCTTTTCACTCTGAATATATATGTAATAGTGCGGGTTTTGCTGACTCTGGGCCACGATACGGGTACCCAACAGCAGACATAAACAGGCTAATATTACAGTCCTGTAGTTTAACTGCATACTTAATTGATCGTATAAAAGCTCTCTTAAACAAATATTATTCCAGTACGATAAGCGCCCTGCCTTATTTCATACCTCATATATGGCGTATATATGCCGCATACAGGCTTGATAACTACATCCATCCCTGACAATTCTATCGATTACTGCCTTGATCGTAGTGCTGACTCATGAACCGAATTAAAACAAAAATAGCATTTTTAACCACTTGGCTGCTATTTGACCCATTTGTTTAAATTTGAATCGCTTTATTTGCTATAAAGCAGATATTCACAATAAATTTAATTACATGAATCAACATCTGAAGCTGTCGTTATTCGGACTGCTCCTGGGTGGAGCCGCCCTTCTGGGACCAGGGCACAACACCTATGCGCAGTCAGCTAAAGTTAACCCTGAAGACTCTCTCCTGAAAATCTACCGGGCATCTGCCACTAAAATCAATGACCTGCAACACACCAAACTGGATGTACGCTTCGATTATGCAAAGAAATACCTCTATGGTAAAGCATGGATCACGCTGAAACCGCATTTCTATAATACCGATTCCCTCACACTCGACGCCAAAGGAATGGATATCAATGCGGTGGAAATGGTCCAGAACGGGAAAAATGTCCCGTTGAAATACACATATGACAAAAACCAACTATTCATTCATCTTCCTAAAATATATACGCCAGAAGAGAAATATACGGTTTACATCGACTATACCGCCAAACCTGATGAGCTGAAAGTAAAAGGCAGTGCTGCCATCTCTGATGCCAAAGGCCTGTATTTCATCAATCCTGACGGAAAAGATCCTAATAAACCAATCCAGATATGGACACAGGGAGAAACAGAAAGTTCTTCTGCCTGGTTCCCTACCATCGATAAAACTAACCAGAAAACCACCGAAGAAATCAGCATGACGGTGGAAAATAAATATGTAACCCTTTCCAATGGTAAACTGGTCAGCCAGAAGAAAAATGCTGACGGCACCCGGACAGATACCTGGAAAATGGACCTCCCACATGCTCCTTACCTCTTTATGATGGCCGTTGGTGACTATGCCATCGTAAAAGACAGCTGGAAAGGAAAAGAAGTGAATTACTATGTGGAAAAGCCTTTTGAGAAGTATGCGAAGAACATTTTCGGCAATACCCCTGAAATGATGACCTTCTACAGTAATATCCTGGGCTATGAATATCCATGGGTGAAATATTCCCAGATCGTAGGCCGTGACTACGTTTCCGGTGCCATGGAAAATACGACCGCTACCCTCCATGGTGAATTCATGCAGAAAACCGACAGAGAGCTGCTCGACAACAACAATTACAACGAAACTGTGATTGCGCATGAGCTGTTCCACCACTGGTTTGGTGACCTGGTTACTGCAGAATCATGGAGCAACCTGACTGTTAACGAGTCTTTCGCAGATTACAGCGAATACCTATGGCTGGAACACAAGTACGGCAAAGACGCTGCTGACGAGCATATCCTGGATAATGCCAACCAATACATGCAAATGGTGCAGTATTCCGGCGATGCTGACCTGGTAAGGTTCCATTATAAAGACAAAGAAGATATGTTTGATCAGATCACCTATCAGAAAGGAGGCTGCATCCTGCATATGCTGCGCAACGCTGTTGGTGATTCTGCTTTCTTTAAGTCGCTGAACCTCTACCTGAAAACAAATGCCTTTAAATCTGCCGAAGCACACAACCTGCGCCTGGCCTTTGAAGAGGTTACCGGCAGGGATATGAACTGGTTCTTCAACCAGTGGTATTTCGGAAAAGGCTCTCCAGAACTGGATATCAGCTATAAATATGCACCTGGTAAAGTGACAGTACTGATTAATCAGCTGCAAAAAGCAGATAAAGTATGGGAACTGCCGATGGCCATCGATGTGTACGCCGGCGGAAGCAAAACAAGGTATAATGTGACCCTGAAAAACCGTGCAGACTCCTTTACCTTCAATGTTGCCGCTAAGCCAGACCTGGTAAACGTGGATGCCGATAAGGTAATCCTCGGAAAACGCGATGATCATCGTGATTTCAGCACCTATGTTTTCCAATATTTCAATGCGCCTAACTACCTCGATCGCCGCCTGGCTATTGAAGAAGCACTGGACCAACAGGACAAGCCAGATGCCATTAAAGTATTAAAGGCAGCGTTGAAAGATAAATACTTTGGTCTGAGAGCACTGACAGCCGAAGGCCTCAAGCTCGATGTGGATGCTGTTAAATCCGCTACTCTTCCTGCTTTGACAGAGATGGCGAAAAATGATCCCAGCTCCATTGCCAAAGCGGCAGCTATCAGAGCACTGGGCGGCCTGAAAGACAAGACATATATACCTTTGTTTGAGGCAGCAACGAAAGACAGGTCTTATGGCGTAGAAGGCGCTGCACTGGAAGCTTTGAGTCAGCTGGACCTGGATAAGGCCTACAGCATTGCCAAAGACCTGCAGGCCGATTCTAAAGGCAAGCTGGTAAATGCTATCACTTTGGTGTATGCCAAGAAAGGCAGCAATGCGGATCTGGGGTATGTAGCGAAGAAGTTTGAAGAAACCGGCGGACAAGATAAGCTGAATGCCGCTTTTGACTACCTGGGCTTCTTATCTAAAATCAATGATACGGAAGCTGTTATCAAGGGAGTTGATCAGGTACAGGCAATGTGCGAGCAATTTAAAAATCCGACCGTAAATAAGTATATCGCTAACTTCCTGGAGAATATTTCTGATGTTAAGAAAGATAACGCCGGAAAAGCGACTGGTGCCGACCGTGATGCATTATTCAAGCAGGCGGCCTATATGCAGCAAAAAGCGAAAGAGATTCAAACTAAATAATTCGGGTTCACCTTTATCAAGGTTTTACCATTTACAATACAGGAGGGTTGGCTATTGCCAATCCTCTTTTTTTATGTAGATAATTATATTGATTATTAATATATTATGTAGATTTTCCCTTAGGAAGATGCCTGCCTGATTTTTTACATGGAGACGAGACGTTGCAGCTTTTTATTCCAGCGCCAGCGGCTTGTTTTGAGTCTGACCCCGCCCAGCCATCGGTGTTCCATGGGGGCATAATCCATATAATTTTCTTCATTCGCCAGTATTTCCGATCCCAGGGAAGTGATACGAAGCATTTGATCATCCTGTTCCAGTACGCCGGCTTTAATCATTCTGTTGGTCATGACATCCAGCTGGAAGTCGCCGAAGCCATAAACAGGTAGTGAGTCCCAGAAGAGTTTATAAAGATCATACCAGCGGTAATCGCCCATTTGGAGGCGTTGCAGGAAGAATTCCTGTATGGAGCTGAGTCCGTTTTCGGTATTGGGAAACCGGGAAAGGTGTGCCGTGATGGCGGTGGCCATGTGTTTAAAATGGCCGTTGTTCATATGTGAGAAGAGTTCCAGGGCCTGTGGTGTATCCAGACAGAGGGCATCCCATATATCGTCTGCTATTTCGAGATCAGTTTCAGTAAGGGTAGTGCGCGTTTCGAAAAGGGTAGCATAATTTTCGGGAGTGGGGTGTCTGGGGAGATCCACCAGGGTGATCAGCGGCAAGGCTTTGAAGCGTTGCCGGATGAGGTGGATCATGAATAGCAGGTTGAACTGGCAGAAGAGGTCATTATCGAACCAGAGGATGATTTCCTGTAAGGAACCGGAGGGTTTTATTTTCTCCAGTTCCTGTACAACCTGTGTATAATATGATTGTTTGTCAATACCATAATGGAATTCGAGGTGTTTGGCCCTGCTTTCGAAGAATACGTCTGGGTCTTTGGTATTTTTGACTTTTCCTTCGCAGAGGACTTCCCTGCATACTACGATATCACCGGGCAGGCTGCTTTGGTTAAAGGCAGTCAGGACAGCATCTCCATTCAAAACATGCAGGTATGACATAACAATATTTTTTTGCGTTAATTACCAGCTGCCGCTGGCGCCGCCGCCGCCTCCGGAACCTCCGCCGAAGCCACCGAAGCCGCCACCACCGGAACCACCGCCTCCGGACCAACCGCCGCCACCGCCGCCGAATCCACCCATTCCGCCTAATACTGGCCAGATCCAACCGCCTCTGCGGTTATAGGTAGTTCCGCGACCACCGCCGCCGCCACCGCCACCACCTCCTCTTCCGATGAGGGAGATCACGATTACGATCAGCATGATCAGGAGGAATAATGCACCAGGGCTAATACCGGGTTTACTCTGACGGGGATCTGCTTTGTATTCCCCTTTCATTGCTTTGATGATATCATTGGTAGCATCATCAAGGCCCTGGTAGTAGTGGCCTTCTCTGAAGGCCGGCTGTATTGAATTCGAAATGATCTGATTCGCCAGTGCGTCGGGGAGTGCGCCTTCTGCGCCGGAACCCGTTTCTATTCTTATTTTCCTGTCATCTACAGCAACAAGAATAAGGACGCCATTGTTCTTGCCTTTGGTACCGATACCCCAATCTCTGAGGATTTTCAGGGACACCTGGCTAATATCGTAATCACCGACAGATTTGAGTATCACCACTGCCACCTGGGTAGAAGTGCTGTCGTAGTAAGCAACTAATTTTCTTTCGAGCGCTTCGTCTTCATCTCTCAATAAAACGCCTGCGTAATCATTTACCAGTGTTGGCGGGTTAGGACGCGGCGGAATGTTTTGTGCATGTGCCAGCAGTCCTGAAAACAGCAATACTACCGGTAAGAACCAACGTAATATTCTCATTAGTAACAAAGCTAAAGATGTTTGAAAAGGGTGGCCATCTATTTACCGAAGACGATATCGTCTGGCAGTTCGTTGACATTATCGGCTTCATGTGGGAAGTGGGTACGAAGGGATTCACCGATTTCGCGGATACATTCTTCGATACCTTCAATGATGTGGCTGTCACGGAAGTGCGAGCGCATGAGGTTCGCTTCTTTTATCCAGAAGTCGGTACCTACTTTTTCATGAATACCCTGGTCACCCAGGATAGCGAACTGTTTGTCTTTTATGGCCACGTATACCAATACGCCATTGCGTTGTTTAGTTTTCTCCATACCGAGGGAGGTGAAAGCCTCTCTGGCTCTTTCTATGGGGTCCACATATTTGCAATGACTTTCTACGAATAACCTTATTTCACCGGATGTAAGTCTTTCGGCTACCCGGATAGCCTGCACGAGTCTGGTCTTCTCCGATTCAGAAAAAATTTCTTTTCGTTTAAATGGTAAAAGCCCCATGATTTAAATGGATTTATCGGAGAGATGTCCCCGCAGGTTGGGCGGGGACTTATCTCAAATGCCGGATATAAGAAGATTAGAATTGCACTTTAGGCGCTTCCTGAGCGGCAGCATCGGCAGTGAACCCTTGTTTTTGTTTGAAACCGGTAACGCCGGCAACAATGTTATTCGGGAACGTGCGGATGGTTTTGTTGTAGGAGGCAACGGCATCGTTGAAGTCGTTGCGGGCTACGTTGATTCTGTTTTCTGTTCCTTCGAGCTGCACCTGGAGGTCGCGGAAGTTCTGATTCGCTTTCAGGTCCGGATATGCTTCAGATACGGCGAGGAGTCTGCCGAGTGCCTGAGATAACTGACCTTGTGCGGCCTGATATTGTTGAACTTTTTCCGGAGTGAGGTCGTTAGCATCTACTTTGATTTGGGTAGCGCTGGCGCGTGCTTCCATTACTTTAGTCAAGGTAGTAGTTTCGAAGTTGGCGGCACCTTTCACGGTGGATACCAGGTTAGGGATAAGATCGGCCCTGCGTTGGTAGGCACTTTGAACGGTATTCCATTTATTTTTCACAGTTTCGTCCTCCTGTACCATTCCGTTGTATTTACCACAACCAACCATTACCAAAAGTGCTAGTACAATAAGTACAATAATACCTGTTCTCATCTGAGTTTGAATTTAAAGTTTAAGTTCCGGGTATTGCGCAAAACGTATTCCTGTTTTGGGGCATTACCGGTGTAAGTAGTGAAAAACTCCGGTGAATACTATAAAAAAGGCGGTGAACGCCAGTATTTCCGTTATACACGAATGTAGCGAAAGAAATGCACTAAAACGCTAATGCATAGCGAAACGATAAATTTTAAAAAAAGTTCATCCATTGCATGAAAAATTCATGCTAAAACAGTATGTTTATATGTACCTTTACACAACGATAATTGCTCATTTTCAGGCGGATTATCGCAATAGATGAATGGGGCAGAATGGTAACTAAATCGATTTCTAAGGTTTCATTGTTTTCTAACTCATTTATTTTTAATTACTTGGATCTAAGTCTTCTTAAATGAGTGCGCAACACATTAACATACTCTATATCGATGATGAAGTACACAACCTGAATGCATTTAAAGCTTCATTCAGAAGGCTTTATAATGTATTCACCGCTACTTCAGCCGAAGAGGCAGAAAAGCTGCTGCAAGAGCAGGAATTTCACATCATTATTTCGGATCAGCGCATGCCCAAAATGACAGGTATCGAATTCTTTGAATCTATACTTGAGCGTCACCCCGAACCAATCCGCATGTTACTTACCGGATATGCCGACATCAATGCCGTAGTTGATGCTATCAACAAGGGACAGGTGTATAAGTACTTCTCCAAACCCTGGAATGAAGAGGAACTGAAGCACAACATTGAAAAGGCCTACGAGGTATATTCCCTGAGAAAGGAAAACAAAGAGCTGACAGCCAAATTATTAGATGTAAACGAGAAACTGGAGTTCCTCGTTCGTCAGAAACTGATTTCCTAAACAGGTCAGATTGCCGGCATCCTTTACAATATTGCTATTACCTGTATTTCAATGTCAACCTATTCCAGCTGAATCATTGCCAACATCCTGATAAGGAATAAATACCTGCCTGTTAATTACAGAATTTTTATCTCCTTAAAATAATCCCGGACATTTATCTAACGAACAATGATTGAATAATCTATTTAGATAAAATATAGGCGATTATATTTCATTGTATTCAATAGCAGATAATGCTGGTGGATAAGTTTTCGGCATGGCACAGTAAGCAAAATCCTTAACTTGCAGCCTTTGTGAAACTTAACTTCATCAATCATGCAAGTTTGGAAAGATTACCAGGCTCAAAACAAAGATCGTTTCCTGGAAGAACTGCTGGATCTGTTACGCATACCTTCGGTGAGTGCAGATTCCCGTTTTAATAAAGACACAGAGCGTTGCGCTGAAGCAGTGAAACAACGCCTGATTGAAGCAGGTGCTGATAATGTAGAAGTATGTCCGACAGCTGGTCATCCTATCGTATATGGTGAAAAATTAATTGATCCTTCCCTGCCTACTGTACTGGTGTATGGTCACTACGACGTACAACCTGCTGACCCGCTGGAGCTCTGGCACAGTGGTCCGTTTGAACCGGTAATCAAAGATGGTAATATCTATGCCCGTGGCAGCGCTGACGATAAAGGTCAGTTCTACATGCACGTGAAGGCTTTTGAAACCATGAATAAAACCAATTCCATCCCTTGCAACATCAAATTTATGATTGAGGGAGAGGAAGAAGTTGGTTCTGCTAACCTGGGTATCTTCCTGAAAGAAAATAAAGAGCGTCTGAAAGCGGATGTAGTCCTGATTTCAGATACTTCCATGATCAGCCTGGAAGATCCTTCCATTGATACCGGCTTACGTGGCCTGGCTTATATGGAAGTGGAAGTAACCGGCCCTAACCGCGATCTTCACTCCGGTGTTTATGGCGGCGCCGTAGCCAATCCGGCTACTATTCTGGCTAAAATGATTGCCAGTCTGCACGACGAAAACAATCACATTACCATCCCTGGCTTCTACGATCGCGTACAGGACCTGACTGCCGACGAAAGAGCTGCACTGAATGCTGCTCCTTTTGACGAGGAAGAATACAAGAAAGACCTGGGCATCAATGATGTATGGGGAGAGAAAGGTTATAGCACCATCGAAAGAACCGGTATCCGTCCTACTTTGGAAGTAAACGGTATCTGGGGTGGTTATACCGGCGAAGGTTCCAAAACTGTTCTGCCTTCTAAAGCATTTGCGAAAATCTCTATGCGTCTGGTACCTGACCAGGACTGGCATGAGATCTCTGACCTGTTCACCAAACACTTTGAGGCGATTGCCCCTAAGAGCGTGACAGTAAAGGTAACCAAGCACCATGGCGGTAGTCCGTATGTGACCCCGACAGACTCTGTTGCCTTCAAAGCAGCACAGCAGGCGATCAACGCTACCTTCGGTAAAGAACCAATCCCTGTACGTGGCGGCGGTAGTATTCCTATCGTGGCATTGTTTGAATCGGTACTGGGACTGAAAACCGTGTTGATGGGCTTTGGTCTGGACAGCGACAACCTGCACTCTCCTAACGAGAAATACGGTTTAGCTAACTATTACAAAGGAATTGAGACTATTCCTTACTTCCACAAGTATTTTGCGGAATTAAGCAAGTAGTGCGATCGATATTCATAAAATGGTTCGATTGGCCCTACGGCTGATCGGACCATTTTTTTTAACTTCACAGTATGAGTAGTACAAACGAGAAATTAAGAGTAGACAAGTACCTGTGGGCCATTAGGGTATTCAAAACCCGCAGCCAGGCAGCAGATGCCTGCGACGGTGGCAAGGTAAAAATGAATGGCGGAACGGTAAAAGCGGCAAAGCCCGTATCTGTAGGCGATAAGTTTGAGATCAAGACAGAAGCCCGTAAATGGGTGATTGAGGTAGTTGGATTACTGGCCAACAGGCAGGCTTATAGCGAGGCCATCAAATACTATGTGGATAACACCCCTGAAGAAGATAAGCTGGCGCCTAAATATGAAGCCAGTGTGTTTCAGACCGGTAAACGTCAGAGTAAGATCGGGCGGCCGACCAAAAAGAACCGCCGTACCCTGGATGGTTTTATGGATGGCGATGATGAATAATCCATCATCTGCCCTCCTGTAGCCCCTTTGCCATTGAAATCTCCTATCTCTGCACAGTAGTTACGAGAAAAGATAAAAATCTCGTATTTGCGTAGTAATTTTGCCAACTAATTTCTAAATCAAAGGATCAAAATGCCTAAACAAAGTGACGTTCTCAGCACCGATTTCCTGGTGAAAATTGCGGAAGAATTTGGTACCCCCGTTTATATCTACCATGCAGAAAAGATTAAAACGCAGTACGAAAAGCTTCAGAAGGCTTTTCATAAGTCTGACACCCGCTTCTTTTACGCTTGTAAGGCATTGACCAACATCAACATCCTGAAGTACATCAATTCATTGGGTTGTGGTCTGGATACCGTTTCCATCCAGGAAGTACAACTGGGCCTGAAAGCCGGTTTCGATCCTAAAAATATCATCTTCACCCCTAACTGCGTTGATCTTCAAGAGATTATAGCAGCGAAAAACCTGGGTGTGAATATCAATATTGACAATATTTCCATTCTGGAACAGTTCGGTAACCAATTTGGTGACAGTTATCCTATCTGTATCCGTCTGAACCCTCATATCATGGCCGGTGGTAACTTTAAAATCTCCACAGGTCACGTAGACAGCAAATTTGGTATTTCCATTCACCAGCTGCGTCATATTGAACGTATCGTGAAATCCACCAAACTGAAAGTAACAGGTTTGCACATGCACACCGGTTCTGAAATTAAAGACGTGGATGTATTCCTCCGTGGTGTGGATATCATGTTTGAAATGGTTCAGCAATTCCCTGACCTGGAGTCTATCGACTTTGGTAGCGGCTTTAAGGTAGCTTATCAGCCTGGAGATCCTGAAACTGATATTGAACTGCTCGGTAAGAAACTGACCGACAAATTCAACAAATTCTCTGCTGATTATGCACGCCCGTTGCAGCTGTGGTTTGAACCAGGAAAGTTCCTGGTAAGCCAGGCCGGCTATTTCGTGGTAAAAGCGAATGTAATCAAGCAAACAACCGCTACCGTATTTGTAGGCGTAAACTCAGGCTTTAACCACCTGATCCGTCCTATGTTCTACGATTCTTTCCATCTCATTAAAAATATCTCTAATCCAAAAGGTACAGAGAGAATATATACTGTGGTGGGTAATATCTGTGAAACAGATACCTTTGGCTGGGATAGAAAGATCAATGAAGTGAAAGAGGGTGATTTCCTGGTATTTTACAATGCCGGTGCCTACGGCTTCGAAATGGCATCTAACTTCAACTCCCGCCTGAAACCGGCAGAAGTGCTTGTAAAAGATGGTATTCCGCAGCTGATCCGCAGGAGAGATACCCTGGAAGACCTGCTGAAAAACCAGATTGAACTGGCTTAAAATATAGCATGATCGTAAGCTGTTATCATGCAAATGTCAGAATAACGGCTTACGATCTTTTAAATACAATATTGCCCCTTCTTATTCGTCTCCATTACTATCTGCCCCCCTGTATAACCTTCACTGTATTCAACTGTTATTAGTTTTGAAGAATTTATTTTTGCGAATCAGCTATGGTTCTGAATAATTATTTATATGAAAATTTTAACTGCGCACCAGGATCTGTTCAACGATGATACAATGATTCAGTCAAACGTGTCGTTTGCCCCGTTTTTGCGCTTCTTACAGAATAAGGTTGAAAAAGAGCACGACGGCAGGACTGTCTTCTATCAATATATACTCGACAAATTTCAGGATAAACCAGAATTACTGGGCCCTATCCCTGATGATATGAATATGGACGAATACCGCAGTTACCTCGACCTGGTAATAGCGGCTATTTTCCCTGTTACCGTAGATACCAAAAAAGATATCTATGGCATCAGCATACCGTATAAATTCTCTGTATTTTATTATTCAGAGATGTTTAAACAGCTGTTTACCGGGGAGAACGATTTCCTGGCAACAGTGCCTCATGGCATGTCTATCGCACGTGTAAAGCGTGACAAGAAAATCTGGTTATACAAACTGATCCTGGACAGACATTACCACTTCCCTATTGGTTATGCCAATGACATTATCCACACCATAGATACGCCCGACGGACTGCGCAAACAGGTGAAAGTGAACATAGACGCACGTTTCGTGGATGTACGCGTAAAAGGTAAACTGCCAAAGCTGGATTACAACCAGTTTTGCACCAGGCAGATGTCGGTAGATATGCTGGAAACCTTACTGCCGCTGGATAATTTTGCGCTGGAAGGCTTTGCCATCTGGACCATTGAGGACGTAACGCAATCAGAAGCGGTCAATACCATCAAAGGACTGGTTATGAACATGAACAGCACCAATGAGATCGACAGTTACCGATCATTGGAGCGTATGATTCCTACCACCCTGGGGATTTTTGATATTACGGCACATATGGTGCCTTTTCCTAAAGTCAATGGTAAACCGGTGCTGGAAGAGCAGTTTACTTCTTCCGACCCTGTGCTGGGCATTGGCAATAAAAAGCAGCAACAGCTATTCTTTCAGCAGATGCTGGACTTCCTGCATGGCCGTCCGGAGCCACTGATCATTCCTGAAGTAACAGAAGAGAGTATCGCTAATTACCCATTCCTGAAATATCTTACCATGAAGAAAATCAGGAGCTTTATCCTCTTCCCTATCGTTCATAAAAAAGAATTGCTGGGTGTGCTGGAACTGGCAGCGTCACGCGCCAATGCTTTGTCTGAACGGCCACTGTGGCAGCTTCAGGGAATTTTTCCATTGCTGGTACTGATGCTGAACAGGAGTATCAATATCCTGGAAGGCCGCATCAACGAAGTAATCAAAGATCAGTTCACGGCCCTGCAACCTTCTGTGGAGTGGAAGTTTACCGATGCCGCCTGGAAATACCTGCTAACGCCGGAGGCTGAACGAAAAGACATCGGTAATATCAGCTTCGAAGAAGTGTATCCGTTATTTGGTGCTGTAGACATCCGCAACTCCTCTATAGAACAGGGTAATGCCATTCGTGAAGACCTGGAAGAGCAGCTACAGCTCATCAACGGCACACTGCAGGAAGTAGCAAAAACGGTGCACCTGCCTTTGCTGGAAGAGTTGCAGTTTAAGACGAGAGACATACTGGACAATCTTCATACTACCTTACTGGCAGGAGAAGAAGCTAAAATAAATGAGTTCATAGAACAGGAAATTCAGCCTGTGCTGGAACATCTCTGCAATAACAATGAAGAGCTGGAACCTGTGCTGAAACACTATTATTCCTATGTAGACGCGCATGAAGGCCATGTTTACCACCACAGAAGAGAATATGAAGAGAGTCTGGCCAAAGTAAACAGTGCTATCAATAAATACCTGGAGAAAGAGCGGCAGTATATCCAACAGTCATTCCCTTGTTATTTTGAGAAATACCGGACAGATGGTGTGGAGTATACGATTTACATCGGTCAGTCGATTGCCCAGGAGAAGAAATTCGACAACTTATACCTGCGTAACCTGCGACTGTGGCAGCTTTCATCGATGGCCAACATCGCCAGGATCACACATAAAATGGTCCCTGACCTGAAGATACCATTACAGACAACACAGATGATACTGATGCACAGCGCGCCCATTACGATCAGCTTCCGCAATGATGAGCGCAGGTTTGACGTGGAAGGCGCCTATAACATCCGTTACGAGATCATCAAGAAACGGATAGACAAAGTGCATGTAAAGGATTCAGGGGAAAGACTTACCCAGCCGGGTATGATTGCCATTGTGTATTCTAATGTAAGGGAGATGGAAGAGTACAAGAAATATGTCACCTTCCTGCAGAGTAAGAATATTTTATTGCCTGAGCTGGAAATGCTCGACCTCGAAGAGCTTCAGGGCGTAAGTGGCCTGAAAGCTCTTCGGGTAAAGGTTAATTTAGATGGCCTCCCATCAG
This sequence comes from Chitinophaga sp. Cy-1792, assembly GCF_011752935.1. NCBI lineage: Bacteria > Pseudomonadati > Bacteroidota > Chitinophagia > Chitinophagales > Chitinophagaceae > Chitinophaga > Chitinophaga sp. Cy-1792. The sequence continues at coordinate 15,640 of NZ_VWWO01000001.1, forward strand.
AATCTAAAGCCTAAAGTGAAGTACGGTAGGGTTTCCTCTTTGGAATGCCCTACCACCGCTGTTACGATCAGTGCATTCACCGGAGACAGGTATATACCACCGCCCCAGCCATCATGCCATACATGCGAGGTTTCGTTGGCTGCCCACACTCTGCCTACATCATTAAACACCAGCAAACCCACGCTGGCAGGCAACAGATAAGTTTTCACATCAAATAATTTCAGGCGCACTTCTGTATTGTTATATGCACCGGCTTCGCCGGCAAAGCGCTGGTTACGGAAGCCACGGAGGTTTTGCACGCCACCTACCGTATATGCCTGCCAGTAATCGAAGTTACCCCATACCTTTCCGCCACCGAAGCGACTTACCAGTACAAATCTGTCTGGATTATTGAAACTGAGGTAGATACTCAAGTCGGTATTGAATGTTCCGATGTTATTGCTGTAGCTGTTGAGTCCGCCGAGCCCGGTGAAGGTGGTTGTCCACAATACGCCGCGGGTAGCGATCAGTTTATTGTTACGGGTATCCAGCTGCAACACTACTTTACCGCCGACATAGCCTTTATTGGCGTAGGTGCTGGCAGAATCCAGGCCATTTACTGCCCAGTCGGTGATAAACCGGTTATGGTTTTCTCCTTTATTGAAAGCGTAATATCCGCCAACAGGGCCGTAAGAGATATTGAATTTGGGACCGAAGTCTGTTTTCAGCAGCATTTCTGCGCTGTACAAGTTGAACCTGGCGCGGTAGTAGCTGATTTTGCCGGGTTTCGATTTATCAAAAACGGTTTCGTTGCCGAAGCCGAAGAAGTTGATGGTATTGTTCGGTGCTTTTGCGGTTACGCGGGCGACGAGGTCTGTTTTACCGATAACATCTGTAAAAATCCCTTCATAGCGGAAGTTCCAGGCACGGGTAGCCAGTGCATGTGTGGCGGAAAATGTCTGCCTTGAAGCAAATGGTTCCTTTCTGAATCCGTGTTTGAGGTATTGCCCGCCGAGTCCTAACAGAATGCCATCATCTTTATTAAAACCTACGGCCAGTAAAGGAAGGAACTTATCGTATTTATAGAAATTCCTGACATAGGTAATATTTTCAGGGTCGTTGGAGAGTCTTAATGCTTCCTGTCCTTTTACGTTAAAGGTATCTTTTCCGGTTTTCTGGTCGTATATGCGTATGCGTTTGCCTCCGTCCGCATTGGAGCTATCTACGTAGGAATCAGCGTCGGCGCCGCCTATCAGGCGGATTCGTATAGGTGTGCTGTTTGCTCCGGTGATTTCCCAGCGGTCTTTACCACCGAGACCATAGACGTTGAGTTCTTTGGTTTCTGCCGGATCAAATGTTCTGCTGTAGATGTTTTGCTGGATTTCGTTTTTCTTGCTGATTTTATAAATATCCAGGGAGACGCCTCCATTATCTTTTTTATCGAGTTTGATGAGTTCATTTTTTTCGGTGGCCGGCACATCAACTCTCTTGGCCAGGAAGCGGTAGTACCGCATCATGATGTCGTCCATATACTTCCTGCGTTCTTTCAGGGTATTGAGCATATAGGGATTTACGAGATGATTTACCGTATCTGGAAATGCGGAAGCGGCGGCTTCCAACACGCTATCGGTCATTCTTTCCACGAGTTTACGGGTTTGTTTTTCCCAATCGCTTTTTTCTAAGCCATTGAGGAAAGAGCGATCGAAGTAGCGGGTAGAGAAGTTCCATGGGCCGATGTGTGGCGTATTTTTCCGGAAGCCGTAGAATTGCGGCATGAAGGCAGGTCTGGCCACAATACGAGGGAGGAAACCGGTATTAATAAAGAAGGCCTGATCGCGGTCACGAGGCACCGGCGAATAGTATTCCACCCCTTTATGTTTCTCTCTATACCATCTCCACTGGTCATCATGGCGATCATAATCTCCTATGTAGGTATCGAAAATACGGGCTCTCAGTACATTTTTCTGGTCTATAACGTTGTCATTATCTCCCAGTACTCTGTCTAAAACCTTTGGTGTGTTATATGTTTTGTCTTTGTCGCCGGTTTTAGGTTCTCTTTCTTCCATGAGGTAGACATCATTTCCGAAGTCGTTGGCATAGATGCCCAGGATGGTATCCTTGGGAAGATATACGAATGTAGGATGTGTATGTGGTACTTTGGCAGCTTCCGCCAGGATGCTTACTGCCAGCGGCGCATAAGGATTGGCTGCTGATATCTGGTCCTGTACTACTTCTCTGGCGATTGTTTCTCTCAGAATAGGCGGTATGGCTGCCGAAGGGTATTTCTTCAAAGAACGCATGGCGTATTCGGTGCCGGTGCTGTCTTCCAGGCGAAGGGAGCGGGTTTGCATACCGCCGCCGCGCTGGAGTATTTTCAGTCCGCCTTTGGCTGTTCTGAGGTCGATCACCGGGAAGGTAACAGGGGCGGCCCAAACATCGCGGTAGTTCTTTCCTAACAGCCATTTATGGAACCTGCCTACATCATTGTAGGTGGAGTCTGCCGGCAGGGTCACTTCTTTCGGCAGGGAAGCTGGTTGTTGAAATGTCAGCCCCAGGCGGCGGAAGTCGGAGAAATGCAGCAATGTATCTTCAAAGGAAGGCTTGCTGAGATCGGAGGCCAGGAAATATTTAACATGAACGGAGCTGTCCTTTAAAAGTTCCAGTACGCTGAAACCATTATCGCAGGTGGCGTACAGCGAATTTTTGCCCATTTTCACGCGGTTATTTTTGGCGCCGCTGCCACTGACGATATAGTCGTTACCGTTATCTTTTATGAGCTGCAATGTGTGATCATGGCCGGAAACAAAGACTACCGGGCCATGCTGTTTCGTAGCTTCTTCCACACCTTTCACCATTTCCTGGTATTGTGGATTGGGAAGATCTTCCGGTGTTCCGAAAACGCCCCTCGTAAGCGGATATATGGAACCGATTACCGGCAAAGGCAGGTACAGCCATGGTTTCAGGTCTGTCAGCGGGAAGATATGCTGTTTGATGGTATAATATCCACCATGAGGGCCGTGGCTACGGAATGGATGGTGGGTGGCAAAAACGATGAGTTTATTTTTGTTGAGTGCTACCAGCTCAGATATCTTCACTAATACTTCTTCCCTGGTTTTACAATCGCAGTCGGACTCTACGCCTGGTTTCTCATAGGGGAAGACCCACCATTCACTATCCATGATAATGAGGGTGACGTCGTCGGAGATATTGACTGCTACAGGGCCAGGGCAGCCATCCTTCGGGAAAAAGGCAACGTTTGGCAGCTGTAGGGAGTCGACATAACGTTGCTGGTTACGGATTTGCTGCCAGCCGCCCGGTTTACTTTTCTGCCAGTCGTGGTTTCCGGGGATGATAAAGCCTCTGGAGGCGGTGCCTTTCACGAGGTCTATCTGGTAGTCCAGGATTTGTTTTGCCGTTGGATATTTTTTATTGAGTGAATCAGGTAACCCCAACGGGTATACGTTATCTCCCAGGAACAGGACAGTATTGCGGCTATCCTGCATATTATATTTGGACCTTACGGCATCTACGACGGAATTATGTCCATTGGCATGGAGTTCGCCGGCATCGCCAATGAGGATAAAACGTTGCTTCACCTGATCGTCCTGTGCAAACAGGGATGATGCGGACAGTAGGGAGAAGATGATGCTAAATGTATATTTCAGTCTCATTTTTTATGATAGGTGAATTTTAGAATATTGGCTACGCCATCGTAGCCACCTTCATTAGAGATGTACATGTCTCCGTTATCAGCGAAGCCGATGCCTTCGGGTTGACGGAATAACCGGTGACGCAGGTTATGTGCTTCCTGCACATGGCCGTCCAAATCGGCAATTACCAGTAGCTGATTCACGGAAGCCAGTATATAGAGGCGGTGTTCCAGCGGATGAATAGCGGCGGCACTGGGTTTGAAGAAACGAATGTCTGCACCGGCCAGTTTTGCTATTTCAGGCGCACTGAACTGATAGGCAGGTACAGAGTCGAAAGTCATACTGTCAAGGTGAAACTGAAAAGCACTGGTAACACCTTCTTTCTTATCATCTTCACAATTCTTACATATCATAAAGATGCTGTTTTTTGCCTTATCATAGTAGGTGGCTTCAAACTCCTGTTTACCGTCTCTTTTCCTGAGTTTATAATGATCCGTTGTAAGAGAATCATTCGTAAACAATCCATGAACACGATAGAGGCTGCCATTACTCTTCAACACAAACCAGCCGCTATCTGTTCGGCAGATATCCTCATAATCTCCGCTTTTACCAAATTTCCATTTGGGATAGGCTTTGGTGGCGTCAACATCAATCTGGTAAATGTAGCCTTCTTCATCGTTGATGGCGATGATATTATGTTCATCGGGGTGTAAGACAATACCGGAAATTTCCTGCATAGACTCTCTGACACGGTACCTGACAGGACTTGCCAGGTCGTAGCCGGCAGGTGAAGAGAATATTCTTTCTTCCCTGTCGGCGAAATAGTTACATGATACCAGAAAAATCAGCAACAATGGAAGGAATCGGCGATCCATAGTGATATATTATAGCTTAAATTTAACTCAAAAATACAGTAACTTCAGATTGGATTTAATCATCTTCGTACTATGGAAAATACGGCCATCATAGAAGCAGCAAAAGAATACGTACTGGCAAGGTATACAGCCCATCCCAAACCCGAGCTGCTTTATCATAACCTCGTACATACGCAGGCGGTAGTGAATGCTGCCGGACAGATAGCTGCCCATTACCACCTTCAGGATGATGAGCTGACCGCCGTATATGTTGCTGCCTGGTTTCATGATGAAGGCTACCTGGAAGGAGAAGGCAAAGTACATGAACAAAACGGTGCCCAGCAGGCAGTGCTCTTCCTCCAGCAGCAAGGAGCCTCCGACACATTACAGCAAATGGTAAAAGGCTGTATCCTGGCAACAAAAATGCCGCAGTCGCCCAAAAACCTTATAGAACAAATAGTTTGTGATGCTGACCTCTTTCACCTTGGAACTAAGGAATATGCCGACAGAGCTAAACTGCTCAGGCATGAAATAGAACTCATCCATCAGAAAGAAATCAATCGTATAGACTGGCTGAGAGGCAATATTAAGTTCCTGACCGAACACCAGTACTGGACAGACTACGCCCGGACTCTGCTCAAACAGCAGAAAGAGGACAATATCAGGCAGCTGCAGAAAAAGCTGGATAAGCGACTGGAAGAAGAAAGCAAGGCAGAGAAAAAAACAGTTGAAACCGCGGAAACCACAGATACAACTGCGAGTACGCCCACTACACAACCACTAACAAGAATCAACAGACCTGGTAATAAGGAAAAGGAGAAAGTGAAAAAGCCTGAACGCGGCGTCGAAACCATGTTCCGTATCACTTCTACCAATCATATCCGTCTCAGCTCCATGGCCGATAGCAAGGCGCATATTATGATCACGGTAAACTCCATCATCATTTCCATCTTACTCAGCGTTCTTATACGCAGACTGGAAGATTATCCGAACTTCCTCATTCCCTCCATTCTGTTTATCACCACCAGCGTAGTCACCGTCATCTTCGCGGTGCTGGCCACCAGGCCCAATGTTACCAGCGGTACTTTTACCAGGGAAGATATTTCCCGTAAAGATGCCAATCTCTTGTTCTTTGGGAATTTCTACAGGATGAAGCTGGAAGAATATGAATGGGGTATGAAGCAGATGATGAACGATGCAGATTTTCTCTATAGCAGCATGACCAGGGATGTATATCATCTTGGTGTAGTGCTGGGTAAGAAATACAAGCTGCTTCGTATATCCTATAACGTATTTATGTTTGGCCTGATAGCCTCTGTGCTGGCCTTTTTGATCGCAGCAATATTTTTTCCGGTTAAAGCCTAAGTGATATAGTTATGACGCCTTTGTTTAATCGGGACCTTAGCTGGTTATCATTCAATTTCCGGGTACTTACCATGGCACAGGACCAACAGGTACCTTTATATGAGCGAATAAAATTCCTGTCCATATTTTCTTCTAACCTGGACGAATTTTTCAGGGTAAGGATGCCGGCAATCATGGCGGTAAACAAACTGCTGGAAAAGGAACCGGATGCCGGCGGGGATGAAACTGTCAGCCAGGATACGCTGCGGCAGGTATTGACCGAAATCAACCGGCAGCAGGAAACCTACGGGCAGATACTTACCAGAGAAATCCTGCCGGCATTAAAAGATCGGGGTATTCACCTCTGCTATAATGAGCCGTTTACTGATCTTCAGTTAAAACTAACAAAAGAATATCTGCTTACCAGCATACTTACTTATCTGCAACCGGTATTTCTTGCCGACTCTGAAAAAGACTACTTCCCGGAAAACAACGCATTGTATTTCGCGGTGTCCCTATCCAGCCGGCAAAAGCCTGATCAGATCAAATATGCTTTGCTGAATATACCTGCCGCCCTGCCCCGCTTTTTTCAACTACCAAAAGAAGACGGACTGGCGCAGATAACCATGCTGGATGATATCATCCGCTATCACCTGGATTATATCTTCCCCGGATACCAGATCAATGGCTGCTATAGCTTTAAGCTGACCCGTAATGCAGAAATGGATATGGACGAGTTTAAGGGAGATATACTGGAAGAAGTAGAAACGCTGATCCGGAAACGCGAGCTGGGCGTGCCTACCAGGTTTCTTTTTGACGCTGCAATGCCAATGCCATTGCAACAGTACCTTTCCGGTTACCTGAAAATAAAACCGGAAGAAATGGTGGCTGGCGGCAGGTACCATAATCTCAAAGATCTGAACGACTTCCCTTTACCGCTCCCGCTGACAGATGTATTCTACCCTAAAAATACACCTGCTAAAATAGCCATGGCAGCTGAAACTGATCATATCCTGGACCTGATACAACGCCAGGACCTGATCGTGCACGTGCCCTATCAGCGCTATGATTATGTTCTGCGATTCTTTAACGAGGCTGCCATAGACAGGGATGTTACAGAGATATATGTCACGCTGTACCGCATTGCATCCGGCTCACAGATAGCACAGGCACTGATTACCGCCGCTAAAAATGGTAAGCAGGTGACTGTATTCGTGGAGCTGAAAGCCCGCTTCGATGAAGCGAATAATATCCGCTGGGCAAAGCGGATGAAAGATGCCGGCGTTAAAATCGTATATAGCATACCGGGTATGAAGGTGCATGCAAAAACTGCGCTGGTGAAGCGTAAGCGTGGTTACTACCATGATTATTCAGGGCTGATAGCCACCGGCAATTTCAACGAAAGCACCGCCCGTTTCTATGCAGATCACATCCTGTTTACCTCCCATCCCGGCATAACGCGGGAAATGGAACTATTGTTTCTCTACCTTCAAAGCAGGGAGCAACCGGCAGATTATCAATACCTGGAGTTCAAACATTTGCTGGTGGCTCAGTTTAACATGACTGACCGCTTCAAATGGCTAATAGACCGGGAGATTGCCAATGTCCGGGCAGGAAAACCCGCCAGGATCACTATCAAGTTGAATAACCTGCAGGAAAAAGCCATGATAGCCAAGCTATATGAAGCCGCCGAAGCAGGTATCAAGATAGATCTGATCGTTCGAAGTATCTGCTGCCTGGTGCCTGATCCCAATATTAAAGTGGTACGCATTGTGGATAGGTTCCTGGAACATGCCAGGGTATTCATTTTCCATAACGACGGCCAGGAAGAGATCTATATGGGCTCCGCAGACTGGATGAACCGGAACCTGCACAGGCGCATCGAAGTATGTGTGCCGGTATATGACCCGGCCATCCGCCGGCAGCTGAAAGACATAGTAGACCTGCAATTACAGGACCCTGCACATGCACAATCTGCAATAACAGCGTATATCGGGAAAATAGAGTAAATTACAATTATTGAATATTTTGTTTATGAAGAAGTACGTATGGATGTTGATGTTGAGTCTCGGATTTATTATTCCCGCAGCCAACGCTCAAACACATAACCTGGATTTAGAACATATCTACAATCCAACTGCCGATGCGAAGAAAGATTTAACCGCAGCCATTGCCCAGGCAGCAAAAGAAAACAAACATGTGTTGGTTCAGATTGGCGGCAACTGGTGTATCTGGTGCAAACGCTTCTACAAATTCACGGAAGATGATGCAGACCTGAAATCAGCCATGGAAAAGAATTATGTGGTATATCACCTGAATTATAGCAAGGAAAATAAAAACCTGCCTATATTAAAAGAGTTAGGTTATCCACAGCGTTTCGGATTCCCTGTAATCGTTATCCTGGATGCCAAAGGCAACCGCCTGCACACCCAGAATTCCGGCCTGTTGGAGTCAGCAGATTCCTATGATAAGAAGAAAGTACAGGATATGCTGAAACAATGGAGCCCGGCAGCATTACAGCCATCTAATTATGTCAATGAATAATTAAAGCTATGGCCACAGATAATGGCATCACCTACTTTGATACGGATGCTGTGCAATCTTTCATAAGATTTGCACAGCATCCGTTTAAGTTTTCAGCATTCATGTTCTGGAAACTACCCGCTGCATGGACTTCCGGCGTCAGGCTGGTATCGGTATCAGAGGAGCAATGTGTAACCAGTGTACCTTATATGTGGCTATCGCAAAATCCATTTAACTCTACCTATTTCGCATGTCTGTCTATGGCCGCAGAACTAAGCACAGGACTGCCAGCCATGATGTATACCCAAAGTACAAAAGCACATATATCCATGCTGGTTACAAGTATGCAGGCAGATTATATGAAGAAGGCAGTAGGTAAAACATATTTTACCTGCACGGATATTCCTGCCATGAAAGCAGCCATGGAGCAGGCCATCAGGGAAAAAACACCAACATCAGTAACTGTTCGTTCAGAAGGTAAAAATAAAGATGGCATACTCGTTGCCTCATTTGCAATCACATGGTCTTTTAAATCAAAGTAAATCTGTTAACAAAATATCCTAAGTTATGAAGATAGCATTTCATGGCGCCGCCCGTACAGTAACGGGTTCCAAGCACCTGATCACTCTGAAGAGTGGTAAAAAAATCCTGCTCGATTGTGGTATGTTCCAGGGTATGGGAAAAGAAACAGACGCATTAAACAGGGAGTTTGGCTTCGATCCGAAGGAAGTCACGTACATGGTGTTGTCTCACGCTCATATTGATCATACCGGCCTTATACCGCGACTGATCAAGCAAGGCTACAATGGCCCTATCTATTGTACGCCAGGTACCAGGGATATGGCAGAAATTCTCCTGCTGGATTCTGCAGAAATACAGGAAGATGATATCAAGTTTTCCAACAAGAAACGCGCAAAAGAAGGCGCTCCTTACCTGCAACCACTTTACACAGTGGAAGATGCTAAAATGTCTATCGGCTTTCTGAAACCAACCGGCTATAACACCTGGACAAAAATAGACCCGGATATCCAGGTTATGTTTACAGATGCAGGACATATCGTAGGCGCTGCCGCCGTGCATCTCCGCATCACTGAAAACGGCAAGACAGAACAGATTACTTTCAGTGGTGACATCGGACGCTATAACGATGCTATTCTCAAATCTCCTGCTGTTTTTCCACAGGCAGATTATATACTGATGGAATCCACCTACGGCAGCACACTCCACGCAGATGCCAAACCTGCCGATGATGAGCTGCTACGTTATATTCAGCATACCTGCGTTGAAAAAGGCGGAAAGCTGATCATTCCTGCATTTAGCGTTGGCCGTACCCAGGAATTATTATATGCACTGAATAATGCACAACTGTCCGGAAAACTGCCGCATATCGATATCTTCGTAGATAGTCCATTATCCACGGAAGCGACCGAAGTTACCAAAGAGCATCCGGAGGTGTTTAATAAACAGGTGTCTGATCTGCTGAAACGTGATAACGATCCATTTGATTTTCCTGGCCTGCGCTATGTAAAATCAGTAGACGAATCCAAGAACCTGAACTTCAGGAAGGAACCTTGTGTGATCATTTCTGCTTCAGGTATGGCGGAAGCAGGAAGGGTGAAACACCACATCGCCAATAATATCGATGATGCGAAAAACACCATCCTGATCGTAGGCTATTGCGAGCCCGAATCATTAGGTGGCCGCCTGATGCGTGGCGCCAAAGAGGTATCTATCTATGGTACCCGCTTTGAAGTAAACGCAGAAGTAGGCGTTATCCGCTCCATGAGTGCCCATGGCGATTATGAAGATCTCAGCCAGTGGCTCTCCTGCCAGGACCCAAGAGAAATTAAAAAGCTCTTCCTCGTACATGGAGAATATGAAGTACAACAAATTTTCAGAAACTGGTTACATAAAAAAGGATTTCTCGATATTGAAATCCCTTACAGACATTATGAAATCGGATTAACCTGATAACAGTATAAAGCTTTTGTTCAACAGGCCGTTTCTACCCAGTAGAGACGGCCTGTTGTTTTTCCACCTCTGCTCCTGTCCGGGTCACCGGCCTATTCGTCCAACTCAGGGACTTTCATTATGTCAGGCGCTATCAGCGACGCAATTTTGTGTCATCATCATTCACACATAAAACTCCTGATATTATGAAACAGAAAACAACTACACTTATTTATTGGACAGGCGTCATCTTAACTTCTTTATGGTTTGGCGCAAGCGGTTTCTTTGAAATCACCGGAAACCAGATAGTATGGGGCATTACGCAGCAACTGGGTTACCCTCCGCACTTCATCTATTTACTTGGAATAGCGAAATTATCCGGTGTAGCAGTGTTGCTGGTACCAGGTAAATTATTACGATTAAAAGAATGGGTTTTTGCAGGTGTATTTTTTGATATCCTATTTGCCTTTGGCTCAAAGATAGCAGTGCTGGGATTTGCAGCTGCCACAGACGCCATAGTAGCATTTGTAATGGTGTCAGTAACCTACATTATGTTCAGAAAATTATATAGGGTAGACATCACACCAAATACAACGGAAACAGTATTTGGCTGATTATTGACGGGGTGTGGAAGCGGGCTGCGGCCCGCTTTCTTTATGCTTCAGTTGATTTTCCCTTAATGATTTTCTCGCGGTGATGTTTTCCCCATTTGATCATCTCCAGGATGATATCTCCGAAAGAACGGCAATAATCAGTAGCGGTATACTCCACTACCACCGGATAATCAGGCGTTACTGTTCTTTTTATCAGCTGATTGGCCTCCATCTCTTTTAACTCCCGCGATAGCATACGGGTAGTTATGCCCGGAATGCTGCGCTCTATCTCACGGAAACGGTGGTTACCGTTACAGATCGCATTGATGATAGGCAGCCGCCATTTGCCACCGATCACATAGATCGTGTCCTGCAGCGCCTGCACTTCATCTTTCTGATTGCGTGGATTGGAAAGGACTTCCTTCACCAATTCCAGTCTTTTATCATCTTTCATACTGGTATACTCTGTGATACTGGTTACAAAGTTATACCAATCTCACTATAACTTTGACAAAAAATAAAAAAGCCATGAAAGGATTAACAAATAAGGTGGCGGTTGTCACCGGCGGAAACAGCGGTATAGGATATGCTACAGCAAAGGTTTTGAAGGAACAAGGCGCAGATGTGATTATCACCGGCCGCAGGAAAGAGGCCGTGGAAGCGGCGGGACAGGCACTTGGCGTTACAGCAATGGTATCTGACCAGGGCAAAGTTGCTGACATTGAAGTCCTTGCAGAAAATATTAAACAGCAATATAGTAAGATAGATATCCTGTTTATCAATGCCGGCATATTAGGCGGCGCAGCCATCGAAGATGCAGCTGAGGAAGTGTTTGACAGCGTAATGAACGTTAATTTCAAAGGAGCTTATTTTACCCTCAGTCGCTTTATTCCATTACTGAACGAGGGAGCTGCTGTGGTGTTCCTCTCTTCTAATACCGCACATATGAACCGCCCCAATTCGTCCATATATTCTTCCAGCAAATCTGCGTTGAACGCCATTATGCGGACGGCGGCCATGGAGCTGGCACCACGAAAGATAAGAGTAAATGCCGTGAGTCCGGGACCGATAGAAACGCCTATCCTTGCTAAGCAAGGCCTGAGCGATCAGCAGCTGAAAGACTTACAGGCACTTATCATCAGCGAAGTTCCTTTGCATCATATGGGAAAACCGGAAGATGTAGGTAAGATGGTGGCACATCTCTGCAGTCCGGAAGCCAACTTTATTACCGGCGCCGAATTCGTTATGGACGGCGGTATGAGCGTTGCCTGATAAAATAAAAAAGCCGTCTCTACGTGTAGAGACGGCTACCTAAAAGAAGAGCAGCGTTACTTCCAACCACCCCCCAAATCTCTATAAACATTAACGACAGCATTCAGCTGATCTCTTTTTGTTTCTATCAGATCGAGTTTAGCCTCGAGTGCATCACGCTGCGTCATCAGTACCTCGAAATAATCTGCCCTGGCTGATTTGAACAGATCATTAGCGATATCGATGGATTTAGATAATGCATCTACCTGCTTAGATTTTATATCATAACTCTTATCCAGGTTATTGATATTAGACAACTGGTTAGATACTTCTATATATGCATTCAGAATAGTGCGTTCATAGTTGTACATAGCCTGTATTTGTCGTGCATTGGCACTGTTGAATTCAGCTGCAATAGCATTACGGTTGATCAACGGCCCTGCCAGATCACCTGCCAGTGAAGATAACAGCGACTCAGGGAGTCTGAACAGGTAATCAGGTCTGAATGCCTGGAAACCCAGTGTAGCAGAGATCCCGAAAGAAGGGTAGAATTCTGCACGGGCTACTTTCACATCCAGCTTCGCAGCTGACAGGTCCAGTTCGGCCTGTTTGATATCCGGGCGGTTAGCCAGCAGCTGTGAAGGAATCCCCTGTTGTACCATCGGCGGCAGCAATGCCAGGAAATTGCCCTTTTCTCTTGGAATCTCCTGTGGATAACGACCTAATAACTGATTGATCTTATTTTCCGCTTCTTTAATCTGCTGCAGGATATCGTATTCCATACTCTGCGACTTCAATACCTCCGCTTCAAACTTCTTCACACCCAACTCAGTAGCCCTGGCAGCTTCCTTCTGGATCTTAACGATATCCAGCGCGTTTTTCTGCAGTTCTATTGATTGTCTGACGATCAGTAATTGATTATCCAGTGATAACAGCTCGTAATAGGAATTAGCTATTTCCGCGATCAGGTTAGTGATAACGAAGTTCTTACCTTCTACTGTAGATAAGTACCTCGTAACAGCTGCTTTCTTGGAGTTATGCAGCTTTTTCCAGATGTCCACTTCCCAGTTGGCATAAGCAGAGATATTATAATCTCCCAGTACTTCAGGTACTGTTTTTCCCGGTATGATTTCAGCGGAAGCATCACCAGCGCCCTGGCTGGTATACTTTCCTACCTTCTCGTAACCGGCGCCTATCCTGCCACCTACGGTAGGCAGTAATGCAGCTTTTTTAGAACGGATATCGTTTTTAGCGATTTCTATTTCCTGTAAAGTGATGTTCAGTTCCTGGTTATTTTTTAACGCAGTATCGATCAGGTTTACAAGGTCTTTATCGGTAAAGAATTCCTTCCATTGTATGGAAGCAATATTTGTTGAATCCTGTTTATCATTATAGGCCTGAGGCACACTTTTGTTCTCATTTACCTGAACAATTGCAGGCACTTTACAGCTTGCAATTGCCAGGCAAATTCCCAGTGCTCCAATACCTTTATTTATCTTTTGCTTATGCATATACTTTATTCTCCTCGATTTCTTCGGTTAATGGATTTTCATCTTCCTTCTTCACCAGTTTCCGTTTAGAGGCAATAGTTCCGAATATGTAGTACAATCCAGGAATTACCAGTACACCGAAAACTGTTCCGAACAACATACCACCCGCAGCAGCTGTACCGATGGTTCTGTTACCTACCTTACCCGGGCCACTGGCAAATACCAGCGGAATAAGACCGGCAATGAAGGCGAAGGATGTCATCAGGATAGGACGGAACCTTACCTTGGCACCTTCCATCGCAGCCTTCAATACAGAGATACCTGCTTCATGTCGCTGTGCAGCAAATTCCACGATCAATACCGCGTTCTTACCAAGCAAACCAATCAGCATTACCATCGCAATCTGCGCATAGATGTTGTTTTCCAGGCCCATTACCTTTAACAGGAAGAATGCACCGAAAATACCCGCTGGCAACGATAAAATTACCGCCAGTGGCAGAATGAAACTTTCATACTGTGCAGAAAGGATCAGGTATACGAAACCAAGACAGATCAGGAAGATGTAGATCGCCTGGTTACCCTGCGCTACCTCATCTTTGGAAATACCCGCCCAGTCGATACCATAACCTCTTGGCAATGTTTTCTTCGCTACTTCATCAATAATCCGGATAGCCTCACCACTACTGTAGCCTGGCGCTGCAGAACCACTGATCTGTGAAGAGCTGTACATGTTATGCCTGGTATTTTCAGACAAACCATACACTTTGGTCATCTTCATAAATGCAGAGAATGGCACCATTTCATCACGGTCGTTCTTCACATATAATTTCAGGATATCCTCCGGCAAGGCCCTGTATTCAGGGGCTGCCTGCACGATCACCTTGTACTGACGATCGAATTTGATAAAGCTGATCTCATAGTTACTACCTACCAGTGTGGATAAGGTATTCATCGCATTATCGATGGTAACACCTTTCTGTTGGGCAAGGTCATTATCCACATCCAGCATATATTGCGGGAAGCTGGCGCTATAGAAGCTGAACACAGAAGCTAACTCCTTACGTTTACTCAGCTCTTTCACAAAATCGTTGCTCACCTGCTCCATCTTATGGGCATCACCCATACCGGCTTTATCCAGCAAACGCAACTCGAAACCACCCGCAGCACCATAACCAGGAACGGCTGGTGGCTGGAAGAATTCAATATTCGCGCCGGTGATATCTTTCGATTTCTCTTCCAGCTCATTGATGATTTCCTGTGCAGAATGCTTACGCTCTTCCCAGCTTTTCAGGTTGATCAGACAGGTACCGGAGTTAGAACCTGTACCCTCTGTCAGGATCTCATAACCCGCCAGTGCAGACACAGATTTAACACCTTCTACCTTCTCCGCTATCTTCTGAAGTTTTTCAGAAATTTCATTTGTTCTTTCCAGAGATGATCCCGGAGGAGTCTGGATAATAGCGTAGAACATACCCTGGTCTTCATTCGGGATGAAGCCGGAAGGCACGCTGCCACTCAGGAAGTAAGTACCAATACTGAAGGCCACCAGCATACCGAAGGTGACTACTCTTCTATTGATAATTACACCCAGGATTTTCTGGTATTTATTGGAAGTTTTATCAAATCCTTTGTTGAAACCATCCAGGAATTTATCTACAGGAGATTTCTTCTTCTGTTTACCATGGTTGTTTTTCAGGATCATGGCGCAAAGCGCAGGTGTCAGCGTCAACGCTACGATACCCGACAGGATGATCGCCGTAGCCATGGTGATAGAGAACTGGCGGTAGAAGATACCTACAGGACCCGACATGAACGCCACCGGAATGAACACCGCCGCCATCAGGAAGGTGATAGCAATGATAGCACCGGCAATCTCTTTCATGGCCCGTTTGGTAGCCTTGAATGGTCCGAGGTGCTCTTCTTCCATCTTCGCATGCACTGCCTCAATTACCACGATCGCATCATCCACTACCACACCGATAGCCAGTACCAATGCGAATAAGGTGATGAGGTTCAGCGTGATACCGAAGAACTGCATAAACACGAAAGTACCGATCAGGGATACAGGTACTGCCATGGTAGGGATCAGCGTAGAACGCCAGTCGCCCAGGAAGAGGAATACCACGATACCCACCAGGATAAAGGCTTCTACCAGGGTGTGTAACACCTTTTCAATAGAAGCATCCAGGAACTTGGATACGTCGTAACTGATTTCATAATCCATTCCTTTAGGAAAGGAAGTCGCTTTAATCTCTTCCAGCTTGGCTTTTACGTCTTTAATAACCTGCTGGGCGTTACTACCGTATGATTGTTTTAATACCAATGCCGCTGAAGGGTGACCATTCAGACTGGAATAGATATCGTACATGGAGCTACCAAACTCAATCTCAGCAACATCTTTCAGGCGAAGGATCTCACCGTTGGCATTGGAGCGAAGGATAACGTTTTCGTATTGCTCCTTGCTGTTGAACCTTCCGGAATATTTCAGTACATATTCGAACGACTGTGATCTTTTACCGGAGCTTTCACCTGTTTTACCCGGAGAGGCTTCCAGACTTTGCTTATCCAGTGCATCCATTACTTCATCTGCAGAAATCTTGTAAGCCAGCATCCTGTCAGGTTTCAGCCATATCCTCATGGCATATTCCCTGGTACCCAGGATGTCCGCAAAACCAACTCCGTCTACACGTTTGATTTCCGGCAGGAGGTTAATGTCTGCGAAGTTGAACAGGAACTTCTGGTCGGCCTTGGGATCCGTACTGAAAAGGTTGATGTACATCAGCATGTTCGATTCTTCACGGCTGATCTTCACCCCTTCACGTACAACCAGTGGCGGCAGTTTATTGGTTACAGAAGCCACGCGGTTCTGCACGTTCAGTGAGGCCTGGTTAGGGTCGGTACCCAGATTGAATACTACCTGAATATTGGCCTCACCGTCATTACCGGCGCTGGATTCCATGTATTTCATGCCGGGAACACCGTTGATGGCGCGTTCCAGCGGAATAATCACTGACTTAATCATCAGGTCACCGTTAGCACCAGGATATTCTGCTACTACGTTTACTTTCGGTGGCGAGATAGATGGAAATTGGGTAATCGGTAACTGGGTCACAGCAATCACACCAAGGAATACAATGATGAGAGAGATTACTATTGACAGTACCGGTCTTTGTATAAACTTATTTAACATTTCTCTACGTTATTGGTAATTGAACAACTACTCCGCTTTTAATCTCAGGTGAGAGATAATGTCTGCAGGCGCTTTATACTCAAAGTTGATCTTATCATCATCTTTGGTTTTCTGTACACCATCCAGCAGGATTCTGTCTGACTCTGCCAGACCATCTGTAACAACGTACAGGTCAGGCATGCGGCTACCAACAGTGATCAGTCTGGATTTCACATTACCATCTTTATCCACCAGGAACACGTATACTTTATCCTGGATTTCATAAGTGGCTTTCTGTGGGATCAGCAAAGCATTTTTCAGTGGCATGTTCATCAGTACCTTACCTGTTTCACCGTTTTTCAGGAGTTTATCAGGATTAGGGAACTTAGCCCTGAAGGCGATGTTACCGGTTTCGTTGTTGAACTCACCTTCAACGGTAGTTACTTCTCCGGTATATTTCAGCTGGGTATTGTTGGCCAGCAGGAGATTTACCTTGTTATCACCACGGCTTTTCAGGTTCGTTTCATAGTCCAGGTATTCCGGTTCGGAAACGTTGAAATACGCGAACATCTGGCTGTTGTCGGAGAGGCTGGTGAGCAGCTCACCATCATCCACCAGGCTACCAGGTTTTTTAGGGATACGGTCGATGATACCATCAAATGGCGCCTTGATTTCGGTGAAGCCGAGGTGGAGTTTAGCCATGGCGATTTCCGCTCTGGCCTGGTCCAGCTTCGTTTGCGCTACCGTTTGTTCATTTTTGGAGATAATGTTTTTCTCCGCCAGCATTTTAGTATTCTGCAGTTCTACCTCTGCAGCTTTAGCTTCTGCCTCTGCTTTCAGTAATTCTGCCTCATACATTTTAGGCATCATTCTAAACAGCACCTGGCCAGCTTTTACGTACTGACCTTCGTCTACCAGGATGGTCTGGAGGTAACCTTTTTCCAGGGCACGGATTTCAATATTTCTGACAGATTTAATCTGAGAAACATATTCCTTCGTAAAAGACGTATCCATCCGTACAGGACTGGTGATCGTGTATTTACTGGCTTCTTCTTTCTCTTCTGGTTTCGATTTACAGCTTGTGTAGCATAGTACCGCAGACAAGCCGGCGAGCATGACAATTCTATTCATGATAATTAAAAAGGATATTATTCGACAAGTTGGTTGGAAGTAAATAGTTAAGAGAACCTGCAATCAGCATGAGTCAACGACCAGAGGTAAAGCATGGCACGGCAATGTGTAGATAAGAATGGTTTCTAGCTAAATACATATATACCAGGGCCTACATGCAAGCATGAGCCGAGACGTACAAAGCAGGTCAGATCCTTAAAACACCTTGTAGGATATACTTGCAGGATTCCTGCCCGATATCGGAAGACGGGGCTTTAAAGTATTTATGTAGGTTACTTAATCCAGATGGGGAAGTCTGGTAATACGCTATGAGAAAGTATTTGAATAGTAATTTGAATTTGACAGAGAAGCACTCCGAATTATCATTTTCCTCGATAGTTTCACTGATCATGTACGCCTTATCCTCGTTGGGAGATTCATCATTCATCAGTACAAAATCCTGAGCGGGAGAAGCCTTGATGACATGTTGTGTTCTGTCGGTAAAGGGAGCGTGTGTATTGCAGATGCCATTCCGTTGCGTCTCCGCAAACAAGCGTACATCCCCTCTGAATAGAAGGAGGCACAGGCATACAAAAAATACAACTACTCTCATCTGTTCGCCAAAGGCTATTAAAATAAAATTAGAATTCGATTAGAACGTAAAACAACTTCATAAATAGGAAACTTAAGACATGCACTTCAAACTTTAAGGAAGATTTAATATTTCAGGGAAGGGTACGGCGCTACTTTTGCAAAGTTAATTAATAAAGTTTCTTTACTATTTTCAGGGTGGGATACAGATCATGAGGATACAAACATTCAGTGCATTCAGGAGTCGCAATTACCGACTTTATTTCAGTGGACAATCCATTTCTCTTATAGGCACCTGGATGCAGAAAACGGCTGTCAGCTGGGTAATTTACGCCCAGACTCATTCCAAATTCATGCTGGGATTAACACTGTTCGCCAGCATGTTCCCTTCTTTTGTATTCTCTTTCCTCGGAGGGGTGGCCTCAGACAGGTACAACCGTTACAAATTACTGCTCGTGACACAGTTTGCCTCCATGTTGCAGGCAGTACTGCTCACGCTGCTTATTTATTTCCGGCATTACCAGGTATGGCAGATTATTGCCCTCAGTGCACTGCTGGGGTTGATAAATGCATTTGATGTGCCTGCCCGCCAATCGCTGGTATATGAAATGGTGGAAGATAAGGCAGACCTTCCCAATGCTCTGGCATTAAATTCCTCTATGGTCAATCTTTCCAGGTTAATCGGGCCGGGTATTGCGGGTATTATATTAGAGAAATTGGGAGATGATATGTGTTTTGCCCTGAATGCGGTTAGTTTCGTCGCCGTGATCGGATCATTGCTGATGATGAGATTACCCGCATATGAGGCTAAAAAGCGGCAAAAAAAGGTATTTACGGAGCTGAAGGAGGGACTGGCCTATGCCCGGCAAACAACCGCCATTGCACAAGTGCTTGTATTACTGGGGTTAATGAGTCTTTTTGTACTGCCTTACACTACCCTGATCCCAGTTTATGCAAAGGATATCTTCAAAGGCTCCGCAGCCACCTTCGGGGTAATCGACAGTGCCATCGGATTAGGCGCCTTCTTTGGCGCGTTATACCTCGCATCTCTGAAGCCGGGACATAACCTCCGGAAAATACTCGCTGTCAATACGATCATATTCGGTATCGGATTAATATCTTTCTCTCATACTACGTTTTATCCGCTGGCACTGATATTTGCCACTTTATGCGGATTCGGGATGATGTCGCAGATAACCATCAGTAATACCATCATTCAAACAACAGTTGATCCATCCATGCGTGGAAGGGTTATCAGTCTGTACGCCATGGCGTTTTTCGGGATGCAGCCACTCGGCGGATTACTCATTGGTATTATTTCCCAGACACTTGGCACTCCAGACACCGTCATGCTGCAAGGCTTATTCACACTGTGTCTTGGCCTGTATTCATTGCGTCTTATCAGGCGCAGACAGCAACTTATGCAGGAAATACCTGCAAATTCTTTTGCTGAAGTGAAGGAAAATTGAGATTTATTACGATATTTGCATCCCAGTTCTTTGATAGCAATTGCGCCTCGCAAAAAAAATTTCAGGAAATTTGAAAATAAATTTTGCAGTTAAAAACAATTGCCTATCTTTGCAATCCCAAAACGGAAACGCCGCGTTGGTCAAGGGGTTAAGACGCCTCCCTTTCACGGAGGAATCACGGGTTCGATTCCCGTACGTGGTACGAAAAATTAAAAAGCTACTCTCAACAGAGTAGCTTTTTTTTTATGCCTGAAATGTTGATCGCTCCGCCATCTCTCTAATCTTATAAATCGTACCTCTCCAATAAAACTCCAGATGTTTACGGATAATCTCCGTAGGGAAATTACTGACAGTAATAATCAGATCAGTGGCATCATTATTCTCCCTCAGCTCAAACCCAATAACACTATAACTTTCCGGCAAGTCCGGCAACCGTGAAACAGTACTCAGGTGACTATACACCAATCGCCGCTCAGGCTCCCACATCATAACAGTCCCCCTGTTCTCAAAAGCCACATGATGAAACCCGCGTATTACCATTGGCGCATTTAACTGCCAGTCCGTTTCTACAGTAATCCGCATTTCATCACCACCCATCCATATTGGTATCAGTGTTAAATCCGTCAAAATCTGCCATAGCCTGGCTTTTGTACAATTAACCGTTATACTGATGGTAAATTTTTCTGTCATATGCAGATGATTAAAGCGATTTCAAAATAACCGATTGGCAGCGCTTAAAAAAACCGTTCATCTAATTCCGGCAGGAGGATATCCCGGAAATTGCGCAGATAGATACTATCTTTACACTAACCATAATAATAAGTACCCCTATAATGCGCCAGCTTCGTTCTATGCCAGGCTTATCCTCTTTCTGTGCTGCGGTCGTTGCCCTGCTACTTTGTTGTGCCATTATCTTCCAGGGAAATGCCCAAACCGGCGTACCTCACAAATTTACCCACCTCGACATCTCCGACGGACTCGCCAGTAACCATGTCTCTGCCATCATGCAGGACCACAAAGGCTTTATCTGGATCGCCAGCACTGCCCTGCAGCGCTACGACGGTACCAATCTCATAACAGTCGCCAATTTCGATAAAGTCCCCGGCTCTATCTATTATGATGATATCTGCCTGTGTGAAGATAAAAAAGGTCGTATCTGGATGGGAACACCGGAGAATATTCGTGTATACGACCCCGTTACCACCAAAGTCCAGACACTCACCATCGCCGATAAAAGCCAGGTTCCCGAAGGCCTGGAATGCAGCAATATCATAGAAGACCGTAAAGGTATCATCTGGGCCTCCACCCGCGACGGCCTCTTTCAATACAATGAGGCGAGCCAGTCTTTTCACAAAGCCACTATCCTCCCCGAGCCTATCCGTGCTGAAATACAGGACGGCATCCTCGAAGATGAAGCAGGAAACCTCTGGCTAGGCGGCCGCAACGGCCTGTATCTCCTTTCCAGCGACCGCAAACGGGTCTATCATAGTCGCAACAACCCGCAACAGCTGCCCATCTTCAACATAAACCACTCTTTTAAAAAATTCTATACAGATATCCACCACAATATATGGATGGCAGCCCGTGGCGGATATGTCTATAAATACAATCCCGGCAGCCACCAGCTCGACTCCTTCTCCTTCCGCCCACCTCCTGCCACCATGAAGCAGCCACAGGAAAAAGACCCCATCTTTGATGTCTCCGGTGATGTCGAGGAGAATGTCTGGGTAGCCACTGAAAACGGCGGCCTTTTCCGGTATAACTACCACACGCTTAAGTTCGACCTCAATATCACCGGCAACAACAACGACCCGCAGGGATTCCATTTCAACTACGAAGCCAACTGCCTGACCAGCGACCGCGAAGGCCAGCTATGGATCGGCACAGACCATGGCGTGAATATCCTGAGCCTCTACAGTCAAACTTTCCATCAGCTGGATACCAATACAACCTTCTCCAATACCTCCAAACGCCTGCCCACAGGCGAGGTTACCGGTATCTTCCAGAGCACTAACGGCAACGTATATATCGGGTACTGGGGCAAAGGCTTTGCTGTACTGAATTCCAACCTCGAACTCATTAATACTTACTTGCCCGGCAGGGAAGCCGGCGACAATACCATCCCCGAAGAACGTGGCCTGGTATGGAGTTTCGCGGAAATGCCAGACGGCACCATCCTGGTAGGACAGGAAAATGGAAACCTCTCCCTGTACGATCCCATCAAACACCGGTTCACCAGGCACTTTCACGATGCTGCATTCTACGATCAGACACTACTGCACATACTCCCACTGAGTGATACCGCCGTCTGGATAGGCCTGTATAAAAAAGGCCTTGCCAGCTGGAACCCTAAGAACAACACTTTCCACCATTATAAAACATTGCTGGACAGTCTGCATAAACCCACTTCAGTCATGGATATTGAAGCTGGCCGTGATGGCCGCCTCTGGCTGGCTACCAGCAATACCGGACTGGTATTATTCCAACCTGCCACCGGCCAGCTGCTACGCCAGATCAGCTTCAGGTGGAACGACAAAACATACAGCAATGTCACTTCTATCCTGAGAGAAAATGATTCAACCTTACTGATAGGAACGGACCATGGCCTCTGGCTCTTTAATACCCGCACTTTCTACTATGAACCTTTCCTGATAAACAGACAGCCGTTTAATGAGTGGATATTATGCTTACAGGAAGATGACCAGAAAAATATCTGGCTAACGACGCAACACGGCTTTTATAAGCTGCAAACCCGCACAGGAACGCTACTTTCCTTCGTGCAGGGCGCAGATATCATCGACAATAACCGTAAAGTCAGAAAGCGAATCCTCCAACTGCAGAATGGAATGATGATGGTAGGCGCTTCGGACCATGTGGTAACTTTCGATCCTGCCAGCCTGCTGCCCGCGCCGCCACCGCCGGATGTCACCATACTTAATCTGAAGGCCATGGACAGCACGATACAGATCGAAGCAGCGCTGAGAGAAAATCAGCCCGTCCAGCTGAACTACCGCCAGAACTTCATCACCATTGAATTCAAAAGTCTGCAATACCACCCCGAAAAGATCAACTACTACTACCAGCTCGAAGGCATGGACGAAAAATGGATGAACGCAGAAGGCTTGCTGACAGCGCGTTACACCAATCTTCCTCCTGGCAGCTATACATTCAGGGTTAAGGCAGCCAATGCCACCAGCACTTTTTCAGAGCATATAACGGAGCTGCACATACGAATAAAACCGGCCTTCTGGCAAACCAACTGGTTCCGGCTACTGGCCCTGATGCTGACGGCAGCACTCATATATTGCTATTTCAGGCTACGTGTATCGCTCATCAGAAAAGAAGCAAAACACCGGAACGCCGTACAGCAGAAGATCGCACAGCTGGAAATGAAAGCATTACGGGCGCAGATGAACCCGCATTTTATCTTTAATGCACTGAATTCTATTCAGATATTTATGATGAAGAATGAAACGGAATCGGCACAGGCTTACCTTTCCAGGTTTGCGAAGCTGATACGGAACGTGCTGGACAACTCCCAGCTAAACAACATCTCTATCTCCAGGGAAATAAGCATGCTGGAGAATTATATGGAGCTGGAAAAACTTCGCTTCACCGACCAGTTTGAATATAAAATCAATATCGATCCTGCGCTGGATGCGGATATGATACAGATGCCTACCATGATCGTACAACCTTTTGTGGAAAATGCGATCTGGCATGGTCTCGTCCACAAAAAGGACAAGGGCCGCGTAACGATATGCTTCCGCGAGGTGGCAGAGCGGGTACATTGCACAATAGAGGATAATGGTGTTGGCCGGGAGAGGTCTGCGGCAATCAAGCAATTACAGGGCCTCCAGCATTCTTCCAGGGGCTTGCAGATTACCAGGGACAGGCTTTCAATTTTCAGCAGCAAATTTGGTGTGGATGCAGGTTTTACGATCGAGGACTTATATGATGAAAATGGTAATGCGGCAGGGACAAGGGTTACATTATGGTTTCCCGTGGAGCTGAACTAGGATATCGCCCCAAAATCGGCGATAACCGGTGATCGTCAGTTATCACAAACAATCACCTGGTTATCTTCAGCCGATCAAAGGTTAACCAATTTATAAATCAATATTTATGCAAGAAAAAAGCCCCACCCAGGACTTATATAAAAACGAAAGGTGAAAAGATAGATGAAGTACCGTTTATCTGCGAAGTTTTTCAGAAAGAAGAGAACAGAAGAATATGGTATAAATAAAAAAGGTCTCTACTGAGTAGAGACCTTTTTTCGTACCACGTACGGGAATCGAACCCGTGATTCCTCCGTGAAAGGGAGACGCCTTAACCCCTTGACCAACGCGGCGTATCGTTTTGGGATTGCAAAAGTAGGAATATTTTTGAATCCACCAAAAAAAATTTTGATAACCTAAAAATATATTGATTTCTAGATCTATTGATTGTAAATTCGCCTTCGATTTTTTCATATTCAAATCACGATGTAAAATGGGAACTACTCTCAAAATTGGTATTAATGGTTTCGGCCGTATTGGTCGTTTGGTATACCGCCAGATTTACGCAATGCCAGGCATTGATGTTGTTGCTATCAATGACCTCACCAGCCCTAAGCAGTTAGCGCATTTGCTGAAATATGATTCAGCGCAGGGTAGATTTGATGCAGAGGTTAAAAATTCTGACAATTCAATCACTGTAAATGGTGACGAGGTAAAAATATATGCACAGAAAGATCCTGCACAAATTCCTTGGGGACAGCACGATGTTGACGTAGTTATCGAATGTACCGGCTTCTTCGCTGATAAAGATAAAGCTTCTGCTCACCTGACTGCTGGTGCAAAAAGAGTAGTTATCTCTGCTCCTGCTACCGGCGATCTGAAAACTGTTGTTTTCAACGTAAACCATAACATCCTCGACGGTTCTGAAACAGTTATCTCCTGTGCTTCCTGCACTACCAACTGTCTCGCACCTATGGCGAAAGTTCTCCAGGATAAATACGGTATCGTTAACGGTCTGATGACTACCATCCACGCTTACACCAACGACCAGAACACCCTGGATGCTCCACATCCAAAAGGTGACCTGCGTCGTGCACGTGCTGCTGCTGCGAACATCGTTCCTAACAGCACCGGCGCTGCTAAAGCAATCGGCCTGGTTCTCCCTGAACTGAAAGGTAAACTGGATGGTTCCGCTCAACGCGTTCCTACTATCACCGGTTCCCTGACTGAACTGACCGCTATCCTCGGTACCAAAGTTACCGTTGAAGAAATCAATGCTGCTATGAAAGCTGCTGCAAACGAATCTTTCGGTTACACTGAAGATGAAATCGTTAGCTCCGACATCATCGGCATCCACTACGGCTCCCTGTTTGACGCTACTCAGACAAGAGTTCAAACTGTAGGCGATACTCAACTGGTGAAAACTGTATCCTGGTACGATAACGAAATGAGCTATGTTTCTCAGCTCGTTCGCACCGTGAAACATTTCGCTCAGCTGATCTCTAAATAATTAATACAAGCCCCCGCCTCCATGGCAGGGGCTTTGTCTTAAATTCCGCGCAACTACACCATAACAGCAAACCACCGATTTATCTTCGGATGATTCCATGCTTTGTGCTGTTGGTTCCGCGGTTTTTTTTATTGAATACTCTCTCTGTTATAATAAAACTGATACTCCATGAGTAAGTTTTCCGATCATAACTTCAACGGCCAGAAAGCCTTGATCCGCGTAGATTTCAACGTTCCTTTAAACGATAAATTCGAAATCACCGACGATACCCGTATGCGCGCAGCTGTTCCTACCATCAAAAAAATCCTCAAAGATGGCGGCGCAGTTATCCTGATGTCTCACCTCGGCCGACCAAAAGATGGCCCTTCTGATAAATATTCTTTAAGACACCTCGTATACCACCTTATCACCCTCCTCGACGGCGCTACCGTTAAATTCGCTGACGACTGCGTAGGTCCTGTTGCTGAAAAAGCTGCTGCCGACCTGCAAATGGGTGAAGTGCTGCTCCTCGAAAACCTTCGCTTCCACAAAGCAGAAGAAAAAGGGGATGCTTCCTTCGCTGAACAACTGTCCAAACTGGGCAACGTTTATGTAAACGATGCCTTCGGTACCGCCCACCGTGCACACGCTTCTACTGCTGTTATCGCACAGTTCTTCGCACCTGAAAACAGAATGTTCGGCTACCTCATGGAAGCAGAAGTAAGCAGTGCAGAAAAAGTACTGAACAACGCAGAAGCTCCATTTACCGCTATCCTCGGCGGTGCTAAAGTGAGCGATAAAATCCTCATCATCGAAACACTCATGGAACGTGCTAACAACATCATCATCGGTGGTGGTATGGCGTACACCTTCCTGAAAGCACAAGGCAAAGAAATCGGTAACTCCCTCGTGGAAAACGATAAACTGGACCTTGCACTCGAACTGCTGGACAAAGCAAAGGTGAAAAACGTGAAACTGGTTCTGCCAGTAGATTCTGTTGCTGCTGATAAATTCGCTGCTGATGCAAACACCCAGATCGTTTCCAACGATAACATCCCTGCTGGATGGATGGGCCTCGACATCGGACCAGACTCCGTAAAACTTTTCAGCGAAGTAATCAGCCAATCTAAAACCATTCTCTGGAACGGTCCTATGGGCGTTTTCGAAATGGAAGCCTTCCAGAAAGGTACCAAAGGCGTTGCTGATGCGATCGTTGCAGCTACAGCAAAAGGTGCATTCTCTCTGGTAGGCGGTGGCGACAGCGTAGCCGCTGTTAACCAGTTTGGCCTGGCTGATAAAGTAAGCTATGTATCTACAGGTGGTGGTGCCATGCTCGAATTCTTCGAAGGCAAAACCCTTCCCGGAATCGCTGCTATCTAAGCATTTCCACGATAAAATATATTGGAAAAGGTCTCTGTTGAACAGAGACCTTTTCTAATATATACAGATGATCAATTTCATAATATTAATGGGTAACAGGTTTTTTTTATCTTTCAGATAGATTTCAATTAGATAGATATGAATAAACGCTTTATCTGGTATCCTGTTATTATCGGAATATTCGGCGCACTGATCTGGTTCGTACTGAGCAAAGGGCAGGCGCTCCCTATAAAACAGGCCATTTCCACCCCTAATTCCCCGGCAACTGTACTGGCTTCAGGCAGTACCTGGGTTAGGTACCTGGACAACTTCAAACATCCGCTTGCCCTGCTGCTGTTGCAGATCGTGGTGATCATGCTGGCGGCGCGTGTATTCGGAAAACTGGCCAATAAGATCGGCCAGCCCTCGGTGGTAGGTGAAACCATCGCGGGTATTCTCCTCGGGCCATCCCTGTTGGGCTGGGTAGCTCCTTCTTTTTCCGGATTCCTCTTCCCTTCGGATTCTTTAAAAAGCCTCCAGTTCCTGAGTCAGATCGGTCTCGCATTCTTTATGTTCATTGTGGGTATGGAAGTAGACCTCAGCAAAATCAAGAATAAAGCACATGATGCCGTGATGATCTCTCACGCCAGCATTGTGGTGCCGTTTTTCCTGGGCGTAGGACTCGCCTATTTCATCTTTGAAGCATATGCCCCTGCCAATATCAGCTTTATGGCTTTTGCCTTGTTTATGGGCATCGCCATGAGTATTACCGCCTTTCCGGTACTGGCAAGGATTGTACAGGAGCGGAAATTAACAGGCACCCCCCTGGGCACGCTGGCTATCACCTGTGCAGCAGCAGATGATATCACC
The DNA here is from genome assembly GCF_011752935.1 of Chitinophaga sp. Cy-1792. Taxonomy (NCBI): domain Bacteria; kingdom Pseudomonadati; phylum Bacteroidota; class Chitinophagia; order Chitinophagales; family Chitinophagaceae; genus Chitinophaga; species Chitinophaga sp. Cy-1792. The sequence goes on from NZ_VWWO01000001.1 coordinate 43,329, forward strand.
GCATGGTGTATCCTGGCTATTGTGGTAGCGATCGCTAAATCAACAGGTATAGCGACGGCTATTATTACTATTGCACTTGCTATTGTATTTGTGGCAGTCATGCTGCTGCTGGTACGTCCGTGGCTGAAAAAAGTAATTCAGCGCCAGCTGGATAAATCCAACGAAAAAGGCGCAGCCGGCATCGTATTCCTTGCTTTGCTCCTGTCTGCATGGATGGCCGAAGTAATCGGAATTCACGCCTTATTCGGGGCTTTTCTGGCAGGCGCCATCATGCCTGTACAGGAAACGATCCGCAAGATATTCACCGACAAATTACAGGACGTTTCCCTGCTGATTCTCCTGCCCATCTTCTTTGCATTCACCGGTTTGCGTACACATATCGGGCTACTTACCCAGGGACATCTCTGGGCTGCATTCGGTATGATTATGCTGGTTGCCGTTGGTGGTAAATTCGGTGGCAGCACCATTACCGCGCGCTTAATGGGCTCCAGCTGGCGCCAGTCGGTAAGCATAGGCGCATTAATGAATACACGTGGTTTAATGGAACTGGTAGTGCTCAATATCGGTTACGATCTGGGCATCCTCTCTCCGGAAATATTTGCCATGATGGTACTGATGGCGCTGACAACGACCTTCATGACCGGCCCGCTGCTGGATATTGTGGCTTATTCCGAGCGTAAACAACATGATACCAAAGCGGTTACGGCATAACGCTTACGCCTGTACCCGTTTTGTATTTAATCAAAAAAATATAAAAAGAAGTCCGGTCTCTACTAAGTAGCGGCCGGACTTCTTTTTTCCGGTATATCTAACGATGATGTCTGTATGTTTATTCAGGCAGATGATTAAAGCGTAGCAATACAGGGCTGCATTGCGGATATTATTACACATATTGATCTAACACCTACGCCTGTATTTGCTTAATGGGGCAGGGTGTAGTTATTAAAGCAAAAAGGCCGTCTCTACTCAGTAGAGACGGCCTTTTTGCTTTATATCGTTTATGCTTTATCGTAACCGATGCAGCTTATTTCTTCTTAGTGTGATGTTTCTTCTTGGTGCTGTGGTGGTGAGTCCCTGATTTTTTTGCGGGAGCAGCAGCTGCTTTTGCAGCCGGTGCTTTTGCTTCAGGCATTTTAGCCGGAGCAGGGAATTTAGATTTATCCACAGCGGAAGCTTTATCATCCAGGGTCATTTGAACAGACTCTTTCAGGATTTCTTCCTTATCTGCCAGGAACTGCTTCATTTTATCTTTAGGAATGCGCAGATCGTAGGCATTAGCCGGAGAAGCCATAGCTTTTGCGAAACCAGGGTTCAGGCGGTCCAGTGCTGCGGCGTCCATATCGAGGCCTTTAGCGATGGCTTCCAGTCTGTATTTACCGGTAACGTTTACTTCAACAGAGCTAAAGATTTCATCTTCTGTCAACGGACCTCTTGCTACGGCAGCAACAGGAGCGGCAACTTCTGTAGCATTGGTAACTACAGCTTTGTTATCGTCCATGCTAACACCGAAGAAGTTGTTGAATCGGTCGAGGATATAACCTGTAGCGATGAATTTGTACACGTGGTTACGTGATTCAGCTGGCAGGAAATATTGCATGCCCCAGAAGTCTTCACGGCCGCTGGCTTTCATAGCGCGTTGAACGCCGCCGGCGCCGCAGTTATAAGCTGCTACTACCAGTAACCAGTCACCAAACTGATCGTACAGTTGGTTGAGGTACTGTGCTGCAGCGAGTGTAGATTTATAGAAGTCTTTTCTTTCGTCTACTTTTTTACCGACACTCAGACCGAAGATACGGGCGGTACCTGCCATGAACTGCCACGCACCTACGGCGCCCACTCTGGAACGTGCGTTGGTGTTGAAGCTGGATTCGATAACAGCGAGGTATTTCATTTCTTCAGGAATTCCGTGTTCACGGAAAATCTTTTCCACCATGGCGAAATAAGGCTGGCCCTTTTCGATCATGATGGCGAGGTGCTGGCTGTAACGGGTAGCGTAGTTATTCACATAACCGGCTACCAGGTTATTGTTTATCTGTTCGTAGACTTTTGGGCTACGAATATTGTTAGGCAGACTTTGGGCCGCCTTTTTAACTGCAATGGAAGTAGGAGTAGCGCGAACGGTATCCTTAGGTAATTTTACCCTGGTTTGATTTAATACAGCAGTATCGGCATATCGCGTAGCGATATCCGTCTTTTTAGGTATGCCGTTGCTATCCGCCTTCACAATTCCAAAACTCAATGCTGGCAAGAGCGTAAGTAAAAAGATTTTTCTCATACAATTTATTTTATACAATCGATCCCTGGTTGCGTTCCATCAATTGATGGGCAATGTTTAACAGGTTAGACTCGTCAAACTTCTTTGTGATGATCTGTACACCAAAAGGCATCCCGTTAGAATGCTTCCACATGGGGACCGATATTGCAGGTACACCCGCCAAATTCGCTAAGACCGTGTATATGTCGGCAAGGTACATAGCTATAGGGTCGTCAGTTTTTTCCCCTAATTTAAATGCCGTTGAAGGCACTGTTGGCATTAAAATGGCGTCATACTGGTTGAGAATCTCGTTTAGTTTATCAGCAACCAATCGCCTAACTTGTTGAGCTTTAGTGTAATACGCGTCGTAATAGCCCGAGCTCAGTACAAAAGTCCCCAGTAAGATACGCCTTTTTACTTCTTTACCAAAACCTTCTGATCTGCTTTTCTTATAAAAATCGGTCAGATCGAGGTTTTTTTGTTCCGTTCTGTGGCCATACTTCACACCATCATAACGCGACAAATTGGAAGATGCTTCGGCTGTAGTCAGCACATAATAGGCTGGTACAACATAATCGATCAGGTCAAAACCGCTGCCGGTTACTTCGTGACCATCATCTACCAAAGATTCAAAAAGATCTATAAATGCGTTCTTTATCTCCGGATCAAGGCCATCATGATACAATGCATCCCTTAAATACGCAAATTTATAGGATTTATTGTGTGTGAGACCTGTCTGGTAATCTGGTACTTCTTTTTGAGAAGCCGTGCTATCGAACTCATCAGGTCCTGCTATAATTTGCAGAACTGCTGCCACATCGGCAATATCCTTGCCAAAAACCCCGATATTATCAAAAGATGACGCGTAGGCGACCAAACCATATCGGGATATTCTGCCATATGTGGGCTTTAACCCTACAATACCACAGAAATCGGCAGGCTGCCGGACTGAGCCGCCGGTATCACTACCTAAGCTCACCTGGCAGAGATCAGCCTGTACTGCTACGGCTGAGCCTCCTGATGATCCACCCGGAACACGGGTAGTATCCAATGCATTTAATACCGGACCGTATACGGAGTTCTCATTGGAAGAACCCATAGCAAACTCATCGCAGTTCAGGTTACCGATAATAATAGCATCTGCCTCCAGCAATCGTTCGATTGCGGTGGCAGAATATAAAGCGTTGAAACCTTCCAGAATGTGGGAAGCGCAACTTACATTATGGCCTTTATAGCAAATAACATCCTTGATACCTACCACCACACCTGCCAGGGGGCCTACCGGCTGACCGTTTTTAATACGATCGTCCAGTTGACGGGCCTTTTCCATGGCTTCTTCTTCATATACCTCCAGGAAGGCATTCAAATGTTTTAGCTCCGCTATACGGTTGAGATAGCTACGTACCTTTTCCGTACAGGTAGTATTGCCGGCGTATAATGCTTTATGAAAAGTAGTTATACTGCTGAATTCAGGCAAAGCTAAACCAGTTAAAACAGATTAAAATATAGATACTCCGTAACGTGTACTATCGATTACGCACCGTGGGTGGTGTCGGTAGTAGATGATTGAGTTGGAGCAGCAGGTTTATCTTTCATTCCTTCTTCAATTTCCTGACGCACATTGTTTTTGGCATCGTTAAATTCACGGATGCCTTTACCAAGGCCACGCATCAGCTCAGGAATTTTTTTGCCACCGAACAGCAGCAACACCACAATAGCAATCAGCAGCACTTCAGAACCACCCAGATCACCGAGGAATAAAAAAGTAGATTTAGCGAAAACAGCAGTCATCTTTTTTTGATTGATTATTTAAAAATTCAGTCTACAAAGGTAAACTATAAAATCCGCTTTTTTCCGCCAAAATACAGGAGCGGATATAGATTTAATATCTTTTTAAGAAAACGAAAAAAGCGGAGCCTGCTGGCCCCGCTTATTACAAATTTCCCTGTATTTATTACTAAACCCTTTTTTCTTTAATACGGGCTGCTTTACCAGCGCGTTGACGCAGGTAGTACAGTCTTGCTCTTCTAACTTTACCTACCTTGTTTAACACGATACCATCGATGTTAGGAGAGTAAAGCGGGAACAATCTTTCAACACCAATACCGTCAGAAATTTTTCTAACAGTGAAAGACGCAGTAAACCCTGTACCCTGGATTTTCACCACATCACCTTTAAAGGACTGAATCCTTTCTTTATTACCTTCCACGATTTTATAATTGACAGTGACGTTGTCGCCTGCTTTAAACTTCGGGTACTGTTTTTTAGCTGTCAGTTGTTCGTGAACAAACGAAATTGCGTTCATCTTTCAAATATTTATGGGAGTGCAAAAGTATACTAAGAATTCACATTTACCAAATTAATAGTGCATTAATTCTGCAAAAAGTTCAAAATACCTTTGGACTAATGTTTAAGTAATTAATTTACAATAAGTCAGGTCGTCTTTCCTTGGTTCTATCTAAGGCCTGTTGATGGCGCCATTCATCGATTTTACGATGGTCGCCGCTCAGCAGCACATCGGGTACCTTCCAGCCCCTGAATTCGGTTGGGCGGGTATACACCGGCGGTGCCAGCAGATTGTCCTGGAAAGAGTCAAATAATGCGCTGGTTTCGTCATTCAGCACACCTGGCAACAGGCGGCCGATCGCATCTACCAGTACAGCTGCCCCCAGCTCACCGCCGGAAAGCACGAAATCTCCGATGGAAATCTCTTTGGTAATAAAGTGATCGCGGATACGCTGATCTATCCCTTTGTAATGGCCGCAGAGGATCATCAGGTTCCCTTTCATAGACAGCGTGTTGGCCATCTTCTGATTCAGGGTTTCACCATCGGGAGTCATGTAGATGATTTCATCGTACTCCACTTTGGCTTTCAGTGATTCTATACAGTTTACAATGGGTTCCAGCATCATTACCATGCCGGCGCCACCGCCAAACTGGTAATCATCCACCTGCTGGTGCTTCAGGGTAGAATACTCCCGCAGCGGATGCACGTGTACCTCCAGCAAACCCTTTGCCTGAGCGCGTTTCATGATGGAATGCCCCATTGGGCTTTCCAGGAGTTCCGGCAACACAGTTATAATGTCAATACGCATAATGCAGGTGTGTTTTATCAGTTCCACTACTGTTTTAATTCCCTATCAGCCGGTATAAAGCTCTACCAGGCCTTCCGGAAGCTGCAGGTGCACTACCTGGTTTTTCTTGTCCACCTTTACGAGCGATTGCTCATTGACAGGCAGTAAGGCTTCCTTGCCCTGGATCTGTACTTTTATCAATACCTGCATGGGCATTTCGATAACTTCCTCTACGGTGCCCAGTGTTCCATATTGTTCATCTTCCACTGTAAAACCCAGTAATGCCAATGGAGAAGAAGAGGCGGCCTGGCTTTTAAAATCAGCTTCCTGAAGGTAAATCTGACCGGGAAGCAGCTTTTGAGCCGCTTCCTTGGTATCAATGCCTTCCAGTTTAATATAGAGCTGTTCCGCATTTTTGGCGGTAACGTGCTGAATGAAATGAGGAATAAAAGTATTCTTTCTTTCCTCCAGGAAAACCGCTTCAACACCTTTAAGCGTGGAGCGCTTGCCCAGGCTATGTCTGACCAGGATTTCCCCTGTCAGGCCATGTGCGGACAACATTTTCCCTATACTGAAGTAATTGCTCATAATTGGAAATTAAAAAAGGAAATATTTGCGGCTGCAAATATTTCCTTTTCAGGTATTTGTAAAACGTTGCCGTTTTATGCTTCTGTACCTTCGCCTTCTGCCGGAGCAGCAGGAGTATCTTCTACTTTTCTAACGATAGGAGCAGCAAGTTTAGACTTTCTGTGTCCATCGCGGCGAGCAGAAACTTTCTGTTCGTGTTCAGCCTGCCATTGTGCAAACTTCTGGTAAGCAGTAGGCTCGTCGAACAGTCCCAGGGTAACACCTCTGAGGAGATGTTTCAAATACAATACACCTTTGAAAGAGAGGATTCTTCTTACAGTATCGGTAGGCTGAGCACCTTTCTGTAACCAACGCAATGCTTTTTCAGTATCGATGTTGATTGAAGCAGGTACAGTCAGTGGATTGTAAGTACCGATTTTCTGGATGAATTTACCATCTCTTGGAGCGCGAGCGTCAGCTACTACGATAAAGTAGAAAGGTCTTTTCTTCGCGCCATGTCTTTGCAGTCTGATTTTTACTGGCATAAATAAGTCGAGTTATTTTTTGCGAGTTAGGAAATATTGTTTAATTAGGGATGCAAATGTAACCTGTAATTCGATATTTGCAAAAAAAATTTATATAACTCAGTATAAACTTTACCCTGGTTTATCTAGAGCCCTGACAATCAAACGGATACCATTTTAAAGCTTCGGGCGGTTACATCAAATTAGCGTTTCATCATGCTACCCAGGCCTTTTCCGCCGCCGCCGAACTTATTCATCATTTTCATCATCTGACGCATCTGCTCGAACTGCTTCATGAACTGGTTTACATCCTGAATATTTTTACCGCTACCTGTTGCGATACGCTTACGACGGCTGCCATCGATCAGGTCCGGATTTCCTCTTTCTGAAGGTGTCATGGAGTTGATCATCGCCTCGATACCTTTGAAGGCATCATCGCTGATGTCGATATCCTTGATTGCCTTGCCAACCCCTGGAATCATTCCCATGAGGTCCTTCAAGTTACCCATTTTTTTGATTTGCTGGAGCTGTTCGCGAAAATCGTCAAAATCAAATTGGTTCTGGCGGATTTTCTTTTCCAGTTTTTTGGCCTGTTCTTCATTGAACTGGGCCTGTGCACGTTCTACCAGGGTAGTGATATCACCCATCCCCAGGATACGCTGTGCCATACGTTCAGGGTAGAAAACATCGAGGGTATCGAGTTTTTCACCCATACTTACGAACTTGATCGGTTTTTCAACCGTATACTTGATCGTAAGGGCAGCACCACCGCGGGTATCACCATCCAGTTTGGTCAGTACCACACCGGTGAAGTCGAGGCGATCGTTGAAGGCCTTAGCCGTATTCACCGCATCCTGACCGGTCATGGAATCCACTACGAAGAGGATTTCCTGTGGTTTAACGGCTGCTTTGACGTTGGCTACCTCGGTCATCATCGCTTCGTCTACCGCAAGGCGGCCGGCGGTATCGATGATGATGATATTATTACCATTGGATTTAGCGTGTCTGATCGCATTTTCAGCGATCTGAACGGCGTTTTTATTTTCTGGTTCGCTGTATACTTCTACCCCGATCTGTTCACCCAGTACTTTCAGCTGATCGATCGCCGCAGGGCGGTAGATATCGGCAGCAACCAGCAAAGGTTTTTTGTTCTTCTTGGATTTGAGGTAGTTCGCCAGTTTACCGGAGAAGGTAGTTTTACCGGAACCCTGTAAACCTGCGATCAGTACAACAGTAGGAGTATTTTTGATATCAAATTCGGCTTCGGTACCGCCCATCAGTTCAGCGAGTTCGTCTTTCACGATCTTCACCATGAGCTGTCCCGGAGAGATGGAGGTCAGTACCTTTTCTCCCAGTGCTTTATCTTTTACCTTATCAGTAAATTCCTTCGCAATCTTGTAGTTCACATCCGCGTCCACCAATGCGCGGCGGATTTCCTTAATGGTTGTGGCAATATTTATTTCCGAAATACGGCCTTCCCCTTTAAGTTGTTTAAACGCGGAGTCGAGCCGCTCTGATAGAGATTCAAACATTGTCGGTATTTTAAACGGATGGCAAATGTAGTTTTTTTCCCGGAGATTTTTTCAGTAAAGAATTGAATTGTAAAAGCAGACCTGTATTATGTTTTCTCCCGGTTCCCGCCCGCCGGAGGCGGGCGGGAACCGGGAAAGAATGGGCCCGGCCGATGGCCGGGCCCATTCTTTCCCGGGACAAATCACCGGGTAAACAAGCTGTATAAAATAAAAAAGCGACAGGCCCGGAGGGCCTATCGCTTTAAACCAAGATATCAATATTATCAGCTTCCCAGGTAATTGCGGAGCAATTTGCTGCGGGAAGTAGTTCTTAATTTAGTGATGGCTTTATCTTTAATCTGGCGTACACGTTCGCGTGTGAGGCCAAATTTTTCGCCAATATCTTCTAAAGACATAGGATGTTCAACGGCAATACCGAAGTACAACATGATTACATCCTTCTGACGGTCCGTTAACGTGGAAAGGGAGCGCTCAATTTCGCGGCGTAAAGAATCATGGTGATCCAGTTCTTCATCGGCGGAAACGGCATTTGGATTTTCGAGTACATCGAGGAGGGAGTTATCCTCTCCGTCAATAAAAGGCGCATCCATCGATACGTGACGGGCTGCAACGCCGAGCGTAGCTTCTACCTCATCTGTATTGATTTCAAGAATGGTAGCCAGTTCGTCGGGAGAAGGCTCGCGTTCGAACTCCTGTTCCAGCTGTGAATACGCTTTACTGATTTTGTTGCTCAGGCCTACCTTGTTGAGCGGCAGACGCACGATGCGGGATTGTTCAGCCAAAGCCTGCAGGATGGATTGACGAATCCACCATACTGCGTAGGAAATGAATTTAAAACCGCGCGTTTCATCAAAACGTTGAGCAGCTTTAATTAACCCCAGGTTGCCCTCATTGATGAGATCGCTGAGCGACAGGCCCTGATTCTGATACTGTTTAGCAACGGATACAACGAAACGAAGGTTGGCTTTGGTTAGCTTTTCCAACGCTCTCTGATCGCCCTGCTTGATCCGGATAGCAAGATTAACCTCTTCCTCCGGCGTGATTAAGTCCACTTTCCCTATCTCCTGCAGGTACTTCTCCAAGGATTGCGATTCCCTGTTAGTAATGGACTTAGTGATTTTAAGTTGGCGCATTGACATAGAGTCGGAACAGTTACAGGTTAATAAAATGTTAAGATTTGATGAATGCCTGACAAAAATAACTTTTTTTAGATACCGACCAAAAAATTTCTTAGGTTTTTAAAACATTTCAAAACAAAATCGATTGATGTTTAAGCGCTTGCAATTTTTATGAATTTTTACCATAGAAACCATCTTCGCGAATATACACCCATATATCAATATATTAATATTATTATTTATAATAATAAATAGATTTTTTTTAAAGCGAAGAAAGTTTTTTGAAGATAGTTAAAAAAAAACCGTAAATTATTTTGACAGAATAAATAATTTTCTATAATTGCAAACTGATGATATTGATTTACTAATTATTTGAGAGATGTCTAAGAAAGTGCTATACGAGCTGGAATTCCCGGTTAGATGCTCACCCTCTATTCTATACGAATTTCTTTCCACGCCGGCAGGCTTACAGGAATGGTTCGCTGATAAGGTTGACTTCAGAGATAATGTTTTCTCTTTCTCCTGGAACGGCGCGGAAGAAGAAGCGGAAGTACTGGAGCAGGAAGAGGATGAATTTATCCGTCTACATTGGACCCATGCCCCGAAAGAAGAATACTTCGAATTCAGGATTCAGATTTCTGAAGTTACCAACGAAACCATCCTGGTAGTAAAAGATTTCGCTGAAAAGAAAGAAATCAAGGACCAGAGCCAGCTATGGGAATATCAGGTAAAAGATCTGTTTCACAGAATCGGCAATTAACCAGCCTTTGTGTCTAGTAATGCAAGAAGTGCTGCGTAAGCCGCAACTACTTCCCTGCTTACTTTACCCCAATGCGCCAGCGAATATGGCTTCGCTATTTTAAGGAAATCATGACGATTAATTATTACGCTCCAATCTTCTAAACTTATACTTCCTATGGGCCTGTAATTCCCTCCTTCAAAATCATGTTCCCAGGGATCATCTCCCAGGTAAACCTGAAAACCATTACTGGCTAATACCGCATGGTTGCGTATTAATACGTTACTGAACATAGCTTTCACCCTTCCCGCAAGATGCAGGGTACTGCTAAAGTAATGCCCCCACCAAAACATGGTGCGGAACGCAAACGCATCACTATTGCTGAAAAATCGTGGATAATCCAGCATTACCCACGGCAAACCCTTATACTGCTCTCCTTTCGAGATCTTCGCATGCCTGCCCAGCCATTCCGCCTCAAACGGAAACCGCTGATGCGCCGCATGACCTGCCAGCCCCTCCTGTATCACCCCCATCAGCTGCACCGCCTTCACCATCACACGATTCTTCATCCGTAATAACTCCGCATCGGCCGCTATGGATGCCTCCGCTGCTGTCAATTCAAAATTTTCCATATAATTTAACGGTAATTTAGGGCGTTCTTTACGCTCCTTTGTGAAATCATACTAACTTTACGGTTTATAGTACCCGGAAGCTCGTGTATACGAAGTTCGGGATTCAGATCAAATACAGCATTATCAGTGAAAAAACTCGACAAACTCATTATAAAAACATTTCTTGGTCCCTTTATAGCCACTTTTTTCGTGACGCTGTTTGTACTGATTATGCAGTTCCTGTGGAAGTACATCGACGATCTGGTGGGAAAAGGACTGGATACCATGGTAATCATTCAGCTGATTGCCTATACCAGTGCAACGCTTGTAACCCTGGCACTTCCGCTGGCTGTACTCCTCTCCTCCATCATGACCTTCGGGAACCTGGGTGAAAGTTTTGAGCTTGTAGCCCTGAAATCAGCCGGCATCTCCCTGCTGCGCTTTATCAGACCTCTCCTGGCCATCTGTACCGTCATCGCCATCGGCGCCTTCCTGTTTGCCAACTACGTCATCCCTGTAGCCAACCTCCAGGCCAAATCACTCCTCTGGGATATCACCAATGCCAAACCGGCATTCAATATCAAAGCAGGTGTTTTTTATAAAGATATTCCCGGCTATACCATCAAGGTAGCCCAGAAAGATAAAGATAACCAGACCATCCACCAGGTCATCATATTTGACCACTCTACCGGTGGAGGCGACAAAATTATTACTGCGGAAAAAGGCCAGATGGTGCTTACTGCCAATAAACGTTTTCTCTACTTCATCCTGGAAAACGGCTGGAGATACGAAGAACGTGGCAACCGTGGCTTCACCGTACCACCGGACATGATCCGGTTTGGTTTCCATAAATACAGTAAGGCTTTTGACCTCAGCGCGTTTGCATTCAACCGCCTGAACATGGACCTTTTTGCATCCAACCAGCAGATGCTGAACGTCCGCCAGCTGGACCAGGCCATCGATTCGCTCCAGAAAGTGGAAGCTACCTATGGTAAAACCATGCACGCCTATGTATCCAGCCGGTATACTTTCTCCAAATGGAAAGACAGCGCCTGGGCCAAAACTGTACCACCCCTTAAAGTAAAAGATTTCGAAGAGGTTATTCCGTTGGAACAGCGCAGAAATGTGCTGGAGAGAGCGGAACAAACCGTTCGTGAAGGCTTAAGTGCCCTGGAAACTCCTGCTAAAGACTATGAAGACCGACATGGAGCTATATTAATGCACAAAGTAGAATGGCAGCGTAAATTCACACTGGCGGCAGCATGTATCGTGATGTTCCTGATAGGTGCTCCACTGGGTTCTATTATCCGTAAGGGCGGATTGGGTACCCCACTTGTGTTTGCGGTTATCTTCTTTGTGATATTTAACGTATTTTTCATGATCGGAGAGAAGATGGCCAGAAGTGGTGTCATGATGACCTGGTCGGGGATGTGGCTCTCCAATATTGTATTGTTGCCAATCGCGGCTTTTTTAATTTATAAAGCCATGAATGATTCGCAGCTTTTCAATAAAGAATTCTATTTTCGCATTATACAAAAAGTTAAGAAGTTCTTACGGAGATTTAAAAGGCAACCTACAACTTAAAACCTACAAAAAGTGAAAACGCTGCTTACACTGTTCAGAAAGAATGCCTACTTCTTTCTGCCATTCTTCTCATGGGTGATCCTGGGAGGTGTATTGCTTTGCTCCATTGGCCAACGTGAGCTGTTTCTCCACATCAACGGAGTACATGCTTCCTGGGCAGACATGGTAGTAACAGGAATGACCTATCTCGGCGATGGTATCATGTTTAGCCTGGTATTATTGCTGATGTTAGTTACCAAAAGATTCAAGCTCTTTTTTACCGGGCTGGCTTCTTTTCTGCTGGCCGTACTCATCGTACAGGTAGCTAAACATTATTATTGCGCCCCCCGCCCGATCAGCTATTTTGGCGACCAGGCAGGCGCATTGGTTCATACCGTAAAATGGGTAACTGTTCATAGCAGCAACAGCTTCCCTTCCGGCCATTCTGCCGGTGCTTTTGCCATGTTCTGCTTTCTTTCCCTTGTTCTTCCTAACAAAAGATGGGGTATCGCATTCATTGCGCTTGCACTCATTGCCGGTTATTCCAGAATCTACCTCGCTCAACATTTCTTCGCAGATGTTTATGTAGGTAGTATCATCGGAACATTAAGTTCCATCGCCGCTTATAGCTTTTTCCAATTCCGTAATACCACTTCTGCCAATGAACTATGTGCAGAAGCCATTTTAAATGCCAACGCGCCAGCTTAGAAAAATTTTCTGATTTATAATGAGATATCTGTTGATTGCCATCGTGGCGGCCTTGTTGTTTATTCCTTTCCTCGGTGCAGTGCACCTTTTTGACTGGGACGAAATAAACTTCGCTGAAGCCGCAAGGGAAATGATTGTCACGCACAACTTTAGTCAGGTTCAAATCGATTTCAGACCTTTCTGGGAAAAACCACCTTTATTCATCTGGATGCAGGCCGGCAGTATGATGCTTTTTGGCGTCAACGACTTCGCAGCACGTTTCCCTAATGCAATCATTGGTATCATCACCCTGTTATCTGTATATGCTATCGGCAAAAAAACTGCTGATGAAAAGCTGGGGCTCTGGTGGGCACTGGTATATGCAGGTTCATGGTTACCTCATTTCTATTTCAAATCCGGGATTATAGACCCTACTTTTAACCTGTTTATCTTCCTGTCCATCTATTTCGCGCATCGCATTGCCTTTGCTGAGAAACCGTTGTACATGGCGGTGATCAGCGGCTTCCTACTGGGGCTCGCTGTACTGACCAAAGGACCTGTGGCGATACTGGTAGCCATCCTTTGCCTGCTGGTATACTGGATTGTTAACAAAGGCCGTATTGCCATCAGATTCTCGCATATCGGGCTCATCGCTTTATTCGCCTGCTTCACTACCCTGCTCTGGTTTGGTTATGAAATCATTGCCCATGGCTGGTGGTTTGTCAACGAATTCGTGAAATACCAGATCCGCCTGCTGACTACAGAAGACGCGGGGCATGGCGGGCCATTCTTCTACCACTGGATAGTGTTGCTGGCAGGCTGCTTTCCTGCAAGCATATTTCTTTTCACGTATTTCCAGGGGAAAAAGCAGTCTATTTACAGTGGCGGTGCTGCTAACCAGGAATTGAAGGATTTCAAAAAATGGATGTGGGTATTGTTCTGGGTGGTACTGATCCTGTTTTCTATTGTTAAAACGAAGATCGTACACTATTCTTCCCTCTGCTATTTTCCGCTTACCTTCCTGGCTGCCAACCAGGTTTACCAATTGGCAGAAGGCAAAATACGCCTTCGTGGGTGGGTTCTTGGCCTATTACTCTGCATTGGTGTAATACTGGGAATTGCCATCGGGCTGTTGCCATTGGTGGGTGTATATAAAAACGAGTTGATTCCTTATATCGGCGATAAGTTTGCAGTTGCTAACCTACAGGCAGATGTACCGTGGTCGGTTACTGAAGCGGGTTACGGCATTGGTTACGCCATATTGGTGATTATCAGCGGTGTACTACTGGCAAAGAAAAAGATAAGGCAGGGTCTGATCTGCCTGTTTGTAAGTACTATCGTGGCAATACAGGTTACTGTCGTACATTTTGTGCCTAAAGTGGAAGCCTATTCACAGCGGGCGGCTATCGAATTCTTTGAGTCGCTGCAAGGCAAGGATGTATATGTGAAGGCACTGAGCTATCACAGTTATGCACAGCATTATTACAGCAGGGAAATGCCGCATGCCAACCAGAATTACTATAATCTGGACTGGCTGCTAAATGGTCAGATAGATAAACCTGCGTATTTCATCTGCAGGATCACCGATGCTGACGAATACAGGCATCATCCTAATCTGGAGGTAATTGGAGAGAAGAACGGGTTTGTATTCTTCAGACGTAAATAACGCACTATCATAAAAAGGGCTGGCCATCGGTTTTCACCTGATGGCCAGCCCTTAAATATTAAAGCTGCTATCAGCCGATAGCAGCTTTGTATCTTTTGTCCACTTCATTCCAGTTGATAACATTCCAGAATGCGTTGATATAGTCAGGACGTTTATTCTGGTAATGGAGATAATAGGCATGTTCCCATACATCCAGGGCCAGTATTGGTGCTCCTTTATCCGTTACGATATTAGTCATCAACGGGTTATCCTGGTTAGGGGTGCTTGTTATTGCCAGTTTTTTATCTTTTGTAACGATTACCCATGCCCAGCCTGAACCGAATACTGTTTTTGCTGCGTCGTTGAATTTGGTCTGGAAGGCTTCCCATGATCCAAAATCTTTATTGATAGCGGCTTTCAGTTTATCGGAAGGGGTTGTTTTCTCTGGCGACAGGAGTGTCCAGAAAAGGGAGTGATTGTAGTGACCGCCACCGTTGTTACGGATTGCTTTGTCGGCAGGATTGGTGGTAACTTTGTTCAGGATCTGTTCGAGGGTAAGCGATGCATAAGGTGTATTATTCACTGCATCATTAAGATTTTTGACATAGGCGCCATGGTGTTTATCATGATGGATTTCCATGGTGAGTTTGTCGATGTTAGGCTCCAGGGCGTCATAGCCATAAGTCAGTGGAGGTAAAACGAATGGGGCTTTAGGATCAGCAGCATTAGTTTTCACAGGAGCTGCGGTAGTCGCCAGACTACTGAGCGGACCGCTCAGTACAGCGGCGCCGGCGAGGCCGGTAAGCTTGATAAATTCTCTTTTGTTCATATGAAAAGATTGAATTTGTTTAAACTGATGGTATTCACAAATCTACTGGTTAGCAGGATAAAAATTTTATCAAATTTTACACCAATCAGATGACTTTAAAATTTCTACAAAATATTTCAGGATATCTATAGTATTGAGAACCAGTATACCAGGTGATTTCACCCCGTCATTTCCACAAAAATTGAACGTGACAATATGGATAATTCTGGAAATAATACTATTTTACCATTACCTTCATGTGAAGATCAATCGATTTTAATCTTTTTCGACTAATGAGACTATTTATCCCGGGCGCCGCTAACTTCGGAGATAGAAATGCAACCCTTGCTGCTATGGCCAACAAAAATCATTATCAGCAATTTCTTCTGCTGGCTTATTCCGTTGTTAGTATGACCGAGTTGATCAGATTAAAGCGCATCAGTTCCAGCATTGTTTAAGCAGCATGGAAGCAATCGTAAACCTGGTTATAAATTAATATAAAAGCATCCCAGTTACATGCTTAAGGTTAGAGTATTCAAGGCGATAGAGTATCCTGAAGAATGTTTGCAGTATATTGCAGGGCATCGTAAAGTGTTAGAAGCATACGGTGTAACAAAAGTTACGTCTGCGAACGTGGACTGGATGTACGAGCCTTATACCTATATCATCACCGTTAGCAACGACGACTATACGAAAATGTATGGTGGCTGTCGTATTCAGCTGGCAGGTGGCAGCGTTCCTTTACCCATCGAAAGTGCCATCAATACCATGGACCCTCGTATTTTTGGTATTGTCAAGGACCTGGCAGATGGCGGTGGTACCGGCGAATTTTGCGGCCTCTGGAATTCCAGGGAAGTAGCAGGCTGGGGAATCGGCAGCATCGTGCTGTTCCGTGTAGTAAATGCGGTATTGAACCAGTTGCCGGTAACAACATTTCTTGGATTTTGCGCCCAGACAACCTTCAGGAACAGTATCCGTACCGGTTATCAGATCATGACAAATATAGGTAACCAGGGAACATTCTACTACCCGAAGGAAGACCTGATCGCTACCGCCCTTATCCTCCAGGATCCGCTGGAACTAAAAAGCGCCCATCCCGAGGACAGGGAGAGAATGCTGAGTTTGCGTAATAACCCCGTACAGACTATCATTGAAAAAGGACCCAAGGGAGAAATGCAGGTAGACTATGACCTTAGAATAATGTCAGCAGCAACTTCCGAGCTGCCATTGGTTAAATAGCAACAAATTTCTGAAATGAGCATAATACTAGAAGAGGCTTTAGCAGCAGGCAACAAGGATAATAACGAAAGAAAGGTAGTTTTTTATCACCTGCAGCAGCCAGCACAAAAAGCTGCATTAGAAGCACTGCTAAAACAGCACCCCCACATCTGTGTTTACGACGCCTTTACGGCACAGCTCGCGGAACTGATCAAACTCCGCAACCCTACCCAACGACTCACCGATCAGCAAATCCAGGAACATATCAGGGAATATCTTGGCAGCACACCAGCCGCGCAACTTGGCGTTTGGGTGTATTATCCCTGGTCTTACCGACTGGTGCACATATTGGATGAGGCTGAATTTATCGAACTCCGTACCAGCAGAAATCAGCAGAAAATAACTACCGCAGAAAGGAATAAACTGGCAGGTAAGAAAATTGGCGTGATAGGATTATCCGTTGGGCAGAGCGTGGCATTGGCACTGGCCATGGAGCGGCTCTGTGGCGAGTTACGTATTGCTGACTTTGATACCCTCGACCTCAGCAATATGAACCGTATCCGTACGGGCGTACATAATGTTGGTACACGTAAAACGGTACTGGTAGCCAGAGAAATTGCAGAAATAGATCCTTTCATCGTTGTTCGTTGTTATGATGAAGGTATTACTGACGATAACATTGATGGATTCCTTACTGAAAACGGTAAACTGGACATACTGGTAGAAGAATGCGATGGCCTGGATGTAAAGATCCTCGCCCGCCTGAAAGCCAGAGCACAGGGTATCCCGGTGTTAATGGATACCAGCGACAGAGGCATGGTTGATGTGGAAAGGTTTGATGTCCATCCTGATTTACCTATCTTGCATGGAAGAGTGCCTGCAACACTGACCCCTGCAGAAGTACGTAGCATGGAGGGACCTGCCCGCATGGCACTGGTAGATAGTATCGTCAATTTTAGCGCGTTATCCCCTAAAATGCAATTGTCATTGCAGGAAATCGGGAAAACCATCACCACCTGGCCACAGCTGGCGTCAGCTGTTATGCTGGGAGGAGCAGCCATCGCACATGTCTGCAGAGAAATTTCCCTGGGTAGCGACATTCATTCCGGCCGATATTATGTAGACCTGGAACAAATTTTCAAAACATCAAAGTGATTACCTTATAAAAATGCGACATCTGATCCAACCGGTATATTATAAATTCGTATGCCTGTTACTGTTAGTAACATCTTTCTCTTTACCAGCTTGGGCAGATACCATTAATATTTCAAATAATTATCCCATCCAGCTGGCTGAATACGGCCAGCTGGAATATTTATTAGATCCTCCCGGGAAACTGGAATTCAAGGATATCCTTCATGACGGCAAGTTCCTGAAATTACAGAAACAGATTCCCAACTTCGGCATCACCAAAGACGCCATATGGTTGCGGTTCACCGTACAGAACACCACCTCTGAAGGAGAACTGATGTTTGACGTCACCTACCCTATTCTCGATCTCATCGACCTTTACTATCCTGATAAGAACGGGCATTTCCAGATGATTCCCGGTGGTGAATTAAGACCCTACAACAAAAGACCTGTTAATCACCAGAATTTCGTTTATAATATTAAAATCCCGCAGGGCACTGCACAAACATTTTACCTGCGCATACAAAGCCGGGAAGCAGTACTGGTGCCCATCTACATCGGTACCGCCAGAGAAATCTATAACAAGCTATATAATGACGATCTGCTGTTGTCTATCTACATCGGTATTATTCTCGTCATGATCTTCTATAATACCTTTATCTTCTTCTCTGTACGCGACTGGAGCTATTTCTACTATATCATATATATCTTCTTTGTTGGTCTGGCACAGGTATGTCTGCAAGGCTTTGGCTACCGGTTTTTCTGGAACAACAATATCTTCATTACCGAGCAAAGTGTGCTGTGGGCGGGGGCTTTATCGGGTATCTCCGTGTTGGTATTCGTACAAAACTTCCTGCATGTAAAGGAAAAAGCGCCATGGGCCTATCGGATATTTACCCTGTTCATCATCGTCTATTCCAGTACTATAGTGATGAGCTTACTGGGTTATTTCAGTATAGCCTATGCCGTTATAGATTTCCTGGCAATTACCGGCGTCAGCTTTATTCTGCTGTTTGCCGTATCACAGGCCTTCCGACATTCCAAGCCGGCAAGAATCTTTGTACTGGCCTGGACCATCTTCATTCTGGCGGTGATTGTATTTGTATTGAAAGATATCGGCATTATCCCCTATAACATTTTCACGAGCCATATCCTGGTGATCGGATCAGGTATGGAAGTCGTATTACTGTCGTTTGCACTGGCAGATAAAATCAATACTTTTAAAGCAGAGAAAGAGGCCTCTCAGGCGCTCGCACTGCAGATTTCCAAGGAAAATGAGCAACTGGTAAGAGAGCAGAATATTATCCTGGAAGCGAAGGTACAGGAGCGTACGGAAGAGTTGCAGAACAGTAACAAGGACCTGAATATTGCCCTCACCAACCTGAAAGATACCCAGACAAGGCTGGTAGAAAAGGAAAAGATGGCATCCCTCGGTCAGCTGACCGCCGGTATTGCCCATGAAATCAATAACCCTATCAATTTCGTTACTTCCAATATCAAGCCATTAAAGATGGATATAGCAGACCTCAGAAGCCTGCTGAACCGCTACGACGACCTGAAAACCAGTCCGGATATTCAACAGGAACTCAGCAGTATTGAAAAGTTCAAACGGGAAATTGATATTGATTATATTCACGAGGAGATTTCTTCCCTGATAAAAGGGATTGAGGACGGGGCTGCCAGAACAGCTGAAATTGTGAAAGGGCTACGTACCTTTAGCAGACTGGACGAGAGTGATGTGAAATCAATTGATATTCACGAAGGTTTGGATTCCACGTTGGTATTGCTGCGTAACGGCATACCTTCCAATGTCAACATCATCAAACACTACAGTGAGTTACCCAAGATAGAGTGCTATGCAGGAAAGGTGAACCAGGTATTTATGAATATCCTGTCGAACTCACTCAATGCCATTAAAACCAAAAAAGAGCAGACAGATCACGAATCGATCACCATCTCTACCAAACAGGAAGGTGAATTTGTTGTTATTACAATTAAAGATACCGGTATTGGTATGTCTGCAGAGGTAAAAGAAAAAATATTTGATCCGTTTTTTACTACTAAGGATGTCGGCGAAGGAACGGGCTTAGGACTTTCCATTGTATTTAGCATCATTGAGAAGCACAGGGGTAAAATTATCGTGAATTCAGCCCCTGGAGAGGGTGCAGAATTTATTATATATTTACCGCTGGACCTTTCAAGTCACCTGTAGTATTTAACCATAACTGCCATTGATGAAAGAGAACCGAATCAGAATTTTATACATCGATGATGAGATCCATAACCTGAACGCTTTTAAGGCTGCTTTCCGAAGAAGTTATGAGATCTATACGGCTACGTCTGCCCAGGAAGGCAAGCTGCTGTTGAAGGAGATAATGGTGCATATCATTATCGCCGATCAGAAGATGCCCGTATCTACAGGGGTAGAGTTTTTTAATGAGATAAAGGACGTATTGCCCGACCCGATGCGTATCCTGCTTACAGGGTATACAGATGTCGATGATATCATCGATGCGATCAACAAAGGACATATCTTCTCCTACATAAAAAAACCATGGGATGAGCATGAGCTGCATCGCACGATCAACAATGCCTATGAGATCTATGCTACCAGAAGGCAGTTGAAAGAAAAGATAGCAGAACTGGAAAAAACGAATGATGAACTGAACAGGTTTATCTATTCCACTTCCCATGACCTCCGTTCTCCGCTGATGTCTGTACTGGGTATTATTAATCTTTCCAGACTGGATAACAGTGTGACCGATCCTAACGGATACCTGAACATGGTAGAAACCTGTGTATTGAAACTCGATGGTTTTATCCAGAAAATAATCGAATATTACAGGAATTCACGGCTGGAAGTAGAGCATGAAAAGATAGAATTTACTAACCTGCTCAGCGACTGTATCACTGTTTTTCAACCGCAGAACACGGATATACGTTTTCAGACGCAGGTGGAGCAGCATATGGATTTCCGGGGAGATACCTTCCGTATCAGCGTTATACTGAACAATCTGATTTCCAATGCTGTTAAATACCAAAAACCAGATGAGGCCAATCCGATGGTACATCTTTCTGTAAAGGTAGAACCACACAAAGCTACCATCTGGATAAGGGATAATGGCATAGGCATCTTGAGCGAGCATTTGAATAATATCTTCAAAATGTTCTTCCGGTCGAAGAATAACAACAAGCCTGGTAGTGGAATCGGGTTATATATCGTTAAGGAGGCATTGACCAAAATTGGCGGTACCATTAACGTCGAGTCCAAATACGGAGAAGGCACTCAATTTGAAATTACTATTCCAAACAGAAATGAATTCGATACCTGATCTGAGAGTCATATTGATCGACGACAATGAAATTGATCTGTTGCTGCATGAGAAATTAATCACTTTGCAACAGATCAGCAGAACCGTGCTCTCGTTTCTGAATCCGAATAAAGCGCTGGAATTCCTGTCCAGCAATATTTCCCTGCCGCGTATCCCTCCTACTGTCATCCTGCTGGATATTCAGATGCCGGAAATGGATGGATTTGAATTTTTGCAGGCATTCGATAGTTATCCACAAAAGATAAAGTCACAGTGCCATATCATTATGGTATCTTCTACACTGGATTATAGCGATATTACCCGTACCAATGCCAATCCGCTCGTAACAAAATTACTCCGCAAACCCTTACTGCTGAAGGAACTTAAGGAAACAGTAGAAGGAATTTTCAAAGATTTTGTATAAAATGTTTGGTTTTCAAAGAAAAAATATATTTTTGCATCCCGCAAGGGCAAAAGAACATGGGGGATTAGCTCATCTGGTAGAGCGCAAGCATGGCATGTTTGAGGTGAGCGGTTCGAGCCCGCTATCCTCCACCCAGTAAAGAAAAAGCTGCTTCAATCGAAGCAGCTTTTTCTTTTTATACCTGCCTTATTTTCTCCCCAACTTTCCAGTAACTTAGATCATACATTCACTCCTGATAATATGAAACCTACATTTTTCGCTACACCAAAGGATTTTCGTGACTGGCTGCACAAAAATCATCTCAAAGAAACAGAACTACTCGTGGGATTTTTCAAAACAGGTAGTGGTAAACCCAGTATTACCTGGCCTGAATCTGTAGACCAGGCGATCTGTTTCGGCTGGATTGATGGTGTGAGAAAAACGATCGATGAACATAGCTATACCATCCGTTTTACACCACGTAAGGCCGGCAGCATATGGAGCGCCATAAATATCGCTAAGGTGGCCAGCTTACAGGAAAAAGGGCTCATGTTCCCGGCAGGCATCGCGATCTTCGAAAAGCGAAAAACAGATAATACAAAGAAATATTCCTTTGAGCAGGATAAGGAAAACGTGAAGCTGACACCAGCACATGAAAAGGCTTTCAAAGCCAATAAGGTTGCCTGGAAATTTTTCACTTCCCAGGCAGCAGGATATCAACACCAGGTAACGTGGTACATACAAAGCGCCAAGCAGGAGGCTACCCGTGAAAAGCGGCTACAGGAAGCCATTGAGTTCTCAGCCAGGGAGGAGAAGGTGGAGCGGTTTATAAAATATCACAAGAAAAAATAATCATCTTTATAAAGAAAAAAGAGCTAACGTTAATGAATATACGTTAGCTCTTTTTTTATTTACATGGGCTTGGTCACATTGATCATCCAGTTAAAACCATATTTATCTACCAACATTCCAAAACGTTTTGCCCAGAATGTTTCAGCCAGCGGCATGGTAACCTTACCACCATTAGAAAGACTCTTAAAAATAGTTTCTGCATCTTCAATATCTTCCAAATTAAACGTCAGACTGACATTTGTACCGGTCACCGTCTTATCAGCACTCATATTATCGCTGGCCATCAGGTTAAAGCCACTTCCTTTAAGAATGGCATGCATGACCTGGTTATGATATTCCTCCGGAATCTGGTCTTTGGCAGGAGAATCTTTCACCAGCATTATCATCAGTTGTCCGCCAAGTGCACTTTTGTAGAAACTCATAGCATCTGCACAGTTGCCATTAAAGGAGAGATAAGGTTCTAGTGTTGCCATAACAATGAATTTAGGATTACAGGATAACTATAAAGTTACTGCAATTCTACCGTCACCGATGCTAGCTGATCAATACCTTATTTCTCACCAGGAGGCAGGCGCCGATAATACCGGCACGTTCACCCAAGCGGGAAATTTTCAGGCGGGTATCGTTATTGACAAGACTGAGTGAATACTTATTGATAGCGCTTTTTATGGGTAGGCGGATATAGTCTTCCGTAGCGGCGAGGCTACCACCCAGTATAACCAGTTCAGGGTTGAAGATATTGATCAATAAGGCAATACCGCGGCCCAGGTTCTCTCCGATTTTGGCAATCAGTTCAATCGCCAGTACATCGTCGTGGTTGGCAGCATTGATAATGTCCTGTAGCTGGATATCTGCCGGCGGAATATTCTTCCTGGAGAGCAGTGATGAGCTGCCTTCCTCCATCTTCTGACGGAACATACGTGTGAGCGCCCATCCGGAGGCTTCTGTTTCCAGGCAGCCCTTTTTACCGCAATGGCAAATGATTTCGTTATCAAACAGGGGGATATGCCCAAACTCGCCGGAGTAGCCGGATTTACCGTAGTAGAGCTTTCCATCTATCAGCACTCCCATACCGATACCGTAATCCAGGTTAAGGAATAAGACATTCCTTTCGCCATGGACAGAATCGGAGCAGAATTCACCATAGGCCATTGCGCGGGAGTCGTTTTCCAGGAATACGCGGATGCCCACTTTCGATTCAATTATTTTGGACAGCGGCTCTTCATCGAAGTAAAAGAAGCTGTAGCTATAACCGGTTGCGTAGTTGATACGGCCGGATAAGTTAATGCCTATTCCAAGTATCTTCTCGCGGGGCACCGGTAGCTCTTCTATGAACTGATTAATATGGTGACATAGCTGTTCCAGCGACTCCTTATTATTATCCAGCTGATAAGGGAGACTCTCAACTGTTTTAATGAGGTTTTTCTGCAGGTCGGACAGGCCCAGGTTCAGATGGTTTTGTTTGATGTCGACACCGATAAAGAATGCAGAATCAGGAACGAGGCCATATAAATTGGGTTTTCTGCCTCCGGTGGATTCTACTTTTCCATAATCTTTAACAAGTCCGTCCTGGATGAGGTCATTCAGTAGGGTGGTTACCTTGGGGGCGCTAAGGTTTAACTCCTTGCACATATCTGCAATAGTAGCGTTGCCGATGTTGGCAAAATAGGCCAGGGCAGCCTTTTTCAAGTTGATATTCTTGTATGCCACCCCGGTAACATTTTCGCTGTTGAGTTCTTCAAAAAATGTTTTAGCCATAACCGGTTTTATGCTTTTGCGATTTTGATTCTCCAATTTAAGCCGCTGAATTTTAATTTTTATTAAAAAATATAAGACAAAATTCGATTATTTAATCATAATATTTAATTCTTAAAAATTATTTTCTTAATTATCGGCATTAAATAAAATAAATTAATTAGTGTCTATTGTTTTTAAAATTATTTTTTTACTTTAGACGTATTATGAAACATTTATCAACCTTCATTCGCGGAACCATGCTCGCGGTGTGCCTATATTCCACTACCGCCTATGCCCAACAGCTACAAACAGACGTATTAATCATCGGCGGCGGCGCCTCCGGCACCACAGCCGGTATCCAGGCTGCCAGAATGGGCGCCAAAACAACCATCCTGGAAGAAAGTACCTGGCTCGGCGGCATGCTCACCAGCGCCGGCGTATCCGCCATCGACGGCAACGATCAGCTCCCCTCCGGACTATGGGGCGAATTCAGAAGCCGCCTGTTTAAATATTACGGCGGCCCTGCCAATGTTTCCACCGGCTGGGTAAGCAACACCCTTTTCGAACCTTCCATCGGCGACAGCATACTTAAAAGTATGGCAGGCGCCGAAAAAGACCTTAATATACGCTATAGCGTCCAGTGGAAAACTGTAAAGAAAGAAAATAATAAATGGATTGTCACCTTTCAGAAAGGGAAAAAGACACAATCTATTCAAGCGGCCATCCTCATCGACGCCACCGAACTCGGCGACGTAATGGCCGCAACCAACACGCCCTACAGCATCGGCATGGACAGCAGAAAGGTAACCCATGAAGAAGTAGCGCCACTCGAAGCTAATCATTATATACAGGCACTTACCTACGTGGTTACGCTGAAAGACTTCGGCACCGGCGCAGATAAAACAATTCCCAAACCCGCCGGCTACGACCCTACACCGTTCCTCTGCAGCTGCAGCGCCTCTAACCCTTACGGCAATACGAACAACGGTATTATAGACTGTGATAAAATGATGGAATACGGCAAACTGCCTAACCATAAATATATGATCAACTGGCCTGGCTGCGGTAACGACTACCCGCTCAACGTGATCGAAATGAGCCGTGAAGAAAGAAATGAAGCATTGAAGAAGGCAAAACTCCACACCCTCCACTACCTCTACTACCTGCAAACCGCATTGGGATATAAACATCTTGGCATCGCCGATGAATATCCTACAACTGATAAGTTACCTATGATCCCGTATTACCGCGAAGCCAGAAGGCTACACGGCATTACCACGCTTACGCTCAATCATGTAGCCAAACCTTTTGATCAGCCGGAAGCATTTTATCGTACAGGCATTGCCGTTGGTGACTACCCTATCGATCACCACCAGAGCAAAGATCCCAACGTTCCTAAAATCAACTTCGAAAAAGCGAAAGTTCCGTCCTACAATATTCCGCTGGGATCGCTGATACCTGCCACTACAGAAGATTTTATCGTTGCAGAAAAAAGCATTAGCGTTACCAATATCGTAAACGGAGCCACCCGCCTGCAACCTGTGGTATTACAACTCGGGCAGGCTGCCGGTGCACTCGCTGCCATCTCTATAAAACACAACATTCAACCACGGCAGGTACAGGTACGTGAGGTACAGGATTCTTTGTTGAAATCCGGCGTTTATCTCATGCCTTATATCGATGTAAAACCTGAAAACAAACATTTTGCAGCTATACAGCGTATAGGCGCTACCGGTGTCCTTCGTGGATCAGGAGTTGCCTATACCTGGGCAAATCAGACCTGGTTCTACCCTAACAGACCTATCAGTGAATATGAGTTTGTAGAAGGCCTGTCGTCATACTACCCTGCTGCGAAAACATTACAACCAACCGGTGAAGACTTAACACCAGCCTACATCGTGAAAGCCCTATCTACTGCCAGCACCAAAAGTATCTCACTGGAAAATCTTGCTGGTGCATGGTCCAAACTACAGCTGGATATAGCTTTCAATAAAAATGCATCTCTCAACAGGGAAGCTGCTGCTGTTATTACAGACTATCTCCTGCACCCATTCGACCTGCAGGTAGACTTTAACGGATATCTGGTGAAATAATGGTAACCATGTGGAAATATACACCCATGCTGATATGCGCACTCACAGCCTCCACGCTGTGCAGTGCGCAACAGCATGATACAGCCAAAGCCAGGTACGATTCTACCTATCACAACTACCTGTACGATTCAAGACTGGCCTATTTCAAAGGATTGCCCGATACAAAACATGAGATCATTTTTTTGGGCAACAGCATCACACATTGGGGCGACTGGGCAGAACTGCTCAACAACCCACATGTACGGAATCGAGGCATAGCCGGGGATATCAGCTATGGCGTACTGGCAAGAATGGATGAAGTGCTGTCTTCCCTACCTGACAAACTTTTTATCATGATAGGCGTCAACGACATCGGCAGAAAGATTCCGCTGGAAAATACGCTGCTCAACTATCGCCGTATTCTTGATAAAATAAAACAGGCGTCTCCCAAAACAAAAGTTTATATACAAAGCGTATTACCAATCAATGAAACCATTATCAACAGGCAATATTACACCGGCACTATTCCGGAAATACAACGGATGAATAAGGCCCTGCAAGCTTTTGCCAACGATAATAATATTCCATTCATTGACCTTTACCACCTCCTGGCCGACAAAGACGGACAGATGCCGGCAGCTTATACTTACGACGGCATTCATCTTACCGCTGCTGCATATATACGCTGGACAAGCTTTCTAAGGGACAAACATTTTCTGTAATACATCACCCAAAATCATTTCACACGATAGCTACTGATAACCTACCGTGCCATCTTAAAAAAATAACAATGAAAATCACAGGTACTTTTCTTGATGAAATCAGCCATGATATTCCACATCAAAACTGGGGTCGCGCCGAATGGGATGCCGACTTCTCACATATGAAGGCTATCGGAATAGACACTGTATTCCTTATCCGTAGCGGTTTCCAACGCTGGTTAACCTATCCGTCCAAAGTATTGATGAAGGAAGAAAACTGCTACGAACCTCCGGTAGACCTGGTTAAAATGTTCCTGGAACTCGCCGATAAGCACAAAATGAAATTCTATTTTGGCCTCTATGATTCTGGTAACTACTGGTGGAAAGGCGATTTCCAGAAAGAAGTAGATATCAACCTGAAAGTAATTGATGAAGTGTGGAAAACCTACGGTCACTACAAGTCTTTCCAGGGCTGGTACCTCACCCAGGAAGTGAGTCGCCGTACAGGAAAAGTAATTGACCTCTATGCAAAACTGGGCAAGCATTGTAAAGATATTTCCGGTGGCCTGCCAACACTTATTTCACCATGGATAGATGGCAAAAAGGCCGTGATGGCTGCCTCCGGCACACTCTCCAAAGAAGATGCCGTTTCCCTGAAACAACATGAGGCAGAATGGTCTGAGATATTTGATGGCATCAAAGGTGTGGTAGATGCCTGCGCCTTCCAGGATGGGCACATCGAGTTCTATGAACTGCCAGACTTCTTCGCCGTGAACAAAAGTATTGCTGATAAATACGGTATTCAATGCTGGACCAACGCCGAATCCTTTGACCGCGACATGCCGATCAAATTCCTGCCGATCAAATTCGAGAAACTCCGCATGAAGCTGGAAGCCGCCCGCAAAGCAGGTTACGACAAAGCCATCACGTTTGAATTTTCCCACTTTATGAGTCCGCAGTCTGCATACCTGCAAGCCGGGCATTTATACAATCGCTATAAAGAATATATCAAAACCCTCTAATCAAAATAACTATGGGCTATAAAGAATATGCTGCATTATACCGGAAAAATCTGCTGGAAGATGTAGTACCATTCTGGATGAAAAACTCTCCTGATAAAGAATTCGGTGGATACTTCACCTGTCTGGACAGATCTGGAAATGTATTCGATACAGATAAATTCATCTGGCTGCAATGCCGTGAGGTATGGTGTTTCAGCATGTTATATAACAAAGTGGAGCAAAAGCAGGAATGGCTGGATATGGCTGTTCAGGGCGCTGAATTCCTTCAGCAATACGGCCGCGATGCCGCAGGCAGCTGGTACTTTTCCTTAACCCGCAGCGGTGAACCACTGATCCAACCTTATAATATTTTCTCTGATTGCTTTGCTGCCATGGCATTTGGCCAGCTTTACCAGGCCACCGGCAATGAAGCATATGGAAAGATCGCAACAGATACCTTTTACAATATTCTGAAAAGACAGGATAACCCTAAAGGTAAATACAGTAAAGCATTTCCGGGTACAAGACCATTGCAGAATTTCGCTTTGCCGATGATCCTCTGCAACCTGGTGCTGGAGATGGAACCGTTGCTGGATAAAGATCTTGTAGAAAGCACTATCCAGCATGGCGTTCATACGGTAATGGATATATTTTACCAGGAAGATACAGGTCTGATCCTGGAGAATATCACTCCTGATGGTAGTTTCAGCGATTCCTTTGAGGGCAGGCTGATCAATCCCGGCCATGGACTGGAAGCCATGTGGTTTATCATGGACCTTGCCACTCGTAACAACGATACTGCACTCATCAGAAAAGCGACCGATATTACATTGAGTCTCCTGGAATATGGATGGGATAAGGAACACGGCGGTATTTTCTATTTCCTGGATGTGAAAGGTGCGCCGCCTCAGCAACTGGAGTGGGACCAGAAACTCTGGTGGGTACATATCGAAACTATGATCAGTTTGCTGAAAGGCTACCTGCATACCGGCGATGAGCGCTGCTGGCAATGGTTCCAGAAAGTGCACAATTATGCCTGGGCCAGGTTCCCGGACCCCTCCAATGGCGAATGGTTTGGTTACCTCAACCGTGAGGGCAAGCCATTGCTGACGCTGAAGGGTGGCAAATGGAAAGGCTGTTTCCACGTTCCTCGCGGGTTATACCAATGCTGGAAAACACTGGAAGAGATCAGTGCCAAATATGAAGTTTTATCAACACAAGCAAAATAACTATGCCAGTAGTTTCATCAACCAATGATCTAAAAACCGCTCCTGTAAATGATTCCGGGCAATCTTACACGCCTGCCCTGATATCACTGGCGGTACTGTATTTCATGATGGGTTTTATCACCTGCCTGAACGACACGCTGGTGCCATTTTTCAAGAAAGGCTTTACCCTCACCTATTCCCAGTCGTCGCTGGTCCAGTTTTATTTTTTTCTGACCTACGGCATCATGTCGATACCGGCAGGAAAAATAGTGACGCGTACCGGTTATAAAAAGGGTATGGTACTGGGTTTTGCGATAGCTGCATTTGGCGGGCTATTGTTTTACCCGGCATCCGTATTTCATCAGTATACGCTGTTCCTCGCTGCTTTGTTTGTTGTGGCTATCGGCATCGTATTGCTGCAGGTGGCTGCCAATCCGTATATCACGGTGCTGGGACCGTCAAATACAGCTTCTGCCCGACTGGCGCTGATACAGGGTGTAGGCTCTGCCGGAACAACAGTAGCTCCATTGTTTGGTGCACATTTTATTTTATCAAGATTAGCGGAATCGAATGCTTCCAGCGAAGCAGTAAGATATCCCTATCTCGGTATTGCCGCACTATTGCTGGTGATCGCCATTATTGTTTCTCGTTTATCCCTTCCCGTTATATCAACTACTGATACTGCCACTGACAGCAGCAATAAGGGTTTATTCTCTTTCAGGCAGCTGAATTTCGGCATTATAGGCATCTTCATGTATGTGGGTGCAGAAGTATCCGTAGGTACATTTCTCACCAACTATATCGTAGACCTGTTGCATATTCCGGAGCAGGAAGCGAATAACTACGTCGCTATCTACTGGGGATCTATGCTGGTAGGCAGATTGATCGGCGCGGGATTACTAAGAATATTGAAACCAGCCATGGTATTATCTACCTGCGCTACGGCAGCCATTGCACTGATTGCCATATCAGTAAGCAGTACTGGCCTGGTGGCGGTTTACAGCATGATAGGCGTAGGCTTGTGCAATGCCATTATGTTCGCTACAATATTCTCTTTGTCTGTACACGGCGTTGGCAAACACACGACGGCTGCATCAGGGTTATTATCTACCGCTATTTGCGGAGGTGCTGTAATCTCCTACCTGCAAGGGTTTATGAAAGACCATTACACCTGGCAGGTGGCGTTTATGATACCGGTAGTTTGCTATCTCTACATATTATTTTACGGACTGAATGGTCATAAACCCAGGACAGCATGAAAAGACGCGACTTTCTAAAACAAGGTAGTCTGGCTGCCGGTGTAGCCATGATGCCTTCCGTATTAAAGGCGGCAGGTACCTCTTCCGTAAACCTCCACAACAGGAACCTTGTTTTTGTACATCTGAAAGGCGGCAACGACGGATTAAATACCGTCATTCCCCATGCGGATCCTATGTACAGGGCTATGCGGCCTACTATTGCCGTTAGTAAGGAGGAGATGATTAAAGTAGATGATAAGTGGGGATTTCATCCTGCGCTGGCACCACTGGTACCCCTATACGAAGCAGGCCAGATGCTGGTGATGCAACAGGTGGGCTTTGATCATACAGAGCAGTCGCATTATCATGCAGCGCAGATCTGGCAAACAGGCTGCCTGCAAGGCCTGGCAGACAACAGCTGGATTCCGGCTACACAGTCTGTCAGAGATTTTAGCGAAATGGAGTATGATCAGGGACTGGATAAGATTTTTGGGGAGATAAATACCGGAATGGCAGGTCATATTTACCATGTAGCCCTGGATGGATTTGATACCCATCAGTTTCAGCGGGTGCAGCATGATCTGCTGCTGGGTGCTTTCAGTGCGGGTATCAGCAGTTTCATGATTAGGTTAAAGCACAGTGGACATATTAACAATACGCTGGTAATTGCCTGGACGGAGTTTGGACGCAGTGTAAAGGAAAACATCCGTAAAGGCACTGACCACGGGGCAAGCGGGCAGCTGTATGTATTTGGCAGTCAGCTGAAGCGTGCCGGTATTGAAGATTGCAGTGTGGCGGGGATGCTGGAGCGGGAAACGGCCAAAACCGATTTCCGCGAGGTATACGCCACCATCGGGGACTGGCTGGGAACACGTCATCACCTGACCCCGGAAAATGGCTTCAGGAGGCAATCCTGGGCCTGATTTGAAATATCCCTTCTGTACACCGCATCGTATAGAAGGGATTTCAGTTATAATTGATTTTGTTAATTCCTAAAAAAGAATACCTTTGCAATCCTTTGCCTGCTGCCGGTAATTTTGGCAGTAGTTATCAATTGTAAATCCACCTGCGGATGTGGTGAAATTGGTAGACACGCCAGACTTAGGATCTGGTGCCGCGAGGCATGGGGGTTCGAGTCCCTTCATCCGCACTGAAGCCAGCAGCAATGCTGGCTTTTTTGTTTTCTTTCCTACTCAGCAGGGACGGGTAGTACAAAGTATTTTTGGTATTGAGGGACTGTCCAGACATAATTCCCGCGGATATGCCCTCTGAAAATTATCATATTAGATCCGGCATTAATGAAAAACTGGTGCTCAACGCCATCGATAAGTACAAACCCTACGATCTGTGCCGGCATTACATCGCATCTTTCGTCAATAAATCTGGCATCAGCAGCTTCTGCATGGCGGATTAGCCGCACCATGGTCGCGCTGTCCAGTTTCCATTTTTTACATTTTTCATAAAGTGCGGCATCCGCTGTTGTATCTAAAGAGGATAGACGCGCATCTACCAAAACCTTGTATTCTTTAATTCTTATAACGCTATGCAAGAAAGATGGCGGAGAATCCAGTACCTGTATCTGAACACCAGATCCTTTCTCATTGGTGAGAATATGATAATCAGCGAGCCGCTTACTGACCGTGTCGGTTGCTTCGTTTTGCCGGTGTGTTGCAGCGTGCGTGGAATCTTCAGGGGTATGACCGGGTTTATGGTTACAGGAATATAGCATTATCAGCAAAAGCAGAAATAGGTAAAGTCTGGGCATGGAGAAACATTTACATAAAAAATATTGCGAATGCCTGCGATTTCCAAGCTAAACGCGTAAATTTTAACCCGCTTTTACCCTTTTACTTCGATAAAACGTACTATCTTCGCGCTCTGCTAGATTGGGCATATTTTCATAATTTTTTGGAAATCAAGTGCTTAATCTATAATATAGGACAAAAAAGCATAGAAAATCAGGGAATAAGGGAAGAGAAAAAGGCAGGGTTTATGCCAATATGACAACACCATCAAGTTATCAGGTCTGTATCTTCCAGCGTCAGGATGTTTGGGTAAAACATAAGTCTCCGCTTACCTTTCAGGAATTTTCCAGGAAACCGCCGGTATTTTTGAAATGACGTCATGGCAGAAAAATAAAACAGGAATTATTATTGCTTCTTAAAGAACATTTTATACAATTCAATTATGGCAACCGTTACCAGAGAAAACATTGGTTTATTGAACGATAAGATCACTGTGAAAGTGAGCGCGGAAGATTACCTTCCTAATTTTGACAAGGCAGTAAAGCAATTCACTAAGAATGCTAACATCCCAGGCTTCCGTAAAGGAATGGTTCCTGCAGGAATGGTTAAGAAGATGCACGGTGCTGCTATTTTCAGCGACGAAGTGTTGAAATCTGTAGAAAAAGAACTGATGGGCTATATCCAGACTGAGAAACTGGAACTGTTCGGTCAGCCACTGTCACTGGAGAAAGAAGCTAAAAACCTGGACTTCAATCAGCCAGCTGATTATTCTTTTGATTTCGAAGTAGGTGTTAAACCTTCTTTTGAAGTTACTCCACTGGAGAACAACAAAACTACCCTTACTAAATATAAAGTTGCTGTTACCGAAGAAATGGTACAGGACGAGGTTGAGCGTTTACAGCTGAAAGGCGGTAAAATGACTGAGCCGGAAACAATTGATTCTGAAGATAACGTAATAAACGTTACATTCGAAGAGTCTGATGCTGCCGGTAATGTAGTAGAAGGTGGTATCAACAAAGAAAACGCCCTGCTGGTGAAATACTTCACACCTGCTATCCAGGAACAGCTGAAAGGCAAAAAAGCCGGCGATTCTATCGTATTCCAACTGGCTACTTCTTTCGACGAACAGCGTCTGGGCTGGGTACTGAGAGACCTCGGCTTTGCTGTAGATGATAAAGAAGCTGCACAGAAATTCTTCAAACTGGCTATCACTAAAGTTGGTCTGATTGAAAAAAGAGAACTGAACGAAGAGTTCTTCAAAGAAGTTTATCCTGCGGATAACATCACTACAGAAGAGGCATTCCGTGCTAAACTGAAAGAAGAAATCGAAAAGTACTGGAATTCTGAGGCTAAGAACCACATGCACAACGATCTGTTCGAAGTACTGGTTCACGAAACACCAATTGAATTACCAAAAGATTTCCTGAAACGCTGGTTGCAGGTAGGTGGTGAAAAACCTAAAACTGCAGAAGAAGCTGAAAAAGAATTCCCTGGCTTCGACCATCAACTGCGCTGGACACTGATCAGTGACAAACTGATTCGCGATAATAAACTGGAAGTTTCTTTCGACGAACTGAAAGAAAACGCTAAACAAAAAGTTTTAGGTTACTACGGTGGCGCTGCTGCTGACGGTGCTGAGTGGCTGGATAGCTATCTGGACCGCCTGTTACAGGACGAGAAATTCGTAGACCAGACTTACCGCGAAATGATCACTCAGAAAGTGTTTGACTGGGCTGAAGCAAAGGTGACTATTAAAGAAGAGGAAATCAAAGCAGAGGATTTTGTTAATTTACCTCATAATAAACATCACCATCATGAACATTAATAATAACGAATTCAGAAAGTATGCGATTAAGCATCACGGGATCAGCAGCCTGGTAGTAGACAGCTACGCTAAGAGCCACCAGGTGAACAGTCTGACTCCGTATATCTTAGAGGAACGCCAGATGAACATGACACAGATGGACGTTTTTTCAAGATTGATGGCTGATCGTATTATTTTCCTCGGAGATCCGGTAAACGACTACGTAGCGAACGTTATCACTGCGCAGCTCCTGTTCCTGGAATCTTCAGACCGCAACCGTGATATTCAGATGTACATCAATAGCCCTGGTGGTAGCGTTTACGCCGGCCTGGGTATTTATGATACCATGCAGATCATTAGCCCGGATGTAGCAACTATCTGTACCGGTATGGCCGCCTCTTTCGGCGCTGTATTGCTGGTAGCTGGTACAAAAGGTAAACGTACTGCCCTGAAACACGCACGCGTAATGATTCACCAGCCACACGGCGGCGCTGAGGGTCAGACTTCTGACATCGAAATCACTGCCCGTGAGTTCGTGAAACTGAAAAAAGAACTCAATGAAATCATCGCTGGCCACGCAGGTCAACCGGTGAAAAAAGTGGAAAAAGACGGCGATCGTGACTTCTGGATGACCGCTGATGAAGCTAAAGAATATGGCATCATCGACGACGTACTGCAGAAAAATCCGAAAAAACAGCTGGATACTCCACAGTAAATCTTAATATCAGATCGGGGTTTCCCTGATTTAGATTATTTTAACAGTCTCTACTTAGTAGAGACTGTTTTTATTTAACCGGGGCCCGGATTTTTAGTGTAAATTTGTAGCCCTGTGTTTTAATAGCAGGCAACGCCCAGATTCGTCGAAAATTAATTTATTCAAATGAAAGAATCGAAAATTCGTTGTTCCTTCTGCAACCGCTCCAAAGAAGAAGTACAGATACTGATTGCAGGCGCAGAGGGACACATCTGTGAAAACTGTGTAGCCAATGCACAGGAAATTATTGACCAGGAGCTGTTCGCTCCAGGCAAAAAACCCGTGGCTACTCCTGCTTCACAATTCGCCCCTAAGGTTTCCAAACCTATGGAAATCAAAAAATTCCTGGATGAATATGTGATCGGTCAGGATGATGCCAAAAAAATCCTCGCCGTAGCGGTATACAACCACTACAAACGCCTCAATCAGCAAGTTGATGAGGATGAAGTGGAAATCGAAAAATCAAACATCATCATGGTGGGTGAAACCGGTACAGGTAAAACCCTCCTCGCTAAATCCATAGCCAAACTGCTCAACGTTCCTTTCACCATCGTAGATGCTACCGTATTCACCGAAGCAGGTTACGTAGGAGAAGACGTAGAAAGTATCCTCAGCCGTTTGCTGCAGGTATGTAACTATGACGTAGAAGCAGCAGAACGCGGTATCGTTTACATCGATGAGATCGATAAAATCGCCCGTAAAAACGATAACCCTTCCATCACCCGTGATGTAAGCGGTGAAGGCGTGCAACAAGGCCTCCTCAAACTGCTGGAAGGTACCGAAGTACTGGTTCCTCCTCAGGGCGGCCGTAAACACCCTGAACAGAAACTGATCAAACTGAACACCCAGAATATCCTCTTTATCTGCGGCGGCGCATTCGACGGCGTAGAAAGAATCATCAGCAGAAGAGTACAAACACACTCTATCGGCTTCAATGTGAATAAAGAGAAAGAAGAAGAAAGCAGAAAACAGATCCTCCGTTACATCAACTCCCAGGACCTCAAATCATTTGGTCTGATCCCTGAATTACTGGGCCGTCTGCCGGTGGTGACTTATCTGAATTCGCTCGACAGAGATACCCTGAAAGCTATTCTTACCCAACCTAGGAATGCACTGGTAAAACAGTACAAAAAGCTCTTCAAGGTAGAAAACATCGATCTGATCGTGGAAGAAGATGCGGTTGACTATATCGTTGACAAAGCAATGGAATACAAGCTGGGCGCACGTGGCCTCCGCTCCATCTGCGAAGTTGTACTCAGCGATGCTATGTTCGAACTGCCTTCTGCCAACGAAACAACCTTCACCTTAACCAGGGAATACGCAGAAAATAAACTGGAAAAATCCACACTGGTTAAATTGAAAGTGGCTTAACAATAACGATTTCGAACCCTTTAAAACCCACAATCATGCAGGAACTTATTCAACAGTTACAGGAAAAAGTAGGTCTTACCGCAGAACAGGCCACTCAGTCCATCGACGTAATAAAGGAATATGTAAAAGGCAAACTGCCTCCTTTTATTGCTGGTACCGTAGACAGCTGGTTTGCCGGTATGTCCGGTAAAACCGAAGAAAAAGGTGACAGCATCATGGACAAAGCAGGTGACTTTCTCGATCACGCTAAAGACACCGCTGAAGACTGGGCCGAAGCAGCTAAAAATAAAGTGACTGACTTCTTCAATAAAGAAAAAGACCAGCACTAATTCATTGAAATAAATTCAAAGAGGGGTCTCTACTGAGTAGAGACCCCTCTTTGCGTTATATAAGGCCCATAAATGGAGGCAAATAAACTTTGCGGATAAATTATAGTCAATAAAAAAGACCGGCTAAAACCGGTCTTTTTCTACGAGTAAGAATAAATAACTTATCAGTAATAAATAACGTGGATTACAGGCTATAATTTCTTTTCAAACTTCTACATGTGATTTGATCAGTTTCCCAATAAAAAGCACCCTGATCAGAGGGTGCCTTTGTTTGCGTAAAAGTGTTTCAAATCTTAGTTTGATTTTGTTTAAGGTTGATAAACGGTAAAGAGTGATGAATTAACCCAAATTTAACGTTCCTTTTGCAATATTCTATAACACAAAAGGGGTAATATTTCATTTATTTGTCAAAAAAGATGAATGGTTTGTAGTTAATATTTTTTTACATTAAAAAATATTTTCACTCTTAAAACACATCGTTATCAGCAACCTTTTTTCCTATACTTATCGCAAAGCTTCCCTTGCGATCACTATTTTCTGAATCTCTGAGGTTCCTTCACCGATTGTACAAAGTTTAGCATCGCGGTAAAATTTCTCTACGGGAAAGTCCTTTGTATAGCCGTAACCACCAAAAATCTGTACGGCATCGTTAGCTACCCTTACCGCCACTTCTGAAGCGTAGTATTTAGCCATGGCAGCCTGCTGCGTCATCTTCACTTTCCTGTTTTTCATATCGGCGGCCTGTAAGGTAAGCAGCTCAGCGGCCTCAATTTCGGTAGCCATGTCTGCCAGCTTAAAGGAAATACCCTGGAAATTTGCAATTGGCTGATCAAACTGATAACGTTCTTTTGCATACTTCAGCGCAGCATCCCTGGCTCCTTTGGCAATACCCAATGATAACGCGGCAATAGAGATACGGCCACCGTCCAGCACTTTCATAGATTGGATAAAGCCCTCTCCTACTTCGCCGAGTACATTCTCCGCAGGAATCCGGCAGTTGGTGAATACCATTTCAGCAGTTTCTGAGGCTCTCATGCCCAGTTTGTTTTCTTTCTTTCCTCCGCTGAAACCCGGCGTACCTTTTTCGACTACAAAGGCGGTCATCCCGTGGCTATCTCTTACCGAGCCTGTTCTGGCTATCACCACGGCAATATCGCAGCTTTTACCGTGCGTAATCCAGCATTTTGTACCATCGATAATCCAATCGCTGCCATCCTGTTTAGCTACGCATTTCATGTTCATGGCATCGGAGCCTGTGTTGGGCTCTGTTAGTCCCCATGCACCGATCCATTCGGCGGTGGCCAGTTTAGGCAGCCAGCGCTGCTTTTGTGATTCGTTGGCAAATTGCAGGATATGGCCGGTACACAATGAATTATGTGCCGCCACACTTAAACCAATAGCACCGCAAAAACGGGCTATCTCACTTACTACGGTTACATATTCCAGGTAGCCTAAGCCGCTACCTCCATACTGCTCTGGTACTAATACGCCCATCAGGCCCAGTTTACCAAGCTCTTTGAATAATGCTACCGGAAATTCCTGGCTTTCATCCCATTCCAGCACATAGGGCTGTATGGCTTTCTTTCCGAAATCCCTGATAGTCTGTGCGATCTGTTGTTGTTCTTCAGTGGGCTCAAAATTCATAACGGGTATATTTGTTTTGGTATTATGCGAAATGAGGTCCAATCACGGCATTTCAATGTAATGTTCAATTTTACGATAAATAATGTCATCCACCAACGGTAAGCTTTTCAACTCACCCACCCGCTTGAAACCCGCATGGGCACTACGATACGCAATTATCATCCCTGCCAGTTTCGAACGTATGTAGGGATGATTTGCCAAAGTCTTCTCATCTGAGAGGTTGAGGTCCATTTTTTTTAGAGAACTATCACCGATCTTCAGGAATGGTTGGATTTTTTTGAATACACTGTCCGCAAGTCCGTATGTTTCGGCTACCTGCTCCACGCTATAAAAACCACCCAGCCGCTCTCTGAAAAGAACAATGCGCCCTGCATACCCCGGACCTATCCCCGGCAGCCCCTGCCAGACCAGCGTATCTGCCGTATTAATATCTATCACCTGGAAAGACTTACGCCTGTAAACAGGCCTGGCACTGTCACTACGTTTATACGTCTCCGTTATTTCATGCGGAATCCTTACATAAGGTAAGATACGGGCCAGTAAATCTGCATGCAGACCATATATCTTTCGCAGATCGTCCGGCTGCCGGAACCGGCCCCCTTTTTCAACATAGTGCATAATACCGGTGGCCGTTCTGTTACTGAGCCCCAGCTGTTGCCATTTGTCTATACTCATCTTGTTCGGATCAAAATAAAACAATGCGGATGGTATACTGATAGCAGCATTAAAGTGTTGTTTGTCAGCATGTTCGGCATATACCTTCCTTGCCGGCCAGGCATTACTATCCTTTTCATAAGCTTTCAACTGCGATTCAAAGGCCGCTACAGCCGCTTTTAGCCGGAGACTATCTGTTTCTTCCGGCGCAAGGTAACAGGAGGCAATCCTGTGAACCAGACAACAAACAACTACCATACAACTTAATACCATAATGCCTATACGTTCTTTTACAGAAACGTGCATTACAGCTGCTTTCAGCCGATTCCACATGGGTTAACAAATTTTGGAAGCACAATGTTACCGCATCCCAAAATGTCATTCCTTTACCAGATGTTAACACTGAAAAAAATCTTACAAGAAAGCAGGCAACCGCCTTGGTCATCTCCCGAAGGGCAAAAAAAAATGACATCCGCAGATGTCATTTCTATCTAAAAAACTAATAATAAATTCGCTTAAATCTCAATAGACAGGCCATCATAGGCCAACGCCATACCTGCAGGCAATTCCTTCATTACTTCATCATGCAAACCCAGCTGGTGGCTGATATGCGTAAAAAATACCTGTGGAATCTCCAGCTCCTGCCCTAAAGCCACGGCTTCATCGAGGGTAAAATGCGAAATATGCTTTTCCCTGCGTAGTGCATTCACTACCATCACTTTAGAGCCACGGATCTTGTCTTTCTCCTCCGGTGCGATGGAATTGGCATCCGTGATGTAAGTGAAGTCGTGGATACGGAAACCGGTAACCGGCATCTTGTAGTGCATCACCTGTATGGGAATGATTTTCAGGCCATTCACTTCAAATGGTTCATCATCAATGGCGCGCAGGTTGATTTCGGGGATACCAGGATATTTATAATCGGCAAAGGCATAGGCAAACTCGCGCATGATCACATTTTGGGAGAAATCTGTCGCGTAGATATCTATCGGACTTTGCTGAAAATAATTGAAGGCACGGATATCATCCATGCCGGCGATATGATCTTTATGAGAATGCGTAATTAAGACGGCTTCCAGGTGCTGGACCTTTTCCCGCAGCATCTGGTATCGGAAATCCGGTGTAGTATCTACCACAATATTACCGGCAGGTGAAGAGATCATAATACTGCTGCGCAACCGTTTGTCTTTGTGATTGGCAGAACTGCACAC
This sequence comes from Chitinophaga sp. Cy-1792, assembly GCF_011752935.1. Classification (NCBI taxonomy): domain Bacteria; kingdom Pseudomonadati; phylum Bacteroidota; class Chitinophagia; order Chitinophagales; family Chitinophagaceae; genus Chitinophaga; species Chitinophaga sp. Cy-1792. The sequence goes on from NZ_VWWO01000001.1 coordinate 82,835, forward strand.
CTCACAGCCACAGGCGATTACAGGTACTCCCTGCGATGTTCCGGTCCCTAGAAAAGTTACTTTCATTCCTATTGCTTTTGTCTTTTGACTATTCAGTTACATCGGCATCCTTACCTGGTTCGGCCGCTGTATCGTCCGCAACAGGCTTACTGCTGAGAATCTGTTTGTATAACTTATGCGACTCGGCGGTGAGTAAATCCTCATCGAGTGGCAAGGTGGTCAGAATATCCAACAGTGTATTGATACGTCCTTCCAGGTTAAGAAACTTGTTAATAACCACTACTTTCTTGTGTTCCAGAATGCAGTAGCCGGAAGTAAAAGTTCCTTTTTCGAAGCGCAGTACATATTTGGCATCATCGAAAATCTTTTCCAGCTTGCTAAGGTTATTGGGCGTGACTTTTAAATTCATGCTGCAAAAATAATTAAAAGCAGATAGCGATGGGCTATTTAGAAACCAACCGGGCTACCGGCACAATCATTTCTTCCAGCGAAATACCGCCGTGCTGGAAGGTATTCCGGTAATAATTCACAAAATAATTGTAGTTATTCGGGTAGCAAAGATACCCGTCTTCCCTGGCAAATATGTAGGAAGAATTCACATTAGGCTTTGGCAAACCTGCTTCCCTGGGGTCTCTGAAGGCGAGCACCTCTTTAGGATCATAGTTCAGGTTACGCCCATGTTTATAGCGCAGGTTGGTGGTCGTTTGCTTATCCCCGATCACCTTCACCGGTGTTTTCACCCTTACACTGCCATGGTCTGTGGCCACGATCAGGTTGATTTTTTTGTCGCCCAGGCGTTTCAGGGCCTGGTGTAGCGGCGAATGCTCGAACCAGCTGGCGGTAATGGAACGGTACGACGTTTCGTCGCCCGCCAGTTCTTTCAGCACTTCCATTTCCGTGCGTGCGTGGCTCAGCATATCCACGAAGTTGTAGACGATGATAGACAGGTGATAATCCATGATATTATGGATATTGGCCAACATTTGCTGAGCATCTGTATGGTTTACCACTTTGGTATAGGAGAAGCGGGTGTCCATACGGAGGCGCTGGAGCTGGGCCGCAAAAAACTGCTCTTCGTAGAGGTTTTTGCCACCTTCTTCATCATCGTTTTTCCATTCTTCCGGGAATTTATGCTCGATATCTATCGGCAGCAGGCCGGCGAAAATGGCGTTACGACTGTATTGTGTACTGGTAGGCAGGATACTGTAGAAAGTATCTTCTTCCACCAGGCGGAAAGATTCCAGGAAAATCGGCAGGATAGCCTTCCACTGGTCGAGGCGGAGGTTGTCTATCAGCAGGAATACGTTGGGAACGTTGGGATCCAGTGCAGGAACGATTTTATCTCTGAAAAGGGTGTGCGACATCACCGGGGCATCCTGTGCTTTGGGATGTAGCCAATCGCTGTAATTTCTGCTGATAAACTTCGCGAATTCTGTATTGGCTTCCGCTTTCTGGGCATTGAACACTTCCAGCATTTCAGGGCTGTCAGTTTTGGACATTTCCATTTCCCAGTAAACCAGTTTTTTGTAGATATCCATCCATTCGGCGTGGTCAGGGTTGGAATTGAGTGCCATAAAGAGGGTCCTGAATTGCTGCTGGTAGGCGCTGGTCGTCTTTTCGGCTATAAGTCGTTTATTATCAATTATTTTTTTGAGAGATAGTAATACCTGATTAGGATTTACAGGTTTGATGAGGTAATCCGTGATCTGGGAGCCAATGGCGTCATCCATCACGTTTTCCGCTTCATTTTTGGTGATCATGACCACCGGAATCTGCTGGTCAATTTCTTTTATTTTCCCCAGGGTTTCCAGGCCGGTGATGCCGGGCATGGATTCGTCGAGGAGAACGACGTCTACTACCTGTTCTTTCAGGAACTCCAGGGCATCGTAGCCGTTGGTGAGGGCAGATACCTTGTAACCTTTATTCTCTAAAAAGATGATCTGCGATTTCAGGGAATCGATTTCATCATCTACCCATAGTATATTTATCTGGCTCATAGTTAGTATTAAAAAGTCTTTAAAACAGGAAATTAACCCATTTTTTTGGCAATAATCGTGTGGGTAGTGTCATCGAACTGAAATTATTCGTTAAAAACATAACCTTAAATTAAAATGACCTGCTTAAAAATAGGGGTGGGTCATAAAGTTATTTACCTTTGCAAATACAATTTTTCATACCTGTGATTCGTCTCCAGAAATATGAAAAATAGGGGTAAGTGGCTCCAAAGACGTCATTATAAGTAAAAATATTACATATAATTAATTCCTGGTGTAGCTTTGCAGCGGATACAGGATAAATACTGGGTGTGGAAAAACCGTTTGGATTGAATAACTAAATGCAATGACCGAAAGCAAGCGAAAAATTGTTAATGATCCGGTGTATGGCTTTATTACCATAGATCACCCGTTGATACTTAACCTCATATCCCATCCATATTACCAGCGTTTAAGGCGCATTCATCAGATGGCGCTGGCTCATTTGGTTTATCCCGGTGCGGTTCATACCCGTTTTCATCATTCTTTAGGGGCTTACCACCTGATGTGTGGGGCATTGCAGGAGCTGAAGGGCAAGGGAGTGGAAATTACTCCTGAGGAAGAGGTTGCTTCAAAAATGGCCATATTATTGCATGATATCGGCCATGGGCCATATTCTCATGCTTTAGAGCATGGTATTATTGAAGGCGTTTCCCATGAAGCCATTTCCCATTGGCTGATGGAGGCACTGAATAAAGAGATGAACGGGGCGCTGACGCTCACATTGGATATTTTCAACGGACGTTACCATAAAAAATTTCTTCATCAGCTGGTGTCAAGTCAGCTGGACGTAGATAGAATGGATTACCTGAACAGGGACAGCTTTTTCACGGGTGTTTCTGAGGGAGTGATTGGTTATGACCGCATTATAAAGATGTTGACGGTACATAAGGGTGAGTTGATGGTAGAAGAGAAGGGTATTTATTCTATAGAGAAATTTATTATTGCCAGGAGGCTGATGTACTGGCAGGTATACCTGCATAAGACGGTGCTGAGTGCGGAGAATATGCTGGTAAAGATCCTGGTGAGGGCGAGAAAGCTTGCACAGGCGGGGGAAAAGCTTTTCTGTTCACCGGCTTTGGAGTATTTCCTGTATAACCATATAACCAAAGACAATTTCGAAAAGGATCCGGAATGCCTGCAGATGTTCTGCATGCTGGACGATTATGATATACTGGGCGCTATAAAAGTATGGACTACGCATAAGGACCAGGTGCTGTCCCTTTTATGCAAATGGCTAATAAACAGGCAGTTATTTAAGGTTGTATTAAGTCATGAGCCATTTGATGAGGAGTCGCTACAGTTGTTCAGACAACAGGTTAAAGAAAAATGGAATATTTCTGATCCTGATTTAGATTATTTTGTATTCTCAGACGCGGCCACATTGCGGGCATATAATATAAACGACGAAAAAATCAATATCCTGTTCAAAGATGGAACTGTGAAAGACATTTCATCGATTGACAATGCACTGATTAGCCATACACTGGCTATACCGGTAAAAAAATTCTACATTTGTCATCCAAAAATTCAGGTGAATGGTGTTTTATAAGGCACTAAAACATAATAAAAACAGTTTATATAAACTGATATAGCCTGAAAAACATATCAATTTTAAACTATGCAGTTTAGCGCATTACAATTAGCTACCATGCTGGATGGGAAGCTGGAGGGGAATCCGGATGTGAAAGTGAGCAACATCGGCAAGATTGAAGAAGCCGGTGAGGGCATGCTCAGCTTCATAGCGAACCCAAAATATGAAGAGTTCCTGTATACCACTAAAGCGTCCATACTGCTCGTTAACGAGAGCCTGGTAATAGAACGTCCTATCGATGCTACACTCATCCGGGTAAAGGATGCGTATAGCAGCATGGCGCTCCTGCTGGAAAAGTATCATTATATGACCGGCAACAAAACCGGTATCCAGCAACCATCCTATGTACCCCAATCCGTTAAACTCGGCGAAAATGTATTTATAGGTGCATTTGCATATCTGGGTGAAAATGTGGTGTTGGGAAAAAATGTAAAGATTTATCCGGGGGTATACCTCGGTGATAACGTCATTGTAATGGACGACTCCGTACTTTACCCTGGCGTGAAAGTATACGAAAACTGTGTTGTTGGCAACAGAGTGGTGCTGCATGCAGGTTGTGTAATCGGTGGCGATGGCTTCGGATTTGCTCCGCAGCCGGACGGTGCCTATAAAAAAGTACCTCAGATCGGTAATGTGGTGATCCAGGATGATGTGGAAATTGGTTCCAATACCACCATCGACAGAGCCACCATGGGATCTACCGTTATTCAGAAAGGCGTTAAGCTGGACAACCTGATTCAGGTAGCCCATAACGTGGATATCGGACAGAATACCGTTATCGCGGCACAAACCGGTGTTTCCGGTAGTACCAAAGTAGGCCAGAACTGTGTGATCGGTGGTCAGGTAGGCATGGTAGGACATATCCACATCGCCGATGGTACCAAAATCAACGCCCAGAGCGGATTGTCAAAATCCATTACCATACCTAACTCTTCCCTGACCGGCTCTCCGGCGTACGATTATAAAAGTTCGCTGAAAAGTCAGGCAATTTTTAGAAATTTGCCCGATCTTGAAAAAAGGGTAAAAGAATTGGAAGAAATGGTAAGACAACTCCTGGCTGAAAAAGCAGGGGTGTAATACTTTAAAGCCGAAACAGTTATACATTAGATAATTATGATGGAAAATCAACAGTTGGAAAACCAGCATACATTGAAAGGTGACATTCACATTTCTGGTGTTGGTTTACACACTGGGGCCAGTGTGAATATGACTTTGAAGCCGGCCTCTCCAGGATTTGGGATTAAATTTCAACGTGTAGACCTGCCTAATCAGCCAGTTGTAAAAGCAGACGTGGACTATGTGGTTGATACCGCAAGAGGAACCACCCTGGAACATAACGGCGCCCGTGTGAGCACAGTAGAGCATCTGCTGGCAGCATTGGTTGGCACTGGTGTGGACAACGTGCTGATTGAACTGGATGGTCCTGAAATTCCTATCATGGATGGTAGTTCCCTGCCATTCATAGAAGCAATCGAGAAAATCGGTATCCAGGACCAGGACGCTAAGAAAATCTACTATACCATCGACACTAACATCACTTATTACGATGAGCAGAAGAAAGTGGAAATGGTAGCGCTCCCTGCGTTGAACTATAGTATTACCTGTCTGATAGACTTCAATAGCCCTGTACTGGGTACACAGCATGCCAAAATGAAAGGACTGGAACAGTTCCGTGATGATATCGCATCATCCCGCACGTTCTGCTTCCTGCATGAGCTGGAATACCTGCTGAACAACAACCTGATCAAAGGTGGTGATATCAATAACGCGATCGTAGTGGTAGACCGCGCGGTAAATGAAGACGATATGGCCCGTCTGGCTAAAGCCTTCAACCGCGAAACCATGTCTGTACAGCGTGAAGGTATCCTCAACAATATTGAGCTGCGTTTCCCTAACGAACCGGCACGTCACAAACTCCTGGACGTTGTAGGTGACCTCGCCCTGATCGGATATCCTATCAAGGCGCATATCATCGCCAACCGCCCGGGTCACGCTTCCAACGTGGAATTTGCACGTAAGATCAAAGCGTATATCAAAAAGAACAAGCATAACCAGGGCGTTCCTGTTTATGATCCGATGCAGCCACCAATCTTCGATACCCCACGTATCGAAAGAACCCTGCCGCACAGATACCCTATGCTGCTGGTGGATAAAATCATCGAACTGCAGGAAGAACGCGTAGTAGGTATCAAGAATGTTACCTTCAACGAAAACTTCTTCCAGGGCCACTTCCCTGGCAATCCTGTAATGCCTGGAGTTCTCCAGCTGGAAGCACTGGCACAGGTTGGTGGTATCCTGGCGCTGAACAGGGTAGCGGATCCTGAAAACTACGATACTTATTTCCTGAAAATCGACAACTGTAAATTCAAACAGAAAGTTTTTCCGGGAGATACCATGATTCTTAAAATGGAGTTGCTGAGTCCGATCAGAAGGGGAATAGTTGAGATGCGCGGCACCGTATTTATCGGCAATAAGGTAGCTACCGAAGCTGATATGATAGCACAAATTATTAAAACAAGAGAGAGCAAATAACAGCAATGATCCACCCGCTTACTTACATACATCCGGACGCCAAAGTTGCGCCAAATGTAAAAATTGATCCGTTTACTGTAATTCACAAAAACGTTGAAATAGGTGAAGGTACCTGGATCGGCTCCAACGTAACCATCATGGAAGGAGCCCGTATCGGCAGCAACTGTCGTATATTCCCAGGTGCAGTTATTTCTGCTATCCCTCAGGATTTAAAATATGCGGGTGAAGAAACTACCGTGGAAATCGGTAACAACACCACAATTCGTGAATATGTTACCATCAACCGCGGTACCAAAGACAAATGGAAAACCACTATCGGTAACAACTGTCTGATTATGGCTTACAGCCATATTGCTCACGATTGCGAAGTAGGTAACTACTGCGTATTCTCCAACAACACCACCCTGGCAGGCCACATCACCGTTGGTGATCACGTAGTATTAGCCGGAATGGTGGCAGTACAACAGTTCTGCAAAATCGGTGACCACGCATTCGTTACCGGCGGTTCCCTCGTACGTAAAGATGTTCCTCCTTTCGTAAAAGCCGCCCGTGAACCACTCTCTTATGTTGGTGTCAACTCTGTAGGCCTCAAAAGAAGAGGCTTCTCCGTTGAAAAAATTAACCACATCCTCGACATTTACCGTGTCATCTTCGTAAAAGGCTACAAGCTCTCCAAGGCTATCAGTATGATCGAAGCTGAATTCCCTGCTACTGACGAAAGAGATGAAGTACTCAACTTCATCCGTGAGTCCGGCCGCGGTATTATGAAAGGTTATACTTCCAGATCTAACGACGACTGATGACGATATCACTGAATCAGACTGGAAAGCGTTATAACTACGACTGGATATTCCGTCGGGTTGACTACTCCTTTCAGGATGGTGAAAGATATGCTATACTCGGTCCGAACGGATCAGGCAAATCCACACTACTACAAGTAATCAGCGGTGCCATTCAGCAAAATGAAGGCACCGTTTCATACAGCACACCGGAAGGGTCCATCCCCGTAGATGAATTCTTCCGGTATTGTGCTATTGCGGCCCCATACCTCGAACTGATCGAGGAACTCACCCTCCGCGAAAGCATCGAATTTCATTTACAGTTCAAAAACTTCCTGCCGGGAATAACGCCCCAAAAGGCGATGGAACTGGTAGGACTGGAAAAAGCTGCCAACAAACAGATCAGGCACTTTTCTTCCGGTATGAAACAGCGTACCAAACTGGCCCTGGCTATCTTTTCCGATGTGCCGGTGCTCTTCCTGGACGAACCCTGCACCAACCTCGACAATGCAGGTACAACCCTTTACCAGCAGCTTATCAGCGAATATGGCGGCAACCGCCTGATCATCGTTAGCTCCAACGATGAACGCGAATATTTTATGTGCAAGCACTTTATACATATCAGCGATTATAAAAAGTAGAGGGCGTTATTATATCTTCGCTGCTACTAAAAGCTGAACAAGCATGCAAACTGCCAATAAGAAAGTCATTAACGGCTGGGCCATGTACGATTGGGCCAACTCCGTTTATAACCTGGTTATCACCACTACCTTCTTCCCTATCTATTTCCTCGCTGTCACCAAAGAGAAAGTTTCCTTCCTGGGAATGAACTTTGTCAACTCAGCACTTTACAATTACACTATGGCAGCGGCTTTCCTGCTGGTAGCCATTGCCTCTCCCATCCTGTCTTCCATAGCAGATACCAGGGGAAACAAAAAGAACTTCCTGGTATTCTTTACACTGCTGGGGTCCATCTCCTGCAGCGCCCTGTATTTCTTCGACAGCAGCAACCTCTATTGGGGCGTCACCTTCTTTATGCTGGCCACAATGGGTTATTGCGGCGGACTGGTATTCTACAACTCTTATCTGCCTGAAATTGCCGCTCCTGAAGATCAGGACAACGTAAGTGCAAAAGGATTTGCCATGGGTTATATCGGTAGTGTGATCCTGCAACTGATAGGATTTGCGCTGGTGATCATCAAGCCATTTGGCATGACAGACGCCAAACCCGTACAGCTTACCTTCCTGCTGGTAGGCATTTGGTGGCTGGGATTTGCACAGATTACCTTCCGTGCGTTACCAGCAACCAGGAGTGCGGCCAAACATACCGGCAGCGCCCTCACAGAAGGCTTTACTGAATTGAAAAAAGTATACGCACAGGTGAAACTCATGCCAGTACTGAAATGCTTCCTTCGTGGTTTCTTCTTTTACAGCATGGGTGTACAAACTGTAATGCTGGCCGCTACCATTTTCGGCAGCAAAGTATTGCACCTCCCGGATACCAACCTGATTGCAACTGTGGTAATCATCCAGGTGGTAGCTATTCTGGGTGCCTGGGGGATGGCTAAACTTTCCGGTGTATATGGCAACCTGCGTGTAATCATTGCCGTTGTTATTATGTGGATCTTCATTTGCATTGCCGGTTATAAAATGCAGACGGCCATGCACTTCTATCTGTTGGCAACTGCTGTTGGCCTGGTTATGGGAGGTATTCAGTCGCTCAGCCGATCTACCTACGCGAAACTAATGCCTGAAACCAGGGATACGGCTTCTTTCTTCAGCTATTATGACGTAACTGAAAAGCTCTCCATCGTGATCGGTATGTTCTCCTTTGCTTATATAGATGACCTTACCAACAACCTCCGCTATTCCGTACTCGCATTGGTGGTGTTCTTCGTAATAGGACTGGTATGGGTCATCACAGCACTGTTGAAACAGAAGCAATTAGAAGCAGAAACCTTAACTTCGGTAAAAGCTTAATAATGAAATTATACACCATAGAAACCGGATTTTTCAAGTTAGATGGCGGCGCCATGTTTGGCGTTGTTCCTAAAACGATGTGGAATAAACTCAATCCGGCAGATGAAAACAATCTCTGCACCTGGGCCATGCGTTGCCTCCTCATTGAAGATGGTAAAAGGCTGATCCTGGTCGACAATGGTATCGGTGATAAACAGGATGCGAAATTCTTCGGTCATTACTATCTCCATGGTACAGATACGCTGGATAAATCACTGGCTGCACATGGTTTTCATAGAGATGATATCACCGATGTATTTCTCACACACCTGCATTTCGACCATTGTGGCGGAAGTATAGTAAGAGCGGGAGATAAACTGGTACCTGCCTTTAAAAACGCTACCTACTGGAGCAATGCCGACCACTGGCAATGGGCTACTGTACCCAACGACAGAGAAAAGGCCTCCTTCCTGAAGGAAAATATCCTTCCTATACAGGAAAGCGGACAGCTCAGATTCGTAGAAAACAAAGAAGGCATCGCTTTCACTGATCATGTGCGCATCCGCTTTGCCAATGGCCATACCGATGCCATGATGCTCCCTCAGATCAGCTATAAAGATCAGACCCTGATCTATATGGCCGATTTACTGCCTTCTATCGCACATATTCCATTGCCATATGTAATGGCCTATGATACGCGCCCGCTGATAACGCTCAACGAAAAGAAAAGCTTCCTGCAGGAGGCCGCAGAAAACAAATACATCCTGTTCTTTGAACACGACCCCGTGAATGAATGCTGTATCCTGCAACAGACAGAGAAAGGCATCCGTGCCGGCGATGCTTTCAAACTCAGCAGTATCTGATAATGTAAAGGGCCTGTCAGTATGTCATCCAGGGCTTTTACAGCACTAATTTTGATGATATACCACAGGAGAAATTTAAAAACATGGCAATACATATCACACCGGATAATAAGTTGAAAAAGCTGATCGTCGTGGGCGACCGCGTACTGATTAAACTGACTACTCCGCACGATCGTACTACCAGCGGTTTATACCTGCCTCCCGGTGTGCAGGAAAAAGAAAAGGTACAACAGGGATATGTCATCAAAACCGGCCCGGGGTATGCAATTCCCGTTCCTGTTGATGAAGATGATTCCTGGAAGCCGGAAGAGGATAAAATCAAATATATCCCTTTACAGGCCAAAGAAGGTGACCTCGCCATATTCCTGCTCAGTGGCTCTACTGAAGTAGTGTACCAGGATGAAAAGTATTATATCGTGCCACAGGGAGCGATATTGATGTTAGAAAGAGAAGAAGAATTGTAAGAATGATATTTATTTCCAGAAATCCCCGTATGCCTGCGGCATACGGGGATTTCTGGTTTACGGGGATGACAGCCATCCACGTAACCCCCTGAGGAGCAGGTATAATGACTGCTTTTCGTTATCTTCATACAAAACAAAACACCATGTCCAATAAAGATGCATTTCTCGAAAGCATAACAAAAGGATATACCTTCAAAGGTGAGCATTTCAGACTGGGTTGTGCAATGCTGGATGGTGAAGTAGTGAAAGGCGCGGATGTATTTCTTCCTTTAAAAACAATGAACAGGCACGGACTCATTGCCGGCGCCACAGGTACGGGAAAAACCAAGACCCTCCAGATCATTGCGGAAGGCCTCAGTGATGCCAGTGTACCGGTATTGCTGATGGACATCAAAGGAGACCTGAGCGGCATCGCAGCCGCCGGTACAGACAATCCCAAAATACAGGAACGATACCAGAAAATCGGCGGTAGCTGGAGCCCTGCGGCCTATCCGGCAGAATTGCTTTCCCTCAGCCAGGAGAAAGGCGTTCACCTGCGTGCCACCGTCTCTGAATTCGGCCCTGTCCTTCTCTCTAAAATATTAGAACTAAACGATACACAGGCCGGCGTGGTGGCCATGCTATTTAAATACTGCGACGATAACAAACTGCCGCTGCTGGACCTGAAAGACTTCAAAAAAGTACTGCAATATTCCAGTGATGAAGGCAAGGCAGAACTGGAAAAAGAATATGGGAAGATATCTACCACCTCCACCGGTACTATTCTCAGAAAAGTGATAGAACTGGAGCAACAAGGCGCCACTCAGTTCTTCGGCGAGAAATCCTTTGAAGTAGACGACCTCATGCGCATCAGTGATGATGGCCGTGGCATGATTTCCATACTCCGCGTAAGCGATATCCAGGACAGGCCAAAACTCTTTTCCACCTTCATGCTTAGCCTGCTGGCAGAATTATATTCCACCATGCCCGAAGAAGGCGACCTGGACAAACCCAAGCTCGTCATGTTTATCGATGAGGCACACCTGATCTTCAATGAAGCCAGCGACGCGCTCCTCAAACAAATCGATACCATCGTAAAACTGATCCGCTCCAAAGGTGTAGGCATCTTCTTCTGTACACAAAACCCCATGGATGTACCGGCTTCAGTACTGGGACAACTGGGTCTGAAAGTACAGCATGCACTACGTGCCTTCACCGCCAACGACCGCAAAACAATCAAACAGACAGCAGAAAACTATCCGCTCTCTGATTTCTATAAAACAGATGAATTGCTGACCCAGATCGGTATTGGAGAGGCACTGATCACCTGCCTGGACGAAAAAGGCATACCTACTCCCCTTGCAGCCACCATGCTGGTGTCTCCGCGCTCCCGCATGGATGTACTCACCGATGCTGAAATTGATGCACTGGTCAATAATTCCAAACTGGTTAAGAAATACGCCGAAACAATCGACAACGAAAGCGCCTACGAAATCCTTACCGCCAAACTCCAGGAAGCTGCCAATACGCCTGCGGCTAATACAACCGAAAAAACTGCCAAACCTAAAGAAGAAAAAAGTACTTTGGAAAAGGTTTTGGACAGCTCTGCCGGTAAACAGGCTATCCGTACTGCTACTAATATGATAACCAGGAGTGTACTCGGTGTATTAGGCCTCGGAGGACGCAGCAATAAGAAAAGCAGTTGGTTTTAAAACATTGATATTCATTATAAACAGATAGCTAACTATGAGTAAAGTTATTAAGACAGGCATTTGTTCCTTTGGTATGTCAGGACAGATATTCCACGCTCCTTTTATTCACGTGAATCCTAATTTCGAATTCACTGCAGTTGTAGAAAGAAGTAAAAACCTGGCTAAAACTAAATACCCTAACGTTAAAGTATACACGAACATCGACGATATGGTAAAAGACCCTGAGCTGGACCTGATCGTGGTTAATACTCCTAACTATACCCACTACGATTACACCAGAACAGCCCTGGAAGCAGGTAAACATGTAATCGTTGAAAAACCTTTCACCGTACATCACCAGGAAGCTCAGGAACTGATCGAGCTCGCTGCCAGCAAAGGTTTGCTGCTGAGCGTCTACCACAACCGCCGCTTCGACAGCGATTATAAAGTGGTGAAAAAAACCATCGAATCGGGCGTACTGGGCGATGTCATTGAGTTTGAAGTACACTACGACCGCTTCAAGGAAGAATTAAGCTATAAGAAACATAAAGAAGAGGCCTTACCCGGTACCGGCGGACTCTATGACCTGGGCTCTCACCTGATTGATCAGGCACTGACCATATTTGGCTTGCCAAGGAAGGTATGGGCAGATATCCGCATTATCCGTAAAGATTCTGTTGTAGATGATTATTTTGAACTGGTATTATTCTACGACACCCTGCGCGTAAGGCTGAAATCCAGCTACCTCGTCAAAGAGCCACTGGCAGCCTATCAGGTTCATGGCCGCATCGGGTCCTTCATTAAATCCAAATCAGACATCCAGGAAGCACAACTGCAACGTGGCCTGATGCCTGATAGCCCGGACTGGGGTGCTGAAGCGCCGCATGAATGGGGACTGCTCCACACTACTATCAATGGTAAAACAGTGAAAGAATTTGTACCAGGAGGTAGCGGTAACTATATGGACTATTACAATGGAATTTATGAAGCCATCGCCAATGGAGCACCTAATCCGGTAAATCCGCAGGATGGTGCCAATGTAGTACGTGTAATTGAAGCGGCTTTTGAGAGTAGCAATGGGGGTAAGGTGGTGAACTTCGCGTAATACCATACCGCTATAAAAGAATTGAAAATGGCATCAGCAATGATGCCATTTTTTATTTCTTCAATATCTTACCGGAGATATCCCGCTTTATCAATCCTTCATTTTCGAGGAATCGCAATACCTCCAGCAGGTTATTCTTACTGACATCTCTGCAGGATTGCTCTATTACATCCAGCTCTACCGGTTCCTGCAACAGGTTCATAACGGTATCGGTTATACGCTTAAATGCAGCCGCATCCAGTGCCGTGGCCTTTTTCTTCAGGCAGGTATCACATACGCCGCAAGGCGGTGTTCCCGATTCGCCAAAATACTTCACCAGCAACTGTGTACGGCATGTCGCGCTATTTCTCACATATGCGAAAACAGCTTCCAACCTATCCGTATACACTTTACGCCTCACCTCTATCCTGGCCATGTTGAGGCGGAGATTAGGGGCAGACACCCGTTCCTGCATAAAGCACAGCTGTGGCTCATCACGGCGGGGTGCGTATTTCAGGATACCATATTGATGCAACTGGTGCAGCATGGAAGAGATCTCATCTTCCTCAATCAACAAAATACGGCTGATCTGCCTTTCGTAGATAGGTACCGGGTTATCGAAGATACCTTCATAGGTACGGAGTAATGTCTGGATAAGCTCTGCCAGCGCCGGATATGCATCTTCGAACTGGTACAGCGTTTCTTTATTGGTAACAAATTCCGCGCGGGAAGGCAGCAATACGCTTTCACTCACCTGTAATATGCCCTCCTGTTCCATCAGCCGGATGGCACTGTAGGCTATGGTCAGGTTCAGCTGGAATACCCGGGCGAATTCGTTGATATCGAAATCGAAGTACACCCCTTCTGCGGAGCCTACCGGCACCTGCAGAAAGTTTACAATGCATTGATACACCTCGCGGATCTGCTCCAGTGAAGGGAATTGCATGGCTATGCGTGCATACATATCCGTTAGTTCCTCTTCGTTGTAGAGTAGCACTGCATAGGCCTTTTCCTCATCACGGCCGGCACGACCAGCTTCCTGGTAGTAGGCTTCCAGGCTATCAGGAAGGTCATAATGCACGACAATCTGCACATCAGGCTTGTCGATCCCCATTCCGAAGGCATTGGTGCATACCATTACCCTCGTCTCGTTATTGATCCATGCTTCCTGCCGGGCTGCACGCTCCTGCTGAGGCAGTCCGGCATGGTAGAAACTGGCGGGGATACCCTGTAATTGAAGCAGGGTGGCTATTTCGCGGGTACGTTTCCTGTTGCGGCAATAGATAATTCCACAACCAGGCACACGGTCCAGGATATGCTGAATTTTATCAACTTTAGTGGTTTCTTCCAGTACGCTATAGGAAAGATTAGCCCTGGCAAAGCTTTTACGGAATACCTTAGCATCCTTCATGAGGAGCTTATCGCAGATATCCGTTTGTACTTTAGGCGTAGCAGACGCTGTAAGCGCCAGTATAGGTGTATTTGGGAAGAAGCTGCGAATATCGGCAATCTGCAGGTAGGCAGGCCGGAAATCATAGCCCCATTGCGAAATACAGTGTGCCTCATCTACCGCGATCAGGTTTACCTGTAGTCCGTCGCAATAGGTTTGAAACAGCTTACTTTGTAATCTTTCAGGAGAAACGTAGAGGAATTTGCACCTTCCGCGGCGGGCAGCCTCCATGGCTACTTCCACCTCTTTATAGTGCATACCGGAGTAAATACAATAAGCGCTGATACCGCGTTTTTTCAGATTGGCCACCTGATCTTTCATCAGCGCGATCAGTGGCGTAACAACCAGACATACTCCTGGCTTCATCATTGCCGGCACCTGGAAACAGATGGATTTACCACCGCCGGTAGGCAACAATGCCAATGTATCATTTCCACTCAATACAGCCTTTACAATGTCTTCCTGTAAAGGTCTGAACTGATCATATCCCCAATATTGTTTAAGTATGTCTACAGGCTCCAAAATGAGTATGGTATTCGTTATGCGTTGTTGTACATCCGCAATTTACCATTAATTGGTGACTCTTTTGTAGCGTAGTCTTACTGAATTAATGGCCAGCACCACGTCCGACAAGCCCATTACGCCTGCCCCTACGATAGGGTTCAGGAATCCGAGGGCTGCCACCGGAATAGCGACCACATTGTAAGCAAAGGCCCAGAAGAGATTTTGTTTTATAGTGAGATAAGTATGTTTTCCGAGGCCCAGGGCCAGCGGGAGTGCTTCCAGGTTGTTGTTGAGCAATACCACATTGGCACTTTGCATCGCTACCTGTGTGGCATCGCTGAGAGAGATACCGATAGTAGCTTTGGAGAGTGCGGGTGCGTCGTTGATACCGTCGCCGACCATAGCCGTAGGCGCCGTTTTCATCAGCGCTTCTATCTTTTGCAGTTTCTGTTCAGGGGATTGTTCTGCATATACTTCCGTGATACCTATCAGCTGGGCCAGTTCATCGCATTTTCGTTTGGTATCACCGGAAAGCAGTATGGGCGTAATGCCCATCTGTTTCAGTTCTGTTATAACGATCACCGCTTCTGGCCGAAGTTCATCGATAAAGTCGATCCAGCCTGCCAGTTCCCCGTTTTTCAGGAGGTACAGGTTATGGCTATCATCGGTGGTAACGTCGCCGGCCATACGAAAGGAACCCAATTGCCATTCATTACCGGCTTTATCGTTTGCACGCATACCTAATCCCTTATGTTCCCTTACCTGTTGTAAAGGGGTGGTTTCTGTGGATTTCCAATGGCTTACAATAGATCTGGCAATGGGGTGAGAGGAGTATTTTTCGAGCGAATAAACAATCTGTTTAAACTCCGCTTCGGTCATCTGCTCATAATGATAATTACCTATTTGCAGTTTACCTGTGGTGAGTGTACCTGTTTTATCGAATACGATCTGGCGGATGTTTTTAAACATCTCCAGCGTATGACCACCTTTGATGAGGATACCATTTTTGGCGGCGCGTCCGAGTCCGACCATTACGGCAGCCGGCGTGGCCAGGCCCATGGCACATGGACAGGCAATTACCAGTACTGCTACGCTGCGCATCATGGCAGTGGCGAAGGTAGTATGCCCAATGAAATACCATCCCAGGAAGGTGATGGCCGCAATGCCGAGTACCAGCGGCACAAATATGGCGCTGATCCTGTCGGCGAGGCGTTGCATGGGAGGCTTATCCTGCTGCGCCTGTTTTACCAGCTCTATGATATAGGACAGTACCGTGTCTTTACCAGTGGCGGTAATAAATATTTTGATGCTGCCATCTTCCAGGATGGTACCACCAATTACTTTATCTTTTTCTCTTTTGGCCACAGGCATACTTTCACCGGTGATCATAGATTCGTTGGCATGTCCGCTGCCCCAGTAAACCGTTCCATCCATCGGGATTTTGTCGCCGGTATTTACCAGCACACAGTCACCGGTTTTCAGGGTACGGTTGTCTACTTCGTGAATATGTTCATGGCCATTTTCCTGGTGGATCAATCTGGCAGTGGTGATCTGCATTTTGGCCAGGTCGGTGATGGCAGAAGTGGTTTGTTTTACGGACCTTTCTTCCAGCAGGTTACCCAGGAAAACCAGTGTGAGGATGGCTGCTGTGGTTTCGTAGAAGAGGTAGTTATGATCGCCGTAGATGATGGTACCTACGAAGCTGTAGATAAAGGCTGCCGTGGCGCCCAGCGTCACCAGTACATCCATGTTGGCGATGCCATTGATGATGGAGCGGATGGCACTTTTCCCGAAATGAAGCATACCAACAATATATACAGGTAGCGTCAGTGCAAACTGTACCCATGGATTATGCAGCCATGGCCAGCTTACCCACATATGCATTAGCAACGGAAGCGTAAATATGAGGCAGAAAAAGAATTTAAAAGTGAGGGTACTATAGGGAGAAACGACGGTCGGGGGCGCGTCATCCAATACGACCCGGTAACCCATCTGATTGATTCCTTCCAATATCTCGGCAGAATTTCCGCCTTCAGGCAGGTTGAAGCTTACTTCCTCTGTGGCAAAGCTGACGTTTACCTCCTGCATTCCTTTTTTCTCCAGGTATTTGGAAACGTTCATTGCACAGTTGGTGCAGTGCATTCCTTCTACCTTGCAACTGATTGGTGTCATCTTGATACAAAGATACCCAACCATATTTCCCGGCCGTTGAATATTAATGCAACGTAGCAGCAAAATCTATATAATTATCTGTATAATAATAAATTATAAATAACATAATCATCAATACATTAGAAGAATTTAACATAGTGTAAATAGGAGAAAAATGCAATAAATTTGTTGATGCGTTGGACATTTTCACAGGAAGAATTACCGGTAATTGCCCGTGATTTCTGGAAGGAGTATGGAAACAGAAGAGTATTTACATTAGAAGGCCCTATGGGTGCCGGCAAAACAACGTTGGTAAAAGCATTATGTGCAGCAGCCGGCGTATCAGATACCACTGCCAGTCCCACCTTCTCGATTATTAATGAATATAATTACAAAGATGACACCGGTAAAATCCGCCGGATATATCATCTGGATCTCTATAGATTAAGGGATGAAGATGAGGCGATTACAGCAGGTGTCGAAGACACAATCTATCAGGATGCCATTAGTTTTATAGAATGGCCGGACGTAATAGCAGCATTGCTTCCCGACGACACCGTTCACCTTCAGATCAGTGTATTACCTGATCAAAAAAGGGAGCTGCGTGAAGCGGACCCAAGAAACAAATAACTTATCTTTGATAGTTACCTTTTCAAACACAGATCAATACTGACAGTATATGGAGCAAAGGCCTAAACCTGTAGTGAGTGCTGGGTTCAGTTATTCGCCACTGGAAGAAACGCTGGATATACCCACCAAGAATTCCCGTTTATTTATCGGTATTCCCAAAGAATCCTCTTTCCAGGAAAACCGTATTGCCCTCACGCCCGATGCTGTCAGCATACTAGCTGCCCACGGCCACCATATTGTGGTGGAGCATAAAGCGGGAGACGCCTCTCACTTTTATGATACCGACTACTCTGAAGCCGGCGCAGAAATCCTTTACGACCGTAAAGAAGTATTTAAAGCAGAGATTATTGTGAAGTCGGCCCCGCTGACCGATGATGAAATCGAGCTGCTGCACCCTCACCAGATCATCATTTCCCCTATACATCTGGCTGCACTGAAAGCCTACCAGGTACAGCGAATGATGGACAAACGTATCACCCTGTTATCTTTCGAGAACCTGAAAGATGATTCAGGCACCTACCCTATTGTACGTGCGATGAGTGAAATTGCCGGCGGCGCCGTCATGCTGATTGCCGGACAATACCTGAGCAACGACAATAAAGGAAAAGGTATACTGCTGGGCGGTATTACCGGTATCCCTCCTACCAAGGTGGTGATTATCGGGGCTGGTATCGTTGGGGAATTTGCTGCCCGTACTGCTATGGCACTCGGCGCATCCGTAAAGGTATTTGACAATAACATCTATAAACTGAAACGTTTACAGAATAATATCGGGGTTCGTGTATTCACCAGCGTTATACAACCCAAAGTGCTGGCTGAACAATTGCGTAATGCCGATGTGGCTGTAGGCGCCCTTTCCAGCCAGAGCGGCCGTACACCTATTGTGGTTACCGAATCCATGGTAAGCAATATGAAAGCCGGTTCCGTTATCGTGGATGTAAGTATCGACCGTGGTGGGTGCTTTGAGACATCCGAAATTACTACGCATGAAAATCCGGTATTCAAGAAATATGATGTGGTGCATTATTGCGTCCCTAATATTCCGTCAGGATTTGCGAGAACAGCCTCAGAAGCCATCAGTAACGTACTGATGCCATTACTCGTAGAAGCTGCGGATGATGGCGGATTTGAGAACCTGGTGTGGATAAAACGCGGGGTACGTAATGGTATCTATCTCTATAAAGGTGCATTGACCAACTACCACCTGAGTGAGAAATTTAAACTGAAATATACTGACCTGGAGCTGTTATTAGCAGTAAAGGGTTAAGCAGGATTATAAAGAAAAACTCCCGATTATCCGCCTTCGGCAGATGATCGGGAGTTTTTTTATGGACCACCTGTGGTGACCCATAAATATCGAAACAACTATATTTCCAAAGAATAACCCATCAGCAGCGCTGCAATAATAACAGCACCTACTACGATTCTATAATAACCCCACATTTTAAACCCATACTTTTTCAGGGCGCCGATGAAGAATTTGATCGCCAGCATAGCCACGACAAACGCTACCAGGTTACCTACCAGCAGGAGTTTCATACTTTCAGGATGCTCAAGGAGCAATTTATGGCCTTTCAGCAGTTTATAACCGGTAGCCGCCGCCATAGTAGGCACTGCCAGGAAGAAACTGAATTCAGCAGCGGCGTTGCGGGTCAGCTTCTGCTGCATACCACCGATAATAGAGGCCGCACTGCGACTAACACCTGGAATCAGCGCCAGGCACTGATAGAAACCGATACGCAGGGCTGTGAAAATATTTACGTCATTTTCAGACGTGATAGTACCACCCTGGAACCATTTATCCACAAATAACAGGATAATACCACCCAGAAACAACGTGATACCCACGGTAAGCGGACTTTCCAGCAGCTGATCAATTTTATCGCTGAAGAGATATCCCATGATAAGCGCCGGGATAACGGCTACCGCCAGCTTAATATAGAAATTAAGGCGGTTCTTATCGAAAACGAAGAATTTTTTCCAGTACAGTACCACTACCGCCAGGATAGCGCCCAGCTGGATACATACCTCAAAAAGTTTGGTGAATTCGTCTTTACTGATGCCAAGGATAGAGCTCACAATAATCATATGACCGGTGGAGGAAATTGGCAGAAACTCCGTTAAACCTTCTACTATCGCAATGATAATAGCCTGAAAAAAAGTCATGGAAAACAATATGGTTAAAAGTGAAAAAAAAAGCGATGAGTGTTAGGTCATCGCTATATAGAATTACAGTGTTAATGTTGGATTAGGCCTCCTGTTTAGGACGGCGCATGATGGCGTATATTTCAAACACCAGGCCCAGCAGGATTACAATTGGTGCCAGGGTGATACGGCGGAAGCTATATACGTCTTCTGGTTTGAAAACAGTTGGATCATCATTTTTTCCACCCATCATAAGCAGGAAGCCGATAATTACGATCACGAGACCTACTGCCATCAGGCGGTAATTCGCCGCCGGGAAAATAGGGCGTTCAGCAACAGTTTCATTCGTAACGGCTGTAGGATTAAGCGGTTTCGTTTGCGCTGCGTTAGGTTTTATGCTAAGTTTAGCCATGTTTTTATGATTAATATCTTCAAAAATAAACTATTAATACAGATCATCCAGCTTCAGGCGCAGATATTTCATTACTGAACGGTGCGTGCTCAGGAGTGAAATTGCGATACCGATGACGATTATTCCCAGGAAAAGCATGGCGATCATAAGATTATCACGCATACCGGTCAGTTCCGGGAGCATTTTATCGGCCAGCGACATGAGCGCGAGTAATCCGGCGATAGCCACCAGCGCGGCAATAGCACCATTGATAATGCTGCGCAGATCGAATGGCTTGGCAATAAACCAACGGGTTGCTCCTACCATCTGCATGGTTTTTATAAGGAAGCGGTTGCTGAACATTGCCAGACGGATGGTATTATCGATCAGGAAAATGACTGCCAGGCAAAGTACCCCGCAGATAATCAGGATGATCATACCGATACGCTGTACGTTTTCATTCAGTTTGCTTACCAGCACACGCTGGTAAGACATCTCACGAACGATAGGCTGCTGTGACAGTGCCTTTTCGATTACATTAAGACTATCTGCATTTACATAATTGGCATTCGCTTTTATGTTAATGCTGGCATATAATGGATTATACTGAAGCAGATTGATGAAATCTTCCCCGAATTCCTTTTTGAAACGCTCCGCCGCCATATCTTTCGAAACATATTCAATAGTTTTGATATATGGTTTTGAAGCGATGGAATCGCGGAGGGCAATCGCCTGACTTTCTTTAACATTATCTCTTAAAATAACCTGTACCTCAATACTTTCCTTAAAGTATTTGCTCAGTTTATTTGCGTGTATCACCACCAATCCAAGGGTTCCCAGGAGGAATAGTACCAGGGCCACTCCGACGATAGAGTACAGGTAAGATGGTTTAGACTTTTTTGCTGATGATCTTCCTGATTGCGCCATTAATCTGTAGTTTATCCGGCGAAAATAATAAAAATTAGTAGTTATGTGTTTAATTTTGCCCTTCAATACAATCGGAAAGGCAGCATTCTGAACGGCAATATAAAAAGTTGTTCGTGTTTGTCATTGCTGTATTAATGAATTTAACATTATTTTGCTAAACTGGCCTTCGCCGATATAATATTAAAATTTCTTTGATAACGTGGTTAATGCAGGATGTATTGCATATATCCTTTAATTAATCACTCATCTGCAACCAATATGGAATACAATTTCAGGGCAATTGAAAAAAAATGGCAGGAGCAGTGGGTCAATTCCCACGCCTACCGCGTAAGCAACGACAGCACGAAGCCCAAATGTTATGTGCTGGACATGTTCCCATACCCTTCCGGTGCAGGCCTACACGTTGGTCATCCACTCGGGTATATCTCTACGGATATCTATTCTCGCTATAAAAGACTAAAAGGATTTAACGTCCTACATGCAATGGGTTACGATGCTTTCGGCTTACCTGCTGAACAATATGCCATCGAAACCGGCCAGCATCCTGCTGTTACCACCGCAAAAAACATCGATACCTTCCGCGAACAGCTGGATAATATCGGGTTTTCCTACGACTGGTCCAGAGAAATCAACACCAGTGACCCAGCCTATTATAAATGGACACAGTGGATTTTCCTGCAACTCTTCGAAAGCTGGTATAACCGCACCACCCAGAAAGCGGAAGCTATCAGCGGACTGGCAGAGATTTTTGAGAAAGAAGGGAATGCGCAGCATGTATGTCCGGGCGACCGCAGCATCCAGTTCACCGCAGCACAGTGGAAAGGCTATTCAGAGACCGAACAGCGTGAAGTCCTCATGCAGTACCGCCTCGCCTTCCTGGCCTATGCAGAAGTTAACTGGTGTGCCGAACTGGGTACCGTTCTCGCCAACGACGAGGTTATCAACGGCGTAAGTGAGCGTGGTGGCTATCCTGTAGTGAAAAAGAAAATGCGTCAGTGGTTCCTGCGTATCACCGAATACGCCAACCGCCTCCTGGAAGGACTGGAAACAGTTGAATACAGCGACGCCATGAAGGAAATGCAACGCAACTGGATCGGTAAGAGCCAGGGCGCCGAAATTAAATTCAATCTTAAAAATTCTACCGAAAAAGTAGAAGTATATACCACCCGTCCGGATACCATCTTTGGTGTGGACTTTATGGTGATCGCTCCTGAACATGAGCTGGTAGCCAAAATCACTACACCGGAGCAACAGGATGCGATCAACAGCTACCTGGAATATGTGCAGAGTCGCTCGGAACGTGAGCGTATGGCGGATGTTAAACAGGTAACCGGCTGCTTCACAGGCGCCTATGCCATCAATCCTTTTGATGGTCGTGAAATACCTGTATGGATCGCAGAATACGTACTGGCGGGTTATGGTACCGGTGCCATCATGGCCGTACCATGTGGCGACCAGCGCGACTTCGGCTTCGCCAAACACTTCAACCTGCCCATCACCAATATCATTGGTGATGCCTTCAACGGTGAAGAAGCCAACCCGACCAAAGATGCCATCCTGCAGAACAGTGGCTTCCTCAACGGTACCGATATGCGCAAAGCTGCTGATATCGTGATCGATAAACTGGAAGAAATGGGTATCGGCCGCAGACAGGTAAATTTCAAAATGCGTGATGCCGGCTTCAGTCGCCAGCGCTACTGGGGTGAACCATTCCCGATCGTTTACAAAGATGGTATCCCGTATGCCATGGACGCGAAGGATTTGCCAGTACAACTGCCACATGTAGACCATTATAAGCCGGGACCTGAAGGTGAAGGGCCGCTGGCCAACATCACCGACTGGGTAAACATTGCGCCGGGCGTTAAACGCGAAACCAACACCATGCCTGGCTATGCAGGCAGCAGCTGGTATTTCCTGCGTTATATGGACCCGCACAATGATAAAACATTCGCTGACCGCTCCATCACCGACTACTGGAACCAGGTAGATCTTTATGTGGGTGGTACAGAACATGCCGTAGGTCACCTGCTGTACTCCCGTATGTGGACAAAAGTACTCTTCGACCTGGGCCTGATCGGTTTCCATGAGCCTTTCAAACGCCTGGTAAACCAGGGTATGATACAGGGTTCTTCCCGTTTCGTATACCGTGTACGCGGTACCAATGAATTTGTTTCGCTGGGTCTGAAAGACAGCTATGATACAGATCCTATCCACGTAGATGTTAACATCGTAGATGGTGTAGTACTGGATACAGAGAGATTTAAGGCCTGGAGAAGTGAATATGCGGATGCTACCTTTATTCTCGAAAACGACCAGTATATCTGCGGCCAGGAAGTAGAGAAGATGAGTAAGCGTTTGTTCAACACCGTAAACCCTAACGATCTCGTTGAGAAATATGGTGCTGATACCTTCCGTATGTACGAAATGTTCCTGGGGCCTGTAGAGCAGTCCAAACCATGGGATACCAAAGGTATTGAAGGTGTTCACCGCTTCCTGAAGAAATTCTGGCGCCTGTTTATTGACGAACAGAAAGGCCTGATCGTTACGAACGATAACGCTACACCGGAAGAGCTGAAAGTGCTGCATACCGCTATCAATAAGATCGACAGCGCTACCAGCAGTTTCTCATTCAATACGGCGGTAAGTGCCTTCATGATCTGTGTAAACGATCTCCAGACGCTGAAATGCAATAAACGCAGCATTCTTGAGTCATTGCTGATATTGCTGACGCCATACGCACCGCATGTGGCAGAAGAACTGTGGCATATGGTCGGTAATGCTGATAGTATCCTGGATGCACCATATCCGGTTTACAATGAAGCATATACGAAAGAAAGCAGCTTCAACTACCCTGTTGCCATGAACGGTAAAACCAAGGCAGAACTGAAGCTGAGTCTTGATCTCGACGATGCCGCAATTCAGGCAGCAGTGCTGGCTGACGAGAATGTTCAGAAATACCTGGATGGTAAGCCTGTTAAGCGTTTTGTTATTGTTAAAGGCAAGATGATCAACCTGGTAGTGTAATTATTGAGATTATATAGATTTTAAAACCGGTCTCTACTAAGTAGAGACCGGTTTTTTTATTCCGCCCTCCGGGCGGTGGTGTGCACTGCGTGAAAAGAAGTTAGCTTACTCACGGGCAAGCCTATCCGTTCCTGTTTAAGAGAAAAGACCTATATTTATTAAGCCCTTTACGGCATCCCTATTATGCTACAGGATGTTTTACTTCAATACCAGTCTGCCTTTCAACCGGTAATCCAGTTGCTGGACCCCGCGGAATCCTTGATGGCTATGGACTTCACCAGGAACAATACCAGTCTGACGATGTCGGTACTGGAAGACCTGGACCGATTTTGCAGGTATATTGATACCACTCTTACAGACAACGGTTACAGGCTGGGCATCGGTGGTTATGCAGAGCACCGCACGATCTATGCGGTGAGTCCGCATTTTGATGCCGGAGAAGAGCCCCGCAGACTGCACCTGGGCATAGATGTATGGGGCCTGGCCGGAACGCCCGTTTTTGCGCCTTTAAATGGTCACATACATAGTTTCCGGTTCAATGATCATTTCGGGGATTATGGCGCCACCATTATCCTGCAACATCAGCTGGATGGCTATACTTTTCACACACTATACGGGCATCTCAGCATTACTAACCTCCAGGGGCTATACGAGAATATGCCTGTTACCGCCGGTCAGCAGCTGGCTTTTTTTGGCGTTCCTGCCGAAAACGGAGGATGGCCGCCTCATTTGCACTTTCAGGTAATAGAAGATATGGGAAATTACCGGGGAGATTATCCCGGCGTTTGCCGTTTCAGTGAGAAAGAAAAATACCTGCGTAACTGCCCCGACCCCGACCTGCTGATGCAACTCAATAAACATATCCGTTAATCAAACTTAACAGTAATCATTTCCCGCCAACCTGTATTTTTACCAGCTAAATCGTTATAGCAATGAAGAAAGCAATAATCGGCTGTCTGCTGACATTATTTACGGGCAGCGTATTTGCGCAGCAGCCCTTACATGTCATGACGTTCAACATCCGCATGAACACACCTGACGACAGTCTGAATGCATGGCCTTACCGTAAAGACAAAGTAGCCGCTACCGTTAAGTTTTATGATGTCACCACCCTGGGCGTACAGGAAGCATTGTATGATCAGATGCAGGATCTTCGTCAGTTGCTGCCAGGATTTAAATCCATTGGTGTAGGTCGTGATGATGGAAAAAATGGTGGTGAGTTCTCTGCTATATTCTATGACACCACGCGTTTGCAGGCATTGGAGCAGCAAACATTCTGGCTGTCGGAAACGCCGGATGTAGCCGGTAAAAAGGGCTGGGATGCCGCCTGTAACCGTGTAGTAACCTGGGCAAAATTCAAGGATAAAAAGAGTGGAAAGCTGTTTTATCACTTCAATACACACTTCGACCATATGGGAAAAATTGCCAGAAGGGAAAGTGCGAAGTTGTTGTTGGCGCAGGTGAATAAAATTGCGGGTACTACGCCTGCTATTATCACCGGCGATTTCAACGCTACACCGGATGATGAACCTATTCGTATCATCACTGACGTTAGTGACCGCTTACATTTAACAGATAGTAAAGAAAGGAGCAAGACGCCACACTTTGGTCCTGTGGGCACTTTCAACGGATGGCATACCGGGGAGGTGGAAGCTGCACCGATTGATTATATTTTCCTGAAGAATAAGATCGCTGTACTGAAGCATGCAACCATTTCTGAAACCTGGGGTGGCAGATATGCATCTGACCATTTTTCTGTGTTGGCGGAATTACAGCTGCAATAAATAATTGATAAGCGCAAGTCCATAACCCATGCGGGTTATGGACTTATTGCTCCTTTTTATTAGTCATGCGTATGTTCAACTGACATACTGTTTTCAAGTGCGCCTTCCAGCTTGTCGTGAACGCTTGTGTTTACATCCACGTTAATAGTGATTTTAGATCCGTCGAAAGATCCTGTAAAGTCTCCCACCTGAAGCTTGCTGATAACCAGGTCCATAGAGATCTGTAATTTACCTTTCCAGGCAATGCTGCTATCAGAAACAACAACATCTTTTCCTGTTGCTTTCAGGTCAATGGAGCCAGACAGTTGGATATCCATAGGGATATCTTTGCCTTGCCATGTCAGGCGGCCTTTAAGAATAACTGCAGGTGTTTTTTTGTCGCCTTGTACTTTGGCAGTCACTTTCACCTGCTGGTAAGTACCTAAAGGAATTTTAATTGCTCCGAGTTTGCTTGGGATGGCCAGCAGATCGACATATCTGTCTGTGGTTAACTTAAACTCTACCTGATCTTTTCCACGTTTAGCATCGAAGCTGATTTCTTTCAGACGTGCGGTTGCAGTATCCCAGGTGATATCGAAACCACCGCTGGCTTTAGCCATGGAAGCATCTCCTGTGATAGTGGCCAGACGGCCGGTTGCATCCGCCGAAAGTGATGTTGTGGAACCGATAGACTCGAGTTCATAGTTCACTGCAGCAGCATTTTTTTCATCGATCGGTTGTTGCTCCGGCTGTGCCATGTCGGAGGTGTTGCATGATGCGAGCATGAGGGCTGAAATGCCCGCTGCAGCGCAGAATTGAAGGATTCTGGTTCTCATCTTGATATGGTTTTAATAAAAAACGTAATAGGGTCAACGGGGGTAAAAATAAAGAAGAATTTTTGAATAAAGTGCGCGCAGAGATTATTTTAAAAAGAAATATCCGATAACGTTAGGCGCTATCGGATACTCATATGAAATGTAGACTACTCCTGAGTTTGCTTGATTCGTGTAGGCGTGTCCGTACCATTAACGATTGTAGCGGAACTGGTCGCTATCGCCTGAATAATGGAAGTAATATTCGACATGTCTAAAGTACTGATTTCATCTTTTACAGTATGATAAAAAGTATCCTTATCAATTTGTGTGGTAGAGATCGTATGTGCCGGTACTCCCAAACGAGCCAGGGTAGCGTTATCTGAGCGATAGAATAAATTCTGATCAGGATATGGATCAGGATAGAAATGGAACGTAGAGCCATTGAGGTTACGTTGCAGAATGGTTCCAAAATCAGAACGTTCAAATCCTGTAATAAAGGCACTGTTCTTTCCAAACTTGGATTCCTTACCAATCATCTCAATATTAAACATCGCTACAACCTTGTTTGGATCAAGCTTCCGGGAGAAATACTGTGAACCGTAGCCACCCATTTCTTCTGCGGTGAATGCAACAAATATCAGCGAGCGCTGCGGCTTTGTACCTTTAAAATAGTTTGCCAGTTCAATGACTGCAGTGGTACCTGATGCATCATCATCTGCACCGTTTGCAATGCTGTCGCCAGCTACCGCAGGCAGTATACCCAGGTGATCGTAGTGAGAAGAGAACACCACGTATTCATCAGGCTTGCTGCTACCCTGTATCATGGCAGCCACGTTAGTGAAAGGAACAGATTCAATCTGACGTACTGCTTTTAATGTCCAGTTATCAGCTGCAGAAACCGGTTGACTACTAACAATAACGGTTACACTGTAAGGTGTTTCCATCGCTTCTATATTCTCAATCTGTTGGGGCGTATCGTAATATTTCTGCGAAATATATTGCAGTCTTTCCGCCATGTGCTCTTCCAGCATATCAGGCGTCATAAACACCACCACATTATGCTGCAGTTTGCTATTTGCGTATAGCCATTTACGTAAGTCTTTCGGTTGCTGGATATATACTTCAGTATAGGTCGCAGTATCTTTCTTCCAATCTATATTTCTTGCTTTGCCTAATACATAAACACTTGCGTCCAGCGGTTTACCGTTTACTTCAACAGCAGCTGATTGCTGTATCAGTCTTGATTTGGTAAACTCCTGTTTGTAGGACATTGTACCGGGAAGCGGCTGAAGATTGAGTTTTTTAAACTCATCATTGATAAACTGGGCTGCCTTCAAAGCACCGGGGGTACCGGGTTTACGGCCCATCATATCATCGCTGGCCAGTGTGGAAACAATACGTGTTACATCTTTTTCTTTAATGACCTTCTGTGCGTAGGTATTACCTACCGTCAGGGCAGAGGCGATAAACAGCAGCAATTTTTTTTTCATAATCAGATGTTAGTCCCGGACAGATTTGGTTTGCAGATCCGGGGAAGTTTTGTTGGCTTGTCCGGTTCCTGCTGCCATATATTTTTTCAGGATGGAAGCATAATCTTCCCCATATTGCAGTGGCAGCATTTTCCCATCCGGTGAAATTAGCACTTTAAACGGATATCCGGTAACCCCGAATCCGATAGCGGTTCCATCTCCCGAAAATGCCGATGACAGCCCATAACCTTTAGATTGCAGGTACTTTTCACTGGTGACAGCTGATTCATGACAGGCAATGGCTAAAACAGCTGCGCCGTTATTGTCCTGTTCCAACTGCAGCGCCAGCGCATTCAGATGTGGTAAATCTGCACAACATGGCTGGCACCAGCTACCCCAGAAATCGAGTAGCAACCATTTCCCTTTATAGTCAGATAATTTATAATATTTATTCCCAGTACCTTGCAAATCGAAATCAGGCGCGGTTTTCCACCTGGCTACCAGCTCTTTGGTAATGAATTCACTGAATAATTGCCCGGGATAGTTCTTTTCGTAGAACTGCTGTAACACCTCCAGCTTATTATTGTCCATACCCAGTTGCTTTACCAGCATACCCAGGGCAACATCTTTCCTGCCGGTTTTTTCAGCCAATGATATTACTTCTTCCATGTACTCGCCTTTTCCTTCCGTCATGAATATATCGTAAAAACTACGCTGCACCTCTGTTTTCGAGGAAGGTCCGTCTGTAATGGTTTTCAACAAATACTCAAATGCTTTTGATGAATCTGTTGCATAGGTATCCTGGTATTTTCTGTACCAGCAATCGGCCAGCATTGCCTTATTAATACTGACCTGTTTCTGGTATTCATTTTTCGTACCAGTAGCTGCTATACTATCATTGAAGGCTTTCACCAACTGTATGGTATGATCTCTATAGGCTACAGCAGCAGATTTCAGCCCATTTTTCTGCATATGATTTTCTACCATGATCCTGTATCTTGGTAAACTACCATAGATGATATCATCTGTAGTACAGTTATCCAGCTCCTGCGCATATTTGCTGATCATTGCTGTATCAGTGGAAGCAAGCGCTTTACGCATCAGCAACATAGGTCCTACCAGGTTTTTAATATGTGGAATAGCTGATACCAGCAATTTATTGGTCACCAGCGTATCAGCAGCGTATGCCTTTTTATATATATCCTCTTTGGGATGAAGACCATAGAATATAGATTGCGGAAAGACATCTTTAAAAAAAGAATTTCTGAAATAATTATTCATCAGGCCGATGATTTTTACAACTGAATCTGTGGGTATCAATAAACGATCATCCATTCCGCTGATCTTGTTAAACAGGTCTGAGCTTTGTCCTTCAAGCAGGTAAATGGGCATAGCAGTCAGTTCATGGTGATATTCCTTCCAACTGATATGCTGCAACATGCGAAGTCGTAATATCCTATAGGAGTCACGCTTACCATAGATTGGATTATTGGCATTCAGGAAAGCCCGTGTGCCTATGCTATCTTCTCTGGCCACCTTCTCCTGTTCCATCATATCCCAGAGCATAAATGCATATGCCTGATCAAAATGACCGGAGACGCTTGTCAGTGGTAATTCTTCCAGCTTTACTTCCGGACCTGGTTTGGGGTGCAGGATGAACTTTACCGTTCCTAAAAAGCCGCTATCATTTTGCAGCAGGTAATCGCGCGTATTATCATTGAGTTTCTTCGCACGTGTTAAAGCGATACGCAGGCTATCCGCATTTTGTCCCAAATAGGCCACTGTGCTATCTTTACTTACAACGGTGCATTTCTTACCAATCAGCGGTGCATAATAGTAGAAGCTATAGCCATAAAAAGCACTTGCATCCAGGCTGTCTGTATCAAATATTTCCGGTACATAGCTTTCATCGGCATAGGCAGACTTTATTTTGAATCTTAACAAGGTAAAGTCTACTACAGTACGTTGTTTCGTCTGCTCTATGTATTCAGCTTTAAAATAAAGGGTACGCTGGTCGATTCTACTATCAGTAGAATAATCGCTGGTGACCTTGTAGATGAGCGTTCGTGGGGCTTTTTGGGCAAATGCGACTGTTGACAAAAAGAGCATGCAACAGCACTGGATGAGATACTTCATTGTTACACTGTTTAATTATAATAAATATAATTTTTTGCCTATTACATTGTAGCAGCTGCCAGTGAATATTTGCGTACTTTTGGGAACAATAAATATGGCTGATCAACCTTTAAGACCAGATGAAACGAAGCTCAGTTCCGCTGAGACTGAGTTTGAGAACAGTATACGTCCCCGGGAAATCATTGATTTTTCGGGTCAGGACCAGATTATCGAAAATTTGAAAATTTTCATTAAAGCTGCCAAGATGCGTGGGGAAGCGTTGGACCATGTGCTTTTTCATGGACCTCCGGGGCTGGGTAAAACGACCCTGTCCAGGATCGTGGCCAATGAGCTGGGTGTGAATATCAAGGAAACTTCGGGTCCGGTGATAGAAAAGCCGGGCGACCTGGCAGGTTTGCTGACTAATCTGGAAGAGAAAGACGTATTGTTTATTGATGAGATACATCGGTTAAGTACCGTAGTGGAGGAATATTTGTATTCAGCCATGGAAGACTTCCGTATTGATATCATGATAGAATCAGGCCCGAGTGCCCGTTCTATACAGTTAAACCTGCTACCATTTACGCTGGTAGGCGCTACTACGCGCAGTGGCTTACTGACGGCGCCTTTATTGTCGCGCTTTGGCATCAAGAGCCGCCTGGAGTATTATAATGCGGTTACCTTACAGAAGATTATCTGGCGTGCTGCCGGGTTATTGGGTAGTAAGATTACCTCTGATGCCGCCGGCGAGATTGCCCGCCGTTCGAGGGGAACACCACGTATTGCCAACGGATTGCTACGCAGAGTGCGTGATTTCGCGCAGGTAATGGGTAATGGCACCATCGACCTGGAAATAGCACAATTCAGTCTGAAAGCCCTGAATGTGGACGAATACGGCCTCGATGAGATGGATAACCGCATTTTGCAGGTAATCATCGAAAACTTCAAGGGCGGCCCTGTGGGCATTACTACCATTGCTACTGCGGTGGGAGAAGAACCCGGTACCCTGGAAGAGGTTTACGAGCCGTTCCTGATCCAGGAAGGCTTTATCAAGCGTACACCGCGCGGCAGGGAAGTGACTGAGAAGGCTTATACCCATTTAGGGAAGACGCCGTTTAAAGGAGGAAGTAATCTGCTTTTCTAACAATATTATTTATAACGAAAAAGGCGTCTCTACCAAGGTAGAGACGCCTTTTTCGTTATATGGCCGCTGCCGGTAGCAGCGACTTCGTTGATAGTTATTCTTTTACTACCAGACGGAACCCGTTACCGTGGATGTTCACGATTTCGATGTTGCTGTCATCTTTGAGGTAGCGGCGCAGTTTGGCAATGTATACGTCCATACTGCGGCCATTGAAGTAGGTGTCGCTGCCCCAGATCTTTTTGAGTGCCAGCTCACGGGGGAGCAGGTCATTCTTGTGCTCGCAAAGCATATGCAGGAGCTCGTTCTCTTTTGGAGACAGGGTATGTGTTTCGCCGTTACGGGTAAGCGTACGCAGGCGGGAGTTGAACTCGTAGGAAGCGATGATGAACTCGTGTTGTTCTTCCTCTTTGTTGTGCAGTTCCTGGTTACGTTTCAGGATAGCTTTGATTTTGAGGAGGAGGAGTTCAGAATCGAAAGGTTTGGAGATATAATCATCCGCACCCAGTTTATAGCCCTGGATGATGTCTTCCTTCATGGTTTTGGCAGACAGGAAGAACAGGGGAATATCCGGATCTACGTCACGGATTTCTTCTGCCAGTTTGAACCCGTCCATGTTAGGCATCATGATGTCCAGCAGGCAGATGTCGAATTTTTCACGACGGAAGGCCGCCAGCGCAAGGATACCGTCTCTGCAGAGCTCTACGTCATAATCATTTAACTCCAGGTAATTTTTCAGTACCATACCGAGGTTGGTATCATCCTCTGCCAGTAATATTTTCGGTTTACGTTCTTCCATAATCATAAAGGGTTGATTATAACAAATATAAATTTTTTCTGCGGCATGGAAGGTCGTAAAAATCCCGGGCATGCCGGCCCAAAAAATTGTTAAAACTGCTGTAGTATTAGCTAATAACGCAAACCTATACACGAAGGTTGTGTCATTATCGTTCTTTAATGAGAGAGGTGAAAGGGTATCTCAGGTTGCCGTAGTTGACCATGTCTACTACTACGCTACCTACAGAAATAGGGCTTTCTATACGCAGGGGCACCTTATTGGCGTCGTCGCTGACCCATACGGTCATCTTTTCGCCACCTTCAAACACGGTGCCTTTAATCAGCAGGGGCTTGAATTTGATGGCCCTGAAGGTTCCGAATTTGGTTTTTATATCTTCCTTACCCTGATAACGGATATAGACATTATAGACCTGATCATCGAGGAACATGTTGAAGGGGATTTTGTCTCCTTCGTTGTATTTGGAGAAATCGATGTTCCGCATGTAATAGATAGAGCTGATAATATCCTGGATACAAGGCGGAACGGTGAAAGTGCCATTGGTACTGATTGCCTGGTGTCCGGCCTGATTGAAAACAACGTTATTCAGGATTTTGTAGCCACCTTCACTAACGTTGCGGACAAACTTCAGGGGTTGCATGGTGGCTGTATCCAGGTAGGTTTCGTAGCGGTCACGTACTTTGAAGAACCAGTCGTAGGCTTTATAGGTTTTACCTTCTCCTACGATATGGTATACATCTCTGTTGGCATACCTTTCGAGGCCAACATTAAAAGTGGCTTCTCCGGCGCCTATGAACATTTTACCCAGATTATAGTACACTTTGAGGGTGATAGTTTCACCCACCTTAAAGCTGGTGTTTCGGATAGAGCAGAAGTCGGTCTGCGCTTTAGCGGGGCATATACAGGTCAGGCCTAATAAGATAAGTAACAGATACCTCATTGCAAGAATCTATTTTTCCTTTATAAATTTTACCCCGAGCAGGAGCACGGTACCTGCCAATGCTGGCAGAACCAGGTTAACTAACCAGATTCCACCGGTAGCGGCCAGTATGGCTACATCGTTGGAACTAAGCAAACCGAGGAAAAAGATACTTACTTTTCCGCGAACTCCAAGTTCTGCTATGGCAATGGTGGGTACAACGGCCATTACCAGGTAAATTACGCTGTTGAGCAGAAACCCCTGCCACCATAAAAATTCCATCCCCAATGCGTCGAGCAAAATCAAATACTGTGCCGAGAAGACCATGTACCGGAGTGCGGAAAGCAGCAACAGATAACGGAGTTCGGCCGATTTGTAATTGCCGATTATCTGCACATATTTCTTCAATTTATGCAGGAATTTCAGGCGCTCAAATACAGTCAGAATAATTTGCAGCCTAAAATATAACAATATCGTCAGTGAGCAAATAACTACGATCGCAGCGAGGACCAGATTTCCGAGAAAATCGGGGGCTAACCATCGGGAACCTCCTGTGGGGGCGAGACTATGGATATAATAGAAGAGTCCAGTTAACCCAAAAATAACAGTCACAATCAGCTGGCTAAAGCTTCCTACAATAGTGGCTGCAATGGCTTTCAGTTTGTTTTCGTCCTGGAGATAGAGTACCCGCCCGCCATACTCGCCTATACGATTTGGGGTATTGATAGATACAGAAACGCCGGAGAGGATGGCACTAAACGCCCGGATAAACGAAACGCGTTCCAGTGGTTTCACCAGGATCTGCCATTTGCGTGCTTCAAATCCCCAGTTAAACAACATCAGGATGAGTACAAGCACAATACCTGCCCAGCCTTTTTTGTCCAGGGACGCCCGCATCTGTTCTATAGATTCACGGAGGTTTTCACGGTGTATTACCTGCGTATACAGCGACCATGCCAGCCAGATGAAAAGCACACCGCCTACTACGTAATTGAGAATTATTTTGGTACTTTTGTTCAGATATCAAAGTTTTCGCAAAAATAACCTGTGGTTGGCAAACAAGGCAAAAATAATTCTGGGAATAGATCCCGGTACGTTGGTAATGGGATATGGTCTTATATTAACAGAAGGTAAAAAGGCCAGTCTCATTGAAATGGACATAGTAAAACTATCCAAACATAAAGACCATTACGAACGATTGGAAATGATACATAGCAGTGTTCACGCTATTATCCAGCAACACAAACCACACTGTTTTGCCATTGAAGCACCTTTCTTTGGAAAGAACGTACAAAGTATGCTGAAGCTTGGCAGGGCACAGGGAGTGGCGATTGCTGCCGCGATGCAGGCCGGTTTGCCGGTAAGTGAATATTCCCCGAAGAAAGTTAAACAATCTGTTACCGGCAACGGTAATGCCGATAAAGAACAGGTATGGCTGATGTTGCAACGCATACTGAAAATCAACAGCCGTCCTGATTACTTTGATGCGACCGATGCGCTGGCAGTAGCCGTTTGTCATTACTACCAGGAAAACAATCCCCTCGCAGGTCTCACAAAATCAAAGGGATGGGACGAGTTCCTCAAACAAAACCCCGACAGAATAGTGCGGTAAGAAAAGCATTATTTCATAAATTGGGAAATTGTAGTTACTTTGTTGAAATTCGAAATCATCCTAAATTAGAAGCTAACAGGCCATTTCTCTGCAAAATAGCTTCACTATGAAAAATGACCATCACCTGTTATGCCGCATTTGCATAACTATATTTTTATTTTAATCAGCATCAAGCAGATATGAAAGCAAGAATCTTATTGGTGGAAGATGATCAGTATATTGGTGCAGCAACGAAGAAAAGATTAGAAGAAGCAGGCTACGATGTAGTGCATAGTATAGACGGACAAGCCGCCTGGGAACAGTTCCAGTTACGCACTTTCGATATTTGCCTTCTGGATGTCGTAATGCCTAAAAAAGACGGCCTCGCCCTTGCTGAACAGATTCGCAGAGTGAATGATCACGTACCTATTTTATTTCTCACGTCCAAAAACGAAAAAGAAGACCGTATCAAAGGGTTACGTACCGGCGCAGATGATTATATCAGCAAACCTTTCAGTATGCAGGAACTTATCCTCCGTATCGAAGTGTTCCTGAAAAGAACCCGTGGCACCAATCCTGATAAGGTTAATATCTTCCATATTGGCCGCCTGACATTTGATTATGAAGATTTACGTCTCTATAATGAATCAGGGGAAATTTCTATCTCATTAACACAAAAAGAAGCGGAACTACTACTCTATCTCTGCAATAATCCCAACAAAACATTGAAAAGAGAAGATATCCTTGCCAATGTATGGGGTAAGGACGATTATTTCCTGGGCCGTAGCATGGATGTATTCATTACCAAACTCAGGAAACATTTCAAATCAGATCCACATATTAAGCTCGAAACACTGCATGGCGTAGGTTTCCGCTTCAATGTGCCAATGAAATAATTATAAGCGCGCTATAATCGCCTGACGTATTTCTTCAAATTCTTCAACAGACAACTTCAATTTGCTGCGGGAAAAATTCATATCATCTGCCGAGTTAATCGGGATCAGGTGCATATGCGCATGAGGGACTTCCAGTCCTACCACACTCACACCGATACGATTACATGGAATCACGGCCTCAATGGCGTGTGCGATAGGCTTTGCAAACACTAACCATTCCTGCAGCAAATCATCTGATACATCAAAGAATTTATCTGTCTCCACCTTAGGAATAACCAACGTATGCCCTTTCACCAACGGGAAGATATCCAGGAATGCATAGAAACGGTCATTCTCGGCAATTTTATAGCTGGGGATTTCACCACGAATGATTTTGGAGAAGATGGTCATAGTCTAACTGATTTTTCTTAAACAAATAAAAAAGGGCTTTGCTGTCGCAAAGCCCTGTAAATATCGTTAAAAAGCAGGTGCATTATGCACTGATGCTTTCGATTTTAAAGTTAATTTTCCCGGTAGGAGCTGTTACTTCCGCTACATCTCCAACAGTTTTACCCAGTAAACCTTTACCGATTGGTGATGTCACGGAAATTTTGCCGGCTTTCAGGTCCGCTTCGGTCTCTGAAACCAGCTGATAAGTCACTGTTTTTTTATTCGCGATATTGGTGATTGTCACCTTACATAAAATTGAGACCTTTGAAGTGTCAATGGAATCAGCCTCCACAATGCGTGATGTTGCAATCGCACTTTCCAGCGTAGCAATCTTTGCTTCATGCAAACCTTGTGCTTCTTTGGCGGCATCATATTCGGCATTCTCCTTCAAGTCACCCTTTTCCCTTGCTTCTGCAATGGCCCTGGCGATTTCTGCACGTCCCTTTGTTTTCAGGACGTTCAGATCATTCATCATCTGATCAAGGGTTTCTTTCGTAACATAGTTTATGCCAGACATAACCTGCTGTTTTTTATGGTTATAAGAAAAAAAAATCAACGCCCCCACTTGCATGGAAGCGTTGTTTTCTGGTACTATAGCAAATATAATGAATTTTCTGGGAGAAAAAAATTTACTTTCCGATATTTAAATATGCTGAAAATCAACAATTTAAATAGCGGATATACTACTCCCGGGAAGGGTCTATATGATATTCAGCTTCTCCAAAACAACACGTGGCATCCTGATGCTTGCCTCATGGCTGTAACCGGCAATATGCGGTGTCAGCACTACGTTCTGCGCATCCAGAAAATACTGTAACTGCTCTTTATCTTCTGCTGAATAGGTATTCAATTTTTCGTTTTCCAGTACATCCAGGCAGGCACCACGTACCTGTCCGTTTTCCAGTGCTGCAATCAGATCACGGTTATTTACGAGCTTACCCCTGGCAGTATTCATAAACCAGATCGGATGTGCGAAGGATTCAAAAAAGGAAGCATTCGCCAGGTGCATCGTTTCCGGTGTCAGCGGCAAATGTAAACTCACAATATCTGCATGCTGGTACACTTCTTCCATACTCACTTCACGGATAGCAGCTGTACCAAATCCTTTTTTATATTTATCGTGTGCAATGATGTTCACATCAAAGCCTTTCAGCTTATTGGCAAATGTACTACCTGTATGGCCAAATCCAATGATTGCGACGGTTTTTCCACCAAGTTCCCATGCCCTGTTACCATCACGCTCCCAGATGCCCCTACGGAGCTCCAGGTTGCTTTTCAGTACATTATGCATGAGTGTCAGCAACATACCTACAGCCTGCTCTCCTACCGGGTCGCGGTTGCCTTCCGGACTGCTTACGCAGTGGATACCCTTGCTTTCTGCATATGGTACGTCTATCAGCTCCATTCCTGAGCCCAGCCGGCCAATCCATTCCAGCTGACGCGCATGGTCTATAATATGCTTATCCACCCTGATACGGGTGGTTACGATCAGGCCCACACAATCACCAATAGCAGCATATACTTCTTCATAGCTGATATTCGGCTCATATATCACTTCAAATCCTTTAGACTGCAGCTGGTCTGTCAGGTACGGATGTACTTTAGCGGTTATTAATACTTTCCTGCTCATATCATCTTATGTGTCAATGCTGCAAAATCCTCCACAGTGAGCTCTTCTGCTCTCTTGCTGAAAATAGGGTCCTGCAGTGTTTCTTTTGTAAATAGTGGTTTTAGCGGGTTTCTGAGCTGCTTGCGGCGCTGCCCGAAAGCTGTTTTCACCAATACCCGGAACTTCCTCTCTGATACCACATTGGCTGGTTGTTCCAGCCTGGTCAGCCTGATAACCCCGGATTTTACTTTAGGGGGAGGATTAAAGCAGTTTTCGTGGACATCAAACAGGTACTCGATCTTGTAGTATGCCTGCAACAGCACAC
This sequence comes from Chitinophaga sp. Cy-1792, assembly GCF_011752935.1. Classification (NCBI taxonomy): domain Bacteria; kingdom Pseudomonadati; phylum Bacteroidota; class Chitinophagia; order Chitinophagales; family Chitinophagaceae; genus Chitinophaga; species Chitinophaga sp. Cy-1792. The sequence continues at coordinate 120,903 of NZ_VWWO01000001.1, forward strand.
TCAGGATACCATAATCCTTGTTGCCATGGCCGGCGGCGAGGCGCACAGCCACTTCCTTCTGGAACATACCCACCACTACATCTACCTGTTCGCGCCAATCCAGCACTTTAAACATGATCTGTGTGGAGATATTGTAAGGAAAGTTCCCGATTAACCTGAATTGCCCTTCAAAAGGCAGCTCAGCATCCAGAATACTGACGTTGATCAGCTTACCCCTGATAGCAGGATAGGTCTTCTCCAGGTATTGTACCTTTTCGGTATCCAGCTCTATCGCCTTGAATTGAATGCCCGGAATTTCCAACAGGTATTTTGTAATGGCACCCCCACCAGGGCCCACTTCCAGCACTTGCTGGCCTTCTGTTACAGGTAGCGACTCAACTATTTTCCGGCAGATATTTTCATCTGTCAGGAAATGCTGACCCAATGATTTCTTTAGTGTATACATGACTGGCCGCAAAGATAGCTAAAAGCTAAATAACCATGGTCAAAACAGGTTTGCTGAAACCTGTCAGCTTTCTCTTATCTTTGTCCATTATTGACGCGTTATAAAGCAAGAGTACTCCCAACATGAACAAACCGGTAATAGGCATCACCGTAGGTGATATAAACAGTATTGGCGCAGAAATTATTATCAAAACCTTTCTGGACAACAGAATGATGGAATTCTGTACTCCGGTGATCTTCGCGTCCAATAAGACCATCAACTTCTACCGTAAGCTGATGAATGAAAATAATTTTAACTATCAGTCAATCAAAGACTTCACCCGTCTGAACCACAAACAGGTGAATGTTTATAACTGCTGGGAGGAAGAAGTACAGATCACCCCTGGCGTACTGAACGAAGCCGGCGGCAAATACGCTGCCCGTGCACTTGAAGTAGCGATCCAATGCCTGAAGGATGGTTATATCTCCGGACTGGTAACCGCTCCTATCCACAAAAACAATATCCAAAGCGAGAACTTTAACTATACCGGCCATACGCCATACCTCAGAGACGCCTTTGGCGCCAAAGATGTACTGATGTTCATGACTGCCGACAACATGCGGGTTGGCCTGCTCACAGAGCACGTTCCACTGGCACAGGTAGCCAGCTTTGTTACAAAAGAAAATATCATAGCCAAACTGCAGTTAATGACCAGCAGCCTGATCAAGGATTTTGGCGTAGACAAACCACGCATTGCCGTTCTTGGACTCAACCCACATGCCGGCGATGATGGCCTGATCGGCAGCGAAGAAATCGAACAGATCATCCCTGCCATCAAACAGGCGAAAAACAGCGGTATCATGGCCTTTGGCCCATACAGCGCCGACGCTTTCTTTGCCCGTGAAATGTATGCCCAGTTCGACGGCGTACTGGCCATGTACCACGACCAGGGCCTGATTCCATTCAAATCCCTGGCAAACGGTGAAGGTATCAACTATACCGCAGGCCTTTCTATCGTGCGTACCTCCCCTGACCACGGTACAGCCTTCGACATTGCAGGTAAAAACGTGGCAGATCCATCTTCTTTCAGACAAGCGATCTTCACCTGCCTCGATATCATCGAGCAGCGCGAACGCTACGCTGACAACACCAGAAATCCACTCAAGAAAACAGAACTGGCTTCAGAATAGCTGCTGTTGATCATCTTCTTATAAAAACAAAAAAAGACCGGTAATCCCGGTCTTTTTTTATTGATTCATCATACCTGTCTGCTAGTCTTATTTTGTATTGCTCAAGAGTCCTTTTGCATAACCTTCTCCCCAGGTAGGATCCAGTGTAGTGGCTGGTTTGAAGCTGCTATATTTTTGTAACGCCAGTTCCAGTAATTTTTTACCACCTTCTTTGCTGCCACCAAACTGCTCTGGTGTATAAATCAGCGACTGGCCTTGTAATAAGTATACACGTGGGTTTTCAGGGTTGAAAGTTTTACCTTCTTCCAGCAGCTGGGCAGCCATAGGGCCGTATTTCTGCGCGCGGTCCATTGGGTTCACGGTGAGTCTGGCAGTGGCAATCAACGATTTGATACAGCTGATTTCTGAGTTCTTGGGACTCAGCTGATCTGCCAGGGTCAGGTCTGTTTCAGCCTGGTCAGCCATAGCATCTACTTTGGATTTATCCTGTTGCATCAAAGCACTCATGATGTTGCAGTATGCAGCATAATAATAAGGCTGCCACTGGGTTTTCTCTGCATTGGCGATACGCTCGAATACATTTGCTTTCTGTTGTAAAACATCTGGCTTAAAGGTAGATGTGCTGTCCAGATCACTGATATTTTTGGTCATAGCATCCTGGTACTGCGCGCTTTGAGCCATAGTAGCGGTGGTAACACCGGCAATCATTAACAAGGATAAGAAGATACGTTTCATATAAATTGTGTTTTATGGGAGTTATTGATTATAAATTGTTGAGTACATCCTGACGTCTGTCGATGCCGAAGTTCATAAACAGCCCCAGGTAAAGGAATCGTGGCACATTCGGCACTACTTCACTTCTGCGCATACCATCGGTAGAATAATGATAGCCATACACCTGCTTGTTACCCAGCACATTGGTCACCTGGAAAACGATGACTGTAAAGGCTTTGCGGATAGATGTCAGGTAGCTTACGCTGGCAGCTACTGAGTTGTAGTCTATTGTTTTTTCAGACATAAACTTACTCACCGGCAAATTCGGATTGTAGTACGGGCGGCCACTGGCAAAGCTGTAAGTCAGTCCGAAGTTAGTACTGATCTTTTCTACAAAGTATTTGGATACAACGCTGGCAGTATGATTAGCGGCAAAGTCGGGCTGCACCTGGTAAGGATAATTCAGGTAATCTCTTTTTGTATCTAGATAAGAATAAGACACCCAGTAATCCAGGTTACGTACTGTTTTTTTATCTCTCCAGAACACCTCAATACCCTGTGCATAACCGGTACCGTTGTTATTGTAATCAGGCACTGTTTTCACCAGCTGATGGTATTTCTTGTAGAACAATTCTGTACGGAAGGTGCGGAACTCGCTCACATACTGGTAGCTGGCGATATAATGCGTTGCTTTCATATAGTCGAGGCCCCTGTCGAAGCGGATATACTGCGGCTCAGGTTTTTGGTAATAGTCGCCATAGGCAAGCGTGAACTGACCATTACCACTTACTTTGTAAGACAGCGAAACACGAGGTGCGATATTAGCTTTTGCCAGCACGGAAGTATATTCTGCACGGCCGCCTAAACGCGCTGCCAGACTAGGTGTGAAGTAAACATCTGCCTCTGCAAAAGCTGCGGTATAATTATCTACGTAGGTCAGTTTATTATTATTGAATGTACCAGACTCCTGTGCGTACTGATATTCGCCACCAAAGCGTAAAGCGCTGAACTGTCCGAGTCCTTTTGTCAGCATCAGTTTTGTTTGGGTGAGATCAGACTTTACTTTGATACCGGTAGGATAAGGTATTTTAGGTAAGGTGTCTGTCTGGATACGATCATTATTGGTACTCCAGGATGCGCCGGCGTAGAGTTTCCAGCCGTGGCCCAGTTTGTCCGTGTAGGTCATGTTCGTATAGGCGTTGTTGTTTCTTAGCTGGTACGATTCTTTACTACCTGGATATTCAATACTGTTGTTGGTAAAGCCCATATTACTCCAGTTGGCGTAGCCATAGAATTTGAGCATACCGGTTTTAGAAGTTTTATGGCGGAAGTTAGCCGAAGTACCGATGATCTCCGGGCCGAGATTCACTTCCTGTTTAGGTTTCACTACGTTAAAGTAAGGAGCCAGATTAGTATAATCAGCTTCTACTCCGTAGGAAGTTTTTTTGTCTTTAGTGAGATTGTCCAGCCCTGCACTTACACCGATTACAGATACCCCCACTGAGGAAGATGACCTTGTAGGCAGGTCCTGTGATTCGAGGATGAGCGCGGAGGAAAGTCCTTGTCCGTACTGCGCGGAATAACCGCCACTACTAAACGTTGTTCCTTTAAAGAGGAATGGTGAAAACCTGCCACGGCCGGGCATATCCGGCAATCCGCTATAAAACGGGTTGCGTACCAGCATACCATCGATGAGGGTTTGAGTTTCATAACCGGTACCACCACGCACAAAGAGTCCTTCTTTATCATTGGTTTGCTGCGTACCTGGCAATGTTTTCATGGCAGTAACGATATCAGCTCCGGCACCCGCCGTCATGGCGATATCGAGCGGTTTGAGTACGGTATTCTTTTTCTCATCACTGGCTTCAAAGCTGCCACTGGAAATGGTTACCACTTTCAGTGTATTGGAACCTGTTTTCATGATGATGTTCAGTTGTCCTGCAGAATCAGCAGGAACTTTCATTTCCAGTGGCTGATAACCTGGTAATGTTGCAGTAATGGTGATTACGCCTTTATTGGTAGTGACGAATGAAAATGTTCCTTCTGCATTGGTGGTGGCACCGTCATATGAATCTTTCACAGCGATGTTTACTCCAGCCAGGGGATGCTTCTTCGTATCTGTAACCCTACCGCTGATTTTTGCCTGGGCAAAGAGCAGTACAGGTGAAAGTGTGATCAATAACAGCAATCGGCTAAATAGTAACATGTTTATAGGGGATGATTTTCCTCAAAATTAGGTGCCCGGAAAACGACTGCAAAAGAACGCCTCAAATACTCGGTCAAATTGACCGAGTATTTGAGGCGTTTAACCGATAAGCCCAATACCACCAATGGTTTCAGCCTAAAAATCGCTCAAATTCTCTCCGGTAAAAACAGCCGGAAATATGGGCTGATCTCCGGTAAAAATCGCGCTGAACTATCTCACCAGCTCAATCCAGCCTTTGTACTGCCGTTCTCCGGTGCCTGTATTCAGTTTAAGAATATAGAAATAAGTGCCTTCGTTCAGGTCTTTACCATTCCAGGTGTTATCATAATTTTTGCTTTGATATACCATGTTGCCCCATCTGTTGTAGATCAGCAGCGTGGAGTTCGGATACCTGTCTAATCCCGGAATGACGAAGTAATCATTTTTACCATCACCATTTGGTGAGATAGTATTTGGTATGAAGATATCATCTCCCGTAATTGGAATTGACGTTGTAACATCATAGTTATTGGAGAAGTCAGGATCAGGTGTCATGGCAGTAACCAGCGCGCTATTCACGGCCACCCCAGTATTGGTAATTCTGACGGTGTAGGTGATGGTCTGCGTAGTGCCTGTTGCCATAGAATCCTTTGTCCATAAGATAATACGGGTATTCGGATTGTAGGTAGCATTACCTCCGCTGACTACCGGCTGGCCGATCAGTTCCAGGTTAGGTTTCAGCGTATCGCTGACCTGTACATCTTCGGCGCGCAACGGGCCATTATTGGTAACAACAATACTATATGTCGCCTTATCGCCTACGTGGAGTGGATTTGCAGCCTGTACGGATTTGGTCAGCTGTAAATCTGCTCTCATACGTTTAACAATAAATGTATTAACCATCGTACTTGTATTGTTGAGCAGATAAGGATCTGTTACACCATCAGGCACCCTGATAATGGCCTCATTGGTCAGCAGCGTTCCTGTTGTAACCAGTCCTTTTACCACGAATGTCACGGCGCTACCCGCAGGGAATGTGCCGATGGTAAGTCTCAGGAGATTGCCGGTATTATTGATGGTGATATTACCCGCTCCTAATGTAGTACTGGCGATGCTTACCACTGCCCCACCGATTTCGGCTGTCAGCTGATCCACCACTACAGCGCCATCTGCTGCGGCAGGTCCGTTATTCCTTGCGATGAGCAGGTAGGTAACAGAATCCAGTTCTGCCAGTTGCAGATCGCCGGTTTTTTCAATAGACACATCAGCTACCCTGCTTACCAGTGTGTTTACCACATTAGAGTTGGTAACCAGACCATTTACTGCTGCCACCGCGCTGTTGCTCAGCGTGCCACTGAATGTGTTACCAATTTTTGCAGAGATAGTCAGGACAACACTATTATTGGTGCCTACCGGAATATTGGCGGATACATTCACCGGTGTATTTGTTCCCTGGCCAACCCTGGTAAGACTCGCATTACCGGTAGCTTTCGCAAACCAGGTATAGCCTGTGATTCCGTTATTAGGTACATTATCGGTAAGTGTGGCCTCATATGCGTCGGAAGGTCCATTGTTTGTAAGGGTCACTATCCAGGTAATACTGTCACCTGCACTCGCCAGTGCAGGGCCGGTTTTCACCACCTGAAGGCCAGGATGCTGATTGATCGTTGTTGTTACTACATTGGAATTTACCACAACACTGTCAGCCCCTTTTGCGGCAGCGCTATTGGTGATGCTGGTGGCCCTGGTACCGGAAGGCACTTGTCCGCTTACGGTAATATTGATGCCATTTCCTGTTCCCAGCGGAATAGCGCCGGTAAGAGAAACATTATTACCACTTCCTGTGGCGGCACCGAATACCACTGCATTTCCTGTGGTGCTGGCCGTCCAGGTAACATTGGTCAACGTAGCTGGAACAGCATCCGTGATCAGTGCACCGGCGATATCCGAGGTACCTTCATTCGTAACAGCGATATGGTAACTCACTGCATCGCCCGCAATAACTGATGCCGGCCCTGTTTTGCTGATACCCAATACAGGTATGTTGGTAACCACTGTCGTTACACTGGCTGTTTTGCTTCTTCCGATATCATCTACCCCTGTGGCGGTATTCACCAGCGTGCCGGTAAAGGAAGGATCGATCGTGCCTTTCACTTCTATATGTACCTTGTTGGAATCTCCTGCCGGCAGGAATCCGGCGATACTGATATGGTTACCCGTGCCGGTATTTGTGGCAGGGGATGTCATCACGGTTCTGCCATAAGTGGTAACCGTCCAGGTGACATTAAGAATCTGCGGAGGTACATTATCTGTGAGCACTGCACTTAGCAGGTCGGAAGGCCCGAAGTTGGTGGCGTCAATCAGGTAGGTGATATTGCCGCCGCTGGACGCCGTTGCCGGCCCTGTTTTGGTAAGCAGTACAGAAGGATTGTTGGTGATAGCCGTCACCTTATGGTCTCTCGCCAGGATGTTGTTGCCATTGGCCACATGGCAGAGATTGGAGATACTGCCGGTTGCTGATGGGCCCACATAACCATTGATCGTTACAATGATGCTGTTGGTATCTCCTACCGGTAATGTACCATTCACTATTACCAGGTTGCCGCTACCTGTAGCCCCGCCGGTGATGGTACCTCCGTTGGTGGTGGCCGTCCAGGTAACCTGCTGTATGTTTGCCGGCACACTGTCTCTGACAGACAGGTTATTCAGCGACACCAGGCCAGTATTCTGGACAACCAGCGTGTAGGTGATATTACTACCGGCTGATAATGTATCAGGGCCGGACTTCCTTATACTTACTTTTTCATCTGCAGTTATTGTTGACTGAACAGTACTGCTGTCGGTAGATGTACCTGCAGTATAAATAGCCGTATTGGAAATATTACCTGTAAAGGTAGGCTCGAGTGAACCTATAACGTCTACGGATATATTATTTCCGGTACCTGCCGGGATGCTCGCATTCAATACCACGTTACCTGTACCGCTGAGGGTTTTGGCACCACCTATGGTTGCATTGCCATTGGCAGTAGCTACCCAGGTCGCATTGATAACAGGAGCCGGCAGCTGATCGTTGACAGCTACATTAGCTGCATCAGAAGGACCTGTATTCGTTACCAGGAGATTATAGGTAATCTTCCCTCCTGCCATGAGATTGGCGGCGCCTGTTTTACTGATATGTAATCCAGGTTTATTGACCACCACCGTATTGACTGTATTTGATGGCACCCTTACATTGTTGACTACTACCGCCGCATGATTACTGATAGTACCCGCAAAGGAAGGATCTACCGTACCGGAGATAGTGACAAGGATATTATTATCTGCGCCGGCAGGGATGTTTACTACAAAATCAGGGTTACCTGTCTGGTTATTGATATCTCCACCCTGGATAACAGAGCCTCCCTGCGCTACGGCGCTCCATCTTACATTACTCAACTGTGCAGGCACGGTATCCATAAAGTGGATGCCAAGCCCTTCTGATGGTCCGTTATTCTGCAGGATGACAGAATAAGCCACTACCGCACCCGCGCTAACGGTATCCGGGCCTGTCTTCATCAGCTGCATACCGGCGTAGTTGGTAACAACCGTATTAACGGTGTCGGTTACACGCAATTGATTTGGTACACCTGCCTGACCCACATTGGTAATGGTTCCGGTGAATGTAGGATCGATGGTACCCGTAACATTCACAACCACCGTATTGCCGCTGCCTGCCGGGATATTTGCGGCCAGTATTACGTTACCAGGCTTATTAACAGCTGCACCGCTGGTAATCACAGCCGTACCTGTTGTGGTAGCTGTCCATACCGGATTGATGATTTCCGCAGGAATCAGATCACCGACGATGGTACCAGGCGCATCTGAAGGACCTGCATTACCTACTACGATGTTATAGTTAACCGGCTGGCCTGCGATTGCTTTGGCAGGACCGGTTTTCTGGATATTAATACCTGCTTTGGCTGTAACGGTTGTCGTTACCAGGTTGCTATTAAAGGTATTTGCACCCAGTTTTGCATAGCCGGTATTCAGCAACGTTCCGGTGAATGAGGGGTTAACGGTACCCACAACAACTACACGCATAACGCCCGCTGCTGACAGATTTCCTTGTACGTTGATATTATTACCGGTACCGGTTTGATTTGCAGTAACCGTTCCATTAATGGCAGCACTGGTCCATGTTACGTTCGTGATATCCGTAGGGATCGTATCTGTAATGGTAATGCCGCTGGCACTGGCCGGGCCCGGATTAGTGACTGCCAGAATATACGTGATGGTACTTCCAGGGATAGCCACCGCAGGACCAGCTTTATTTATCTGTAGGTTATCACTACCGGTAATAATTGTATTTACGGTTGATGAAACAGGTGATGTACCCGATGCACCAGCAGGCAGTGTAGCCGTAGCCGTATTCGGTAACACTCCGGTGAAGTTCGGATCTACAATACCAGTAACAGTCACCAGCACATTGCCTGTATTGGCAGGAATTGACGCCAGCAGGTTGACATTACCAGTTCCTGATGCTGTTCCTACTGAGGCGCCGCCGCTACCAACAGCCGTCCATGTTGCATTGGTAACCGCTGCATTTAAAGCATCTGCAATTACTGCGTCCGTAACATCGGAAGGGCCATCGTTGGTAACACTGATTGTATAGGTGATTGGTTGACCTGCACCTAATGTATATGGTGCTGTTTTCTTAATACGCAGGTTTACTGTTTTATCAACCGCAGTCGTAACCGTACTGGTACGATCATCGCCGATTGTAGCTGTTGCACTGTTGACGATCGTAGTACCGGCAGCAGGCAATACCACACCGGTGATATTCACGGTAATAACGCCAGACATAGCTGCTCCCACATTCCCGGTAAGGGCGATGTTATTACCAGTGCCATTTAACGGCGTAACGGATGCATTACCGGTAGCTGTAGCTGTCCACTGCACTGATCCTATCACTGCAGGTACATTATCTGTAATGGACACGCCATTGGCATCGGAAGGCCCGTTGTTACCCACCACCAGCTGATAATGGATCGTATCACCCACACTCACCGTGGCAGGGCCATATTTGGAAATGCCCAGCCCTGTTTTAGTACTGATTTCAGTGGTAATGGTGCTGCTGTTATTCAGGAGATTATCATCTGTAACGCCAGCAGGCGGAGTAACAATAGCGGTGTTGGTCAGCGTACCTGTTGCAGCAGGAGCCACTGTTCCGGTGATGGTAACCAATATATAATTGCCGATTCCCGCGGTAATATTGGCGACAGTACTTACCTGTTGTCCGTTGACTACCGGCGCTGTGGCGCTGGCGTTGCCGCCGGATGTTGCGGTGGCACTGGCAATATTGAAGTCGGCAGGTAGCTGATCACTGATAGCCGCCCCTATTACATTTGCATATCCTCTGTTGGTGATGCGTAATGTATAGGTGATAGTTTCGCCTGCTACAGCAGTAGCAGGGCCGCTTTTGATGATAGCCAGGTCAGCAACCGGCATCAGCTCTGTCACGAAAGTGGCCGTGGCCGGGGTTATTCCTGACCCTGGTTTGGCGGCAGTAGCTACATTCAGTATTGTTCCTGCTGTAGTAGCAGGGTCGATGGTTGCATTTACGATAATCTGGATATTCGCACTGCCTGCAGGAAGGTTCGCCAGGAAGGAGACATTTCCAGTACCACTACCTGCGGAAACCGTTGCCCCGGCGCCATTTGCGGTGGCTGTCCAGGTAACATTGGTAAGACTCGCAGGAACGATATCCAGGAAGTCCAGCCCTGTCACATTACTTGGCCCATTGTTATTAAGGGTCAATGTATAGGTAATATGCTCGCCTGGAGAAGCTGTTGCAGGGCCACTCTTCGTCAGGTGCAGGGCCACCGCCGGTGTCACTGTAGATGTAACGGTTGATACAACCGGGGTCATACCTGTAAGCTGCGCTGTAGCAGTGTTTACCAGCGTCGCCGCACTGAATGCCGGATCCAGTGTACCGGTGACGGTAATCATAATGTGATTGGCGTTCCCGGCAGGGATATTACCTGTCAGGTTAATATTACCAGCGCCGCTTGCCGCACTGACAGTAGCACTGCCTGCTGTAGTTGCCGTCCATTGTGCATTTAAGATGCCTGCATCCAATGGATCTGTAATAGCAAGATTCGTTACATCCGATGGGCCTGCGTTACCCACTACAATCGTATAGGTGACAGCGTTACCTGGATTAATAGTAGCCGGGCCTGTCTTTTGTATTTGTATACCAGGACTGTAAATCTTCTGTGTATTTACAGTATCGGCAACAGGTTGTTCGCCGGAAGGCGTTGCGGTGGCGATATTAGTCAATGTACCGGCTGCGGCATCAGCACGGACAGTACCGCTCACATTCACCACAATGGTATTGCCGGTACCAGCATTAATATTACCCGTCAGACTGATGTTATTACCTGTGCCTGATGTGGCAGATGTTACCTGTGCCGTTCCTGTGGTGGTGGCTGTCCAGCTAACGTTGGTGATATCTGCAGGTACTGCATCTGCAATACTTATACCTGTGGCATTGGAAGGCCCGCTGTTGGATACTACCAGCTGATAGGTGATATTTCCTCCGATATTAACTTTTGCAGGCGCATTCTTAGCAATGCCGATACCTGTTTTGCGATATACTACTGTTTGTATCTGGTTAGATGGTACAGGTGGATTACCGGTAATAATTGCCTGGGCTATATTCGGAATCACACCGGTGAATGATGGATCTACCGTACCCATAATTGTTATCTGCAAGAAGTTGCGGACACCTGCAGGGATATTTCCTGTCACCAGCACATTATTGCCGGTGCCGCTGCCAGATACAATGGAAGCTGCACCAGAACTACCTGTTGTCCAGGTTACATTCTGAATAGCCACAGGCACAGCATCTGTGATATTGATATTTCTTGCATCAGAAGGACCGCTGTTGTATACCAATAACGTATAGGTCACTTTTCCTCCTGCGGCTACAGAATCAGGACCACCCTTCACCACATGCAATGCAGCGCTGTTGGTCACAATGGTTTGTACCGTATCGCTATAAGTCGTATCATGATCTTTAGGATATATCGTTGCGAAGTTAGTGAAGCTGCCTGTATAATCAGGCTTAACGATACCATTCACGTTAACGAATATATGATTACCTGTACCTGCCGGCATATCTCCGGTAATCAGGAGGTTGTTACTGGTGCCCGTCTGTCCGCTGCTGAGTGTCGCCGTTCCGCTGACAGTGGCCGTCCAGGTGACATTAGTGATAGCTACCGGAATTACGTCCTGAAGCGTTACTGCTTTCGCATCACTCCTGGAAGTATTGGTGGCGATCAGTGTATAGCTGATAGCCTGTCCCGCATTGATTTGGGCAGGGCCGGTCTTATCTAACACCAGCACCGGCTGATTCAGTATTTGTGTCAGCACCCTTGCTTTCATGGAATCCTGCTGGTTCAGGGTTTCAGACGCCACATTCACCACTGTTCCGGCAGCAGAAGGATCTGCCGTTGCATTTACAGTTACGATAACATGTCCCGTACCGGCAGGGATATTTGCCAGCATCTGCACAGCGGTAAGTGAACGGGAGAAAATAGTAGCGCCGCCAGTGGTAGTAACGGTATAACTACTGTTGATCATCTCCTTGGGCAGTATATCGGATATATCTACCTTTAATGCATCTGACGGACCAGTATTACTTACGTCGATGGTATATACTACTTTATCACCCGCACCAACAGTAGCCGGGCCAGATTTGTGAATAACCATATTCGGGCTGTTCACTACTACTGTATTTACGGTATCTGAGTTGATAGTACTTACGCCATCGGCGGCTACCGTTGCAAAGTTTTGCAGGGTGCCGGTGTACGCAGCATTTACAGTTCCCGACACTAAAACGGTAATTAAGTTTGTACGATTTCCAGGAATATTACCAGTGATACTAATAGTATTACCAGTGCCGGTTGCACCGGATGTAACAGTAGCTGAGCCTACTGTTGAAGTTGTCCATTTCACATTGGTAATGGCAGCAGGCACCACATCATTCACTTTTACATTTTGCGCATTTGACAAGCCTGCATTACTGATCAGTAAGGTATAATTGATCGTTTGTCCGGCAGATACAGAGTCTGGACCATTTTTCTGTATACCCAGTTTAGGATTGCTGGCTACAGTAGTTGTCACCACATTGGATGGATAGATATTAATACCATCGTTGGTAACATAGCCGGTATTCTGAATCTGGCCTGCGAATGATGGATCAATGGTAGCTGTTGCATTTAATGTAATGGAGTTACCGGCGCTAGCCTTAATGCTACCGGTCACTATGATGATATTTCCATTCACTGTGATATTTGAAACAGCGGCATTGCCGTTGATAGTAGGCTTCACAACAGCACCACTCAATGGTATAGGTAATGTATCGCGCAGCGTAATATTAGTGGCGTCTGATGGTCCATAGTTATAAATAGAAAATCCATAACTGATATTACTTCCTGCTTCCGCTGTTGCCGGACCCGTTTTAACAATGGCCAGTCGCGCATTTACATTTACCTGTGTATTAACCACATTTGAATTCACCGTTTTATTGTTACCGCTGACACTGCCACTATTCGTGATTACACCAGTAACATCAGGTGCAACGGTACCGGTGATGGTAACCGTTACAATGTTGTTGGTACCTACAGGAATATCAGCATTGACCAATATACCATTTCCGGTGCCGCTAGCTCCTGATGTAACAACAGCAGCTCCTACAGCACTGGCCGTCCATGTCACATTCGTAATGGACACCGGTATCTGATCAGTGATAACTGCTCCCATTGCATTAGACGGTCCATTGTTGGTCACCTGCAAAGTGTACGTAATCGTGCTACCTGCATCCACTGTAGCAGGACCTGCTTTTACAATGGCCATCTGTGCCGAATTATCTATCAGTGTCTGGTTATTAGCCTGTTTAGATGACCCGTCGGTAGCAAAAGTATACGCAGTATTACTCAGTGTTCCACTGGCATTTGGATTAACGGTGCCGTCTATATGAATTAATACCTGGTTGCCTGTTCCTGCCGGGATATTGACAGTAGTATTTACAATATTTCCACTGCCACTTGATGCAGCTCCACTTGCAACACCAGCGAGGCCAATAGGCGTCACTCTCCATGTTACATTGGTGATATTGGCAGGCACAGTATCTTTTATAACCAGGTTTGCTGAATTTGATGGCCCTGAGTTAGTAACCGTGATATCATATCCGATCGCATTTCCTGCAATCACATGACCGGAAGAAGGACCAGCCTTCAGAATGGTAATACCGGTTTTATTGGTAATAGTTGTTGTTACCGTATTGGAGATGACTGGCGTTTTGCCCGCAGGCGTAACCGTCGCAAAGTTGACGATGGAGCCGGAAGCATCCGGAGAAATAATGCCCGATACCAGGATAGTAACCGTATTGGCAGTACCTGCGGGGATATTGGCAGATAAGCTGACATTACCTGTACCACTTGCCGGAGCAGCAGTAGCACTGCCTGCGGTAGTCACCGTCCAGGAAGGCGACAACAATTGAGGAGGCAGGACATCCTGTATACTTGCATTAATCAGGTCAGATGGCCCTGCATTGGTCACCACTATGGTATAGGAAAGCGGATCTCCGGCGTTTGCAGATACAGGCCCGCTTTTCTGTACAGTAATAGCAGAAGTACTACTCTGATCATCAATATCTGTTGCTGAATTTTTATCAGGATTGATATTCGTATATCCGTTCGGGATAGATACACTTGCTGTATTGGTTAATTGTCCGGTATAGGAAGATGGAATGGAAATCGTGAAAGATATAATTGCACTCCCTCCTGCCGGTAAATTAAATTGCTGATTGATAGATCCTGTGCCGGTAGTTACCACTGGCTGTGCACTCACCGTTGTTACCGTCCAGGAACCAGCTGTGATACCGGTTGGCAACAGGTCTGTAAAGGTGGCGCCTACCAGGTCGGAAGGGCCCTGATTTTTTACGGTAATAGTATAGGTATTGTCTGTACCGGGAACATAGGTTGTTTTAAAATCAGATTTTGTAACAACGACTTCAACGGCTTTCGTTACCGGTGTAGTCACACTATCCATCGCAAGCGTACTATCTGTTGTTCCTGGCGGAGGAATCGCGGTTACCTTATTCGTAATACTGGTGCCGGTATAGCCTGAAGACACCGTACCCGTAATGGTGGCAGTTACAGACTGGCCAGGCGCCAGTGTTACGCCTGTCCAGTTGCCACTGGCAACATACAGGGTACCTGCACTGGTGGTAACACTGCTGAATATAAATCCTGTCGGCAGCGTATCCTTCACCGTGAAGGTTTCATTGGAATGTATCGTAGATACTCCTTTGTTGGTAACGGTGATGGTATAGGTCAAAGTACCACCGGCGGTTACTGTAGCCGGACTCGCCGTCTTCTTCACATCCAGATCTATTACCGCCGGCAATACGGTAATATATACGTTGGCGTTAACACATGCGCCATGTGTATCGCATACGGTATATACGAATTTATCTGTACCGGTAAACCCTGCTGCAGGCGTATACGTGAATGTACCATTGGCATTCAGCTGCACAGTTCCGTTGGCCGGCCCTGAAACAGGTGTTGTATTCACTGTCAGAGCATCGCCATCAGGGTCATAGTCATTGGTAGTTACATTACCGGAAACAGCTACATCCCGATAGGTTGTATAATTATCATCTACAGCCACCGGCGGATTATTAGGTACGGTGTTAGTAACGGTGCTGGTGTTATTGTTCAGGTTAGGATCAGGCATACTACTATTAGGCGTAACCGTGGCTGTATTGGTAATAACAGTACCGCCAATGGCTGTAGCAGCCACTTTTCCGGTAACGGTAATGGTTATACTGTTTCCTGTAGCAAAAGGAATGTTCGCAGTAGCACTGATGTTATTGCCAGTACCAGACATTGGGGAGATGCTTACATTATTCCCGTTGGTAGCGGCTGTCCAGGTAACATTGGTCAGCTGGGCAGGTACGTTATCCGAGATTGTAAAGCCGGTAGCATCGGAGCTGCCGAGATTCACTACCAGCAGGCTATATTGTACGGTGCTGCCGGTAGCAAAATTGCCCGACAATACTGTTTTGGTTATCTGAAGATCTGCTGAAGTAAGATATTTCAACACAACTGTATCCACTGAATTACCGCAGACACCATTGTTGATCGTCCAGGTTAAAGTGGCGGTAGTATTCGGCTGCAGTGTCACCTGTGTGTTCGGGTCGGTAGTGCTGGTGATAACTGCTGATCCGGAGATGACAGCCCAGGTGCCGGTTCCGGTAGGCGGATTATTGGCACTCATCGTAAATACGCCGGTGTTATATTTTGTCTGGTCCGGGCCAGCATTGGCCTGGGTTCCGCCAGATTGCACCGTAATTAATACCGTATCAATCGTATTCGGACAATTCCCCCCCTGAATACTCCAGGTGAAGGTATAGGTACCTACAGTAAGGCCCTGAATCCCTGTGGTGGCGGACCCTCTGTTCAGGATATTGGCCTGGTTAGGGCCTGTAACCTGGTTCCAGGTACCATTTTCATTCTGTCCCGGGCTATTCGCCGCCATGGTGGTGGAGGTCGCGTTACACAGCTGCTGGTCCGGGCCGGCGTTGGCTTGTGTAGGGCCGGCATTCACGCGAATGGTTACCTGCTGCGAGTTAGGAGGGCAAACAGGTCCGTTGGAAGTTGTCCATACAAAAACATAAGCACCTGCTATCAGGCCTGATACGGTGGTATTGGGATTAGCAGGATTGGCAAACGTAGCGGTGTTGGGGCCGCTGGATTGTGTCCAGACGCCGGTACCGGCTGTCGGGGCCTGCGCCTGCAACGTATATGAACTACCACAGACGGTCGCATCACCACCGGGGCGGGAAGGCGTTGGTTGCTGCCAGTTAGTGATCAGCACCGTATCTGATACTTTTCCACATCCCCCGCTGGTAACTGTCCACACAAAAGCGTAGGTACCATACTGTAAGTTATTCACATTGGTATTGGGAGATGTAGGATTGTTGATAGTAGCGGTGGTGGGGCCGGAAGCCTGGGTCCAGATACCGGTAACATTATTTCCCTGGAGAGAAGCACCGGAGTTTTCGCAAAGATTCTGGTCAGGGCCGGCGTTCGCCTGAACGCCGTTGCCTACCAGCGTGGTATCACGCAGTATATTATTACAGCCACCGCCGGAAGGTGGTCCATCGCACTCCTGCTGGGGCGTTCCAGGCACCTGATTATTGATGTTAGAGGCATCAATATCCAGGTCGGTACCGGAGCGGGTCAGGGAAGCTTCGGCAATTCCCAGGTTAGCAGGAGCAGGTAATGTAACCAGTACATTAAAAGTAAAGACAGCTACTCCACCCGCAACCAGCGTAACAGAATCTATATAAATACTATTTACTACTGCGCCGGTCCCAAACGACCCGCCGCCGGCGATTATTTGTCTTCCTGTAACGGTCAATGTATTAACAGCAGTGGGTACACTGAATTGGAATTTCCCGTTCACGGCGGAATCAGGTCCGTTATTACGGACAGTTACGACGGCGGTATAAGCCGAATTCACGCAGGCATTTGCCGGGATGTTGATGGATACAACCTGTAAATCCATCAGCCGGCGTGTATCTACCACATTGGAGGCTGAATTATTGGCGGGGTTAGTATCGTTAGCTGTGGCTACTGTAGCCGTATTGGTAATGGTATTGGGCGCATTGGATGCCACAGTTACCGGGATATTGATCACCGGATAAATACCATTGGCAGGGAGTACATCGGTACGTGTAGCCGTGATGGTATTGCCAATAACAGTAATCGACCACCCGTTGCCGGTAGGAGTACCTGGTGTAAGGCCGGTGGGAAGTACATCCGTCACCGTTACGATGTTGCCATCAGGCTTGGCGGCACCCTGGTTGAGAACAGTCAGGGTAAAGGAGCCACTGAGGCTTTTTCTCAGATTACCACTATTGGTCTTGGTAATGGTAAGGTCCGGATTCTGGGCCATAACATGGAGGCCAGACAACAGCACAGATACAAATAACAGTAGGACGTAACGCAATGTAGAAATACCCATAAACAGGAGATTGGAGTAATCAGCGTACAGGGATGTAACAGGTCAGCAGCATTAACAACCAATTTAGGGGCGGATGGGTTCAAAAGGACTTTAAAATAAAAAGCCCCCTCTACGATGTAGAGGGGGCTTCTCAATTATATAAGAATTCGATTATGCGAATCTTGTTTTCAGCTCATTAGCCAGGGTAACCATTTTCTTGATGCTTTCTTCTGGCAGTTTACCGCTCTTGAATTCGAGGAGAACGTCTGGCAGACGAACATCCATTTCATTCAGGAATGCTTCTTCGAATGCTTTCACCTGTTTAACAGGGATTTCGCGCAACAGACCTTTAGTACCCAGGTAGATGATAGCAACTTGCTTTTCTACAGGAAGTGGGCTGAACTGAGCCTGTTTCAGGATTTCCACGTTACGCTGACCTTTGTCGATAACCGCTTTGGTAGCAGCATCGAGATCACCACCGAATTTGGAGAAGGCTTCCAGCTCACGATATTGTGCCTGGTCCAGTTTCAGGGTACCAGATACAGTTTTCATGGATTTGATCTGCGCGTTACCACCTACACGGGATACGGAGATACCTACGTTGATCGCAGGACGGATACCGGCGTTGAACAGGTTACCTTCCAGGAAGATCTGACCATCGGTGATGGAGATTACGTTGGTAGGGATATATGCAGATACGTCAGATGCCTGTGTTTCGATGATTGGCAATGCAGTCAGGGAACCACCACCTTTAACCAGGTGTTTGATAGACTCAGGTAAGTCGTTCATCTGGCGTGCGATCTCATCTTTGTTGATGATTTTAGCAGCACGTTCCAGCAGACGGCTATGCAGGTAGAATACGTCACCTGGGTAAGCTTCACGGCCTGGAGGACGTTTCAGCAGCAGGGACACCTCACGGTAAGCAACCGCCTGTTTAGACAGATCATCATAAACGATCAGTGCAGGACGACCGCTATCACGGAAGAACTCACCGATAGCAGCACCAGCAAATGGAGCGTAGAACTGCAGCGGAGCAGGATCAGCAGCGTTTGCAGCTACGATGGTAGTGTAAGCCATAGCACCTGCTTCCTGTAATGTTTTCATTACGCTCGCAACGGTAGATGCTTTCTGACCTACAGCAACGTAGATACAATAAACTGGTTTACCAGCTTCGTAGAACTCTTTCTGGTTGATGATAGTATCAATACAGATAGCAGTTTTACCTGTCTGACGGTCACCAATTACCAGCTCACGCTGACCACGACCTACAGGGATCATCGCATCGATTGCTTTAACACCTGTTTGCAGTGGTTCTTTTACTGGTTCACGGAACAGAACGCCCGGTGCTTTACGCTCCAGTGGCATTTCGTACAGTTCACCAGCGATAGGGCCTTTACCATCGATTGGTTCACCCAGAGTATTTACTACGCGACCAACCATACCTTCACCTACTTTAATAGATGCGATCTTTTTGGTACGACGTACTTTATCACCTTCTTTAATGCCTGTTGATTCACCCATCAATACCACACCTACGTTATCTTCCTCCAGGTTCAGTGCAATTGCTCTAACACCATTGTTGAACTCAACCAGTTCACCGTAACCAACGTTACCCAAACCGTAAATGCGGGCAATACCATCACCCACCTGCAATACTGTACCAACTTCTTCCAGGTTGGCGTCAGCATTGAAGTTGCTTAACTGCTGGCGTAATATCGCCGAAATTTCATCAGGTTTAATATCAACCATAATTATGCTTTTTAAAAAGAGTCGTTAGAATAAGTTGTGTAACGACAACAGCTTTGCGTGTACGCAGCGGCTGCTGTATGATTAACGTATATCAGATACGTAAATATTCTTAGTGAATTGTTGTTTCAGCGTTTTCAGCTCATTGAGCACAGACGCATCATACAACTGATCTGCAGCTTCCAGTACAAAACCACCGATCAGCTCAGGATTTACCTTCGCTTCCAGGTTGATTGTCTGGCTACCGGTAGCTACTTTCTGTTTGATCAGGTCCAGTGTAGCCTGCTCCAGAGGAACAGCGGTAGTTACTTTTACAGTAGCAATGTTTTTGATAACATTATACTGATGACCGAATTCAGTTGCAATTTCTGCCAGGTTGCTTTCGCGACCTTTAGTTACCAGTAATTTGATAAACTGCTGAGTGGTACCACTCACACGGCCAGTCAGGATCGCGTCCAGGATTTTCTGTTTCGCATCAGCCTTAACGATAGGGCTTTTGAGCAACAGCACCAGTTCGCGGTTAGATTTGATCACCTGTTGTAAAAACAGCATATCGTTATGCACTTCTTCCAACTGGCCCTTTTCCTGAACCAGATCGATTAATGATTTTGCATACCGGGATGCTAAACGGGGATTCTGCATATCGCTTATTGCTTTAAACCTTCAACTGTTATCGCTAACAGTCAAAAGCCGATTTTTCTTAGTTCAATTTGATTTCCTGTGCCAGTTGTTTTACATAACCTTCCTGAGCTGATTTGTCTGACAGTTCTTTTCTCAGAACTTTTTCAGCCACTTCAATCACGAGGGAACCCACCTGGTTTTTCACTTCCGTTAACGCAGCCATTTTCTGGTTTTCGATAGCGGAATAAGCTTCAGAGATGATCTTTTTAGCTTCAGCCTGCGCCTGAGTTTTGGCTTCGCTGATGATCAGATCTTTTGCGTCTTTAGCTTCTTTCAGGATTTTGCTTCTTTCAGCTTTTGCTTCAGCCAGCACGTGTTCGTGTTCAGCTTTCATCTGTGCCATCTCTTCTTTCACTCTTTCTGCAGAAGCGATAGAATCAGCAATAGATCCTTCCCTTTCTTTCAGAACCGCGAGGATCGGAGTCCAGGCAAATTTCTTCAGAACGAGGAATACAATAACGAAGATTACAAAAGAGATAATAAATAAGCCGACCGCTGGTATCAACAGATCCATATTACGAGGATTTAATTTTTTTAATTGTAAAGATTACTGCATCCCTTGCCCTGTGCGCAGGATGCAGTAAAGAGTTTGGCTTACATAACTACCGCCAACAGACCAGCGATTACACCGAACAGGGCAACACCCTCTACCAGCGCAGCTGCCAGGATCATGTTTGCACGGATGTCATTTGCAGCTTCTGGTTGACGAGCGATAGATTCCAGAGCGCTCTTACCGATGTTACCTACACCGATACCAGCAGCGATTGCTGCGATACCAGCACCGATCGCACCACCAGCTTTTGCTAAACCTGAAGCAGATGCAGCAGCTTCGTTAGCAGCCTGCAATAAAACAGTCAAAAGTGCCATAATGAATATGTATTTGAATTTAAAATTAAACGAACCTATTATTAGTGGTGTGCACCATGTGCATCATCATGTCCACCTTCCATCGCCTGACCGATAAATACCGCTGTCAGTGTAGCGAAGATAAACGCCTGGATAAATGCTACCAGCAACTCCAGCATCATCATTACGATGTTGAAGAAGATAGTGATTGGCAGGAAGCCATAACCAGCTACCTTGCTCAGACCACCAAATATAAATACCAGGGAGATAATGCTCAGAATGATAATGTGACCTGCCAGAATGTTGGCGAAAAGTCGGATGGCCAGTGACACAGGTTTGGTGAACACACCAATCAGCTCTACTGGCGCCAGGATGATTTTAACACCACCAGGAACCGGAGGATTGAAAATGTGACCCCAGAAATGCTTGTTGGAGCTAATCAGGATCGCAATGAAACTTACGATCGCCAGCGCAGCAGTTACTGCAATGTTACCGGTTACGTTGGCAGAACCAGGTAACAGACCCAACAGATTGTTTATCAGGATAAAGAAGAAGATAGTCAGAATAAATGGAGTGTACTTCTCAGCTGCTTTACCAGGAATGTTTGGCTTTACCACCTCATCTCTCATGAAGATGATCACCGGTTCCATCACACTCTGGAAACCTTTAGGCGCTTGTTTGCTACCACGGGTTTTGTAAGCCTTCGCTACTGATAACATCATCCAGATCAGCAGAATAGCGCCGATAATCATGGAAGTGATGTTCTTGGTAATAGAAAAATCGTAGATCTTCTCACCAGTTGGGTTATCCTGACCGTCTACCGCAATGATAGTTCCGGTTACATACTGTGCAGGATTCAAACCCTTTTCTTCTACATAATGCTTGGTTACCAGACGATAACCATCATGTGAAGCATGACCATGCTCAAAAGCAGAAGACATAAACGCAGATGTTCCACGAGCAGGATTGTAGATGATAATTGGTAAAGGAATAGTTACCTTGGTTTCTCCGAAGTCCATAAAATGCCAGTCATGCTGGTCTTTTACGTGACCAAGGATTTCCTCCTTAGCATCAAATTTCTCTTTGTGCTCAGCTGCAACTGGTGCAGACTCACCACCCTCGTGGCTTTCCGCAGCAAAAGCCGAATTACCAAAACCGTGAAGGCCTAACGCCATCACAAGTGCTACCATACTATGTTTAAACTGCTTGAAAGATATCACCGTTTTCTGAAATTTTGCGCAAAGATAAACGTTTTTATCTCAAAAATTCAGCGATAATGAAAAAAAAGGAGGCCTTTATATAAGACAATTGAGGGTCAACAACTTATAACTTAAAAATACACCAATTTTTTTAGAGAATTTTCCCGTTTTTTTACCAGTCAAATGCGGGAAAATTTATATATAATTTTTACTAATATATTAACTTGCCGCCGAACTGCTAAACTGCATGCTGTGGAGCTTGTAATAAAAACCTTCCAGCTTCAATAACTCTTCATGGCTTCCCATCTCCTTAATCTCTCCCTTATCCAACACAATAATCTTATCTGCTTTACTAATCGTTGATAACCTGTGGGCTATAATAATCGCCGTCCTGTCCGCTATCAACTTGTCAATCGCATGCTGTATCAAGGCCTCCGATTCCGTATCCACGGAAGAAGTAGCCTCATCCAATATCAGGATAGCCGGATTATATAATAACGCCCGCACGAACGATATCAGCTGACGCTGTCCCAGCGATAAAGTACTACCCCTTTCCATCACCTGGTAATCATACCCACCCGGCAACTGCATGATAAAATCATGAATACCAATGAGTTTTGAGGCTGACTCCACCTCTTCCCGGCTGATAGCCTCGTTATGCAAGGTGATATTATCATAAATGGAGCCACTGAAAAGGAATACATCCTGCAACACCACTCCTATCCTGCTACGTAAAGCATGCAGCGAGTACTCCGGCAACGGAATGCCATCTATCTTTATACTACCCTTCTGGATCTCATACAGGCGATTCAATATGCTGATAATAGTGGTTTTACCAGATCCGGTATGCCCTACTATCGCCACGGTATCGCCCTGCTTTGCTTCAAAATCAATGTCTTTCAATACATACCGGTCCTCTACATAGGCAAAGGATACATGATCGAAGCTGATGGCTCCTTTCATATCCCTGCCATCCTGTTTCCCATGATCCGGGATATAATCCTCATTGTCTAAAATCTTAAATACCCTTTCGCTGGCCACCATACCCATTTGCAGGGTATTGAACTTATCCGCCAGCATACGAAGCGGCCTGAACAGCATATTCAGGTACATGATAAAGGCAATCATCACCCCCTGGGTTACTTCGTAATTCAATACCTTATTGGATCCCCACCAAACCATCAATCCCAGCGAAATGGCCAGGATAATCTCTACTACAGGGAAAAACACAGAATAAGCGAATATCGCATCGATATTGGCGTCTCTATGGTCTTTATTAATCTGCTTAAATCGGGCAAATTCACGCTTTTCGCCGGTAAATGCCTGTACTACTACCATTCCGGTAATATGTTCCTGTACAAAGGCATTCAGGGCCGAAACCGCGTTGCGCACCCGGTAAAATGACTTATTTACACTCTCTTTAAAAATATAGGTCGCGATAATCAGGATTGGGAAGGGCGACAAACTAACCAGCGTAAGGCGCCAGTCTTCAATAAACATCACCGTCAGAATGGCGATGATCATCAGCAAATCAGCTACTATACTGATTATACCTTCAGAAAACACATCATTGATAGCTTCTATATCATTGATGGTACGGGTGGTCAGGGTACCAATCGGGGTTTTGTCGAAAAAGGCCAGGTTCAGGTGGATGATCTTCCTAAAGACTGTTACCCGCATATCTTTTACGACGGATTGTCCCAGCCAGTTGGTCAGGTAGGAAAAGAAAAACCTTACTACTGTTTCCAACAGCAGTAAGGCTATCTGTAATACGGTCACCAGCACTAACATACGTACGAGCTGGTTCGCAATATATTTATCAACGGTTACCTGGATGAGGTATGGCCGCAACGGTGAGATTACCGCCAATACCACAGTGAGTACCATGGAAACATAAAATGAGCGCTTATAGGGTTTCGCAAAGGAAAAAATCCGTCTAAGCAGGCTGAAATCAAATACTCTTTTTGCTGCCACGTTACTCACGGTCGTTGATCTATTAGTTAGTCTATGATTACTTATCGTCTTTCATGATCTGCCTGTAAGCTTTAATGAATATAGCTCCCAGGTTTTTGTGCGGAGGAACGTAATCGCTGAACAGCTCTTTATTACGTGCATCTCCTGCAAATTTCTTCGCTAAACCTGCCCACATCTGCACCCAGTCGATATTTTTTCCACTCAGGATTACATCTTCCAAGCTACGAATAATTGGCTCGTTCACAAAACGGGTACCTACCTGTTTGGAAGAAATAATATGTGCATCCGGCGCTTTCTGCAATACCACTGCCAGGTTATGATAACCACCACAGGAACCCAGGATCACAATTTTTGCAGAGCTCTGCAGGTTGTCCAGGGTTGTATTTACGTGGTAACTGTGACCACGGTGGATAACTACCGTAGGATGAATATCCTGTTCATCCATGTAGTCTGACAGTTTAGAAATGGCATCTTTATCTGCAGGTTCGTCCAGCGGAAGATTTGCAAAGATAGTGGTTGGCTTTCCTTTCAACGAAGTAATTACCGCCCAGTATTTTTCTTTTCTTACAGACCACTCACCTTTAGGGAAGTTGGTCATGAAGCTGGCAAAGGATTCCTGACCATCTTTATCTCCATAGAAAAATACCTGTTGATAAACCCGGCCGCTATCGCTTTCCAGTGCATTATGTGTAACGAAGTTAATCGGAGGCAGCTGCAATTGGGCTGCCATGTCGGTAGCCTTGGCAGAATCGCCTTCTGATTTGGATTCGGACTCGAACAAACTACTCAGCAGCTGATAGATCACGGTACCACGGTGGTCGTTATGTTTCTTAACATAAGCCAGGTTGTTACGTACCTCTGCACGGAGGAAGTCCAGCAGCTTGGGATCGCGGATACTACCGAATGAGTTGGCTACATCCACGGCGTCTTCCAGGTCTTCTGTTTTCTCCAGGTTCTGTACATACTTCTGCATCAGGTAGTTGGAGTTTTCAGGCGCCATTGATTTCAGGAAGTTGTCCAGGGTATTGAAGCCTGCCGCCATGGCAATAAATTTCTTGAAGCGGTCAAAATTTACCGTCATCAGCAAACTATCGCCACGTGGAGGTTTCATACGAGCCATCATCTGGTCGTAAAGGCCTGCATTGTTGTGGTTGGTATAGCTGGAGGTAAATAATTCTTCCTGTCCGTTGATGATCAGGTAATACAGCTCTTCCGGACTGAAATCATTTACTATTTTGAATCTTACCGGGGCCGGTTCCTCATGAAGGTCGTTCACGGAACGGATATAGATCAGCGATTTTGCCTGCATATTCTCCATCATGGCTTTCATACCAATCGGGTGCTGGCCTTCGCTTTTCATTCGCTGGAGGTTGATCATGGATTTCACCATCTGGCGATAATACTGGCGGTCGTTATCGGCAATTTTTTCCAGTTTTTCCACAGAGGTAGTACCGGCCAGGATTTCATCGATGAAAGGCAGGATACGGGTGCTCTGGGGAGATTTACCGATGCTGACGATCGTTTGCACGATCGGGTCAGGATTACGTTTGATGGCGTTGGCCATTGGCGTATAGGAAGTAGCGTAGGTAAGCACCTGGTTAGGGTACTTGCGTGCTACGGCTGCCACGATGGAGTCCGTACCAGGGTAATCCAGGTAGTTGCTCAGTTTGGGCATTACGGTTTCCAGGTTATCCATAGCATATTTGGTGAATACCATGCCTTTGGCCTGTTTGTAACCTGGATTATCATTAAAGATTTCGATCAGTTTTTCAGAGCCGCCGAAAGAGAGGCCCTGGATGTACGGCGCAATGCTCTGATGTTTGATATCAGCGCGCATCATGTTATGATAAGCCTGTACAATAGCGGGAGCTTCTTCCGCTTCGATCAGATGGTGTGCCCGTTTGAAGTTGTAATCCTTCAGCATGGAGTAAAGACCGGTGAGGTACTTTACTTTCAGGCGATGATCCAGCGTACTGTCCCTTTCGATTTCTACCTGCATGTTATCCACTTCCTTGATAAGGGCATTGGTGGCCTGCAGATTGCTGGTCTGATCGTCTGAAACGCGTACCAGTTCGTCGGCTTTGCCGTCGAACTTATCTGCCATCAATTGTTCTTTATCAATGTTATCATGGAATCCCTGTCTGGAGATAGGGATTTGCAAATGACTGCTTTGCGCATACGTCAGGCCGCCTTGACAGGCAACCAACAACAACATGACTAAAATTTTCCTCATTATTTAATCTCCTTTTCAGCCAACCAAATAGCAAATTTACAACCAATTTGCCTGTAAACATGACTGGCGCTGTTAGTGTCTAGCTTTGAAGTACAAATAAATATGTTTTTTCTATATCTTTATATACGTTAACCAGAAAAAGCTCATTAATAGTAACATACGAAGTCCATTAACTGTTAAAAAGCAGGTCATTATGAATACATTCGTGAGTGACATCTCAGGAAAATCGTTCCCGGAAACCGAAAAAGTAAGTGCTAAACTTATTCGCCCCAGCTTGATGCAGATGATAAAATCTGATCATCCCCGTTTCAATCATAAGTGCCATATTGCTTTATCTGAACTCACACATTACCGGCACCGGTTCTATGAGTCGCTGTTTTCGCAGGAGATGGGCGAGCTGACCCAGGTAGAACGGGAAGTACTGGAGAACCTGAAAAACAATAAGGTACTGACAGATAAGCTGGAAGAAGACGCTGCCAACGTTCATCTTACCCTTGGCGACAGACTGGCGGATAAAATCGCGGAATTCGGCGGCAGCTGGCGGTTTATCATCCTATTCATGCTTTTCATCCTGGTGTGGATGGGCATGAACGTATATTTCCTGCTCAACAAGGGATTTGACCCCTATCCATTCATTCTGCTGAACCTGATCCTCTCTTGCATAGCGGCTTTACAGGCGCCTGTCATTATGATGAGCCAGAACAGACAGGAAGAAAAAGACCGGCAGCGGGCAAGAAACGACTATATGATTAACCTGAAATCAGAGCTTGAAGTAAGAATTCTGCACGAAAAGATCGATCACCTGATCATCACCCAGCAGCAGGATATGCTGGAGCTACAGCAGGCACAGCTGGAATTAATGAACCAGATTATGACAGCCATAAAAAACGGAAATACCAGTAATAATCAGAAAGATACTAATATAAAATCTTCATAAGATAATAGTAAAAATACTTGCTCCGCAAATTTTGTATTAATTTTGAATTGACCGTGAAAATGGGCCAGCATAGTGAATTAACAATTTCATAATGTTATTTTTCCATTAATCACAGGGCACAGAATATAATTTTGTGCCGTCTTTATTAAAGCACAAAGTTTATGATAGACCAAGCCGTAGCTGGAAAAATCCTGGTAGTAGATGATGAGTTGGATATACTTGAAATCATCAGTTACAATCTCAAATCTGCGGGATATGATACTGTAACTGCAAAAGACGGCAACGAGGCTATCCAGAAAGCAAAAATATTCAGACCAGATCTGATTATGCTGGATATCATGATGCCGAATAAGAACGGAATCGATACCTGTCGCGAGATCAGAAAATTCCCTGAGTTTAAAGATACCATGGTATTGTTTTTAACTGCCCTGAATGATGAGAAGTCGGAGATCGACGGACTCAACATGGGAGCAGATGATTACATTGCCAAACCTATCAAACCGAAATTACTGGTAAGCCGCATCAATGCTTTATTCCGCCGTTTACACAAACCGGAAGAAATGCAGGTACAGTTAGGAGATCTTATCATCGATCGTGAGAAATTCACCGTGACCTACAAAGGTCAGGAGATCATCCTTGCCAAAAAAGAGTTTGAGCTGTTGCAATTGCTGGCATCCAAACCAGGCCGCGTATTCCTTCGCAATGAAATCCTGAACCAGGTTTGGGGTACTGAAGTAATCGTTGGCGACCGTACCATTGATGTACACATTCGTAAGATCCGTCAGAAGATAGGGATTGACCTCATCACTACCGTGAAAGGTGTGGGTTACAAATTTGAAATGTAATTTTTTTCCTGCAATATTGGCCGCCTCTGGCGGCTTTCCTTTTTCATATAGTTTTATTCCCCGGAGAAGAGGGGGCTCCTTCGGCGCCCCCTCTTCTCCGGGGTTTTGCCCGGACCTTCGGGCCGGGCAAAACCCCGGAACCGGTTATTCCGGGCTTCATTACCAGACAATTTTATGGCAAGAAAGAAATTTAATGTAATTTCCCACTATTACAATAATTACTCACTTTGGAGTATGTTTAAAACGAAGAACCTTTCCCCGCAAAAGCTGGCGGGATTTACAGCTCTAGTTGTTTCGATAGTAATAGCTCTGGGTAGCCTACTGGTCAGCAATGATTGGAAAATAGCGGCAGGCGCATTCCTGCTCACTTTCCTGGTATCATATTATCTCTACCTGTACACACTTCAGAATTTTATCTACAGAAAAATAAAGCTCATCTACAAATTCATCTACCAGACAAAAGCGTCTAAAAGAGAAGAATTTTTTAACAAGAACATTCTCCCTTTAAAAACCATTGAAGAGGTAAGCGAAGACGTAGAAAAGTGGGCCAGCCAGAAAAAAGAAGAATTGGACAACCTGCGCAGAAATGAGGAATTCAGGAAAGAATTCCTGCTGAACCTCTCCCATGAACTGAAAACGCCCATCTTTGCCGTACAGGGTTATATCCACACCCTGCTCGACGGCGCCCTGGAAGATCCAGGTGTAAACAGGCTGTTTCTGAAAAACGCTACCAAGAATATCGA
This sequence comes from Chitinophaga sp. Cy-1792, assembly GCF_011752935.1. Classification (NCBI taxonomy): domain Bacteria; kingdom Pseudomonadati; phylum Bacteroidota; class Chitinophagia; order Chitinophagales; family Chitinophagaceae; genus Chitinophaga; species Chitinophaga sp. Cy-1792. The sequence goes on from NZ_VWWO01000001.1 coordinate 149,676, forward strand.
TCGTCTTTGCCGTCTCCTGGACGACCTGGACGAGATATCCAAACTGGAAAGCGGCGAAATGACCGTTAATACGGAAGATTTCGTGATCCAGGACCTGTTGAAAGATGTTTTCGACACCCTGTCGCTGAAAGCGAATACCAAAGGCATCAAATTCAGTATCAAGAAAGGCTGCGAACAGCCGATGCATGTACTGGCAGATAAAGAAAAAATCCGTCAGGTACTGATTAACCTGGTGGATAACTCTATCAAATACGGTAAACAGGATGGTCATACCATCGCCAGCATCTACAACATGGATGGCAAACGTGTACTGATAGAGATCTCCGATGATGGTATCGGTATGTCAGAAGAACACCTCCCACGCGTGTTTGAACGCTTCTATCGTACAGACCGCGCCCGTAGCCGCGATATCGGCGGTACCGGTTTGGGCCTGGCCATCGTAAAACATATCGTGGAAGCGCACGATCAGTCTATCACCGTAAGAAGTAAACCTGAAATTGGCAGCACCTTCGGCTTTACACTGGAAGCCGGGAAAGGAGAATTCTGATTTTAGAAAAATATACAGTAAAAGGGCCGGCCAAAGCAATGCTATAGCCGGCCCTTTTACTGTATTACCAGTACTTTAGAACCTATACTGTATCCGACAGGTCAGCACATTATCCCTGATATCTTTTGTATAACCAGGCAAAGAGGTTGATTCGTTTTTCACCCAGTCGTAGTACACCGTAAACTTCAGGTGCTCATCAGCATAATACAGGTATCCCACACCAAGTGTGTTATAGCGTATATCCGCTTCCGTAGTACCGGAACCTGGCGCACCAATCTGCTTGCCTTTCACGTCCTTATTGGGGTCATACCAGTCGTAACGTACCACCACCTGGTGTTTCAGACTTCCAAGGTTCTGGATAAAATACAGGTAGGCACCATCAAAATTACGGATGTATAAAGGTGCATATTTACCGGCAGGATCCAACGGAATAATGCCGGGCGTTTCTGTTGTAAACTGTGTAGCTGTCTGCTTTCCACGAATATATTCCGCCCTGAATTGCGTCCAGCCTTTATTAGGTCCGTTAGGGATTTTCAGCTGCATGTCTGCACCATAATAGTGGCGGGGTGCAATCTCACCGGCATTGGTAAGGGAAGAATCTACCTTGAAAGACGTTCCTTCCATTTTATAGATGTAATTGGTAAACTGCTGCATGCCGCCGTAGAGCACAGAAGCCCCACCGGATAGCAGCCATTTACGCTTATTCAGGACTACCGGCTTAAAACCGATGCGGCCTATAAAGTCTTTGTGGCTATCGAAATCACCGGGTCCTGTTAGTCCCTGCCCGTTAAACATACCTGCATCTATCTTCAGGAAGTATAATGGATGATCTTTTCTTCTTGGTTCAAAAGACACCATTCCACCCAGGTCTCGCTCAGTTTTCATCAGTATCTGGGACATACGGCCTCTTTCGGGCGTTTCACGATCTGCGGAAGAGAGGTTTACCTCATAACCGAACGGGCGGGCAAACATCCCTGTAGCCAGACTCAATACATTAAATTTTGTTTCGAAGAAACGGCCGTAGAAGTCACGGATAAATACGCCCCTTTCCGTACCGTCGAACTGAAAGGCAAACTGCACCACGGGCATATCCTCTTTGTTGTAGCGTTCATAGTCGACACGGATACGGCCCCTGCGGAGGGTCCAGCGGTTATCAGACTGCGGGAGGAAGTCGCCACCGGCGTAACTTTTGGCACCACGTTGTGAAATTACCTGGAACTGTGGCTGGATATAGCCGCTGAAGCGGAGGGCATCGTATTTATGGTACATGGACAGCATTCCTTTTCCCATTTCAGAGGTCGTGTCTATCATATCCATGAGAAACTGGGCGCGCGTAACGATAGAAGAACACAGCAATACACACGACAAGACTAAGATTTTGGCTGCACGCATTTCGAGATTGATGATTTGGGCGCAAAAGTATGGAATCAGGAGAACAAATTTCATGGCCGGATTGCTCAGCGCTTTTCGTTAATCGTTAGTTAATCATTTAACAGAACAGTTCCAGGTAAGGTTTTTTACGGCCATTTAGCGGAACTTCTATCTTCGAAAACTACACTACTCGACATGAAAGCAAGTACCCTACTACATTGGAGGGGGCTGGTGGAGAGCGCAATTGCTATCACTGACAATAACATGTCTCTGGATCTATCTATTACAGACGTTGCCACCCAGCTCTCTGTTGACGCCCAGACATTAGGACGCCGCTTTGAGGATTTGAAACAGGAGTCTTTTAAACAGTTTACCAGAAGAAGGAAAATCGAAAACGCTGGTGGTTTACTCCGACACTCATCATTCTCTATCTCCCAAATTGCTGAATTATGTGGTTATACTAATTCAGCCCTTAGCAAAGCATTCTCCCAGGACCTTCACATCTCTCCCACAGCCTACCGCGACCAGCCATACCTGGATAATGAAGATGAAACATTGTACCGGACCAAAATCATCACTTCTGCAGCGCATGAAATGATGCCTGACATCTTCTCGCTGGATAATACCGTAGAGATAAAAATGCCGGATGCGACATTGTACTATGCCATGCTTCCCAGCCAGAATGATCCGATCAGGAACATGGTGGCGGTGATGGAGCACTACATCCAGGAATTTACGATTATCAAGTCGACGGTATTTCTGAAGGATGCCAAAATCATCACGGGTACGTTAGATGCCGTACCGGTAACCGTTTACCATAAAATGATGATGTATGTGGGATTGCTGGTGCCTAACGGGCCGGGATATGAGAAAGTACACCGGCAGATGCCATTTCTTGGCCATTATGAATGTCAGCTACATACCAAACAGATAGCAGCCAACAGTTATAAGCACCTAAAAGTAAACATGGGCTTCGCCGATGCCGGCTTGCCCATGTACAATTTCATTAACCATAATTGCCGTGTCGGAAATTTCAAGATGAACAGCAATCAGTTTTTTATTTCTCTTACCGGAAGAAGTACCTGTGAGGTATTCATTCCATGGGAAAGAAGATTCGGTTGTTAGAACTGGAAGTAGATCGGTATCATTGGCTGGGTGCTCTTCACCTGTACCAGCAGCCAGATAAAGGCTACCATTACAGCAACGCTGCCAGCAACAGGGATCTTTGCATAGAACCCTTCCAGTGAAAGCTCCGCTTTCGCCGGCATGAAATGCAGGATAAAGCCCAGGATCATCACCCAGAATACTGCCGTATAACCGGTATAGAGCTCTGGCCAGATTTCTGGCTGGAAGTCGTATGCTATCTGGTGTATCAACGACCATGCATCATGGAAGGTGGATGCTTTAAAGAAAATCCAGCAGAAACATACAAAATGGAAAGTAAACAGGACACCCAGTACTTTCAGTAAGTTGCCCGACCAGCCGCTGAATTTGATCTGTTTCTTTCTCAGGTAGTCTATTCTTACCTTATCGATGGCCAGCATACTTCCGTGCATACCACCCCAGAAAATGAAGTTCCAGCTGGCGCCATGCCAGAAGCCCCCGATAAGCATGGTCAGTCCGAGGTTGATGTACTGACGTACCTTTCCTTTACGGTTACCACCTAATGGAATATAGAGGTAATCACGCAGCCAGCTGGACAAAGAAATATGCCAGCGACGCCAGAACTCAGTAATTGAACTGCTCTGGTAAGGAGAATCGAAGTTTGGCGGGATCTTGAAACCTGTCCAGCGGGCAATACCCAGCGCCATATCCGAGTAACCGGAGAAGTCGCAATAAATCACCAGGGCATAGCCATAAACTCCCAGGAGGCATTCCAGGCCGGTATGCTTGCTTGGGTCGTCGAAGATGTATTGTACAAAGTTCTGGTAGATGAAATCCGATATTACTATCTTCTTAAACAATCCACTGATAATCAAATACATACCCTTACCTATATCATTAGATTCTATGAAATAGGGTTTAGAGATCTGCGGGATAAAATCAGCAGCACGAACGATAGGGCCCATCATCAGTTTAGGGAAAAACGAGAGGAAGAAGAGGTAATCCATGAAATTATCCACGGGCTCGATTTCATCTCTGTAAACATCGATGGTATAGCTAAGATTTTCGAAGGTATAGAAAGAGATACCGATTGGTAAGATCAGCTTCAGTAAAGGGATATGACCGGCGGTCATATCATTGATCATACCGATAAAGAAGTTGGTGTACTTGAAATAGAACAGCAGTCCGAGATTGAGGACGATACTGAATATCAGTAGTGTTTTCCGGAAAGACTTATCCTTCGATCGATGTATGGCCTTGGAAAGGTTAAAGTCTACGATGGCGGAAAGTATTACCAGGCCTACATAGTATCCGCAGGCTTTATAGAAGAAGAACAGGGAGAAGAGTGTATAAACCCAGACTCTTCCTGCTTTGCTTTTGTGTACCGCCAGGTAGCACATCAGGAAAACAGCAAAGAAATAGAAGAAGAAAGCGCTATTGAAAAGCACCGGATCATTCGGGTCATAACGCAGCAGATTCAACAGCTTGTTGATGTCAATCATTGGATGTTAGTATGTTTTCTTTGTTTCAGCCAGATATTTTCTATACGCTCCCTGTATAGCTTCGTTGAGCAGCTGTCCTTGCAGCTGGTAGCCTTTTACGCTGAAATGCACATGATCCGGGGCCCAGAGTTGACTGAACCGGGCACGTTGTATTTTGTTGACAGCATTAAAGTTCCAGCAGGCAAGTCCGTGTTCGCGGGCGTAGCCCTCGATTTGCGCAGATGCCATGGCGATATACGGGTTGGGAGTGACAGTGGTTTTGGCGTATTTTCTCCATTTACCATGTACCTTTTTGCGATAGCTGCTATGGGTTACACGCATACAATCGGGCGGGGTGGTCAGGAGGATACATACGGCGGGATTCTGTTCTCTGAACAGGGTGACCATTTTGTCGATTTCATTTCTGAACGTCAACGCATCAAATCTGCCATAGGCTTCATTGGTACCCAGGGAGATGATCACCAGGTGTGGTTTCATGACAGCGGTTTGTGCCAGCAGGATATTACTGAAATCGTTGTAATGCTGGTACATGGCGCCATTGATGCCCACGCTGGAATAGATCAGGCCATGTTCGCCATTGCGCAGGTAAGCGCCATAGAAGCGGAATGGTCCTTTGGAAGTATTTTCAAATTTTACGGAGAATGTCTGTTGGAGTTCCTGGTAGGAAAGGGCTGCTCTTTGAATGGTAGGAGAACCAGTAAAGGGCATGGGGGTGACAACGATATCAGCCCCGTTGGAGATGACGTTTGAAGAATCATTTCCCGGATCGTAGAAGATATCGGCCTCATTGAAGGAGTTCTCGATAAAAGAATCCTGGCGGCCTAAAAAGCTTAATGAAGGGGAGTTGGTGTTGGTATTGATAACAATAGCGCCAGGGCCCAGTACCGGTGATTTATAGCGGTCAACTACCCTTTCGCTGTTCCATTTTACGGGACTGCTCCAGCGGTAATCTTCGGGGCCATTGGTTCCTGCAAGATTGTAGGGAAATACGAAGCCTCTGCCTGCGTTTCCAAATTGCTGCTGCATCATACCACCATTTGTTTGCGGGAAGTAACCTGCCTGCACATGGGAATCGCCCAGGTGGAGTATGGATACTACGCTGGTATCTGCATGCTGTAATAATTTGAAAACACGATATAAGGCTGAATCCTGCTGGATAGTATTATCGCCGTTGAAGGTGTTCTGCGCGCCGGCTTTAGATCCTGCGAGCAGCATCACCAGGGCGATACTACTGAATATTGTTTTTCTGACCGTACTCATTCATAATAGCTTTATACAGCAGCGCCGCTACTTTAGACGCTCCCAGTCTGTTAAAATGTGTGTAATCCTTGTTCGCACCAGGGGTATCACTTTCTACCCACTTCACCATTGATCCTTCACCACCCATTGCTGCATACAAGTTCCAGTAGGCGGTACCATGTTGTGCCGCCAGCTCGTGTTGCACAGATAACAGCGCTTCTACACCGGGAGCCGTAACGTAATGATCACCTTTTCTGTACGACTTATCGGCGGTACCGATGATCAGGAAGGAAGTTCCCGGGAAGTCGTTTCGGAGGTTGTCCATTACTTTGGTCATCGGGCGTTCGTACCAGCTATAGTCTGTCAGTTCCGGCTTCCAAAGTACATTGGCGCCATAGTGCAGTACTACGAGGTCGTACGGGCGTTCTTCCTGCATTTTTTTGACCATATCAGCGGAAAGGTGTCCTAATTCAACGCCGCTGATTCCTCTGAAGGAGTAGTTGTCGACATAGATACCGTTATCACTTTCGAAGCACACGCCGTAAAGAGGGCTTTGTGTGCCGCTGGCATATTTGATGGTCATTCCCTGCTGACCTGTATCGAGGCGCAGGTCTAATTTGTTTACAGCATCGTTACCGGCAAGCGTGTAGGCTTTGTCGTTAACGGTGATGCCTGTACCGGCGGATGGTCCGTAGAGTACTTCCACTTCATCGAATTTATCGAGGCGTGGTTTCTTTACGGGTGAATATTTTGCCCAGCTGCTGGAAGACGGCACGAAGGTGTGTCCCGACAGGCCGAGGGCAATATTTGCTGGTGGATCTTTCTTATAACTGTAGTCTGTCCAGTCTTTGGAGAAAGTATGCGTGATCGTTGTTCTGAACGACGCCACAACGGAGGTGATAGGAACGAATCCTACTCCCTGTCCGCCAAAGAATAGCTGGAGACTGTCTCTCAGGTCACCTGTGATGAGGTCACCTTCGATCATGGAATCGCCGAAATAGGCGATACGAACTTTTTTACGTTTGCCTGCTTTCAGGTCGGCGAGGGCCTGGAGGAAAGCGTGCATACCGGCGCCATCTTCCCCGTATTGTGCAGCAGCATACTGCATAATACCGGTATACGACATATAGTCGTGGTGTGCATCCGGATTTGGCAACGTCGTTACTGCACCTGTGCTGTCTTTTACTTTGACAACAGAGTCAGTTGCAGCAGCAGGCCTGCCATCTCCGGTATTACCGGCTAGGGCAGGCCTGTTTTTATCTTCAACTGGTGAAGTCCTGATATCGGACAACATATCCAGTTTTCTGAATTGAAAATCCTTAAATGAAAAGCTGTAGTTCAGCTGGGATAAAGCCACTAAGCAAGCCAATGATCCTGCTATAATTAAGAACGGATAGGCTGCCTTATTCTTGCCAGGCATATTATTCATGAACGGTTAGCATACTCTCGACTACATCCTGACAGACAAGTGGCTTCCGAATCAGGATCCTCTTGCCACATCCATGGCTGCGTCCAGCTTGTAAAGTTTGTAACGATTAATAATAGATGTCACACGTCTGATCCATTCCTGGCCTGCAGAAGAGTATCCGCTATGGTTCATTTTCTGAAGCCATGTGCTGTACTCTGTGCTACCTTTCATCTGACTGAACCATTTTTTCTGGGTCAGGAGTTGAACGAAATGCTCATAAGATGCCACATCAGACAGGTACTGTTTGTAAACAGAACGATGTCCAGGGTTAGTCTGAGACAGGTTATTTTTACCTACAATGCCAAAGTGATTATGCAGCAATTTAGCACTTTTACTCGTACCAGTACCTGATTCCAGCATTGCAATTCCAAGAATTACGCTGGCAGGTATCCCTGTTTCCTGCATCAATTCAATAGAAACAGGTTTAAATTTCTTCAAATAATTGTCTGTGGACTGTTGCGCAAACCCAACATTGCTGAGCATTGTCAATAATAACACCGCACATATCCAGGCTCCTGCTTTGCTCTTGTAGAATTTTATCATTCTCATTAGCTTAGTGTTAGTGGTTGTTACAGGTGATGATTTCTTGTTTGTTTTCAGCATCATTTCTTACCTCACATATCAACGATGATCACACATCGCAATATTACTTTAAAAAATTAAATAATACGTCTTCTCTCTTCTCTAAAGTCTCTCTAAAGTTTCCGTTAATGTCTTGTTAATAATATTGTACCATTAATTGCAGTAATCCCCTTTGATGCAGTTTTTAGAAACTATACCAAAGGGGATTTTTCTGTTTGACAGGCGGTAATTTGCAATTACTATGCCAGTTATTCCTTTATCAGGCTGATGCGAAGCTCGTCCAGCTGGTGCTGATCGATAGCTGAAGGCGCGTCCAGCATGACATCGCGGCCAGAATTATTTTTAGGGAATGCGATAAAATCGCGGATGCTTTCACTGCCACCCAAAAGCGAGCACAAGCGGTCAAATCCGAGGGCAATACCTCCGTGTGGAGGTGCTCCATATTCAAATGCTCCCAGCAGGAAGCCGAATTTATGAGCAGCCTCTTCCTTAGTCATACCTAAAGCAGCAAACATTTTCTCCTGCAGGTCGCGTTGGAAGATACGGATAGAACCACCACCGATTTCGGTACCGTTCAGTACGATATCGTAAGCATTTGCTTTGATCTTAGCGTACTGAGACATATCATCCATCAGGGCGATCTGCTCCGGTTTAGGCGAAGTGAACGGATGGTGACGGGCTACCCAGCGGTTTTCTTCTTCTGCATATTCAAATAATGGGAAGTCGATCACCCAGAGTGGCGCAAACACGTTTTTATCTCTAAAGCCGAGGCGTTCACCCATTTCCAGGCGTAAAGTACTCATTGCCTGACGGGTACGGCTTTCTTTACCGGCCAGTACCAGGATCAGGTCGCCAGGCTCAGCCTTGGTAACTTCTACCCATTTTTTCAGTTCATCTTCGTTGAAGAACTTATCTACTGAGCTTTTCAGACTGCCATCTGCACCATATTTAACATAGATGAGCCCGCTCATACCGATCTGCGGGCGTTTTACCCAGTCGGTCAGTTCATCCAGTTGCTTACGGGTATATTCAGCACAGCCTTTGGCAGCGATCGCTACCACGAGCTCTGCGTCATCAAATACCTTAAAGCCTTTATTTTTAACGGTATCGTTCAGGGTAGCCAGTTTCATTTCGAAACGGATATCCGGTTTATCGTTACCATAATATTCCATGGCATCGTCCCAGGTCATGCGAGGGAAGGCGTAATCCAGATCTATACCTTTGATTTCTTTGAAGATATACTTCACCATATTTTCAAAAGTAAAGAGGATATCTTCCTGCTCCACGAAGCTCATTTCACAGTCAATCTGTGTAAACTCCGGCTGACGGTCAGCACGTAAGTCCTCATCGCGGAAACATTTAACGATCTGGTAGTAGCGGTCATAACCACTCACCATCAGCAGTTGCTTGAAGGTTTGCGGAGATTGTGGCAAAGCGTAGAACTCGTTAGGGTTCATACGGCTAGGCACCACGAAATCGCGGGCTCCTTCCGGCGTTGATTTGATCAGGAAAGGAGTTTCTATATCCATAAAACCTTGCGTATGAAGGTAGTTGCGTGCAGCACGGCCTACATTATAGCGCAGTTCGAGGTTCTGTTTAACGGCATTTCTACGCAGGTCCAGGTAGCGGTATTTCATACGCAGCTCATCGCCTCCGTCCGTATCATCCGTTAAGGTGAAAGGCGGGGTTTTAGATTCGTTCAGGATTTTGAACGATTTAACGGCGATTTCGATATCTCCGGTAGGGAGATTCGGATTTTTACTGGAACGCTCGGAAACATTACCCGTAACCTGGATAACGAATTCACGGCCAAGAGGTTGGTCCTCCAGCTGAGCAATTAGGTCTTCACCAAATAACAGCTGGGTAATGCCATAACGGTCGCGCAGGTCCACGAAAGACATGCCTTTACCAAATTTCCTGACTGTTTGTACCCATCCGGCCAGTGTAACTTCCTGACCTACCTGTTCCATTCTTAGCTCACCGCAAGTGTGCGTCCTGTACATGCGTAAAAAATTGATTTTAATAGTTTTATGGTAGAAAGCCGGGATAGCCGTTCACTGTTTCTGACCACTTTTCCAGCGCCTCAGCCATACCAACAAGGGTAGCAAATATACACTTTGATCGCTGGATTTTAGCCCCGGCCCATGTTAAAATATCTGTTTACATCCACTTCCGGCATCAATTTGACCTCTCCGGCAAGCACATCCGTAAAATGAGCCGCCATAAAGGGCGCCAATGAGCAACCTTTGGTTCCCAGCCCGTTAAAGATGCCGATTACCGGAAATTCGGGATGAAATCCTATCATCGGACGCCTGTCGTTGCCCGAAGGGCGAACCGCTGCCAGGTGTCCCACTACATCATATGGCACCTTTAATAACTGACGCAGCTTTTCTTCTAAATGGTCCCGCTGTACCCAGGTCGGCTGCTCATCTACATAGTCCCAGACAAACGAAGACCCAGCCCAGAAAGTTCCATCTTCCTGAGGAACTAACGTAATGCTTTTTTTAATAATGTCTGAGGTTTCAAGTCCGGGTACTTTTATTTGTAGCACTTCTCCTTTATTAGGCAGAAACTTAATCTTCTCAAAATAAGGATTTCGTGCGGTAGCCATCCCATCACAAAAAATAATCTTTTGGGCAGATATTTCCCCGTACTGTACACCAGATGGATTGATTACCAGTTTATTAAGATCAAAGGTTTCTTCCAGTAAGGCGCCCTCAGCGGCTAAAAGTGCCCTGTATGCCGGCAGAAAAGCTCTCAGATTGACAGTAGCGCCAAAAATGATAGCGGCCCCAAAAGGTTGTTGCAAATACGCCTCATATTGTAGCGATTCGGGAACAGCGGTGTATTTATCCGTTAAACCCTTGCTCACCTTGGCATCGAAGGCTTCTTTCAGCTGAAGTGACGGAAATACGTTCCACAATTGCCTTTCGGTTAATATATTTATATTCAGTAATGCAGACAATTCGGCATATGTCGATTTGGCAAACGGAAATATCTCGTCATATAACCAGGCCGGTTCAAATCTTCTCCCCGACACCGGATTAATGATGCCCGCTGCTACCCTCGACGCACTGTTGAATTTTGCATCATCTATCACCAGTACTTTATAGCCACGCTGCCGCAGGAACCAACTCAACATAGTGCCTGCAATGCCTTGCCCGATAATTATATAATCTACCTGCTTCATCTTCACGAAGGTATTAATACTAATAATTGTTTTTATGCACTGTTCTTCTCTCTAAAAAAATATCTCTTACAACACAATACTGGTAAAGGTTTCCATCTATCTAACTAAAATATTTTTTAGAAAAATTTATATGCGCAAAAAGACTGCGCACATAGGTGGACATCTTTGTATTATCGGAAGCGGTCAAAGAAAAGTTACTTCAACTTCACTGTTAATGAAATACTTTCCTGATTACCGCAGAAGGTCGACAAAGCAGTAGCTCAGTTGGTAGAGCAATGGACAAAAATTTTAAAATTACCATCAGGTCAATTAAAATTTACTTCCAGCTTATAACCCATAGGTCGTTGGTTCGAGTCCAACCTGCTTTGCAAAGTGATGAAGGTCAATTGTTGCTTACTTCTATTTTTTTGGTAAAAACAGCAACAAAATTATCTCATTCTTAAACCCAAAAATGATGAACAACCTTTTAAAAGTAGCGATCCGCCAGCAGGCATTATACATTCCTGAAGCTACAACCCCATTAACCCCAACATTGTTTGTACCCATCAAAGGCTTGCTGGCAGCCAACCTGTCCAAATTAGGATTCGGTGTTACTGAAGATCTGCTCCGTGCGATCAACCGTCTATCAGACCAGGAACAACAGCAGATAATCAATCTGTTCAGAGAGATTACCAACTGCGATAAAAACTGGACACCGCTGGTAAAAGACTGGGGAACACCTACCAATGAAACCATCATTGACCATATTACCAACTGGTTCTACAACACTTTCTCCGGCAACAAAGGAGAAAGAACGCAGCTGCCTTGCGGTCATACTATCTTACCAAATACCTTTCCCCTGGATCGTTACAACGGCTGTCCGTTATGTGGAACAACGTTTGATCATGAAGTACTGGAAAACTACGGTAACGGTTGTACGTTGAAAGTATTGGAGTTATGGACAACCGCCGACCTGCTACAGCATATGGAAAGTTTGTTAACCTCCAAAACCGCGCTGGACGCATCACAAGTGGATAGTCTTAAAATATTATTGCAGGAGCTACCATTGCCGGCTGTAAAAATTGCTATGAAGGAAACGCTGATGCTGGCCATCGATACGCTAATAGCTATTGACCCGGCAAAAGTGCAGCCACTGCTGGCATCTCCTACGGATATCCTGCGTTATCTCTGGTACAAACATACCGGGCATCTTCAGCTCCTGGAGCCAAAGGTGATACTGAACCGTATGAAACGCAACAACCGGAAACACTTTGCCGGTGCGGGTGCACATACACAAAAAATACCGTCTCTTGACCTGAAATACAATCGGGCTACATGTCTGATAGCAGCTACGTGGCTGAACAACATGCAGATGGACATTATTAAGATGTGTGAAACCATGCACCCTAAACGCAACATGTGGGTACGTTTTATCAGGGCCTTACGACTCGCGGAATACGCCAAACGTACAGGATTTGACCAGTTGCGTGCATTACTGGATATGTTCTACAATGAACAATATGAAGTATGGCAAGGCCGTTTGAATCATTTCCGTTTAAAACTGGACCCGGACAGCACCTTCTATTTATTGCAGCAGCGGCCAGGACTTTTTGCAAGATCACTGTTTGCCAATATGCTTTGGTTTGGTGAAAAACCAGCCACAGCAGCCTTTTCAAAGGTGATTGATAAAGTACCGGCGCGTTTGGTATTATCATTACAGATGTATGCAGCTAATTATTTTCATGGAACAAACAGAGCTGTTAAGCCTTTGGGAGGAGTGAATAAATTTATCGCTGCCAATAAACTGCTGCATGCTCATACCTATGAACAACGTATATCCATGATAGATGCCGTTACAGATCTTTGTTTTCAGGCAATGAGACAGCGCTTCGCAGCTATCCCATCAGCAAACAAAACGATCTATATAGATCCGGCATTATTCCATATGCCTTTGGCCATAGGAGATCGTGCGGAATCTGTACAGGACCTGCCTTCTGCATTAATGGGAACAAAGTTCCCGTTAAAAGGTGACCAGGTACGCCTGTTCATGCAGTGGGGAGCGGGTTTACGTGCACAGCACCTGGACATGGACCTTAGCTGTATGGTATATTATCCATCAAAGGTGGATACTTGTTCCTTCTCCCGCCTGACTACTGTTGGGTGCCAGCATAGCGGAGATATACGTCATATTCCTGATCAGATTGGAACCGCTGAATACATCAACCTGGATATAACAGCCCTGCAAAAGGCAGGTGCCCGGCATGTGGTGTTTACTTCCAATGCCTATACCGCTGGCGCATTATCGCCAAATATGGTGGTAGGGTGGATGGATAGTGCATATCCAATGCGGATTACAGCCAGAGGTGGTGTAGCCTATGATCCGTCCTGTGTGCAGCACTCGGTACGAATTACCTCTAACCTGTCGAAAGGACTTGTATTCGGGGTACTGGATGTAGCCGCACGGGAAATTATCTGGCTGGAAATGGCCTTTAACGGACAGATTGCACAGCAGCTGCATAGCGGCGGTGTACAGGCTTTGCTCGCTAAGCTGAACAGCAAAATGAGTATCGGTGCACTGTTGCAGATAAAGGCGGAAGCCCAGCAGTTAACAGTTACTGATACGGAAGATGCAGACGAATCCTACACCTTCAAATGGGCCAGGGATAGCGCCGCTGTCACAAAATTACTGGTTGACTAACGGTATACTATAAACGAAAAAAGCGTGTTCAAATACATGAACACGCTTTTTTTGTTTTATAATTAAGGCTATGTATTACTATTCCCGCACTTTCAATATCACACCTTCGCTATGCGCGTTAAACTCAGGCGCATACATGCATTGTACGGTGCTGATACCATTGGAGAAAGTACCGTTATGCGTAACATTCATCGCATATTCAAACACATAGGTTCCTTTAGGCAGATAACTGAAGAAGAAATCTGTAGAAACATCTTTGGTGCTTTCATAGTAGCTAAGACCATTTTGCCATTTGGCACCGCTCAGTACATTCTGCGGTTCAAATGCGGCTGCCCGCATATCCATGAGGTGAATGTACTCCATGTTTCTGTCGGAACGCAGTATGATACGTACTTTCAGCTTATCTCCCACTTTCAGTTCGTTGTTATCCGTCAGCTTTGTCAATACCGGACCTTTGTCTGTATTTACTTCTTTATACAGTTCTTTCTGAATAGATAATGGTGAGCCTGCGGATGTAATTTTATCCAGCTGCTCAAAGTACTGCCAGTACACTGCACCCCATGATGGTTGTCCTTTACTGCCTTTAACAGTAACTGTGATGTTGCCCATATCTGGTTTTACTGTTTTGGCAGATACTTGTTCTTTCAGATATCCTGTACCGGCTTCTGCTTTGGTATTATTGGAGTTGATATCTACATTACCCAATTTAATATTTACCTCAGGCGTCGCACTCAGCCAGTTGCTACCACCGATAAGCATGGCGTAACATGCGTCTGCTGTGGCTTTCGTCGTTTTCCAGTTGTTAGTCTGCTTGTTTTTCAGCAACCATGTTTTCATCTGGTTAACAGCTGTCTGATCATGCGTAACATTGCTAAATGCTTCTATCAGCAATGACTGGGTTTCTACCGGTGCCTGGTACCAGTAATACCCACCGTTGTTAGCTTTCCAGTACATGCCCATTTCAGGAGAAACGACTGCATTTTCTTTCAGAGATTTTACAATAGCTGTTGCAGTAGGCTGATCGTTTAAACGATTAAACAATAACGCTGCCATTGCCTGCTGGTATAATCCCAGACTTGTCCAGTCTTTCTTTGCCAGGCCCAGGTAATAGTTCCAGGCGGTAGTCAGCTCTACCGACTTTGGCGCACCAAAGAAGCTTCTGGCATACAAATACTGTAAAGCAATACCATCAATATGCTGCTTCTTCAGATCAGCTTTTGTTTTCAGCAGATTTTTATAGTCAGCGACAATACGCTGGTCCATATAATTCAATGCTTTATTTGCCATATTCTTAAGCTGATCATCTTTGATGCCGGTTAGTGCGGTGAGTCTGCCGATACCCGCAACGATATACTGTGTGATATAGCGATCATCCGACATACCGGTAAACCAAGGAAAAGCACCGTTGCTGGCCTGTTTATCTGCCAGCTGGCTTATAGCTTTCCTCGCACCACTGTTGATAGTTTTGGTATCAAATAAAGTAGCAATCTGGCGTTTCTGTGCGGATTCACTCTTAGCATCCAGCACCCATGGCGTTTGTTGCAGTAAGATGGATTTCAGCTCTTCATTTTTCTCCAGGTTGCTGACCAGTGCACTGCTATCTTCATTTTTCCATTTGGCGAAGATATCTGCAATAGCAGGCTGCTGTTTAACGATCCATGCAGCCAGTGAATTAGCATAGTAGCGGTTAAATACCTGCTCCGCACAATCATGTGGATACTCCATCAGGTAAGGTAATGCCTGTACAGCATACCAGGCAGGATTGCTGGTGTATTCTACTGTTAAACCATGCTGTTGTAATGTGGATGATGATTCACTATCCTTTAATTTCTGGAAGGTGAGATTTTTAGTACCATCACCCTGCATCCATACCGGTAATGTTTCTGTTACCAGCATACTGTTGGTGAGTACCGGCAATGCATTTTCTTCTCCATCAGTGAAACTGCCAGCAGTGGCAGTTACACGATAAATCAGCGTACTACCGTAGGCGTTAGGTATCTGCATCGGGAATACCACTGCTGCACTCTGTCCTGCATTAGCAGTAAAATGCTGTACCGGGAAGATATTCTGGAACCAGCCGTCAACAGGCTGCATAGTAGCAGCATCCAGCAGTTCCAGTCTTGCCTGACCAATTACCTGTGAGTCAGACAGATTACTGATTTTAGCAGAGAAATCAATTTTATCACCTTCACGCAGGAACCTTGGTGCAAAGGTTTGTACCATCAATGGTTTCTGTGTTACTATTTCTGCTTCTTTTTTACCAAAGGCTGCATCAGGAGTATGTGCTAATCCCTGGAACTTCCATTTCGTAAGGGCTTCCGGCATGGTGAACTCAAATGCGATATTACCATCTTTATCTGTGCGTAAGTCTGGCAGGAAGAAAGCTGTTTCACGGAAGTCTTTGCGGGCCTGAACTCCGGCAGCACTTCCTTGCGATTTTTCGGATTCAACAGTATCTTTCAATTTTGCCATAGCCGGCGCCGGCGCAGCATCCATCAATTGAGCTTCAACAGCATTAGGTTCTCCCAGTGTTTTCTGGCGGCTTCCTCCTACCATCATTCTTGGCGCATATCTCATGGTATCCATATCACGATCAAGACTGAGGTCCCAGTTAAACCAATTTATGGATGGATATTCCTGTGAATAGGCCCGGGCCAGCTCATTATAATCACTGGATATTTCGTTCCCTGAGAAGGTACCACTATTGCTGCTCATGCTAAACATAGATGGATAGCCATAATTCTGGCGTCCTGCCGGAACACTCCAGGTAAAAGGATATAAGGCATCCAGCGATGCATCGTACATACCTGCGAGCAATTCTGCACCCGCCTTATCAGCATCAGCACCTTTGATCTTTACGGTCCATTTTTCCTTTTCTCCCGGCTGCAATTTGTCCCGATGTGCTGCCAGTTCAATCTTCAAGTCTTTATCCTGGCTTACGTTAAAACTTACCTGCCTGGTTAAAAATCTGTTATCACGCACCCAGCTGTATACCAGGTAAACAGCTCCTTCATCGTTAGCAGTAACCGGGTATTCCTTTGTTGCAGTTCCGTTCAGCTTGAAAAAAGACATTTTATCATTTTCCTGTACAGACTGATATTGCTGTAAAACATAAGCACTCTTTGCTGACGCCAGTTGTACCTTTCCTTTATCTCCGGCCTTCAGATTTGCTTTCTCCTGGTATACCCAGTTATACTGTGGATACAACATTTGAGGTTTAGCTTCGTCCTGTACGCTGAAAATGACCTGCTGTTTTACGGTTTCCCCTTTTTCAGAGGTGGCAGATACTTCCAGCTTGTAATATCCTGGCGCCAGCTGTGGGAATGCCGGTTTGAGTTTACCATTTTCCTGGCTGGTTAATGTTTTCTCGTAAACAGCTGTTTTCACCGGCCAGCTCTCAGGTTTATCCTCGTTTTTGTAGATATCTGTCGGGAATAGTTTCACATATTCCTCTTTACTGTAAACGAAAGTATCCGGCTGCGACCAGTAGCGGCCACGCAGCAGGCGCTGTTCCGGCTGAAGCGGTGAGAGCTTCAGGGTTAGCGACGTTTTTGCGTACTGATCATTCAGGTTGGTAGTTTTCACATTGATCTCTTCCAATCCTTTTTGTGTAGTAGCTTCGGGTATGCTAACGGTGGCGAGGATGCTAACGTATCCGGCACTTACATGCATGGTTTGACTACGTGTCTCTCCATTAATATCCGTTACACTTGCAAACACTTCGTAAGAAAATACCGGCTTTCCTGCAGGGTCAATTTTTCTATCCGGAATTGCATCGAAGTTGATCTTAAAGCTACCATCTGCTGCTGTAGTGGTAGTACCATGGCTTATTTCCTGGCTTGCTCCCATGGGGAAAATTTTATCAGACATCCATGGATAAGGAAAGCGGGTACCACGTTTCACCGTGTAAGAAACCTGCGCATTGTTGATATTGTTACCAGCATAGGCAATAGCCTTACCGGTAATATTAACGGTATCGCCTAAACGCACTTCCTGTTTCACATCATCAAATGTCACTTCAAATTTAGGGCGCTTATATTCCTCTACTTTGATGATAGCAAAGCCATTGGTAACAGTTTCTTTGATAGAATAATTTCCAGGCAGGCGATCCGACGGCAGCACAAACTTGCCGGCAAATGAACCAAAGTCGTTGGATTTTAACCGGATACTATCTACCACCTGCTGGTTAACGTCCAACAACTGTACTCTTACATCCAGTCCAGCCTTTACATGTTTCCCCAGTTTGCCGCTTGTTTCTTCCAGGACAATACCTTTGAAATAAGCGATCTGTCCGGGCCTGTAAATGCCCCGGTCAGTAAACATGTAAGTCCGCTGTACTGTCTCTGGTGCAGCATTCTCTTTTGCTTCTTTCCCATAGATACGGAAGGAATAATCGCTATAGCCTCTTACCAGCAGGGAATCATCTTTATAATTCCACTTCAGTTGCCTGGTGTTATAATCATTGCTGTTTTTATATTTGACATCCAGTTTGCCGTCAGCATCTGTAACCCCTGTGAAGAACGTCGTCAGAGGCAGTTTATCATAATTATTAGGCTGGGTACGAACTTCCAGCTTTGCTCCTGCCAGTGGCTCACCGGTAGTTCTGTCCAAGGCATAAACCAGTGATCCCCTGGTGATGAAAGCGATGTTAGAAACGGCCGTCAGACAGCCAATCATGATATTTTTTTTCTTATCAAAAGCTTTATCAGTGCTGGCAACCACCAGGTAACTCCCTGATGGCAAGCCGTCTGCTTTTACTTCTGTGCTATGCGGTAAGTGATCTCCGGGATCAGGTAACTGCTGGCTCCATTCCTTTACTGGCGTTTGTGCCAACACTTTATTAAGCTGGTTTTTCTCCTCTTCATAAGCCTGTACTTCCAACTGTCCTGTCTTCAGGATGGCATCTGAAACACTAAAAATTCTGAAGTATACTGTCTTAAGATTCCTGAATTGAGTAAATACACGAAATGGCTGACCGGGAATGTTTACCTGTTCCAGCTGAAAACTCATTTCGGTATCAAGGATACGTTCTCTGATATTGTAACATTCAACACCGCCGAAAGAATCTCCGAAGGTTTTAATTGCCAGATCGCAAAGTGATAATGCAGTGGCTACACCTTCCTTTTGTGTTTTCGAATATCCTTCATTGTTACCCAGGTATAATGGTGTCCCTTCCAGGTAGGTATTCGCCAGCAACATGATAGCTTTAGTACCTTCCGGCACTTGTTCATAGGCTTTCATGGCTGTTTCCAATGCTTTGCGATATAAATCTGCCTTATTATCGGCTACAGAAACGTTGTTAACCGCTGATATCCGATCTATATCTGCATCTGCCAGTGCGTTTTTACTTCCATCATTAAGATGAAAAGCAATTAGCTGCTGACGCAGCAGCAATGCTTTAAAGAAATGAGAGCTGCTGTCTGTGCTGGTAAATTTGTGTTGCGCAAAGGTTGCAGCTGGTGCAAAAGCCGTAGGATCTGTCAGTTCAAATGCATTGGTGGGTTTGGTCAGAGAAGATTCACCTGAATCAAAGTACGCCAATGCCCGTGAAATTAGCAGGTCATATAAGGTAGGTCGGAGATGTTTTGCATTTTCTCCCTGGGAGATGATCACCTGGTAGTTATCCAGTGTGGCCTTCTTCAAAGCGGTGGGATCTGCCAGGGATGCTTCATAGGCCGAGGTAATTTCCTCATTCAGCTTATCAATTGACCAGGTACGGATATCTGTGTTTTTATCATCAGCAATACTTGTCCTGTCCCGCATCCCATATTGATGATTTTGCAGGTAAGTATGAAGGATTTCTCCTTTCATGCTATACAAAATTGCTTTCTTAGGGCCTATAGCTGCCTTAATATGGTTATCCAACAGGGCCATGCCGGTGGTCAGGCTGCTATCATTCAGAATAGCGTTATACCTCAGTTTATAGATGAGTGCTTTGATCTGTTGCTGATCATTTTTATCAGCAACAGCCTTCTGGTAAATGGCATCTACCTGTTTGAGGGCGGTGGTAGCCAGGGCTTTTGATTCAGATTGATCTACCTGCTTCCAGGCATTATCATAATAGTTTTGGGCCGTCATAGACATACAGCTAAAGATTAATAAACAAAATGCTACTAGAAAACGAGACATGGGTTTCATGAAAAAAAGATTTTCAGATTAGGTCCAGCTGGGGCCGGGGTATTAAAAGCGAAAGGTGAAAAGCAAAGGGTATGCCCCATTCACTTTCCACCTTTCTAAAGTATTGTCAGACTGAAAAAAATTAAGCCAGAGCGCCTTTTTTGCTCAGGACTTCAGCCATCGTTTTACCGATATTAGCCGGGCTTTCCACTACGTGAACGCCACATTCAGCCATAATTTTCATTTTAGCAGCAGCAGTATCTTCAGCACCACCGATGATAGCACCTGCGTGACCCATACGACGGCCCGGAGGAGCAGTCTGGCCAGCGATGAAACCAACTACTGGTTTAGTACCGTGTTCTGCGATCCAGCGTGCAGCTTCAGCTTCCATGCTACCACCGATTTCACCGATCATGATGATACCTTCAGTTTCAGGATCGTTCATCAGCAGCTCAACCGCATCTTTGGTTGGGGTACCGATGATTGGGTCGCCACCGATACCGATAGCTGTAGAAACACCCAGACCAGCTTTAACAACCTGATCAGCAGCTTCGTAAGTCAGGGTACCGGATTTAGAAACGATACCGATTTTACCTTTTTTGAAGATAAAGCCAGGCATGATACCTACTTTAGCTTCTTCAGCGGTGATAACGCCAGGGCAGTTAGGGCCGATGAGGCGGGTGTTGGTTCCCTGCAGGAAGTTTTTAGCTTTCACCATGTCCTGAACCGGAATACCTTCTGTGATACATACCACCAGGGCAATACCAGCTTCGGTAGCTTCCATGATTGCATCAGCAGCAAAAGCCGGTGGCACAAAAATGATAGATACATTGGCGCCGGTTGCTTTAACAGCATCCGCTACGGTATTAAATACCGGGCGCTCCAGGTGGGTAGTACCGCCTTTGTTAGGGGTAACACCACCAACTACATTGGTTCCGTATTCAATCATCTGTGTGGCATGGAATGTACCTTCTGTACCGGTAAACCCTTGCACAATCACCTTGCTATCCTTATTAACTAAAACACTCATCGCGCTTGTTTTATTGGTTTATTATTTTAATATCTTATTTCGTCTGGTGACGCAAAAATAAGCTGATTTGAACAATTCTGCAATTTAGCACCTTTCGGATAAAGCTGAGAACTAAACACTGTTAATTACCAGCTATTTTTTCGGCTCCTGCCCCTTGTCCTTCCATTCTCCCCGATCGATAAGGTCTTTCTGACGCATTTCCTTCGCCTCCCGGAGGAAGTCGGACGCAAATATAAAATCATTCAACAGCTGGTCCTTGCTGAATACAATATCTTTATTCGAGCCTTCCCACTGCTTTTTCCCCTGGTACATATATACAATGTTATCCCCACTTTCCATTACGGTATTCATGTCATGGGTGTTGATAACGGTGGTAATATTGTATTCAGCCGTCAGCTCCTTGATCAGCTGGTCTATCACCAGGGAAGTCTGTGGATCGAGCCCTGAGTTAGGCTCATCACAGAAAAGGTATTTCGGGTTCAGCACAATGGCGCGGGCAATCCCTACCCTTTTTTTCATCCCTCCGGAGATCTCCGCCGGGAATTTTTTAGCGGCATCTTTCAGCGCCACACGCTCCAGACACTCTGCTACACGCTTTTTCTTATCTCTGTAACTACCTGTTCCGAACATCTCCAGGGGAAACATTACATTCTGTTCTACTGTCATACTGTCAAACAAAGCAGACCCCTGAAACAGCATGCCTATCTCCTGACGTATGATCTTACGCTCATGGATATCCATGTTGGTAAAGTCCTTGTCGCCATACATTATCCTGCCCTGATCAACTTCTATCAACCCTACCATGCACTTCATCATCACCGTCTTACCGCTACCACTGGACCCGATAATAAGGTTAACCTTACCGGATTCCATTGTAGCCGAAACGCCTTTCAATATCTCCTTGTCGCCAAAGCTCTTTTTTATGTCTTGCAGTTGAATCATGATTTCTCGAAATAGCTTACAGTAATATCGCCGTGAGGGCATAGTCCATGAACAATACCAACACACAGCTCACCACTACGGCCGTAGTACTGGCTTTACCGATCTCCAGCGCCCCACCACGCACATTATACCCATAGTAAGCGGATACACTGGCAATAATAAATCCGAAGGTATATGACTTCGCCAACGCAAAAAATACGTTGTAGGCCTTGAATTCCTGTCTCAGCCCCTGCATAAACTGTTCTGCGGAAATAATACCGGATAATACACCCGCTTCCTTACCTCCCCATACACCCAGGAAACCGGAAATGGCCACCAATACCGGCACCATCAATACGGCAGCAAGGATTTTAGGCAAAATCAGGTAGCCTTTGGTATTAATACCCATGATTTCCAGGGCATCAATCTGCTCGGAAACCCTCATATTACCCAGCTCCGAGGCAATCTTGGAACCTACCACACCCGCCAGTACAATACTGGTAAGCGTTGGGGCAAATTCCAGGATAATCGTATCCCGTACTACCTGTGCAATCGTGCTTTTAGGAATGATCGGACTTACCAGCTGATAAGCCGTTTGGAGCGTAGCCACGCCCCCAATAAATAATGAAATGATAAATACTATCCCCAACGACCCTACGCCAATATCTACACATTGCTGCATAAACTGCTTCCAGTACATCCGCATGTTCTCCGGACGGGAGAAACAGCCTTTCAGCATCAATAGATAGTTTCCGAAATGATAGAAGAATTTGAACTCCATAACCGGCCAAAGATAGGAAGGATTTTAACAATGACACCTGAAATTCCTGCCTATTTCAGGCTGCTCACCAATAGTCTTTTCAGGCTACGCTCCACAATTTCCCCCATGGACTTACATCTGGCAAAAACAGGGTCATGATAATACTGCGCCAGTTCCTCACCCAGCTGATGAATTTTTTCAGGAAAAGATACCCTGTCTGTCATGATAACATCGCGGAGGTCTTTTATCCGGTGCCGTTGTACTACAATACGCCTGGCCATCAAAGCCCGCTCTTCCTGCTGGTACTGCTTCACCACTTCTGCGTTCAAGTGCTTGATAGCCAGATCAACAAACACACGGTTCTCCTTAAAAAACTGCGGCATATAAAGGGTTCGCTTGCCTTCATAAAACTGCTGGTCGAAGTCTATCGCCCGGATACGAAACTGTACATCATCAAAATCAGGGGTAATATCAAATACAAAATTATAGGAACGCATATCTCCCAGTAGTCGCACAAAACAACGCTCGTTGAATTTTACAAACTCCTTGGCGATACGCTTCGGGTTAAACTCTGGTCTGTTCAGGTAATGCAGGATAAACTGATCTCCCGGAACACCGGCAATATGTTCTTCTACCAACGTATTGCCATCTATCAGGAAATTCATCCAGTAGGGAGAAAGAATATGTTCCAGCTCAAGGCCATAGATACGGGAAGCATCGGCTATCTTGATATAAAAATAATCGTATACCTCGTTGTAATTGTTGACAATCTTTACCCTGAAAGGATGGGAATTACCGAATGTGCAAAAATCTATACGCTCTATATGCAAATGTTCTTCGGCTGCCTGGTCACCGCCGGCTTTTAATATGGAATATATCCTTTTCAG
The DNA here is from genome assembly GCF_011752935.1 of Chitinophaga sp. Cy-1792. NCBI lineage: Bacteria > Pseudomonadati > Bacteroidota > Chitinophagia > Chitinophagales > Chitinophagaceae > Chitinophaga > Chitinophaga sp. Cy-1792. Next base: position 173,071 of record NZ_VWWO01000001.1, read on the forward strand.
CCCCGCATGTATAGATCCTACCATGCTTTGCGGGTACAACACCGTTTCCCACAACGAATCTCTCCCCTCCTTGTCATACACCGGAATAGAAGATTCATAATACAACAGCTCCTGATAAGAGATAGGCAGTTTGATCTCCCGCTCATACAACTTCAGGTAATTGCGGAAGGCCTGGTTTATCGGGAAAAATATCTTCTTCCTGGAAATCTCTTGCATGTGCTAAATATAGCACAAAATAGCGGGACGGCATACGCTAAAAAGCCATCAGCGCGAAGATAAGGACCCCGAGGCCGATACCTTCACGCTGATGGCAGCTATTAATAGTGGCGTAGACTATTTCTTCTTTTTGTCTTTAGACTTGTCGGCAGCCATGCTTTCGCGGCAGCATTTTTCCTGTGCGTCCACTACGGCGATGTTTACCATGTTCACGATCTGACGAACGGTACTACCCAGTTGCAGAATGTGTACAGGTTTTTTCATACCTAACAATACCGGACCGATAGCGTCGAAGCCGGCAACTTCCTGTAACAGGTTATAAGCCACGTTACCAGCAGTCAGGTTAGGGAAGATGAGTGTGTTCACTTCTCCTTCCAACAGCTCGGTAAATGGATAGTTATCCTGGAGGATTTCTTTGTTAAATGCCATTGCAGCCTGGATTTCACCATCTACAATCAGCGAAGGATTACGCTTCTTAACGATATCGCGGGCTTTAGCCACCAGCTGCGCCTCAGGGGTAGGGCTGGAACCAAAGTTAGAGTAAGAAAGCATAGCGATACGTGGGGTGATGTTGAAGTGTTGTACTTCTTTAGCCACCATTTCCGTAATATCAGCCAGTTCTTCCGCGGTAGGATTGAAGTTTACGGTTGTATCAGCCAGGAACAGCGGTCCACGCTTGGTCTGGATGATATACATACCTGCTACTTTATTCACACCTTCTTCCATTCCGATCACCTGTAATGCAGGACGGATGGTATCAGGATATTTACGGGTCAGACCAGAAATCAGCGCATCTGCTTCGCCGGTTTCCACCATCATACAACCGAAGTAGTTACGTTCACGCATAACTTTCTTCGCTTCGTACATGTTAAAGCCTTTACGCTTGCGCTTTTCGAAGAACAGCTCACCAAACTGATGACGTTTTTCCTGCATCTCATCGCTCTTAGGATCGATGATCTGGATATCGTCAATTTCGATGGCATGTTCCTTAGCCAGACTACGGATTTTCGCTTCATTACCCAACAGGATAGGGAAGGCAATTCCTTCGTCATTTACAACCTGTGCAGCTTTCAGTACTTTAATGTTGTCTGCTTCTGCAAATACAACTTTCCTTGGATCACGACGCGCTTTGGTACCGATTACACGGAACAGCTGGTTGTCGAGTCCCAGCCGGCCATTCAGCTCTACTTTATATGCTTCCCAGTCAGTAATATGGTGATGTGCCACACCGCTGTCCATAGCCGCTTTTGCCACTGCAGGCGCTACTGTGCTCAGCAAACGTGGGTCCAGTGGTTTCGGAATGATATATTTAGGACCGAAGAAGATATTTTTCTCGTTATAGGCGAGGTTTACGATATCCGGTACCGGTGTTTTTGCCAGTTCAGCCAGGGCTCTTACGGCAGCGAGTTTCATTTCCTCGTTGATTTCAGTAGCTCTTACGTCCAGGGCGCCACGGAAGATATAAGGGAAGCCCAATACGTTGTTAACCTGGTTAGGATAATCGGAACGGCCTGTTGCCATGATTACGTCCGGACGTGCTGCCACAGCGGTATCATAGGCAATTTCAGGATCAGGGTTTGCCATAGCCATCACGATAGGGTTTTTACCCATGCTCTTGATCATCTCTGGCGTCACCACGTTACCAACAGAAAGACCCAGGAATACATCCGCATCCTTCATCGCTTCTGCCAGTGTTTTTACTTTTGATTTGGTAGCAAACTGCATGTGCATCGGGCCCAGATCTTTACGCTCTGTATTCAGCACACCGTCTTTATCAAATAAGATGAAGTTTTCCAGCTTCGCACCCAATGCTAAATAGAGGCGAACGCAGGCCATAGCAGCGGCGCCAGCACCGTTAACTACGATCTTAACTTTCTCAATTTTCTTTTTAACGAGTTCAAGACCATTGAGCAATGCAGCACTTGAAATGATCGCCGTACCATGCTGGTCGTCGTGCATTACAGGTATCTTCAGCTCTTTACGCAGTCTTTCTTCAATCTCAAAGCACTCAGGACTCTTAATATCTTCCAGGTTAATACCACCGAAGGTTGGTTCCAGCGCTTTTACGGCAGCTACAAAACTGTCCGGATCTTTCGCATTTAATTCAATATCAAAAACATCAATGTCAGCAAAGATTTTGAATAATACACCTTTACCTTCCATCACCGGCTTACTCGCTTCCGGCCCAATATCACCCAATCCCAGTACGGCGGTACCATTACTGATAACACCAACCAGATTACCTTTTGCAGTGTATTTGTATGCGTTTTCTACATCGTTGTAAATCTCCTTACAAGGTTCAGCTACACCTGGAGAGTATGCGAGGGAGAGATCCCATTGTGATTTCGTATTCTTCGTAGGTACTACTTCAATTTTGCCCGGCCTGCCTTTTGCATGATAGTCTAATGCATCCTGCTTGTTCAGTTTTTTAGCCATATCAAGTTTAGATTGTTGTTGTTGGGCGTCAAATATACGAAGTATTGCACTACGACCATTGATAAATAGCTGTTACCCCTTTAGATCTCCTCTTAAATAACAGTTAAATTTACTTACTTTTACACCGTTAAACATTCGCAAATATCATGATACAACGCATCCAGAGTCTTTATTTGTTATTAGCCGCCGGAGCAGGCGTAGGCGTACTATGCAGTAACCTGTGGAAAGCCACCATAGCTGGTTCTACAGAGGTCTCTGTCGTAAATGCATCTAATAATTATTTGATGTATGTGCTCTATATCATCATCGTGCTGATAGCGTTCGCTTCTATTTTTTTATTTAAAAAGAGGAAACTGCAATTTCGCCTGACAGTAGTAGACATCCTTTTAACCTGCGTAGGCATTGGTTATCAATACTATCTGGTAGGAAAAGAGGCCGAATTCCTGAGAAAAAGCGGTAAAACAATCGCCAGCGCATCTTACCAGATCGCTTCCTTCCTCCCTATCCTCATGGTTGTACTGCTGTTTCTCGCTGCCAGAGGCATTTATAAAGATGAGAAACTGATCAAATCACTCGATCGCCTGAGATAATTATAACTCATTATAAAAGTAAAGCCGGCTCTACCCTGTAAAGCCGGCTTTATCTTTTTAATTATCAATGTATTAAGCAGCTGTTATTGCCACATAAATCGCCTTCGGCAGATAACCAAAAACATATTCGGTTACCTCACAAAGCCACATCTGCTGGTTCACGGTTGTTCCTCTGAAATTTTCCATCAGATAGTTGCCGCCACCAATAGAATCCTGCAGATTCTCTATCAGCGTAGCTTCATCAGCACCTTCAAATGGTTCGTCACTGATTTTCAGGAAACATTCGGAAGTATTACCACTGGCCACATCCAGCATATCGTCTGCACCTAAAACCATTTGCAGCTCGGCAATATCTTTGGTCCATTCGGGGATATCAATAAACCATTTGTCTTCAGGGGTTTTGTAAAATCTGTAATTACCTGTCATATATAGGTTTTTAGGGGGTGGGGAAAAATGACTGCTATTGTTTAATTTATATAACAACAAAGGCTACTACCCGCAGGTGCAGCCTTTGTCTTTACTATTTTTGCAAGATGATTTACAGATATTGTCCTGTATAACTTCCTTTTACTTTTTTTAATCCTTCCGGCTGCCCTGCATACAGCAGGTTTCCGCCACCAGCACCACCTTCAGGGCCTAAATCTATTACCCAGTCGGCACTCTTGATTACATCCAGGTTGTGCTCAATCACCAGCACGGTATGCCCCTGATCAATCAGTGCATTAAAGGAGGCCAGCAGCTTTTTGATATCATGGAAATGCAGACCAGTGGTAGGCTCATCGAAGATAAACAGGATATGTCCCTGCGCTTTTCCTTTTCCAAGGAAGGAGGCCAGTTTCACACGCTGTGCTTCACCACCCGATAAGGTATCACTGCTTTGACCCAGCTTCACATATCCCAGCCCTACATCACTCAACGGACGGATTTTATTTACCACATCCTTTTCATCTTTAAAGAACTCCAACGCCTCGTCCACACCCATTTCCAGCACTTCGTAGATATTCTTGCCCTTGTAGGTTACTTCCAGCACTTCATCTTTGAAACGCTTTCCGTTACAGCTCTCGCAGGTAAGGTGTACATCTGCCAGAAACTGCATTTCTACAATTACTTCCCCTTCTCCTTTACATGCATCACAACGGCCACCATCAACGTTGAATGAGAAATGTTTCGGTTGAAAACCACGCATCTTACTTAACGGCTGCTTCGAATACAGGTCACGGATCTCGTCATAGGCCTTGATATAAGTCACCGGGTTGGAACGGGACGACTTACCAATCGGATTCTGATCGATCATTTCAATCTGTGTGATATCATCTACCGCACCTGACAGTGCACGATGACTACCTACCTTATCAGCAAATTCGCCTTTGAGCTTCATCAGTGCAGGGTAAAGGATCTGCTTTACCAGCGTGGTTTTGCCGGAACCGGAAACACCACTTACCACGGTGAATACATTCAAAGGAAAATCTACAGTGATATTCTTCAGGTTATGTTGCTTCGCTCCTTCAATGGTAATGGCTTTCTTCCATTTACGCAGCTTGGCAGGAGGATCAATCGTATAATTTCCGTTGAGATATTTACCTGTCAGACTTTTAGGATCTTCCAGGATCTCTTTATATGTACCTGCAAAAATCACTTCACCTCCCAGATGACTTGCCAGTGGCCCCATATCGATGATATAGTCGGCTTCTTCCATCATCATTTCATCATGTTCTACCACCACTACAGTATTTCCCAGATCACGCAATTCTTTCAATACCCCGATCAGTCGTGCGGTATCGCGTGCATGCAGCCCAATGCTGGGCTCATCAAGAATATACATGGAATTGGTCAGGTTACTTCCCAGGGAGCGGGTCAGCTGGATACGCTGACTTTCACCGCCGGATAATGTATTGGCCACACGATTGAGGGTAAGGTATCCTAACCCTACGTCCAGCAATGTTTTCAGGCGGTGATCCACCTCAATGAGTATACGTTTTGCAATTGCCTGGTCAAATTCATTCAGCTCCAGTCCTGTAAACCATCCATAAAGATCAGATACCGGCATATCTACCAGGTCAGCGATATTCTTACCGCCAATCCTGATGTACAGTGCTTCCTGGCGAAGACGGCCACCATTACAGGTAGGGCAGGTAGTACGACCTCTGTACCTCGACTGCAATACACGGTATTGTACTTTGTAGAGGTTCTGTTCTACCATTTTGAAGAACTCATTCAGTCCGTAGAAGAATTCGTTCCCTGTCCACAGCAGGTTATATTGTTCATCCGTCAGGTCAACGATAGGTTTATGTACCGGGAAATTGAATTTGCGGGCCGCTTTGATGAGCGCTTCCTTGTATTCACCCATTTTTTCCCCTCTCCACGGCGCTATGGCACCTTCGTATACGCTCAGGCGTTTGTCAGGAATAACCAGGTCGGCATCGATGCCTAACACCTGTCCGAAGCCTTCGCAGGTTGGGCAGGCACCATATGGATTGTTGAAAGAAAACAGGTTAGGTACCGGTTCTTCGAACTGCATACCATCCAGCTCGAACCGGTTAGAGAAATGTTTCATCTCTCCCCCGTCTACTTCTACATAACATTCTCCTTCACTTTCGTAAAAGCAGGTTTGCACGGAGTCGGCGATACGATGTTTGTCGTCGTCGTCAAAATCCTTGACAACCAGTCTGTCTATCAGCACCCAGGCATCTTTGGGCACCGATATTTTTTTCTGTTCCAGGAGCTCTTCGATACGTAGCAGGCCTTTACCATCTTCACCGGGCTGGTATAAGCGGGAGAAACCTTTCTGCATGAGGATATTGAGTTCCTCTTTTACGTCGCGCTTCGCATGACGGCGGAAAGGAGCCAGCAGCAATACTTTAGCGCCGGCAGGAAGTTTTATGATGAAGTCGACCACGTCGCTGACTTCATTTTTCTTCACTTCTCTTCCGGAGACGGGAGAATAGGTTCTGCCCACACGTCCGTAGAGGAGGCGGAGATAATCATATATTTCGGTCATAGACCCGACAGTAGATCGTGGTGTTCGGGTAATTACCTTTTGTTCGATAGCTATTGCCGGGCAGATTCCCTTGATGTAGTCTACATCCGGCTTGTTCATACGCATGAGAAATTGCCTGGCGTATGCGCTCAGACTCTCTGCATAACGGCGTTGGCCCTCCGCATATAGCGTATCCATTGTCAGTGAAGATTTACCGGAGCCTGAAACACCGGTAACCACTACCAATTTGCTGCGGGGGATCGAGACACTCACATTCTTTAGATTGTGTACCCTGGCGCCTTTTATGAAAATGCTGTCCTGAGGGCTAACTTCCTGAGGATTAACAGCGGTTCCCTGTTTTTTAACTTTTGTACCCATTCTGCAACAAATTTAAGGTAAAAGATGTTACTAAAGTAATTAGCATTTTTAATGATTTCCATTAGCAAATCCGATAGTCAATCTATTGGGAAGGAATCTGCTGTAACGTAATATTCACGGGCAATAGGAAGAATTTTTAATTATTTGTTTTATTGAACTATTCTATTATATTTGTGTTGGTATTGATATATTCTGGTACCTCTGAAAATTCCTGAACACTCTAAAACTGCACACTATCGCATAAACTCTACTCTAAAAAAAATAAACAACCAAGAAGAGGCTGTAAAGTCTGTACACTCATTTACTAACCCGTCTAGTTGTAGAAGTTTATGCAAATAATGTACAAATTGTGCGATGAGCAATTAATTACCCTTTTTAAGAAAGGCCACACATCGGCATTAGAAGAACTGGTACACCGTCATAAAGACAAGGTGTATACCTCTATTCTGCTACTGGTAAAAGATGCTTATCTGGCAGAGGATATCTTCCAGGATACCTTCATCAAAATCATCGACACCATCCGTGCCGAGCGTTACACTGAAAAAGGAAAATTCCTGCCCTGGGCAATGCGTATTGCTCACAATCTCTGTGTAGATCATTTCCGCAAAATCAAACGTACGCCGATGATCAAAACCGGCGACGATAAAGATATCTTCGATGTACTCGGCTTCAGCGACAGCTGTGCTGAAGAAAAAATCATCACCAGACAAAGCCATGATCGTGTAAGACGTATGCTGGACCTGCTTCCTGAAGAACAAAGGGAAGTAATCATCCTGCGTCATTATGCAGAACTGAGCTTCAAGGAAATTGCAGACCTTACCCAGGTAAGTATCAATACGGCGTTGGGTCGTATGCGGTATGGTCTGATAAACCTCCGTAAAATGATGACGGAGAAACAAATCTGTCTGTAATATTAATAGACCCTTTTTTGCTTGCCATCAGCGGGCGGCCGGACGTCATGTCCGACCGCTCGTTTTTTTATGCTTTTTCAGGTAGATACCTGCATTGCCTTGATAGTGCTCCGCCGGAGGCGGAGCACTATCAAGGTTTTAGGATGGATGCCGAAGGCATCCATCCTAAAACAAACAATAAATGGGTATCTACCCAAATATCTCTAATTACAATCGTTCATAAATAATAGCAGCGCCCTGCCCCACCCCAATACACATGGTTGCCAGCCCATACCGGGTTTCCGGCCTGCGCTTCATTTCATGCAGCAAAGTGGTTGTAATACGCGCGCCACTGGCTCCCAGCGGATGACCAATCGCAATAGATCCGCCATTCACATTTACCAGCTCGTCGTTCAGGTGAAGGTCACGCATACACGCCAGCGTCTGCGAAGCGAAAGCCTCATTCAACTCGGCAAGACTCAGGTCATTAACGGTCAAACCTGCACGCTGCAAGGCTTTTCGTGTAGCCGGCACCGGGCCAATCCCCATAATGGAAGGATCTACGCCCGCCACACCCATAGACACCACTCTGGCCATAGGTTTCAGATTGAAGGTCTTCAAGGCCTTTTCTGATACAATCAGCAACAACGCTGCCCCATCGTTTATACCGGATGAATTCCCCGCCGTCACAGTGCCATCTTTGGCAAAGGCTGGCTTCAAGGAAAAAAGCTTATCCAGTGTGGTCTCCCTCGGATGCTCATCCTTACTCACTATAACAGGATCTCCTTTAGCCACCGGTGCCGCAATAGGGATGATCTCATCTCCCCACTTGCCCGCCTGTGCAGCAGCAGCATATCTACGCTGACTCCCCAGGGCAAAAATATCCTGGTCCTCCCGGCTGATCTTCCACTGCCGGGCCACATTCTCCGCAGTTTCTCCCATCGAATATGGATAATACAGGGCCGACAGGGCTTTATTGGTAAAACGCCAGCCCAATGTGGTATCATAAATCTCCGCGGCACGCTGGAAAGGCGTTTCCGCTTTAGGCATCACAAAAGGAGCACGGGTCATACTTTCTGTGCCACCAGCCAGATAAATATCCCCTTCACCACACATGATGGCCCTGGAAGCATCCATAATAGCCTGTAAACCAGATGCGCACAGACGGTTGACCGTATTGCCTCCCACGGTAACAGGCAGCCCGGCCAGCAATGCCGCCATACGCGCCACATTACGGTTGTCTTCCCCGGCCTGGTTGGCAGCACCGGCAATAACGTCTTCAATAACAGCGGGATCTACAGTGGAATTTCTCTCCAGGATTTTCTTAATCAGATGGGCCAGCATATCATCCGGGCGGATACTGCTTAATGCGCCACCATGACGACCTATGGGGGTCCGAACCGCATCAACGATATAGGCAGATTGCATGTTGATAAAACAGTTGTTTTGGTAAGTAAAAGGTAACCTCTTTCCGCAAGTAAACTATTTCTATTAACTCTGCCAATAATATATCCATCCGATCCTTTCCCTTTCAAAAACAAGCTCTTCCTTATATTTTTCCTATTTAACTGGGTTTCAGCCTTCTACACATATAGTCCACTTAGGGGCCACAACGCTTATTATCAATGAATTTCAGTACCTTTGCAGCTAATTTCCGACTGCCGTAAGGCAGCCAATTGCTTATTTAAAGGTCAATAATGAAGTCTGACAAGAAAAATATCCGGCATTTTAGTCTGCCACAACTACAAGAATATTTTGGATCCATTGGGGAAAAAGCATTTCGTGCCAAGCAAGTGTACGAATGGCTATGGCTTCGCCATGCCGCCAGCTTTGAAGCAATGACCAACCTCTCCAAAGACCTGCGGAGTAAACTGGAAGAAAACTTTACGCTGCCTGCCGTAGCCGTTGATGCTACCCAGCACAGTAACGACGGTACTATTAAAAGCCGCTTCCGCCTGCATGACAGTCACCTCGTAGAAGGGGTACTTATTCCTACAGACAGCCGCCAGACAGCCTGCGTATCTTCACAGGTAGGTTGCAGCCTCAGCTGTAAGTTCTGCGCCACCGGTTATATGGCACGTAAACGTAACCTCGACTTTGACGAGATCTACGATGAAGTAGCCCTGATTAACCAGCAGGCAATGGATGCCTATGGCAAAAAACTCACGAATATCGTATTCATGGGTATGGGCGAACCGCTGCTGAACTACAAAAACGTACTCCAGGCTATCGAAAAAATCACTTCCCCTGAAGGAATGGGCATGTCGCCGAAACGTATCACCGTTTCAACTGCCGGCGTGGCCAAAATGATCCGTCAGCTGGGAGACGATAAAGTAAGATTCAATCTGGCCCTGAGCCTGCACGCAGCAAATGATAAAAAACGCAGCGAAATCATGCCTATCAACGACTCCAACAGTCTGCAAGAGCTGATAGACGCGCTGAACTATTTCTATAAAGCTACCGGCAACGAAATTTCATTCGAATATATCCTCTTCGATAACTTCAACGATAGCAAAGAGGACGCTGACGAACTGATTAAAATTTATCGTCAGGTTCCTGCCGACCTCGTAAATATCATCGAATACAATCCGATCGATAATGCAAAGTTCCAGAAACCAGATGCCCTCAAAGCAGAACAGTTCATGGAATATCTCGCGAAAAACCGTGTGAATGCAAGGTTGAGACGCAGCCGGGGTAAAGACATCGACGCCGCCTGTGGCCAGCTCGCCAACAAAGGTTAATCTCAGAGATTCAATATTTGCAAATACGCTGACCATCTACCCGATGGTCCTCAATCAATAAAAATTTATGAAGAAAAAATTACCTGCTAGTAAAGGTTTTTCTCCTTTCAAAGAAAATAAATCCGGTAAATCAGAAAAGCCGGCAGCAGGCAACCGCAACCGCTCTTCCTTCGATGGTGAAAGGCCTGGAAGAGCATCCGCAAAAGACGAAAATACTTCCTCTTTCCGTAAACGTAGCTTCGACGCAAAAGACGGAGACGCCAAACCTGAACGTAAACGTTTTGAGAAAAACGACGAAGGCAAAGCACCTTTCCGTAAACGCGAATTCAATGCCGACAAACCTGAAGATAAACCAAGGTTTGGCAAACGCAGCGACAGAAACGCAGACGAAAAACCTGCTTTCAAACGCTTCGACAGAAGCGAAAAACCAGCATTCGGTAAACGTACTGACAGAGACGAAAAACCTGCCTTTGGCAAACGCTTCGATAAAAGCGAGAAACCTGCATTCGGCAAACGTGACAGAGACGAAAAACCTGCTTTTGGTAAACGCTTCGATAAAAGCGAGAAACCTGCATTCGGCAAACGTGACAGAGACGAAAAGCCAGCTTTTGGCAAACGCTTCGATAAAAGCGAGAAACCTGCTTTTGGTAAACGCGCTGACAGAGATGAGAAGCCAGCATTCAAAGGCGGCCGTAAATCAGATAACTATAAAAAGGATGATGAAAGCTCCTTCCATGGCGATTTCAAATCCGATAAATCTGCGAGAGAAACCCCTAGCGGATTCAACCGCAAAAAATTCTTTGATCGTACCAACGATCGTTTCGCTGATAAACACGAACGCCGTACCGACAAGCACGAACGTCGTAGAAAACCTATCCAACCAAGAGAGGAATCAGCTGAATTACAACAGATTAGAAAAGAAGCAAAGGAAAATAAAGCCGGCGGTTTCGGCCCTGGTGAAATGCCTTTGAATAAATATATCGCCCATTCCGGCCTCTGCTCCCGCAGAAAAGCGGTAGACTATATCCGTGAAGGAAAAGTTACCGTTAACGGCATGACTGTCACTGAGCCTGCTACCAAAGTAACAGCCAAAGACACCATCGTACTGGCGAATAAAAAACTGAGCTTACAGAAAAACCTGGTGTACATCCTCCTGAATAAACCAAAAGGATATATCACCACTACCGATGATCCGGAAGGACGTAAAACTGTGATGGAGCTGATCGAAGATGCAGTGGAAAACGAACGCGTTTACCCTGTAGGTCGCCTGGATCGTAACACCTCCGGCCTGTTGCTGCTCACTAATGATGGCGAACTGGCACAGAAACTGGCGCACCCAAGCCATAACATCAAGAAAATCTACCAGGTAGAGCTGGATAAGCCACTGACCAAAAGCGATGCTGAAAAAATCGTTGCCGGTCTGACCCTGGAAGATGGTCTTGCAACTGTAGATGCACTGGGTTATTTAGATCCAAAAGATAAAAAACAGGTTGGTATTGAAATCCACAGCGGTAAGAACCGTATCGTTCGTCGTATTTTCGAACACCTCGAATACAGTGTGGAAAAACTGGACCGTGTAATGTATGCAGGACTTACCAAAAAGACGCTGAACCGTGGCCAGTGGCGCTTCCTCAGCGAAAAAGAAGTAATCCTCCTGAAACATTTTAAGTAATAATTGCCTGTTCGTAATGCGTATAGAAGAGCATATTATATTAGAAACACCAGACTTTGTCATTGTCAACAAACCATCAGGAATGCTAACATTACCTGATCGTCATGATAATGAGCTTACGTCACTGAATGCAGTGATGAAGAAGGCCTTTGGTGAAATATTCACTGTTCACAGGCTCGACCGTGATACCAGTGGTATTATCCTTTTTGCCCGGAACGAAGCTGCCCATAAATACTATTCCCAGCTGTTTGAAAGCAGGGATGTGAAGAAGTTTTATCTCGGTATCGTTAGTGGCCAGATAATTCCGAAGAAAGGCAGTGTAAACGAAGGCATTATGGAACATCCTGTTCAGAAGGGCAAGATGGTTACCAACCGTAAAGGAAAGGCTTCACTCACGGACTATGAGGTGCAGGAAGAGTTTGGACTGTTTAGCCTGGTCAGAATGCAGATCCATACGGGTCGCACGCACCAGATCAGGGTACATATGAAGTTCCTGGGCCATCCCATTGCAGTAGATGAGCTGTATGGCAATGGAGAACCGGTGAAACTGAGTACCATCAAGAAGAAATTCAAGCTGGGTAAACATACGGAAGAAGAAAGACCTTTATTGAGCAGACTGGCGTTGCATGCCGCTATGTTGGTATTTAAAGACCAGCAGGGTGTGGAACATACTGTGGAAGCGCCTTTGCCGAAGGATATGGCGGCGGTGCTGAATCAGTTGAGAAAGCATAAAGGGTAATTTTTCCTGCAGAGATATTTTTTAAGAGAGACCGCTTTATGCGGTCTTTTTTTGTTTTCCGGGAGATGATGGAGGAGATGATTGTGTTTTGCTTTCTTCCCAGATAAACCTGCGTACAATTAGTTATAGGCATAAAAAAAACGGGGAGAAATCCCCGTTTCGTAAAAATCAAAAACCAACCATTAAAAAATCTTTATCGGAAAAAACGATTTGCCTGGTGGTGGAGCAAATGTTCCGGTAGAATTATTTGTTAGGTTGTGGTGTTGTTCTCAGGTAAGGCTTAATGATTTTGTGGCCTTTCGGAAAACGTTCAGGGATGTCGGCGGTAGGCACAGCAGCCGTAACGATAACATCTTCACCATCTTTCCAGTCTGCAGGTGTAGCAACGCTATACTGAGCAGTGAGCTGGAGTGAGTCGATCACACGCAGTACTTCGAAGAAGTTTCTGCCGGTTGAAGCCGGGTAAGTGATCATGAGTTTTACCTTTTTATCAGGTCCGATGATGAACAGGGATCTGACAGTAAAGGTTTCTGAGGCATTAGGATGAATCATGCCATACAGGTTGGCCACTGTTTTGTCTTCATCAGCAATGATAGGGAAGTTAACGTCGCAGTGTTGAGTTTCGTTAATATCACCGATCCAGCTTTGATGTTTATCCAGCGGGTCAACGCTGAGGGCCAGCACTTTTACATTGCGTTTAGCAAACTCATTGCTGAGCAGCGCTGTTTTACCCAACTCGGTAGTACACACAGGTGTAAAGTCTGCAGGATGCGAGAACAATACGCCCCAGGAATCACCAAGGTAATCGTAAAAATTTATTTCTCCTAATGTCGTTTTTGCTGTAAAGTTGGGAGCAGTGTCGCCCAGTCTTAAACTCATAGTTTTACGATTTACTTGACCAAAAATAGTATTTTCCTACAAAAGTTATAGACTTTAAAGTAACTTTTTTCTTTTTTTCCCATTAAATTATGATTAAAGGAAAATAAGGGGTTAACAAACAATGGTCCTTAAAAAGGATAGATTAGGGTTAATTCATCTGGATAAACGATATACAGAACAGGCCATTATGGGGGTTAACAATAGTCCTGCAGCCATTCAAACCAGCAGTTTGGTTTGTGTAAATGTCTGCCATGGAAGAAAATGGCCCGCGTTTAATTATTTCTCTATTTCTGGTCAGGTAATCGTACTATAAAAAATCAGGCTGTGCGATGCAGCTGCCAGGCATAATAGGCAAGACTGAACTTCATATCGTCCGTCAAATCAGCTTCCTGACGGGCAGCTTCATCTTCCAGCTCTAATTCGAGGTATCCGAGGTATAAGTCGTAATTGCGTTCCAGGTTTTTTACACACTGGCGGATTTTCCGGTTAATATCTTTTCTGGCTGCTGGTGGAGGTACCGGTGTATCCGGTTCCAACGTTCTGACAGGCATTGTGATAACTTTTCCCTTCTCTTCCGCAGCCTCGTCCATCTCCAGCCAGTTCACACGCTGCAGGATAGCTCCGATATGTATTGGCTGCCGGTTCCTGTTTGTAGTTTGTGCTGTTTCCATCACCGTAGGTTTTAATTACAATACAAATTTACGCCGCCGTTACGCAAGGGATATGCGTAGTGAAATCTCCTTTAATTTTTTTTAAACGGCCGCTCCTATGGCGGAATTGTGTATTTTTAAAACCTAAATTTTTTGTTTGTGCCAAAAAATAAAGATGCACTCTCGCGTTATCGCTGGCTCGACGAACGATTACGCAATAAACGATCAGCGAAACCCACCCTGGAAGCACTTATTGCCTATGTTTCCGACAAAATGGGCGTCGAAGTATCTACCCGCACCATCCAGAAAGATATCCAGGACATGCGGCAGGATCCGGAGCTGAACTATATGGCGCCCATCATTTATGATCGCGCGTCCAAAACCTATCGGTATGCTGATGATAATTACTCCATCAGCCAGCTTCCTATTGAAGAAGCTGACCTGCAGGGACTCGAAATTGCCATCGGTATCCTCGAACAGTTCCGTAGCCTGCCTGTTGTACAGCAATTTGAAGATGCTATCCTGAAAATAGCCGCCAGCCTGAAAATAAACAGGGAAAACCTTCAACATCAAGGTCTTATCAAATTTGCCCGTACCTCTCAGTACAAAGGCGCCGAACATATTCCGGAAATCGTAGACGCCATCAAAAAACTGGAAGTCATTCGTATCGCCTATCAGTCTTTCGACAGAGACGAACCAAAAGAATACCGCGTAGAACCTTATCACCTCCGGGAATACCAGCACCGCTTCTATCTTATAGGTAAAAGCCTGCAAAACACCGGTGATGGCCTCCGTACCTTCGCCCTCGACCGTATCGTCAAATTATGGCCCACCATGCAAAATTTCGATGAGAAAAATTTTGATGACGCCAGCTACTTTCAACATGCGATCGGCATCACCGTGCATGACGGCGAACCGGAACAGGTACTCCTCGCCTTCACACCACGACAGGCGAAATACATCAAATCACAGCCTATCCATGCTTCCCAGAAAGTAATAAAGGATAGCGAGAAAGAATGCCAGATTGCACTCAACGTAGTTATCAATCATGAACTTATCATGACACTGCTCTCCTACGGCAGTAACGTGAAAGTCCTCAAACCGGCATCGCTCACCGACAAAATGAAAGAGGAAGCCGGCAATATGCTGGCCAACTACAAATAAAAAAATCCCGTCTCCACTCAGTAGAGACGGGATTTTTCAACATATAAAATCAAATTAGTTCTTGGCGCTTTTAGGCTGTGAAGGCACTACCAATGGTGCAGCCGGTGGAGGCGGAACCTCACCTGGCGCGGCAGCCGGTTTGGCAAACATGCTTTCATCAATTGGCTTGTTTATTTCCATCTTGTCGATAGTCATGGTAATCATGCCACCCTGCGCTCCCTGTGTACTTTTTGCAGGATAAACGTATCCATCCGGTGTCTTTCTGAAATCAGAGAAATCAGAAACCATCTTTTGCTCCTGACCACCCAGTTTCAGGGTATTTTCTGCTCTTACAATGTAATAAGATTCAGCATCTAAAAACACATATCCGACATTACCCTCTTTGGTTACTACTTTAATTTTGTAGGCAGGTTTTGCATTAACAGTATCCTTACCTATCAGGCTCAGTGTCTTTCCTTTAGCGGTATAATTATATAATTCGCTACCGGTGAGGTCCAGCATAGGTTTCATGGCATTCAGCGTGGCTGCGTCCATATCCTGTGGGGATGTCTGCATCATCACCGGCATCAACACCCAGCCGCTTTTGTCCGTTACTACCTGTACATTGGTAGTACCCATCACTTCAAACTGCAGGCGCATCGCCTTATCATTGAGGCCCCACCTTTTATAGTCAATATTCTTACCGTCGGCACTGGTAGTACCTTCCATATATTGGGTTTTGACACTGGAAATTTTTGCAATTCCGCCAAGGGCCGCATAGTGTTTATTCAGAATATCTGTGAGTGTTTGTCCGAATGCAGTATTAGTCAATGCTATCAGTAGCAGCACTGCAAAACTTAAATATTTAGTTACTTTCATACAAGCAATTTATCGATTAAAGATAACCAAAAAAGGGTTCCACCAAATTCTTCTTATTCCTTTCTGTCAAACTCCGTGCTATTACTTAGATTTACGGAATGAATAGCTTTGAAATTACTGCAAACCTGGTGGATGTACTGCAACAGGAAATATACCCGGCCAGGGTACAAATACAAGACGGTCACATCCGGCAGATCACCCGCCTCCATGAGCCCTGCGAGGGCTATATTATGCCGGGCTTCACGGATGCGCATGTACACGTAGAAAGCTCCATGCTGATTCCTTCGGAATTTGCCCGGCTCGCAGTAGTACATGGCACCGTAGCAACGATCAGTGATCCTCACGAAATAGCGAACGTATTAGGTGTTCCCGGTGTGGAATATATGCTCGAAAATGGGAAACAAGTCCCCTTTAAATTCAATTTCGGCGCCCCTTCCTGCGTTCCGGCAACAGTATTCGAAACTGCCGGCGCCACCATTGACGCTGCCGCTGTTGCCAGTCTGCTCCTCAGAAACGATATCAAATACCTCACGGAAATGATGAATTTTCCGGGAGTATTACATAAAGACCCGGAAGTAATGGCCAAAATAGCCGCTGCCAAATCCATGAATAAGCCCGTGGATGGCCATGCGCCAGGCCTCCGTGGCGAAGATGCCCGCAATTATATTCAGGCAGGTATCAGCACTGACCACGAATGCTTTACCATTGAAGAAGCCCGTGAAAAGCTCTCCTATGGCATGCATATCCTCATCAGAGAAGGTAGTGCCGCCAAAAATTTCGAAGCACTCATCCCCCTCCTGCCGGATTATTACGAGAAAATCATGTTCTGCAGTGACGACAAGCACCCGGACAATCTCGAGGAAGGCCATATCAATCTGCTTGTAAAACGCGCACTGGCAAAGGGTAACGACCTCTTCAAAGTACTGCGCGCCGCCTGTGTAAACCCCGTATTACATTACCAGCTGGATAACGGATTACTCCGCGTAGACGATGCCGCAGATTTTATCCTGGTAGATGACCTGAAAAACTTCAACGTACTTGGCACCTGGATCAATGGGGTTAAAGTTGCTGAAAATGGCCGTACGCTTATAAATTCAGTAGAAGTTGCTCCAATAAACAATTTCGACTGCGATCCGAAAAATGTAGTTGATTTCTTTATGCCATGTACCAGCGAAAGTGTTACCGTTCCTGTAATTGGCGCTATTGAAGGAGAACTGATCACCGATAAACTCAGTGCAGTATTACACCCTGTAAATGGTAACGTTCAGAGCGACACCAAACAGGATGTGCTGAAACTCGCTGTGGTAAACAGATATACCAACGCCCCCGTGGCAATGTCCTTTATTAAAGGATTTGGACTGAAAGAAGGCGCTATCGCTTCGTCTGTGGCGCACGACAGTCATAATATTATTGCTGTTGGGGCAGATGATCAAAGTTTATGTACTGCTATCAACGCAGTCATTGCAGCCAAAGGTGGAATCAGTGTAGTCAGCAAGTCTGGCATGGATGTACTGGCACTACCGGTAGCAGGCCTGATGTCTAACCTTGACGGATATACGATATCTTCCAAATACAGTGCTATGGACCGTGCTGCCAAAGGAATAGGATCAACACTTGCCTCTCCATATATGACACTGTCGTTTATGGCACTCCTGGTAATTCCTCATCTGAAACTGAGTGATAAAGGGCTTTTCGACGGAGATACCTTTACGTTTGTAGACCAGGAATTAAAATAAATCTTATTTAAATAAAAAAACCTGCGTTCATTTAAATATTGAACGCAGGTTTTATATTTATAAAAAATACTATTGTACCCACAAGGCACCGCCGATACTATCTCTTTCAGCGCCTGTTACGGAAGACAATACATTTTCTTCCTGTCTCCAGCGTAACGTGCCGATCAACGCCATAATCAGCGCTTCTTTATAATTAATTGTTCCTTCATCAGGTACTGCCACTTCTACATCCAGTGATTGAAGATGTACGCGGATACGGCTGATAAGATAGGTATTCAGTGTACCTCCGCCAGTAATCAGCATTTTAGCCGGTGCTGCCGGATCGTCCATTTTTAATTTCAGCGAAGCCACTGCATTGGCAATCTGAATAGCGATATGCTCTACATAGGTATTCAGTTTACCCTGCACAGAAATACGCAATGCATCAAACATTGGCAGGATGGTAGCCGTGCCGAAATCATTCGCCAGCGACTTAGGCCATGGTTCATTATAATATGCCAGTGCATTTAGTTTATCCAGCAGATCATGGTCGGTAACCCCGCCGGCAGCTAATTCGCCACCAGCATCATATGCACGGTTCAATGCTGCTACAAGGCCGTTCAGGACACGGTTTGCCGGACAAACATCAAATGCAGTAAAGCCATCCGGCAATACAGCAGAGATATTGGCGATACCACCCAGGTTCAGGTAATACTGGTAACCAGGGAAGAGATATTTTTCTCCAATAGGTACAATTGGTGCACCCTGACCACCCAAAGCCACGTCCATAGCACGTAAATCACTGATAACCGGCAGCTTGGTAACCGCCGCTATAGCGGCGCCATCACCCAGCTGGGCCGTCATCTTACCCGCAGGCATATGAAAAGTAGTATGACCATGAGAGGCAATAAAGTGGACTTTATGGTCCAGTTGATTAGCCTCAATAAATTTATTGATACGATGGCCGTTGTAATGACCGTATTCGCTATGCAGCAGCAGGTAATCACGCGCCGACAAGCTGGTAGCATTAGCCAGCTTATCTACCCATTCCTGCTCATAAGGCAAACTTTCCGATGCCTTGATGATGTATGTCCATTGTCCACGTATCTCTGTCAGCTCCGCAAACACAATATCCAGTCCATCCAGTGAGCTGCCCGACATGGTGCCTATCACATTATATACCATCTGAAAAAAATTTCAGCAAAGGTAAATCATCTACCTAAAGAATTTTTTTAAGGATTTATGGAATTGATATATCCGCCGGCATCATGTGCCTACAAAACAGCTACGCCATGAAAAAAATACTCGCAATGGTCATCTGTATGATGATATCTGCAATGGCCCTGAAGGCCCAATCCGGAGAAATATCCGGCACAGTAAAAGATAGCCAGACCGGTGATCTGCTACCGGGTGTTACCGTTCAGGTCAAAAACACCAAAACAGCTGTGGCGACCGATATCAAAGGACGATGGAAGCTGAAAATCAAAACCGCAAGCGCGGTAGTACAGGTTTCATTCGTAGGATACCTGAACCAGGAGTTAACGCTGAACGCTGGCGCTGATACAGTTATAGCGCTGCAACAGGATAACAGGACATTGAAGGAGATAGCTGTAACCGGCTATGCTCCTGTCAGAAGAAAGGTAGCATCTTCCTATGAATCTGTTAAGTCCACCCCCTTTGCAGGATACTATTCCTCCATGCAGGGGCAGGATGCCAATACGGAAGCCTACGGCACGATCAATGAAAATACCTTCCATAATGCCATAGATCAGCCTTTGAGTACTTTCAGTGCAGATGTAGACAGGGCATCCTACAGTAATATCAGGCGTTTTCTGAACAATGGCCAGCTTCCTCCTGCCGATGCAATAAGGGTGGAAGAGATGATCAATTATTTTGATTACCATTATCCACAACCCACAGGAGAGGCGCCGGTGGCCATTGTAGCAGATATGGCGGTATGTCCCTGGAATAAGGACCATCAGCTGGTACGCATTGGCATTCAGGGTAAAACAGTGGAAACCAAAAACTTACCTTCCAGCAACCTGGTATTCCTGCTAGATGTTTCCGGTTCTATGGATGAACCCAACAAGCTGCCGCTGGTAAAGCGTGCCATGGAAATCCTGGTAAAACAATTAAGACCACAGGATAAAGTATCAATCGTTGTATACGCAGGCGCAGCCGGAGTAGTACTACCGGCCACCAGTGGTGCCCACAAAGAGAAAATTCTCGCCGCATTAAACAAATTGGAGGCCGGTGGCTCCACAAACGGAGGCCAGGGCATTCAGCTGGCCTATGATATTGCTGCAAAAAACTTTCTTCCCAAAGGAAACAACCGGGTAATACTCGCCACTGACGGAGATTTCAACGTAGGTGTAAGCGGCAACGGTGAACTGGAACGTCTTATTGAAAAAGAAAGGGAAAGAGGTATATCCTTGTCTGTATTAGGTTTTGGGATGGGCAATATCAAGGATGACAAAATGGAAACCCTTGCCGATAAAGGTAATGGCAACTATGCATATATCGACAGCTACGAAGAAGCCAGAAGAATTTTTGAAACAGAATTTGGCGGAACGCTATTCACCATTGCCAAGGATGTAAAGCTGCAGGTAGAGTTCAATCCTGCTACGGTACAGTCTTACAGACTGGTGGGTTATGAAAACAGGTTATTGAACACAGAGGATTTTAATAATGATAAAAAAGACGCCGGAGATATGGGCGCCGGCCATACTGTAACAGCTTTATATGAAATTATCCCGGCGGGAAGTAAAGAAAAGCCTGTCAACTGGGTAGATCCATTGAAGTATCAGCAATCTGTAACCGGTACCAGCAAAGAATTACTGACTGTAAAAGTTCGTTATAAAGAGCCCTCCTCTACGAAAAGCAAGCTATTGCAGGTTTCCCTTGGCAACAGGGCTGCGGCCATAAATAATATGGATGCCGATTTCAGAATGGCAGCTGCTGTGGCCACCTTCGGGCAGTTGCTCCGGGAATCCAGCTTTAAGGGTAAGGCTACCTATGATGATATACTGGCCTGGGCTACCAGTGCCAAGGGAGATGATCCTGAGGGCTACAGGAGCGAGTTTCTGCAACTGGTCAAAAAAGCGCGGCTGCTTAAAAAATGAGCAATCAACAATTTTCGGTAATTTGCCGCCTCAAAGTGCAAACAAATGGTAATTAATTTAAGTGAAACTAATTCGCTGGTAGGTGAATGGCTCAGTGAAATCAGAAACGTTGATGTGCAGCATGACCGCATGCGTTTCAGACGTAATATGGAGCGTGTAGGTGAAGTGGCAGCGTATGAAATCAGTAAAACACTGGAATATGTAGAGAAAGATATCACTACTCCGCTGGGTATTGCAAAGTGCCGCGTGCTGAAAGAACAGCCGGTATTGGCAACTATCCTGCGTGCAGGACTCGCACTGCATCAGGGTTTACTGCATTACTTCGATAAGGCAGACCACGCTTTTATTTCTGCTTATCGCAAACATAATCATGATGGTTCTTTTGATATTAACCTGGAATATGTGAGCAGTCCATCCATCGAAGGTCAGGTGCTGATCGTGTCCGACCCGATGCTGGCTACCGGAGCTTCCCTGGTTAAAACGATCGAACACCTGGAAGAGATCGGTAAACCTTCTCATATTCACCTGGTAGTAGCTATTGCCTGCACCGTTGGTATCGAATATGTATTAAGAAACACCAAATCCAACCTTACCATCTGGGCTGGAGATATTGATGATGAGCTGACTGCAAAAGGCTATATCGTTCCAGGACTCGGTGATGCCGGAGATCTGGCATTCGGAAATAAAATACAACAATAGTCATACTTTAACGTTTAACGGATATACGGAGTTGTGCATGTCACGGCTTCGTATATCCGTTTTTTTGTCGGTATAATACTTTTTATACATTTATTTAATTTGAGATATGACTAAAAAGATGTACCTTCACCACAACGCATAAACCCTATGCATAAGCTTAAACCTTATGAAAAGAGCTTTACTATTCCTGACCATATTCTTCAGTTTAAATTCATTGCGGGCGCAAGATCCGCACTTCTCACAGTTTTTTGCTTCGCCACTTACCCTTAACCCGGCTTTTACAGGTTTATTTTCAGGCGATTATCGTCTGTCTGGTAACTATCGTTCTCAATGGAGAAGTATTTCTACTCCATTTGTGACCGGTACCGCAGCAATTGACTTTGGGATATTGAAAAATGTGATTTCCTACACAGATATCTGGGGCGTAGGTTTGATGGCCATGTACGACCGCACTGGCGGCGGTGCACTGACCTCCTCTTACCTGTCGGCCAGCACGGCCTACCATAAAGGCCTCGATCCGGAAGGTAACCATACACTGGCAATCGGTTTACAAGGTACCCTGGTGCAGAAACGTGTGGACAACGACAAACTCCGCTTTGAAAATCAGATTGACAACAACGGATATAACCCATCAATACCAAGCGGCGAAACACTGATCAATCCTAAGATCTCCTATTTCGACCCTAACGTTGGTATACTTTATAACGGGTTAATCGGAGAATCTACCAATATCTACGCAGGCGTATCTTACTATCATATTACACAGCCTACTGAATCTTTCATGAACATGACCAATAACAGGTTGAGCTACCGCTGGACTATCCATGGCGGGGGTTCTGCTCCGGTAAATGGGAAAGACAGGATTCACGGAAGCATACTGTATATGAAACAGAGCACTGCATCAGAATTCACCTTTGGTGGCGCCTATGGCTTTACACTGGATGAAGTAGACGATAACCCTACCGTATTCTACGTTGGTAGCTGGTATCGCTGGAAAGATGCGGTGATCCCTTACGTAGGCATGGAGATCAAAGGTTTCCAGATAGGTCTCACATACGACACCAACGTTTCTACACTGAAACCTGCGTCCAACTATCGCGGAGGTCTTGAACTCTCCCTGATATACATCCACACCAAAAACCAGATGAACAAGTATAAAACACTCTGTCCCAGGTTCTAATAAAAATATTTATCAAGACATCATAAATAATAAACCCGGTCCGCAAGACCGGGTTTATTATTATGGAGGATTTTCGCTAGTTTCGTGATCCTTAACTTTAGAGGGCCAAACCCAATCTGTTTACGATAAAACTGTTCATACTTTGTTTTCATTCAGAGAAGTGCTGTCTGCTATTCAGTCCTACGGAAAAGCGCATCAATTCATCAAGCAGCACAATTTGTGGAAGTGGATTATCATTCCTGGTGTTATCTATGCTATTTTATTTCTGACAGGGTTATATTTTGTATTTAACTATTCCCGGGATTTCGTGGAATACCTCACCGTATTTTTCCATATCAGGGAATGGATCGCTGACCTGGAAAGCAGCTGGGTAAGCTTCTTGTATATCCTGGTGGAATGGGCCATCACCATCATTTTTCTATTCTGGTATCTCTCTATATTCAAATATTTATTTCTCATACTGGGCTCTCCTATTTTTTCCTGGTTATCAGAAAAAACAGAAGCTATACTGGAGCACCGCGATTTTCCATTCAGCTGGAAACAGCTGTTTTCAGATATGCTGAGAGGGATTAAGATGTCGTGCCGGAATATGGTGTACCAGACAGGCGCCATACTCATATTGCTGATTGTGTCCTTTATTCCTGTTGTAGGCTGGATTACGCCGATGATAGGGTTCTTTATAGAATGCTATTTCTATGGGTTTTCGATGATGGATTACAGCTGTGAACGTCACCGACTGAACATGTCGCAAAGTATTACGTTTATACGTCAGCATAGAGGGATGGCATTAGGTAATGGCCTGGTATTTTGTTTCTTTATGCTGATACCGGTTGTTGGCTGGGTGCTGGCGCCTTCTTACGCTGTAATAGCGGCTACTATTGATTTACAAAACAAAAAACTGAGATAATGTCTATCGGCAAAGTGTACCTGATTCCTACCGTGCTGAGTGCCGATGCCCTCTATAGTATTCCGGCGTACGTAACACCACTGGTACAGCAGCTAAGGGTTTTTTATGTAGAAAATGAGCGGACTGCCCGCCGGTACCTGAAGGCGCTGGACAGGCAGATCAACATAGATGCATTGCAGTTACTGCCCATGCACGAAAACCAGTTGCCGGATACAGCGCTGGCCATCAAATATTTAAAAGAAGGAACAGATATAGGTGTAATCAGTGAAGCCGGCTGCCCTGCGGTAGCAGATCCCGGCCATCTCATTGTACAGGCCGCGCACAGCATTGATGCTCCTGTGGTGCCGATGGTAGGCCCCAACTCTATGCTGCTGGCCCTGATGGCCTCCGGCATGAACGGTCAGAACTTCCAGTTCGTAGGATATCTTCCTATCAAACCGCACGAGCGCACCAGCGCCATCAAAGACCTGGAATTACAATCCATCAAAAAGAAACAGACACAGTTGTTTATAGAAACGCCTTACCGGAATAACCAACTGCTGAAAGATATCCTGGATAACTGCAAAGACTATACACGTGTATGTATAGCGGCAGATATCACCGGTCCGGAAGAATTCATCAAAACAAAAACAGTGAAGGAATGGCGCAAAGCCATACCGGAACTGCATAAGAAACCGGCGATATTCCTGCTGGACGCCAATAGCTGATTATAAAAAAGGCCTCTACTGAGTAGAGGCCTTTTTTTATGGAATCGGGTTTCTTCCCTGATTCGGATCTGAAATTGAAATAATACTATCCACGATAAACGGACTGAATCCACGCCATGGAATTGCTCCCAGGTATTCCTTGTAATGCAGTTCCACTACTTTACCGCTGGCAGTCATCAGCCTGCTGGCGATATTTTCATCTGTTACTGAAAACTGGAATTCGTTGGACTGAATTGTTCCGGAGGTCTGGCCTTTATATCCCGACTGGATGATCTTTCCTTCATAGGTTTTGAAGATATATCCCTTCTGTACAAAATAGTTCAGCTCTCCTGCCTTTACACCCTTTCCAAATACGAAGTAGAATTTATAAAAAAAGATGCCGCCGAGGATCAATATAATGACTGTTACGACGATGAATACAAATCGGCCCATGGGGGTAAGTTTATGGATTTACGTTAGTAATTAAAGTATTTATCCACCATGTACAGCAGTGCTGCCATCCCGAAGGCGCCCAGTTCCAGTTCTCTTTTGTTCACATTTTCAAACACATCATTCGGGGCGTGATGAATATCGAAATAACGCTGGGAGTCTGGTGAAAGTTCGGCCATAGGCGTACCTAAAGCTGCGTGCAGCTGGCCAACGTCCACACCGCCACCTTCTTCTTCGAAGTCGTAGATGCCATAAGGCTCAAAAAGCGGGCGCCAGCTGGCGATTTTAGCTTTCTTCTCCGCGTCCATTGTCATGGTGAAGCCTCTTGGCGTAAAGCCGCCGGCATCGCTTTCCAGTGCAAAAATGTGCTTTTCATTACGTTCTTTCGCCAGTTGGGCATATTTCTTACCACCGCGGGTACCATTTTCTTCATTGGCAAACAGCACTACACGGAGGGTATGTTCCGGACGGAGTCCCAGCGCCTTAAAGGTACGCAGTACTTCAATAGACTGAACGCAGCCGGTACCATCATCATGTGCACCTTCTGCTACATCCCACGAATCCAGGTGGCCGCCTACAGTCAGGAACTGGTCAGGGTATTTACTGCCTTTCAGCTCTCCCACTACGTTATGGCCAATGGTATCCTGGAGCATTTCACAGTTGGTACGCAGAAACACCTGCGCAGTCGGATCGTCTTTCAGTCTGGAACTCAGGCGGTCAGCATCCTGTAAACCAATCGCTACTGCCGGAATTTTAGCATATGCCGTATCGTAAGTCATGGAGCCGGTATGTGGTTCGTTATTGGCGCCATGCGACATAGAACGAACGATTACCGCCAGTGCGCCATATTTGGCAGCACGGCTGGCACCTTGTCCGCGATATTTCACTGCATCCCCGTAGGAATAGAATGTTTTAATGAAAGTTGGGTTGAAGGCATAGTTATAGAAAACGATTTTGCCTTTCACCTGGTCTTTTTTAGCTTCCAGGTCGTCGAAGGAACTTACTTCGAGCACAGGAGCCGTTACCCCGTTTTCGCCGCTGCCAACGGAGTTACCCAATGCCAGCACGTTTAAAGGAGGCGTAACATCCCTGAATTTGGAGATAATCCGGGCTTCTTCATGAGCGCCACGTACCCAGTGAGGCACCATGCAAGCCTGCAGGTAAACGGTATCCGCACCAGCAGCCTTCAGTGCCGCTACTCCCCATTGTTCCGCCTTCACCATTCCCGGAGATCCTGCCAGACGGCCACCTACCTGCTTGGTGAGTACACGGAGGTTTTCGTAGGCAGTACTATGTGTAAGTACTTCGTTAGCAATATGTTTAATCGTAGTTGAATCTTGCTGTTGCGCCATGGTCATTGCCGGCGCCGCGCAGGTCAATAAAATTGGCAAAAGGTATCTTCTCATACAAGTCGGTCTGTTTGACGATAAAACTAATTAATCCTGCTCTTACCTACAAATA
Source organism: Chitinophaga sp. Cy-1792 (assembly GCF_011752935.1). NCBI lineage: Bacteria > Pseudomonadati > Bacteroidota > Chitinophagia > Chitinophagales > Chitinophagaceae > Chitinophaga > Chitinophaga sp. Cy-1792. The sequence continues at coordinate 199,481 of NZ_VWWO01000001.1, forward strand.
ACAATAAAATGGTTTGTGTGGTAAAAGGATTTAAAAATTGAGCCTTACCTTTGTAGGTGCACAGTAAAAAAGCAGCTGATAAGGGCACATATTACTGCTTTTTGTACTATAGGCTTTTCTTTTTCGCTATAAATATTAAATCATGCGTATTGGAATAGTATGTTATCCTACATACGGTGGTAGTGGCGTATTGGCAACAGAGCTTGGTAAAGCCCTGGCAGATAAAGGCCATATGGTCCACTTCATCACATATCAGCAGCCGGTAAGGCTTAATGCGTTTCACGCGAATATATATTACCACGAAGTTCAGGTTCCCACTTATCCGCTTTTTGATTTTCCTCCTTATGAATCGGCGCTGAGTAGCACCATGGTGGATGTTATCATTAACCAGAAGCTGGACCTCCTGCATGTTCACTATGCGATCCCACATGCATCTACGGCCTATATGGCCAAGCAGATCGTGGCTAAACAGGGTCGTGTGGTTCCTTTTATCACCACACTGCATGGTACTGATATTACCCTGGTAGGTAAAGACAAGACCTATGCGCCAGTGGTGACTTTCTCCATCAATGAGTCTGACGCTATCACCGCAGTATCTGAAAACCTGCGTGAAGAGACCTTCAAGTCTTTCCAGATCGAAAAAGACATCTCCGTGATCTACAACTTTGTGGATACGCAGCGCTTTAGTCGCCGCGATCTGCCACATTTCCGCCAGGCGATTGCACCTAATGGCGAAAAAGTGCTGTTGCACGTATCCAACTTCCGTAAAGTGAAGCGTGTACCGGATGTCATTAAGATCTTCAAGCAGGTACGGGATGCCATGCCGGCGAAGTTATTGCTCGTAGGTGATGGTCCGGATCGTCCGGCGATTGAGTGTATGTGCAGAGAATTAGGTTTGTGTGATGATATCCGTTTTGTTGGTAAACAGGAGCAGTTGGAAGATGTAATGTCTATCAGCGACCTGTTCATCCTGCCATCAGACTATGAGAGCTTTGGTCTGGCAGCCCTGGAAGCAATGGCTTCTGAGGTTCCGGTGATCTCTTCCAATGCCGGTGGTTTACCGGAAATCAATATTCCTGGTGTTACCGGTTATATGGGAGATGTAGGAGATGTAGATACCATGGCCAAACATGCGATCCACTTACTCCAAGACGAAGCGCTGCTCGCACGTGTACGTAAAGGTGCATGGGAGCAGGCTCAACGTTTCCATATTGACAATATCATTCCTCAGTATGAGGCTTTATATGAGCAGGTTTTACAGAACCAGCGCCAGGAGCAGTTGCTCTAACGTGCTCTGAGCCAGCGCTCAGGGTTCTGTTTAGTGAACTCCTTGTATATCTGCAATTCTATCTGGCCGTTGCTGCTTCCGGTTGCGGGAGCAGCAGCGCCTAAAACATGTCCACCGGCTACCGTCATTCCTTTCTTCACGTTTACATCCAGCAGGTGCACATAATTGGTAAAGTATTTACCATGGCGTAAGGTGACCATATACCCCGATCCCTGGATCATAAACACCATAATCACTTCTCCCCCGAAAATAGCTTTCACCGCCGCCCCTTTTGTAGTAGCGATAATGGTACCGCTATGTTCCTGTTCTACCTTTCCCACTTTATTTACACCGAAATGTCCGACTACCTTTCCATTGGCGACAGGCCACGGGAGGCGCCCGCGGTTGGCTTCAAAATTCCTGGAAAGGGATAATGCTTCCGGTGTGGCTTCCAGCACGTCTTTGGAGGCGGTTGCCGGCTCGTCGTCATCATCTTCTTCAGGTTCTTCCTTCACTTTAGGCGCCGGAGGAGGTTTCACCCCTTTTTTAGCGGCAGCTTTGCGCGCGGCCAATGCTTTACGGGCAGCCTCTTCCTTCTGTTTTTTACGTTTGGCGGCAGCGATACGTTTTCTTTCAGCAGCCTCAGCTGCAGCTTTGCGGCGGGCAGCTTCTATCTCACGTCGGATAGCATCCTGGATGGCGTTATCTACCTGTCTGGCCTCTGCTTTACTCTTTGTAATACTTTGCTGCAGGTCTTTCTCTTTTTCCTGTAACTGGCGGATCGTCTGTTCTGTTTCCTTCTGATCTGCCACCAGGGCTATTTTCTGTTGTTGTTCTACATGAAGGGCGCCAGCTCTTTCTGCACGCTGCTGTTGTAATTCCGTCAGTTTTTTTCCCAGCAGTTCTTTGGTAGAGAGCAGACTTTCTGCCTGCCGGCGTTTACTTTCACGGTATTCTCGCAGGTATTCATATCTTCTGATGGCGTCGTTGAAGCTATTGGCGCTGAAAAGGAAGTTGAGCACATCGAAGCTGGTTTTGGACTTATAGCTGTAAACGATGAGCTGGGCATACCGGGCTTTCAGGGAATCTACTTCCTTTTCCAGCCCCTGAACGTTGTCGTGTGTATTACTGATTTCTCCATCCAGCTGGGCAAGTTCAGTGTTGATGGTGCCTATCTGCGCATTACGGGACACGATTTTATCCTGCAGTTCTTTCTGCAGGGTAAGATTTTGTTTTGTAGACTTTTTCGTAGCCTGGAGAGTACGGGTAGCTTCGGCTATTTCTTTTAGCAATTGCTCCTTTCTTTTTTCCAGTGCTGCGCGCGACTGCTTACTGCGCTGAGCGTTGAGCATAGCGGGTAACAGGCATAGCGCCAAAATGAAAGGGATCAACTTTCTCAAACAAAAATGCATTAGGTTAGTAAGTAGGGCTTGCGTTCATACCCGCCTGCCTATCGGTGACGTATCCACTGCTCCGGGTTCTGTTTATTGATACCTTTCCAGATTTGTAGTTCCACTTCACCTGTATTTTCAATTTCGTTTACGCCGGCAGTACCAATTACCTGACCAGTTTTCACCATATCTCCTTTCTTCACACGGGTGGTTTGCAAACGCACATAAGTTGTAAAATATTGCCCGTGGCGGATAATAATCATATATCCCATACCAGGCATTACTACAACAGATTTCACCTCACCATCGAAGATAGACCTCACCGGGCCACCTTTGGTGGTAGAAAGAACGATACCGTCAGAAGGAACAGTGATATGCTCCATTACTGCGTGCTGGTGAATACCAAAATGCTCAATAATATTTCCTGCGTCTACAGGCCATGGCAGTTTACCTCTGTTGGCTTCGAAGCTTTCAGAGAGCGCCAGGGCTTCCGGCGATGCTTCCAGTACGTTTTCGCTACGTGCAGGTGTTGATGGAGCCGGTGTTGGTGGCGGTGCTACAGGTGCAGGCTTTTCTGCTGGTTTTTCCACAGGAGCTGGCGGTGTTGGTGCCGGTGTTCCTGCGGCGTTATTATTATTTGCGGTAGCAGCAGCGGCTTTGGCTTTCTCTGCAGCGGCAGCAGCCAGCGCAGCTTTACGTGCTTCCTCATCTTTGCGTCTCTTCTCTTCCAGTGCTTTTTTACGTGCCGCCTCTTCTTCCATGGCTTTACGTCTTGCCTCTTCAATCTCACGACGGATAACGTTTCTGATAGCTATCTGTACTTTCTGGGCATCTTTATTACGCTGGTTAATATCTGCAACCAATTCTTTTTCGCGGCCTTTCAGCTTATGCAGTACTTCGTCCTTCTCTTTCTTATCTGATTCGAGGGTAGCGCGCTCATCCTGTTCTGTTTTCAGCGCATCACCACGTTTAGTACGTTGCTGTTCCAGGTTATCAATTTTCTTCGCGAGCAGCTGCTGTGTAGAAACGATATTATCTGCCTGACGGCGGCGATATTCACGATATTGCTTGAGATATTGGAATCTTTTTACAGCATCATTGAAGCTGGATGCAGAGAACACAAAGTTCATCATGTCATACGCAGACCGGTTTTTATAGGCATATACCACCAGCTGTGCGTACTGTGCTTTTAAGGTATCCAGGTCTCTGCGGAGTGTGATCACATCGCGGTTAGCAGTATTGATGTCTCCGTTGATGAAATTGATTTCTTCGTTGATGCTGTTAATAAGTCTGCTACGAAGGGTGATTTTATCACGCAGGGCTCGCAGTTGCCCCAGGCTTTCCTTGGTAGACTTTTTAGTTTCTTTCAGCTGTTCGTTTGCCTCATCAATTTCCTTTTGCAGTTCTTTTTTACGGCGCTCCAGTTCCTCCCGTGATTGCGACGGCTGTTGCTGGGCAGCATTCTGCTGCGCCACCACAAGAGCAGGCATCAACCATACAACCAGAACCAACGGGATAATCTTCTTCAAATACAACATGACTATATTAAGTAACTGCGAAAATTAATATCAGATATATAAACGATAAATATACAACGTTTATTAGTTTAATGAAGGGAACTATTCACCGTTCCTCATTTAAATTCGTTTATAGCCGGAAGGCATATTGAATGGAAACGACAACGGCACATCAAAATCATAGCGCGTAAAATCCAGCGCTACCTTGGTTATGCTCTTCTCTTCCACCAAAATCCTGCGGGTAGTCGGAAACCTGCGGCTTCCGATGTTTGCGTAATCGCCATACGTCATTTCACAACTGCGTTTCACCGCGCTATCCTTGTCCATCACCTTACTCTGCTGCAAACCGTAATCATCTGCATACACATTAAACAAGCTGATAAATTCAGGATTATCACAGCTGAAAGAGATGACTGAAGGCGTTTTTATCACCTGGTAAACAGAGTCTGTCAGATAAACAGGATTGCCAATCAGCAAGTCCTGCAGGGTATTGAAATCGAAAGGAATATTCAGCATTTCCTTTGCATTGTCAATATCACGCAGCACTAACTGCTTTTTCAGGCGGTTATATAATTTCAGGCTGTCTTTTGTGATGACGGCTCTTACTACTTCATCAATTACCGGGGCAGAGATAGATATCCAGATGATGCTATCTTTTTTCATGCGTACGGTTACGGTAAGTCCGCTTTTGCTGTCCGACTCATTTTCGAAGGCAAACCTTGCACGGCCGGAGAAGGAGTTGAAGTCGATATGATTTTTACGAATGCCGGTGAGCATGGAATCAGTAAATTTCTTCAGCTCTTCACTGCCATTATCCTTTATCACGGTGGCATGCGTAGTGTCAGCAATAGGAAACGAGCTACGGGCCAGTTCCTTGGGCCGGCGGCAGGACACAGTAACAAGACCTAATAATCCCACTAATAACAATAATCTCATACTAGCATTTATCTTTGGGCGCGTTATCTTTCCTGCAGAAAGGCAACAGGCTTATTGAATATATCTTTTCTCAGCGATTTTCCTGGTGAGGTCCACAGAAGAAGCTCCTTTATCTTTGGCCATCTGCCAGTATTCTACTGCTTTTGTAACATCTTTCAGATTATAGAGGATATCCCCGTAATGCTCCAGCATATTAGGATTCTGGCGTGCATCGGGGTTTTCCAGTGCTTTATCCATCCACTCTTTCGCTTCCTCATATTTTTCCTGGCGGAATAGTATCCAGGCGTAGGTATCCATGAAAGTAGGGCTATCCGGATCAATTTCCAGTGATCTCCTGGACATTTCAGCAGCCTTTTCCAGGTTCTCACCTCTGAGTGACAGGTAATAGCTGTAGTTATTCAGCACGGAGGCGTCTTTTGGACGGATTGCCAATGCCTTTTCATAGCTGCTGTCCGACATATTATGCTGTCCGGTAGCATGATAGGCATCTCCCAACAGGGAATAGGCATCTGCTGCAAATCTCTTTTCTACATTTCCCAGGGCCAGGCCTGTATTCAGGGAGGTAATAGCTTCCGGGAACTGTTGCTGCAGATAATGGGCCAGACCATTGAAGTAAAAGCCCATAAACTCTTTAGGGAACAATGTTGTAACAGTATCGCTGATGGCCTGTAGTGCTTTGGGATCTTCCTTGCGGGAACATATCCACATCTGCTGGTACCATACGGAGAAGCGGGTTTTATCCAGCTTCAGGGCCAGCCGGTAGTCGGCCTGTGCGCTGTCGAGCATATCTACCTGGGAAAATAAATCTCCCTGTAAAGCATATGCTTTGGCATCGTTGGGATGTGATTGAATGATCAGGTGCGTCAGGCGTAGTCCTTCATCAAACTTGGTGGAATCAGTTTCCAGCATCTGAAGATAAGGATAAACATAAGCGACCTTTTCGTCGATACTATAGTTTGGATTGGCGAAGGCGCGGGTCAGGTAACTCCAGTACCCGTCCATATTACCGGATTTTTTCGCGTAGGTAGCCAATGCGATCAGTGCCCTGGCATTCTGCGGATCTTTGCTGAGAATGTCGTTATAGACAGCTGTTGCATCTTTGAGCTGATCGTTGGCATCATATAATTCGGCGAGGAGGTAATAGTACCTGATTTCGGCCGGATTGGTAGCGATGAGCTTTTTGATTTCTGCAGCAGCTTCATCAGCTTTGTCCATCTTCAACAGCAATTTCTGTTTCTGATAGGTTACTTCTTCCACCACACCGGTTTTGCTTTCCAGCTGGTTAAAGGCTGCCAGCGCTGCAGCGGGCTGATTGGCCTTAGAAAGCAAAATACCCTGATTGAAGAGGTAGTCCTCATTTTCAGGGTATTTCTGGCTTAATGATTTATATACCAGGGCAGCGCTGTCAAATTTTTCGTTAACCGCGTAGGCATCTGCCAGCAGCTGCTGAAACCAATGATTAGCTGTATCCATGGTAGCGGCGCGCCTTGCATAGTTAATGGCATAGGGGCCATTATGGTTGTCCATCAGCAGGCGGGCAATTTCATAATACACTACAGCATTGCTTTTGTCCAGGCGTAAATAATCGGAGTACTGTGTTAATGCAGTACGGTAATCTCCTTTCATTTTGGAACGCTGGGCAGCAAAGAAAAGACTGTCCGAACGTTGCTTCAACAACTCGGGGTTTCTGATGACGGTATTTGCAGATTTTTTTGAGGAACCGCAGGCTACTGTCAACAATGAAAACGACAGCCCTATAACTGTAATGTATAAACGCATTTATCAGGATTTACCGGTATGACCAAATCCGCCTGTTCCACGATCAGTAGTACTGAGTATTTCAACCGGCTCAATGGTAGCTTGTACAAACGGTGCTACCACCATTTGTGCGATACGGTCGCCAGGTTGAATGGTTTGTGGTTCGGTGGATAAATTGATCATAATAATTTTCACTTCTCCTCTGTAATCTGCATCAATAGTGCCAGGTGTATTGAGGAGTGTCAGTCCCTGCTTGATAGCCAGGCCGCTACGGGGGCGGATCTGTGCCTCATAACCGGCAGGCAGCTCCATAAACAGACCGGTAGGAACGAGGGTACGTTCCATCGGTTGTAAGGTCAGTGCTGTTTCCAGGTGTGCTCTGAGGTCCATTCCTGCCGCATCAGCGGTAGCATAAGCAGGTAGTTCGTTATCAGACTTATTGATGATTTTTACAATTACTTCAGCCATATCAGCAAAGATATTTTTTTAAAGGTAGCTTTTGATCTTAATTATTGTACTTTTCGAGCAGTACGGTGGCATATGCCATCACACCTTCCTCACGGCCAACAAAACCCATTTTTTCAGTGGTGGTAGCCTTTACAGATACATCATCCACACTGATCCGCAGACGCTCCGCAATTACAGCCTGCATTTGCGGTACATAAGGCTTGATTTTCGGTGCTTCCAGACATAAAGTACTATCCACATTTACCACCTGGTAACCTCTTTCACCGATCAGCTGGGCACAACGGGATAACAAAATTTTGCTATCTATGTTTTTGTAAGTATTGTCAGTATCCGGGAAATGTACACCGATATCTCCCAAAGCGAGCGCACCCAGCATCGCATCACAGATAGCGTGTAACAACACATCTGCATCGCTATGCCCCAATGCTCCTTTATGATGAGGAATCAGCACACCTCCTAACCAAAATTCACGGCCTTCTACCAGTTGATGGAAGTCTACTCCCAGTCCAATACGAATACTGCTCATAAGATAATGTTTTTAATCGTTTTGCCAATCCGCAAAATACGGTATAAAAAACGAATCCCTCCAGTTGGAGGGACTCTTTTAATTATTTTAACTGAATTTTTGTAATTCTGATGGGATTTACCATCCGGTTCTGCTTTCATCCTTTGTTCCAAGGTCGAAAGTCAGCGTAAAACGGAGGGTATTGCTCAGCGGGTTTCGCTGAATACCGGAGCCGGAAGGCACCAGGTAAGAGAAGTTGATACCGAAGATATCATATTTGATACCTACACCTGCGGTGAAATACTTACGGTTACCCTTATTTTTGTTTTCATTGAAATAACCGGCTCTTACAGCAAACTGCTTGTTGTACCAGTATTCCATACCCAGTGAATACATCAGCTCCTGTAGCTCTTCTTTCAGGCCACCAGGCGCATCACCAAAGGAAGAGAACATCCCTTCTATGGAAGATTTATTTCTGTAGTTACCACTTGTATCTGGTGTTGGTACCATCAGTTTGTTGATGTCCAGAGCCCAGGTAAGGGTATTCATTTCATCGAGCGATAAGGTATATGCCGCACCCAGACCGAAGTTGGTAGGCAGAAAATCTTTGTTCTGTGCAGAGCTGGTATAGGAAATTTTTGTACCGATATTGGTAATAGCCAAACCTACGCTCAGCTTATTAACAGTACCGTCGTCTTTCTCAAAGTCTTTGGTATAGAACCCTGAAACATCCGCAGCGAATGCTTTTCCCGGACGGATAGTCTGGTCGTTGATCGTCTGGCCACCAGCCAGGTTGGAGTAAATATAACGACCTGTCAGGCCAATACCGAAATGCTCATTGAGTTTACGGGCATAACCTGCATCCAGTGCAAATTCTCTGGGATGGAAGTTACCCTGGTCGGTGTTGGTAATGTCACGGAAGTTGATGGTACCAAGAGAAAAATAACGCAGTGATCCTGAAATTGCCTCATTATCGTTCAACTTCGTATAACCGCTGACTGTAGCCAGAAATACATCATTAACTAATTCTTTCAGCCACGGAGTATAGGTTACAGCAACACTTGATTTAACGTCGGCAAAGGGGATTTTAGAAAGATTGAAATACATGGAAGATGCATCCGGAGAGATGGCAAGTCCCACATCACCCATTGCACCGCTACGGGCATCAGGTGTAATTCTCAAGAAAGGAACAGCTGTGTTAATAGTATTGGTACGACCATCTAATTGACCAGTAGAGTCTATACGCTGGGCTGAGGTTCTTAAACTTGTGAAAGTACTATATATGAACACCAGGCTCAAAGTTAACTTTCGGATCATGCAATGTTCGTATTTGATAGGATGTAAAAATAATCTAATTTATAATATATTAATCAGATAAGGGGTTGATAAGGGAAGACGGTATAAAATTCCATATTGCATAGGTTTAAAAAAATACAACTTTTCCGCCCTTGACCTTTTTCTTACCGTTACTGCTAATAGTTAGTCGATAAAGATATAAACCTGGGGATAATCTCGCTCCCGAATCCCCGGTACCATCCCAGGGCATTCCATCAAAACGGTTGCTTCCCGGAATTATTGTGTCTCTTAAAGTTTTCATCAGTTTTCCACTTAAGTCAAATACCTGTATGGTTAATATAACCGTTTGTCCCTGTTGGTTATGTGTAAATACAAATTTCGTCTGATCGTGAAAAGGATTTGGATAGCAGGCTACATCATCCAACGCCACAGTGCCTTTTTCTGTTACCACAAAGTCAATCGTTTTGCCAGATGCATTATTATACGAATCCCAGGCTTTAATAACGACCGTATGTGGCCCAGCTGTAAGGTTTAATAACGGGAATGCCACAGTCCCTTCGCTATAGCTACCCAAAGATGCGCTAAAATAATCATTTAATGCAATATATTCTGTATTGTCTAATAATGCAAGAATATTATGTGCGGTATCCCTGCCAAGTATGTTTATTCCGCCAGGGTCCTGAATATCAGCCAGTAAGATCACATCCGGCCCTACTTTATCCCCATTCACAAACTGCCTGTTATTAATCCAGGCCTGGATTACTGGACCTTCATGATCCACTTCTCCCGTAGCGATACTGTTTACAGAAAACTGAACATTGTATCCTGTAGCATCTGCCATACCTCCGCTGGCATATAAACTTATCTTCCCCTGCCCTGCAGACACGGCGTCCGAAGGGATCATCACCGACATCGAAAACTTCCCGGCACTGATAGTTTGCGTGCCTCTGAAAATAACATTATCCTGCTGCAGGAAAGGTACTACTATACTTCCAGCTGTATTCCCCAGTGTAAAGGTTTTCACCGGTACCCCAAAGATCGTGGCAGATAAGATACCGTTATAATCCGGAAGGCTGTTGCCAGCTTCATCTTCCAGATGCCCTGCTATTTTCACAGGACGCAATGCTGCCAATGCAATCACGTCAGTACCCGGCTGCTGCCCGTCTATACTATCTATTACCACCTTCCACTGTGGATATGCCAATGTCAGTGCTGGATCGCCCAGCAACTGGAATTTACGGTTATTAATCAGATCACTTCCGGCGGCATACGTCAGGTTCTTAGCTTCTCTGGCTGCCTCTCCCAAACTTTTCCAGTTACCATCACGGGTACGTGTAAACGCCGCGGTAATGTAATTACTGTTCATGATTTTATTGGAAGCTGCAAAAACTGCTCTCGTAGTGGTCATCAGGGCAATGGCCCCTGAAGGACGCTGCAATAATAACTGCTGTCCCGGCGAATATACTGCAGGGTTATCAAAAGGCGCAAAATCACAGGTAGCCGTCAGCAATAAGGGTAACCGGTCTTCATTATTCCATTGGGTAATAGTATTGGCATCAACAACATTTTCCTCTGCCAGACGGGTATTACTGCCATGCCCTGTATAATTGACCATCAAGGCACCCAGATTGATTCGCCGGTTCAATTCCTTTACCGCCGCCGGATATTGCGGCGCTCCCCCGGCAGTGGTGCGCTGGTAGGCATCGAGGTATATTTTGTTGATATTGAAAGATGGGGCATTATTCCCGACCTGTTGGGTGAGATATTCCGCATCGTCCAAATGAAGGTTATTATCTTCATCATCTGCAATAAAAATCAATCTGTTACGCCAATCTCCCTGGTTGGCCTTCTCCCTGTAATTAATAATTTTATCAACAACAGTGGCTGCCTCTGTCGCATTTCTTGCCGGAATACGCCCTATAGACACCTGCAATTCATTTCGTATATCCGTTCTGCTTATATCATCATTTTCCTGCAGCAGTCCAAAGTAATCGTCCGAAACATAAGAGCTTACCGGATCGAGTGAAGCAGTACTCTGCCACGACGGGACCATATTGGTATTATTTTTTATCCGCTGCCGATAATCGTAGGAAGCGGCGCCAAACAGCAGCAGGTAAGCCGGCGCCTCACCGCGTACGTACTGCATACGCAGGAAGTCACGCAGGGCAGTAGGGTCCGGACTTCCGGAAGCAAATTCATTATAGACCTGGTCCATGGTAATTACTGTCGTAGGAAGCCCCTGCTGCGTATGCCACTGGGCCAGCCGCGATGCGGGGCCATATAAAGCCGGCACGGTGGCGATGATCATACGGGCACTCACTGCATGGAGGTCCTGGTTGGCAATTTTGCCTATAGCCACAGGTTGCGGTGCCTTTACCGGGTCAAAGGCCAGCATTTCCCTGGGAATATCCGCCGCTACGGTGCAAAGCATGGAGTCTCCTGCCTGCCTGGTTCTAAGCATTACCGGCTTCCACAAATCGGTCACATCCCATATCTGCGTTTGTTCGCTGGCGTTATACAGGTAATATCCCGTGATATTGTTGTTTAGTTGGGTTCTGTCGTTCCTGAATTCCAGCATTCCTGAAGGAGGTATCTGTAGCGGACATCTGGCGATGATCTCCAGATAATCCAGCCATCCGCGGGCGTTATTATCTCCCTGTAAAAAGTCTACATCTGCCTTAATAATACTATCACTGATATACACGCCCCCAGTGCCGGTTGCTGCCGTGGCAAAGGATTCAAATACATTACCACTGACAGGCAGCAGGTAGGCGGTGGCGGCGGCCTGCTTATTCAGACTAACCTGGAAATTACTGCCATTGACACCCCTGGCAGCCACGCGCATGTTCACCGTAACAGGTCCCTGCGGTATGCCCGGCAAAGAAAATTTATAACTGTGGCGGCTACCCGCAGTGGGGTCCAGACTAAACTCCTCTGCATACCATTGTTTGCCACTACGCAGGAAATTCAGGCTATCATTTTCATAAAAGGTGTGATAATCAAAGCTATATGCCTGCTGTTGCGGCGTTTTCAGCTGGGTTTCCTGCTGTATTCTCAAGCTGGTGGCCTCCGGACCTACCGTCAGAAAAAACCAGGCGCTGTCGCTATATATATTATACTGGTGCAACCAGGCGCTCGAAGAATTGTTATATATCCACTGATGCGGGCCCGGTGTATAAAATAAGATATAGTCGTTTCCGTTAATTATATTATCGCCCCCGTCGTTTATGAAGAGCGCTATTTGTTGCAGATCGTCAGGGCGGCGAAGGTTATTTTCCGGTAGCATACGCCCGTGATTTCCATAGAGTTGTATCTGACTGGCTTTAACCTGATCAGGATTGAGTCCGATTTTTTTCAGGAAGGCAGCATCCAGGCGGTACACGCCGGATTGACCAACCGCCAATTTATACCAGTTTCCGGACGAGAGTACAGAATGGTTTGTGTAGGGCTGGGCAATTACCAAACTGTTACCAATCAGCAAAATAAGGAGGAACAGTATGTAAATACAGGGTAGTTTCATTATCTTGTCCGGCACATTGGGAATGAGTGTTGAGCGCCAGGCTCAACGCATAAAATAGAACATAAAAAAATCAAATATATCTTTTTTATTTGGCTGTCTGCAGCGAGAAATAGTGCATGAACCTGCGATATATAACGGTTCATTACAAATTAAATTATTTCGCCATAAAATAAAAAAGACTACATTTGCGTTTACTGTAAATATAATCGACTAAAGCTGTATCACATGCGTAGATTAACCTCTTTGTCATTGCTCGTAGGTACCAGCGTAATGCTATCCATGACTGCCTGTCACAAAGACGGCGGGGGGCTTTTCGGCAAAAAGAAGGAATCATCTTCTGCTACTGGCTGGAACTACAACGACCCTAAAATGGGAGGTTTCAGCGTGGCTAAGAATAAGAACCAGCAAACCGGACCTGGTCTTGTATTTGTTCAGGGCGGTACTTTTGCCATGGGCGCCACCGAGCAGGACGTAATGGGCGACTGGAATAACATTCCACGTCGTATTACAGTTTCCTCCTTTTACATTGACGAATCTGAAGTAGCAAACGTTCACTATCGCGAATACCTTTACTGGCTGAGCCGTATGTACGGGGAGTCTTTCCCTGATATCTACCGCCAGGCATTACCAGATACCCTGGTTTGGCGTAGCGAACTGGCTTACAACGAGCCACTGGTAGAATATTACTTCCGCCACCCTGCGTACAACGACTATCCTGTAGTAGGTGTTAACTGGAAACAGGCAACTGACTATTGTAAATGGCGTTCCAACCGTGTAAACGAAAAGTTACTGATGGACAAAGGTCTGCTCTCCAAAGCAGATGTTGGTAATCAGTCAGACGATAACACCTTCGATACCAAAGCCTATATGGCCGGTTTGTATGAAGGAACTCCGGGCAAAATGTCCAAAGGCACCAAAGGTGAATTTAAAAACCCTGATGGTACCCCACGTAATGCCCAGTTCGAAGATGGTATCATGCTCCCTAACTACCGCCTCCCAACAGAAGCAGAATGGGAATATGCAGCCCTTGGCTATATCGGCCAGAACCCTGGTCCTTCCAAAAAAGAAGGCAAACACGGGGAAGAGCTCATCATGAACAAACAGGTATATTCCTGGGGAACCAACACGAGCGGCTTACGTGATATCCGCCGTGGTAACTTCCAGGGTATGTTCCTCGCCAACTTCAAACGCGGATCCGGTGATAACATGGGTGTGGCCGGAGGTTTGAACGACCGTGCTTCCATTCCCGGACCGGTTCGCTCCTTCTTCCCTAACACATTCGGTATCTATAATATGTCCGGTAACGTTAGCGAATGGGTACTTGACGTGTACAGACCACTCAGCCCTATCGATGGCGATGACTTCAACTACTTCCGTGGTAACAAATTCCAGACTGTTTACCTGAATGGTGACAAGGAAATGGAAAAAGATAGCCTCGGCCACGTTAAAATGCGTGACGTAACAGATGAAGAAAGTGCTAACCGCCTCAACTACCAGAAAGGTGATGTAATCAACTACCTCGATGGTGACTCCCTCTCCATGGTGGAATATGGTTATGGCCTTACTACCCTCATCAACGACAAATCTCACGTAATCAAAGGTGGTAGCTGGAACGACCGCGCTTACTGGCTCTCTCCAGGTACACGCCGTTACATGCAGGAAGATATGGCCAACAATACCGTAGGTTTCCGTTGCGCTATGGACCGTGTAGGTAGTCCTGAAGGTAACAAATTCAAAACTGGTAACCTGTTCAAAAAACAACGCCAGAAGAGATAATAACACATGAACTTCTCATAAAAAATGCCCTCTACGATGTAGAGGGCATTTTTATTTTAATCCAATCCATCAATCTCCGGAGAAGCGCCTGCCCTGCGGGCAGGCGCAATACTATCAATTACTTCCAGAGTTCCAGAATCTCTTCTGTATGATTTTTAGTATCCGGCTTTTTGATAATATGCTCAATAACACCATCACCATTGATCAGGAAAGTAGTACGATGTGTACCATCATAGGTTTTACCCATCATCTTTTTCTCTCCCCAGACACCATACTGGTTTACTACCTTATGGTCATCATCTGCCAGTAAGGTAAACGGCAGCTCAAATTTCTCAATGAATTTCTGGTGGCTCTGCTCACTGTCGGTACTTACACCAACAACCACATAGCCTTTTTTCAAAAGTTCGGTGTAATTATCTCTCAGGTTGCAGGCCTGTGCAGTACAACCAGGGGTATTATCCTTCGGATAGAAATACAGTATCACTTTTTTGCCTTTATAATCGGTCAGTGATATGGTTTTACCATGCTGGTCTTTTCCCTTGAATACAGGCGCTTTATCGCCTTCTTTTAATACTACTGCCATATGAATAAGATTTATCTTTTAAATGAGAGTCTGTATACACCTTCGTTGCCGGCAATATCGGTTACTTTCATCACCAGCATATGTGCGCCCGGGCCACAATGCTCATCGAATGCATAGGTAAGCACATTACCCTTGCGACTAAACATTAACCATTTACCATCCAGTTCTGCACGATAGCTTTTGATACCGCTGGCATCACTCATGGCAAATGATATTTTACCGGCCTTACTCAGGATAGCACCAGGTTTTACGCCTATAGGCGTCACTTTTGGTGCGATCGTGTCCACTTCCAGGTGGAAGGTGCCGAAATCGCGGAAATTACCTTTATACCAGCCGTTATCAAGCACAGTAGCCGACGTACCGCTACCCATACCCTCTCTGACCATCACTACTTTCGACTGTAAATCTTCCGGAACAGGTTTGCTGGCTTTCAGCCTTACATCAAAGAAATCGTGCACCGGCACCAATGGTGTATGCAGCATGAAGTTGTCAGACTTTGCCTTCGCGGAGTTGTTCGGTGTTTCCTGGTAACGGAAGCAGATATTATCGTACAAGGCTCTTTCGTCCAGATAAAATTCTACCTGGTTATTCTCAAAGATGTTTTTAGAATCCGGGTACATGGTATTGGCACAAGGCTTTTCAGGCGCTTCCACACCGGAATGCTGCAGCCCGAATTTCACGTTGCTGGTATTGCCATAGGCATCTTTCACCACCAGTTCCATGTTATGTACTTCTCCATCGGAGATATCAATGGTGCCATCGCCATCAAAATCGTGGTAGATATCCAGTTCATTACCTGGCAGCGAGAACATCAGCTGAAGATACGGCCCGTCAGCTTTCTTCACTTTGTAATCGATATGCGCGTTGAGATAACGGGTTTCATCATACCCGATATTATCCAGCTCAAAGTCGATATCCGGTTTATCGTTATGGAAAAGCTTTGCTTCGTATATGCCGTAGGTGTTAGGTGTATTGTTCATACGGTCGATGGCGGTGAGTGCCAGCCCGGTTTTAGTAGCGGCTACCTTTACCACTGGCTGAACGGTCACATAGGTATTACCTGCTTTTTTCACGGGCACCATTACCGGTTGCTGCTCATAAATACTCCTGGTCCTGTCATAAACAGCTATCCGGAATACTTCCGGGGCTTTGCTATCAGGGATATCAAAGCCGAATAGCAGCGGATTTAACGGCTTTTCGGTAGCGGTATTACGAATCTCGAAGTGCAGGTGCGGACCGGCAGAACCGCCGGTATTGCCACTGTAAGCTACCAGGTCACCCTTACGCACCGGGAATTTCCCCTGCGGAATGACCAGGTCCGTTGCCCAGCTTTCATTCTGGTATTGCTGCTGTTTTACATATTGCTGTAATGCCGGAAAGTAGCTATTTAAGTGTGCATATACAGTCGTATAGCCATTAGGGTGAGTGATGTACAACACATTCCCGAAACCGGTATGAGAAACACCTATTCGGCTCACATAACCATCTGCGGCAGCATGTACCGGCAGATTCTCCCGTTGCTGTGTTTTGATATCCATCCCTGAGTGGAAATGGTTTGGCCTTAATTCACCGAAGTTCCCGGCCAGTTCAATAGGAATATTCAGGGGGTTCCTGAAATATCCCTGTGGATAATTCTTTTCAACACCAGGGGTCTGGGCTTGCAATAATGTTGGGAGTAAGCAAAATAAACCAATGACTTTCTTCATACCTGCAAATGTATAGCAATTCAGTTAGTGGTTGAAAGTTAGCGCATTTACCAACAATCAACCACTAAAATAAGCATCATTTTTTACAGCAGGTCCTGAATATCATGTACTAAGCTATGGAATTCGGGCTCCTTACGGATTTCTGGCTGCCAGGCCAGTCCCATGGCACAAAGGTCATATTCTTTAATAATGGTAGCGCCTTCTTTTTCCGGTGTTGTACCCAGCACCCAGACGGTATCTGAAATAGCCGCCGCATTGACAATATCATGGCTCACCAGGATCAGCGTATTGGTTTCCTGAATGGTGGAAACCTTCAGCAGCAGCTGGATTACCTTGTTAATCATCACCATATCCAGCCCGGAAAAGGGTTCATCCAGTAAAATAAATTTGTTGCCGGTAAGCACCTGCTGTATGATACTCACACGCTGGCGCTGGCCACCACTCAGCTGTGCAGGATATTTCTCCAGGTGTTCTGTCAGCTGAAAAGTATGTGCATAATCTTGAATAACCATCTTCTTCTCCGCATCGGTAAGCTTTACCGTGCCATTATCCAGCCCGATTTTCAGGTTTTGGTAGATAGTACGATGATTAAAGAGTATATAGTTTTGCGGCACAATACCTACTTCTCCGGCAACTACGGGATGCTGATCTACATCTATCAGAATTTCACCGCTGGTAGGCTTATTCAGGCCCGCCAGTATCTTAAACAACTGCGTTTTACCGATACCACTTCTCCCGATCAGTGAAACTACCTGTCCCTGTTGCATATCAGGCCGGTGAATATCTTTAATACAAAAGTTGATATCCCGGAGGATCACTTTTTCACCATATTGCAGCCCGATATTATTGGCACACAACAGGCTTTCATTTTTAGTATATACCTGCGCGTTCATTAGTTTCTGATTTGAAGTTTAGTATATGGGAATAACCATTCCCGGAATTTCCCCAGGATGAAATCGAAGAAGATACCCAGCAGGAAAATGACGACCAGCGTACCGAACACCATATCCAGCTGTACGTATTTGTTGGCACGGATCAGCATTACTCCAAGGCCACCTTCACTCATGCTCAGGCCTTCTACAGAGGTAATCATCAGCCAGGCAATAGCGAAGTTCTGACGCATCACTTCAAAAACCTGGTCTAATCTACCTACAATAATCACTTCCCACAATGCTTTCCAGTTGCTCATCCGAAGTGTAGTACATAGTTCGAATTCCTGATTATCTATATTTCCAATCACAGACAGTAAAGAAGTAACAAAGAAAGGAACGATACCAAATATGAGCAGGCTCATTTTCAGGTCATGTCCGTCTTTTGTTAACAATGTGAAGAGAAATATCAATCCGGTAAGTGTGAGATAACGGCATTTTATAACAAATCTGGCGATAGGATTAAAAAACGGCACTATCGACATATAACTGATTATCAGCGCAATTATAATAGATATCACCATCCCTTTGACGGTCAGCATTACACTGCTGAAGAGGTTATCTATAAACGAAGGTGATTGCACAATTTCTGACAAGGCATGCAGCACTTTTGCCGGTGTAGGTATCAGGCCTCCTCCACTTAGCTGCCAGCAGGCAATAGCGAGCATACTTTCAGCTATTACCAGGGCCAGCATAGTCTTTCTTCCCAGCACCTGAAGGGGCGTAAATATCCGCAACAGCTGCCTGTTATTAATGTTTGACATCTTATGGTCGTTTGAAAAGAGGCCGGTGAAGCGGGATTGCATTCACCGGCGATAGGTATAGGTAAAGGGGATAAATATTACAGACCCAGCACTACTTGTACACGTCTGTTTTGGGCACGGCCCTCGTTGGTATTGTTATCAGCAACCGGTTTGGAGGAACCGAAACCTTTGGACTCGATACGACCTGCATCCAGACCTTTAGAAAGCAGATAGGCTTTCACCGCTGCTGCACGGGCTTCAGACAATTGCTGGTTAGCACTTTCGTTACCAACATTATCCGTGTGACCATATACACCAAGCTTCAGCCCTTCAGCCACCACCGCACTTTTCAGGATTTCATCCAGTATGGCGTGTGATCCGGCTTTAATATCAGATTTACCCGTTTCAAACTGTATCTGATACGCTTTGGAAGACACTTCACTGGTGATACTTTCTGCGTATTTTTCCTTGATGGCAGTACCTTCCAGCAGCTCAGGGTGATTAGCTACCACGGAGGCCAGGAAAGACTTATCTACCACCTGCGTATACACAGGGTATACCGGCATAATCTCAGGGTACATCTTCGTCATAATATCACCAAAGGTGTTATATACGATTTTGTATCTATCGATATTATCTTTACCTAAACCAAAGTTATTGGCAGCATCGGCCAGGTTAAAGGCCAGCGAACCACCTAAACTAACGGTCTGCCCCTGTATATCTTTTTCTTCCAGGCCATTATAGTATTTCAGCCAATAGGTACCATCCTGTTCATTGTATACTTTCGCGGACACTGCGCCTGCAAAGGCTTTGGCGTCATTGAACGATCTTACCTGGTCGCCTGCCTGGGCCAATGCCATGATCAGGTTTTCGATATCGGTACGGTGATCGTAAGCGAATTTTTTGATAGTGATGGTAATGTTTGGCATCTGTGAAGAATATTCACGGGTAGATGCGATGTTTACCAGCCCACCTTTTTTATGCGCTACGTTTACGTCGCCGGGTGTCCAGGTGGCCACAGCGTCTACGCCTACTGTAGTATCCTTTGCGATCTTTTTACCATTCACGACCAGCTTGCGCGCTTCTTTGTAACCGGCGATGTATTTGGCGCCGGCATCCAGGAAGTCGTTGGCAGCAATGATATTGATGGCAGCCGGATCATAGGTTGTTTCATCCGGGTTTACGCGCAGACCGTTATCCCCGGCCCACTTCAGCAGGATGTTGATATCACCGTCGCGGAGAACACCGGCAACCGTTTTACCAATTGCGCTCTTAGGATCATGCTTCCATTCTATTGGTCCCATCAGTTTATCTTCACCATAACTTTTACCCATAGAGTAGAAAGCAATCGGCTGATAGTCGGGGCCTAATGGCTGCAATTCCTTTGTCAGTGCAGCAAAGAAGGCTGGCATACCATCACCCATAAAGGAGGCAAATACAGCGGTAGTATTAGGATTATCCTTGTATTCCTGTGCAAATTTCACCATGTCGGCGATGGATTTGTTGCAGTCGTCCTGACGTACCAGATCAATGTCCAGTTTGGCTTTATCGATCAGTGATCCTTTTGTCGTATGTACACCACCGTTAGCATACATCAGGGCAAACTGAGAGTTCCAGGCCATTACGCGCCATGAAACTTTCGTGCCTCCGTTTACTACAGATTCATCTGAAGGCAATGGAATTTTAACAGCGTTGTTACCAAGGGATGCCTGTGCAGCATCGGGTAATTGAACCTTACCAATTTCGGTTGCGGATTTAGCTTCCTGCGGACGTTTGTCCCACCATAAAACTTTACCTGCATAGATGGCACCAAGAAGCAATACGATGCCAAGAACCTTTCCACCAGGTTTCACTTTGACAGACATAAAAATATTTTTAAAACGTTAGTTGTAAGTTGTGTGAGCTTAAAGATTTAGCTTAATAAATCGGAGTAATTATCGGGCGGTAATGTGCCAGGCTGGCGTGTTTGGCGCGATGGTTCATTTTTCCTTATGTCCAATGTATAGGTCTTATCCGGATCGTATGATTCCAACATTTTCAGCCCCTGTAATTCGAACGTAGCATTATCCAGGTCGATAGATCGCATAAAATCTGCAGAATAGTTGATGGCTTTTTTCATGCTCGACAGTTTGGTCGCAATATCCTCTTTCAGGAACTCCATGGATTGTTCTACCATGAGTTTCTTTTCAGGATCGCCATTGAAGATTTTCAGTGCAGTGGACAGTGCTTTATTACCTGATGTAACGGACTTGTACAGGTCTTTTTTCAGCTCCAGTTCATTGCGTGCATCTTCAATCATGTACCCACTGTTTTTATGCACTTTGGTCAGATAGTCGCCGATACGTGCCAGGTTATCGCGTATTGGAGTCAGTTGTGTGATGTACTCCTTGATACGTGCCATCTGGCGGGTAGCGTTACCTAATTCCGGCAGCATATTGTTTTGCTGTGCGGCTTTGGCGCGACTCATCAGTTGTTGCATCTCCTTTTCTTTCTCTGAGATTTTCAGATTGATCTTTTCTTTTTGTGCATCTACTTCGACAGATTGATGATAGAGTTTTTCGCGTTGTTCTTCCATATCAGAGATATAATCTTCTGCGATGAGGAAGGGGTCGAGTTCTATCACCATACCTATCAGTTTTTTCATGATCCATTCATAGAGGTAGAAGAAGCTGAGTCGGAGCTTACGATGTGTGATACAGTAAAGGAATACACCCAGGGCCACCAGGGCCAGTCCGAAGTTCAGTGTGTTCCATACTATTTTCGTAAGGATAGGGATGACATAATAGGCAGCTGCAGCGATAAGGCCCAGGCCTATGATTACACCAAATTTACCACCCGGTCTGTTCCAATAGGATTTGAGCTTCTGGCTCGATTCAGACGGGAAATACTGTGTTTCCATGGTATTACAGGGATGATTCAAATTTCTGGATATCACTGTTGATTTTCCTGATCATTGCCTCGCTGGCGACCTGATATCCATGGCGGCTGCTGAGGATTTTCTCTTCCTGGTCTTCGATAGCTTTTTTCAGTTCGGCGGCTTGTTGTTGCGCTGCGGTGATCTCCTGTGTGAGCTGCTGTATCAGTGTACTGTTGTCACTAATCTTTTGTTGTAGTGCCTGCATGTCGTTGCGGCGCTTTTCTACTTCATCAGATTCTTTTACTGCTGCTGCATTTTCAAAAGCTGTTTTATCATCTTCGATAATCTGCTTATACTTTGCGGCAGAGGTGATCAGGCTGTCTTTCGTTAAGCCTTGTACACTAAGTGTGGCAAAAACTACAGGTATACGGGCGTTTTCGTCCGGCAGATGTTTTTGCAGTGCTTCCATCATTTTCCAGAACTCAAAATAGTCGGGACCGGGAAGATTACTTTTTTCAAATAGTCCTGTGAAATGCTGTTCAAATTTGTCAAGATCGGCTCCAGAAATGGCGGAAGGAGTGTTTGTTGTTGACTGAATGTTGGTCAGCGGGAATTTTTGCGACAGGGGGGACTGATCCTGGCTGTTCGCAGGTTCGTTACCGGGTTCAAATTCCACAAAAAGGCCCAAAGCTCTTTTCATAAAGTTTGACATCGAAGTTTACATTGATGTGAAGTTTTAGAGAGTTGTTTTTGTTTGTTTATCTATCCGGGTTATGCATAACGTATAGGTGTGCCTGTTAATGCAAGAGGTATGCCAATTCACTAAAAGTATGTTAAAATTGGTTTTTATCAAGATGATTATCAGATAACACGCATATATATAATCAATTAAATTACATACATTTAAGAAGAAGTTTTATATAGCACAATAAAACCTGAATGATTTACGTACTTTAGGTGCCGCAAAAGAGGAAATTAAAACCGATGTCAATAAAAGTTTCATCACTAACAAAAATTTACGGGGAACAAAAGGCTGTTGATGCCATCTCCTTTGAACTTAAGAAAGGTGAGATTACCGGGTTTCTCGGACCCAACGGAGCTGGTAAATCCACCACGATGAAAATGATTACCGGTTTCCTCCCTCCTACCAGCGGCTCCGCAACTGTCTGCGGCTTCGATATCGTAAAAGAATCACTGGAAGTCCGCAAACGCGTTGGCTATCTTCCTGAATCCAATCCTTTATACTATGATATGTATGTAAAGGAATTTCTGGAATTCATGGCCGGCATACATCATCTGGGTAAATCATCTGCCAGAAGAATAGCAGAAGTAATAGCGCTTACAGGATTGACTCCTGAAAGCAGAAAAAAGCTGGGTGCGTTATCAAATGGTTATAAACAGCGTGTAGGCCTGGCACATGCACTGTTACATGATCCGGAAGTATTAATTTTGGATGAACCGACCACCGGTCTTGACCCTAACCAGCTGGCGGAGATCAGGCAGCTGATCAAAACCCTCGGGCAGGATAAGACAGTGGTACTCTCTACCCATATCATGCAGGAAGTAGAAGCGCTTTGCGACCGTGTGATGATTATCAACAAAGGGAAAATCATTGCAGACGACAAGCTCTCTGCCCTTCAGCAATCCGGCGGCAACAACGGCTATGTACAGATCAGTTTTGGTGAGGCCGTTACTACAGACGAGTTACTTGGCATTGAAGGCGTAACCCGGATAGAAGCCCAGGAAGGCAATTCCTGGCGGCTTTACGGCAACGAAATCGAGCAGCTCAGAAAAAACCTCTTACAATTTGCTTTGATTAATAACAAAAGCATACTTTCTTTGCAGAGCAATTCACAAAGCCTGGAGACCATATTCCGGGACCTTACAAAGTGATCCCTGGTTTTTGCGCCCGTAATTGTGCTGATTATCAATATTTTACAATACTAGCCATATAACAATTTTTTAATTTTCGAACTATGAGTATTATTTCAGAGATCCATGCCAGACAAATTCTGGATAGCCGTGGTAATCCTACTATTGAAGTAGACGTAACAACTGAAGATGGTCACTTTGGCCGTGCAGCGGTACCATCCGGAGCTTCTACAGGTAAACACGAAGCAGTTGAGCTGCGCGACAACGATAAGAGTGTTTACATGGGTAAAGGCGTTCTGCAGGCGATTGCCAATGTAAATGAAATCATTGCTGAAGAACTCGTAGGCTGGGACGTTACTGACCAGGCTGGTATTGATAAAATGCTGATCGAACTGGATGGCACTCCAAATAAAGCTAAACTGGGCGCTAACGCTACCCTGGCTGTTAGTATGGCCGTAGCTAAAGCTGGTGCTGAAGTGTGCAACCAGGAGCTGTACCGCTACCTCGGTGGTGTGAACGCGTTCACCCTGCCTGTACCTTTGATGAACATCATCAACGGTGGCGTTCACGCTGATAACAAAATCGACTTCCAGGAATTCATGATCGTTCCTTTAGGCGCTGCTACCTTCTCTGAAGGTCTGCGTTGGGGCGTGGAAGTATTCCACCACCTGAAATCCGTTCTGAAAAAGAAAGGTTACAGCACTAACGTTGGTGACGAAGGTGGTTTTGCACCTGAAATCCAGAGCAACGAAGAAGCTATCGAAACTGTACTGGAAGCTATCAAAGCTGCCGGTTATGTTCCTGGTGAGCAAATCGCTATCGCACTGGATGCTGCTTCCAGCGAAATGTTCAACGACGCTGACAAAACTTACAAATTCTACAAATCTTCCCAGAAAGTTATCTCCAGCGATGAGATGGTAGCTTATTGGGCTGAATGGTGCGCTAAATACCCTATCGTTTCTATCGAAGACGGTATGGCTGAGGACGATTGGGCTGGCTGGAAAAAACTGACTGAAGCAGTTGGTGATAAAGTTCAGCTGGTAGGTGACGATCTGTTCGTTACCAACGTTAAACGTCTGAAAGAAGGTATCGATAGCAACACTGCTAACAGCATCCTGATCAAAGTTAACCAGATCGGTACTGTTACTGAAACGATCGATGCTGTTAACATGGCACACAAAGCTGGTTACACTTCTATCATGTCTCACCGTTCCGGCGAAACTGAAGATGTTACCATCGCTGACCTCGCTGTTGCACTGAACTGCGGCCAAATCAAAACCGGTTCTGCTTCCCGTACAGATCGTATGGCTAAGTACAACCAGCTGCTCCGCATCGAAGAACAACTGGGCACCAATGCTATTTACCCAGGTAAAAGCATCCGCTTCGGTAAAAAATAATCAGGATATCTCCTGAAAAATAATAAAAAGGGGTACGATTTCTGTCGTACCCCTTCTGTTTTTATTCAGTCCTAATTCGTAATTTGCAGTATGTCCAGCCTGAAATCCATAAAAATACCTTCATTCTTAAAGAATTTCTTCTTTATTACAGGCTGCTCATTCGTTATCTGGCTTGCCTTCCTGGATAAAACCAACCTGATGTACCAATACCAGTTCAGGGCGGAAGAAAAGAAGCTGGAAGCCCAGAAAGAATTCTTTATCAGTGAGATAAAGAAAACCAAGGAAGATCAGCAGGAGCTGTTATCCAGCCCTGAGAAACAGGAAAAGTTTGCCCGCGAGAAATATTTTATGAAGAGAGATGATGAAGATCTGTTTATTATAACCCCTGCTCCCCAACAGTAGCTGCTCTGCTATTGCAAAACATAAAAATTTATCTTAAATTAACAATAGATTTTGTATATCTGTCGTTATTAAAGCTGTTAACTTTATTTTACCACTAAACTGTATTGCATGAGTAATTTTACACTGTCTGTACTTTCTAACCTGTGTCTTGTTACTGCCAGCGACATTTCACACATACCACAGGAACAACCCCAACTCCGCCAGGAAGTGGAAGAAAACCTGGAAAATGTGAAAACAACTCTCAACAGCATTCACTACACACCCAGAAAAGCCACCCTGCAGCTAATCTTCGATTACGCCGCCAACAAAGAAAAGCAGGACTAGCTTCATTTATAGCACAACGTTATAGTAAATCTTTGCGGCCATCGCTAAAGACAGCATCCCATTTTTCTCTATCTTTACGCCCATGACCAAAAAAGAGCGCTACGCATTTGTTCTCGACTATTTCGAGACCCACGTTCCGAATGCCGAAACCGAACTGATTTACGATAATCCCTACCAACTACTGGTAGCCGTAATCCTTTCCGCACAATGCACCGATAAACGCGTTAATATGACCACGCCGGCCATCTTTGAAAAGTACCCGGATGTGGAATCGCTCAGTCATGCCACCTTTGATGAGCTCTTCCCGCTCATCAGAAGCATTAGCTATCCTAACAATAAAACAAAACATCTCATCGGCATGGCCAATATGGTCATCGATGACTTCAACGGCGAAATACCTTCCACCGTACCGGAACTGGTGAAACTCCCGGGCGTAGGCCGTAAAACCGCCAACGTCATCACCTCCGTGGTGCACCAGCAGCCTAACATGGCCGTAGACACCCACGTATTCAGGGTTTCCGCCAGGATAGGTTTAACCACCAACGCCAAAACGCCGCTGCAGGCCGAACAGCAACTCATCAAAAATATCCCGAAGGAAAAAATACATATCGCACACCACTGGCTGATATTACATGGCCGGTATACCTGCCTCGCCCGTAGCCCGAAATGTGGTGAATGTCCACTGCGACCTGCCTGCAAGTATTACCATCAACTGGTGAAAGCAAGCTGACATTCATAGAACCCGCCACCATGCAAACTTTTGAAACGCACCGCGTTTCTTTCGGTTCATCATTTTAATTGGTACCTCGTATCCAAATTTTATTATCTTAAACCACATTTTAAGATTATAACGTTATGAGGTTATCAACCCGATTGCAACTATCTTTCATGATGTTCCTGGAGTTTTTTACATGGGGCGCATGGTTCGTTACTTTAGGCACTTTCGTATTACACAACCTGAAGGGCACTTCTGACGGTGATATCAGCACGGCCTTTCTCACCCAATCCTATGGCGCTGTTATCGCACCATTTATCGTTGGTATCCTGGCAGACAGGTTCTTCTCTGCACAAATAATGCTGGGCGTTATCCACCTCGTAGGCGCGGTACTGCTCTGGTGCTGTGGCAGCACCACCGAATTCGGGGCGTTCTTCCCGCTGGTATTAACCTACATGGTATTGTATATGCCTACGCTGGCGCTGGTAAACGCCATCTCCTTCCGGCAGATGTCTGACCCAAGCAAAGATTTCTCCCTGATCCGTGTATTCGGTACCCTGGGATGGATCGTTGCAGGTAATATCATCGGATACCTCGGATGGGAACAAAGCAATATGCTGCAACTAACCTTTAAAATGGCAGCGATATCCTCACTGGCATTGGGACTCTATAGCTTTAGTCTGCCTAAAACGCCACCACTGAAAAAAGGCAGTAAAATCGATGTAAGAGAAATACTCGGACTCGATGCCATTGGCATGCTGAAAGACAAATCATACCTGATCTTCTTTATATCATCTATCCTGATTTCTATTCCCCTCGCTTTCTACTATAACTTCACGAATCCATTCCTGAATGAGATCCATATGAAAGCGGCAGCCGGGACGCAGTCGCTGGGGCAGGTTTCGGAGGTATTGTTCATGTTGATTATTCCATTCCTTTTCCGCCGGCTGGGTGTTAAATGGATGCTGGCAATAGGTATGGCCGCCTGGGGCGTACGCTATTTCCTGTTTGCGCATGGAGATATCGATGCAAAACTCTGGATGTTAATAATTGGTCTTTTGCTGCATGGCGTATGCTACGACTTCTTCTTTGTTACCGGCCAGATCTTTACAGACAGAAAAGCGGGAGAGAAATTCAAAAGCTCTGCACAAGGATTTGTTACACTTGCCACCTATGGCGTTGGTATGCTGATCGGCTTTTTGATCAGCGGGCCAATCGTCGGACATTTTAAAACAGGCCCTGATACCCACGACTGGCAATCTATCTGGATGATACCGGCAGCTATCGCAGTGACGGTACTCCTGTTCTTCATGATCGCTTTTAAAGACAAAGACAAAACTCAAACCAAGGTAATTAACTACTAAGTACTATGGCAAAGATAGCAATGCTGGGTTCCGGCTTTATCGGACGTTTTTATGCAGACTCGCTGCAGGGGCAGCGCAGCCGCGACAAAATTGTTAGCATCTATTCCCGGAGGGAAGAAAGTGCACAGAAATTTGCAACAGACTACCAGGTAGCACACTGGACTACTGTTATGGAAGAAGCCGTGGCCAATCCGGAAGTGGAAGTGGTATGCATCTCCCTACCTAACAACCTGCATGAGACAGCTGTAGATCTTTGCTGCAAGCATAAAAAAGCAGTTATCTGTACCAAACCTTTAGGCCGCACCGCAGCAGAAGCGAAACGTATGCTGGAAATGGTGGAAAAGGCCGGTATTTTCCATGGTTACCTGGAAGATCTTGTCTATACCCCAAAATTCCTTAAAGCGCTGGAAAGCGTTCAAAACGGGGCTTTAGGACGTATCCTCTGGGCGAAGTCGCGCGAAACACATCCTGGCCCTCATAGTGAATGGTTCTGGGATAAGGAACAGGCCGGCGGCGGCTGTATCCTGGACCTGGGCTGTCACTGTGTGGAAATCTCCCGCAGCTTTATCGGGAAAGATATTAAACCCGTAGAAGTAATGTGTTGGGCAGATACCCAGGTAAAACCTATTGATGCAGAGGACCATGCCATCGGACTCGTGAAATATGAGAACGGTGCTATTGGCCAGTTTGAGGTGAGTTGGACCTTCCGCGGCGGGCTCGATCTCCGTGATGAAGTAATGGGTACAGAAGGTACTATCTGGCTCAACAGCTTCCTGCGAACAGGTTTTGATATGTTTACCACCGGCAAGGGTGCGGATTATGTAGCCGAAAAAGCGGAAAGTAACTCCGGCTGGCTGTTTCCGGTTGGTGATGAACTCAACGAACTGGGCTACAACCATATGTTTACGGATATGTTCAACGCCATGGAATCCGGTAATGCAGCCAGGGAAACGTTCTACGATGGCTATGTGGTGAATGCCATTCTGGATGCCGCCTACAAGAGTGCAGCATCTAAGCAGTGGGAGCCTGTTCAGCTCGAAATATGGAGAGGAAAGGAAGGCATCTCCAAAGAAAAAACATCTACAGATTATGACGACCAATATTATCTCGTGAAAGAAGAGATGACACATTTTGGCGCCAAAAAACTGATTCTGAAAGATAAGACCACAGGTCAGATCATTGAGCGAACTGTGTAGTTATAACTGGTTTTTCATGTAAAGGGCAGCATTGTTGCCCGCATTCAGAAAGCTGAGGTTCTCCTCAGCTTTTTTATTTGTGTCCGATAAGGCCTTTAGAGACATAGAATTCAAAACCAGTATGTAACAGGAGCTTCACCTCTTGTATCAGCATTTCATCGGGTTTGCTGATATGGAAACAGGATTTGCCTTTTTGCAGTTTTTTGAGAGATGGCGGTATGTCCGTAAACTCTTCCGGATGGGAATAAATCGGGAAGAAATACAGGGCAGCATACTTCTCGTAAGCAGCTACGCCGGCAAAATACAAGGATGGATAATCTTTCCCGGAAAGTGTGACCTTATGGGGATAATACATATCATACCTGTTGTTTTTTCCATTAGCCTGCGGCGATAACGGCGGTACATAGTCATCCAGTAAAGCATGGATGGTGCTATAGATTCGTGGGATTACATCAAGCATAGGAGAATTCTCAACTGCTTTTTACAATGAGGGCTTTGCCGAATGTATGGTCTACTTCTACCTGTATCAGCGTACCGTTGTCGTATTTATAGACGTTACGCTTTCCTTCCGGCAGTTGCAGTTCATACGATCCGTTGCCCAGTGCTTTGATCGTCAGAAATTTGCCAAGGGATTCTGAAAATGTTCGGGTAACATGTTTAGGTTCATTGAAATAAAGATCTCCCACACAATGTAATATCTCCGTATTTCCAAGTACCTGACGTTCTCCGTTGCTTACGATGGTGTAGGCATTACCTTCCCGGCGGGTAGTGGTTTGCTTGTCCTCCCCGTTTTTGCCGGTAATACGGCTCGACCTTGCCTGTGTAAGAATATCATTTGTATACTCATTACTGATATCGCTGTTTACTTTCGAGAGCATCACCTGAATATGTGTTTTTATGGAGATGCTTTTCGACTGGCCGCTAACATTTCGCCGGGCTTCGATGGTGCCTACGGCATGGTTGGCGACTCTCACTTCATATGTGTTCGTTTGCGCGGTTAAAGGCAACGACATTACAGCTAAAAAAACTATGCATGGCAATACGCGAAAAAGGCTGTTCATAAACTAAAACTTAAACTGAGTAATCGGTCCGAAGAAGTAGCTGTAATATTCTTCGTATTGTTAATGTACAAAAAAATAAGCAGGAATTGCGATAATAAAAAAGGGCAAAGTGCATTAAATCTGCACTTTGCCCATAAATGATATGAACGTGTTATAATGTTCGTTTCAGTTAAGCCAGCATTTCTTTGATTTTGGTAACCAGTTCACTTTTGGTGATAGGTACACCCATGATCTTATTATATCCCTGTGCATCGATCAGGTATTGATCGCGGATAATTTTGATCAGCTGTCCGTTGTTGATTTCCGGTATCAGCACTTTATCGTAGCTATGCAGGATTTCGGCCAGGTTTTTAGGGAAAGGACGCAGGTGGCGGAGGTGTGCGTGTGCCACTTCATGGCCTTCTGCGAGGAGGTCGAGTACAGCGCTTTTGATAGCACCGTAGGTAGAACCCCAGCCCAGTACCAGTACTTTACCTTTTTCAGGGCCGATTTCGATTGTTTGCAAAGGAATATGATCAGCGATCCTGTCTACTTTTTCCTGACGGATTTTAACCATCTGCTGGTGGTTTTCAGGATCATAGCTAACGTTACCGGTGATATTCTGTTTTTCCAGGCCACCGATGCGGTGTTCGAGTCCTGGCGTACCTGGAACTGCCCATGGGCGAACGAGATTTTCGTCGCGCTGGTAAGGCAGGTAGGTTTCTTCTCCTTCTGCCAGTTCGGTTTTGAATTTCACTTCAATTCCCGGAAGGTCAGCAGCTTTAGGGAAGCGCCAAGGTTCAGCACCATTGGCGATATAACCGTCACTGAGGAAGATAACCGGTGTCATGTGCTGCAGGGAGATGCGGGTAGCTTCAAATATAGCTTCGAAGCAATCGGCAGGTGTGGAAGCAGAGATTACAGGCATCGGACATTCACCATTACGGCCGTAGTAAGCCTGGAGCAGGTCGGACTGTTCTGTTTTGGTAGGCAGACCAGTAGAAGGGCCACCACGTTGAATATCAATAATCAGTAAAGGAATTTCGAGCATTACGGCCAGACCCATTGCTTCACCTTTGAGGGCAACACCGGGGCCGGAGGTAGTGGTTACACCCAGATGACCGCCATAGGAAGCACCGATGGCAGAAGTAATACCAGCGATTTCATCTTCCGCCTGGAAGGTGCGGATACCGAAATTTTTGAGTCGGCTCAGTTCATGGAGGATATCAGAAGCCGGTGTAATCGGGTAAGTACCGAGGAAGAGCGGCAGACCGGCTTTCTGTGCAGCGGCAACGAGGCCGTAAGACAGGGCGGTATTACCGGTGATACTGCGGTAGGTACCTGGTTCCATGCGCGCTTTTTCGACGCGGTAGCGGGTGCTGAATGCTTCCACTGTTTCCGCGAAATTGTAGCCTGCGTGCAGTACTTTCAGGTTACTTTCGAGGATTTCCGGCTTTTTACCGAATTTATCACGGAGGAAATTCTCGGTATTTTCCATGTTACGGTCGTAGAGCCAGTAGAGGAAGCCGAGTACGAACATATTCTTCGCGCGGTCTTTCTCTTTCATACCCAGGGAACTTTCCTTGAGGGCTTCACGGGTCATTTTGGTAACATCCATTGTATGGAGCTGGTAATCAACCAGGGAGCCATCTTCCAATGGGTTAATCCCTTCCGGGTAGTTTGCCAGACGGAGGTTTTTAGAATCGAAACCATCGGTATTGGCTATGATGATACCGCCTTTTTTGAGGCCTTTCAGATTGGCCTTCAGTGCGGCGGCGTTCATGGCTACGAGTACGTCGCAGGCATCGCCGGGGGTGAATATACGGTTAGAAGAAAAATGGAGCTGGAAACCACTCACACCCGCCAAGGTACCTTGCGGGGCGCGGATTTCAGCAGGGAAATCAGGGAAAGTACTCAGGTCGTTTCCTATTAATGCGGTATTATTTGAAAACTGGCTACCTGTAAGCTGCATACCATCACCACTGTCTCCCGCAAATTTGATCACTACGTCCTCCAGCTGTTGAATCGAAGTATTTGGCATCTATTGATCTTTTTAGGTATTCTATATTAAGAGTGTAAATTTAGGTAATCGGCAGTTTCTAAACCCATTTATATCAGGCTATTCTGTGAATCTGCCCCTGCCCAGCACACAAAAGTACACAAAACGAGTAGACTATTCACATCAGAAACGTGCCATGCTATTACTTCTTGTTATGGGTGATAACCAGAAGTTATTTATCATAAAATGCTAATATTTCCACAAAAATTATATATCTGCTGGTTATCTATCAATGGGAATTAGTAAATTGGCATCAATTAAATTTAAACTATATTTCTATGGCACTATTTCAATCGAACAACCCTGTACTGAAACAAAGCATTTTCGATAGAGCTGCGCAACAGCAGGGAGAGGCCATGAGCATCCGTGGTACCGTTAACAAGATGTCATTTATGTTGTTGCTGTTAGTGGCAGCGGCAGTATTTTCCTGGGGCAAGTTCATGCTCGGTGGTGTAAGTATGGTCAGTGGCTATATGATTGGCGGTGGTGTTGGCGGTTTTGTCCTGGCAATGATTATCATTTTTAAGAAAGAATGGTCAGGCTACCTGGCTCCTGCATATGCCCTGGCAGAAGGTCTGTTCCTGGGTGGTATTTCTGCAATGTTCAGTCAGGCTTACAATGGTATCGTGGTACAGGCAATTGGTCTGACCTTCGGTACTTTTGCCGCGATGCTGATCCTGTACAAAACAGGTGTTATCCGTGCAACTGAGCGCTTTAAATCAATCATATTTACAGCTACAGCCGGTATTGCAATCTTTTACCTGGTGGCAATGGTGCTGCGTCTTTTCCATGTAGATATTCCATTGATCAATGGTGGTGGTATCGTTGGTATCGGTTTTTCACTGATCGTTGTAGCGATAGCTGCACTGAACCTGATCATGGACTTTGACATGGTAGAACAGGGTGTGGCACAGGGAGCTCCTAAATACTTTGAGTGGTATGCATCCTTTGGTATGATGGTAACCCTGGTATGGTTATACCTGGAAATCCTCCGCCTGTTAAGCAAGTTGAACAGACGTTAATATTTTTAGAAAGAATATTGCAAAAAGCCTCCTGACCGGGAGGCTTTTTTTATGCCTGTTACAACGCTAAAAGTCAGTATAGGTGTGAAATACCGGGTAGCCAGCCTCCTGGTTTACCGGCTGTAATTCATTCACAAATCTGTTAATATCTTCCAAAAGAATTGTTAAAGCACAAAATATCAATCCTTTATGGCACCGTAATTGCAAAATTATCATCAGAAAGCAATTAGTACAATTATAGCCAAAGAGCAATAGTTGGTTTTCATAGGGGTTAATCAAAAAGCCGGTTCCGTACTTCTGCACGGCCGGCTTATTTTTTTCTTCGCATATATGATTAGCTATCCTTACAAATAACTTCACTTATACAGGTATTTAATTTTCCGATCCAATTGTTAAAAGCTGATTAATCTCTCCCGGGGGATAGGGGTAAATGGAAAATGAGCCGTCATTTAAGAAAGCATATGACAATTACCAAACCTACACGCATGAACAGGGTAGCAATCATAACCTATGCGGGATTGGGTATCGGATGGCTTTTGATGATGTCAGTAATTTTCAATTGTATTCTTGTATAGCAGGCGGTTTGGCTGTAAACTCCGCTTGTTGTCAGGGAAGGACATGTACGGTCCGGGTTTTATAAGGTTACCCGGCTTATTAAGGGATTAATGGACAGGCTTTTATTTATCGTGGCATCAACAAATGCAGCATTGTATATCCTCCATCTGTTACGCTGTTAAAAACAAAAATGGTCTCTACCGGGTAGAGACCATTTTTTTATTATTTAAGACGGGCAATTATCATGCACCACCGAGTTTGCATTTCTGCAGTACTTCCCATGATTTGCCGTTGTGGCGGAGGAAGTACAGGTTATTCACCTTAAAGCTGGCAGTATACTCTTTGTTTTCGTATTCTGGCCATGCTTTGTTGAACTGGTCATCGTCGAGGTCTTTGAAGGCCACGGTAACGTGTGGAGTGAAACCGGTACGTGCGAGCATGGTACTGAATCCAAATTCCTTACGCAGGAAGTTGATCAGTTGACGGTGCATTGCAGACATAGTTTCGCTTTTTTCCACGTTGATGAAGAGAACGCGGTTTTGTTTGTTCGGGAATGTACCGAAGCCGTTGAGTGAAACTTCGAAAGGCGCCTGTGTTTTAGCGAACTCAGTCAGTTCATCACAGAATGCTTTTTCGAGTGCCGGATCAGCGGTGAAAGGTACCTGCAGGGTAATATGTGGCAGTACTTTGAGTGCGTACAGCGGGCCATATTGTTCTGCAAATTCCTGTTTGATTTTTATGATTTCTTTACCTACTTCTGCAGTTGGCAGGAGTGCGATAAAGTATATTTTGTTATCAGGTTTAGGTTCACGGTTGAACGGTCTTCTTCCCTGCATAGGGCGTCCGCCGCCGCCGCCGCGATCGTAGCCACCGCCGCCACCGCGGTTGTAACCACCACCACCGCCACCGCGGTTATAACCACCACCACCGCCGCCGCGATCGTAGCCACCACCGCCACCGCGGTTGTAACCACCACCACCGCCGCCGCGATCATAGCCACCGCCGCCGCCGCCACGGTTGTAACCACCGCCGCCGCCGCCGCGATCATAGCCACCACCGCCACCGCGGTTGTAACCACCACCACCGCCGCCGCGATCATAGCCACCGCCGCCATTGCCGCCGCGATCGTAGCCACCACCGCCACCGCGGTTGTAACCACCACCACCGCCGCGATCGTAGCCACCACCGCCACCGCGGTTGTAGCCACCACCACCGCCTTCACGGTTGTAGCCACCACCGTTGTCACGGTTGTAACCACCGCCGCCTTCGCGGTTGTAGCCGCCACCGCTGTTATCGCGGTTATAGCCTCCACCACCTTCACGGTTGTAATTGTTTCCTCTGTCGTAACCACCGTTTCCACGGTCGTAGCTTCCGCCGCCTTCGCGGTTATAGCTGTCACGATTGTTGTAGTCGCGCTGGCGATACCCGCCATCACGGTCTCCATTGTACGGTGGACGGCCTTCGCGGTCCCCGCTGTTGTAGTCGGGTTTTCCACCCTCCCGCTCACTGTTTAAGTTGGGTTTGAAGTCACCTCTCTCCTTATTGGGATCATTCTCTTTGTTGGTATCAGAAGAGTAGGGCCTGCGGGGGCGTTCGTTTCTCTCAAAATTCATCTTACTTAATTAAGCGTTTGAAGCAATATTTGCTATGATTTCATAAAAATGAAACACATCCTGATAAGAGTTGTACATGGGAGCCGGGGATACCCTGATAACTCCGGGCTCTCGCCAGTCTATAATAATACCGGCATCCGTTAGGCGTTGATGTATCTCTTTACCTTTATCCTTGAACAACAAAGATAGTTGTGCGCCACGTTCATTACAATTATTAGGTGTAATTATTTCGAAATTTATGCCTTTGAGTTGCTGTAGCAGGAACTCCAGGTAGTTGGTCATTCCTATACTTTTGGATCTTAAAGCGCCGATACCGGCTTCTTCGAATAATTCCAGGGAGGCTTTTAAGCTTACCATGTTAAACACCTGGGCGGTGCTTTGTTGCCATCCCTCAGCTGAATCTTTAGGCACAAAACCTTTCTCCATTTTAAAACGTACGCTCTCTTCGTTGCCCCACCAGCCACCTAAGCGGAGGAATCCGCGGTTGCCGGAATGTTTTTCGTGCACAAATGCGCCTCCTACAGCGCCAGGGCCTCCGTTCAGGTACTTATAAGAGCACCATACGGCAAAATCTACGTCCCAATCGTGCAATGCTACCGGAATATTTCCTGCTACGTGCGCCAGGTCAAAACCTGCATAGGCTCCAACTGCATGTGCAGCGGCCGTTATAGCGGATATATCAAAAAATTGTCCGGTATAATAATTTATTCCACCAAATAAAACTAATGCTAAACTATCACTTTCCCTGTTAATAATATCTAAAATATCTTCAATTCTGATTAAATTCTCTCCGGGCCTTGGGGAAACTTCTATAATCGCATCTGCCGGTTCAAATCCGTGAAATCTAACCTGGGTTTCTACCGCATATTGGTCACTCGGAAAAGCTCCTGCTTCCATTAACACTTTAAACCGCTGTTTGGTTGGCCTGTAAAAACTTAACATCATGAAATGTAAGTTAACAGTCAGTGTATTCATTACTGTTAGCTCCTTCTGACTCGCTCCAAGGATCGAAGCCAGCGGCCCACTGCAGTATTGCTGATAATATAACCATGGATTTTTTGCACGCCAGTAACCCTCTACCGCAAATTCCTGCCAGTCCGACAATTCCTGATCTATTGCTGCTTTAACCCGTTTTGGCTGTAAACCGAGGGAGTTACCACATAAATATATCGCGTCCTTTCCATTTCGCTGAGGAAAATAAAACTGCTCTCTGAATCTGTTTAACGGATCCTGCTGGTCCTGCTCTTTAGCATATGCTATCGATGCTACGTACTCCATGGTCTTCCAATCTCTTTTAATGGCTTAATGGCTGCTTATTAGGCTAATTTCTCTTACCCGCTAAAATCTAAACTTTCTTAAATCTTTATTATTAACACTTATTTCTTAACTCTTATTATATCTCTATTTCTTATCTCGTAAACAGGCGAACAGGTATAACTGTTTAAAATCAGAATGTTTTCATTGGTAATCACTTATTTACGTGGTTACACGGTAAGGATATAAAAGGCTAGTAACGTGAAAAACTATCTGAAGAATCAAAAGTAATAAAGGCTGTCCAATTCAGGGCTATTCCAAATGTTAAAATTTGTTAATGAGATTAAATTTAATTTCCTTATCCCAAATGTAATAAAAAAACCGTCCCGAAGAATCAGGACGGCGACTGTTAACCTACAACTGTTACACTGTATATAAAAATTTCGATTTTTACTAATTCATGGTCACTTTATCGAGCTTCGGGGGGTGCGCCTGCACTCCTTCTTCCTGTTTACCGAAGAAATGATAAGGCTTCGGGCTCTCATATGCCGGATCATGCAGCTCACGGACGGTTTTCTTCGACATAAACAACTTCAGGATCAGCACCAGGAAAGGCACATATTTCAGGGCACGGGGCAGGTTATACCTATCCAGCACGTCTATGGAACGTTTGTTCATGGCATACATCACCGGTACCAGCACCAAAGTCAGGAAGGTCGCAAAAATCAACCCAAACACCATCGTCCAGGCCAGCGGCCCCCAGAAGGCCACGTTATCACCCCCGAAGTAAATGTTAGGCTGGAAATGTGCAAAAAGCCCTTCAAAGTCAATATTGAACCCTACCGCAAGGGGTATCAGCCCCAGAATAGCCGCAATGGCTGTCAGCAACACCGGCGTCATACGGGTTCCGCCCGCTTCCACTACTGAATCATACACTTTACCATCCTGCTGGATCAGCAAATCGGTAAATTCTACCAGTACAATACCATTTCTTACCACTATACCTGCCAGCGCCATAATACCCACACCGGTCATTACAATGGAGATATCCATACCGAAGATGGAGAAGCCCAGGAATACCCCAATGATACTAAACAGGATCTCCAGCATAATAATGGCCGGACGACCAATAGAGTTAAACTGGGTCACCATGATCATCAGCATCAGGCCAAAGGCACCTACCATCGCCAGCATCAGGAAGTTCATGGTTTCCATCTGGTCTTCCTGCTCCCCTGTCATCTTAATGGACACATTGCCCGGATGAGAGAAGTCTTTCAGCGCCGTCTGGATATCCTGCACTACCTGATTGGCATTGTAGCCGGTCAGGACGTTGGAATAAATGGTGATCACACGCTTCTGATCGATACGCTTGATACCTGCATAGGTATTGGAATATTTCACATCGGCAACGGCGGACAGTGGCACCTGTCTTACAGCCCCGCCCATATTCATATCACGGTAAACGATATTGAGGTTCATCAGGTTATTAATATTATTACGCTGATCTTCTCTCAATCTCACCATAATCTTAAACTCATCCTTGGCATCCCTGATCTTGGATGCTTCATCGCCAAACAAGGCGTCACGGAGTGCCTTACCGACAACACCAGTGGAAATACCTTCCCTATTCGCCCGCTGCCTGTCTACCGAAACAATCACCTCCGGCTTATTATCTTCAAAATCACTCTTTAACTCTTCTACTCCATCTATATGTAATGAGTCCAGATAACGTTTAAGCCTAAACGAAGTCAGCGTCAGATCGCCAAAATCATCTCCCGATACTTCTATATTAACAGGTTTACCTGTTGGCGGACCGCCCTGCTCCTGCTCTACGGTGATATTAGCGCCAGGAATTCCACGTACCGCACTTCTGATCTTATCCAGATACTGAACAGTAGAAACACCATGCCTTGCGCCGAACTCAACAAAAGCTACTGTCACCTTACCTTTCTGCGGCTGGGTACTAAGGTCCATTTCGTTCGCATCTCCTGCTCCTTTGGCCACATTGGAAATAATAGATTCAACGATCGGGTTGTTGGCACCAACTACTTTGGTGATCCTGTCTTCAACCACATGTGTGATGGAATCGGTATATTTCTGGTCGGTTCCGTTTGGCAACTGGATATAGGCGTAAATGAAGTTAGGGTCAGCCTGTGGGAAGAACACCACTCTGGGACTACGTATAGCCGTTACCATTATACTGAATATCAGCAAACCGAATGTACCGGTGAGGATCCATACAGGCCTCCAGCCCACCAGGCACCACTTCAGAATACGTTTGTAACGCTCCTGTACCTTTGGCCAGGCGGTATGCTGGAAATGACGGGCTACTCCACCCAGCCAGAAATGCTCCAGCATAATCATCGCGTAAGCGAATATTACAAAATTACCTACACCAGGACTGTGGTTTACGTAGGCGAGCAATGCAATTACTGCAAATATTGCCGTGAGAATTTTCAATCGTTTATTGAAAGTTGGCTTAGGATGATTTTCTCCTTCATGTCTGTTCATGAAATCCACCGCAAATACAGGGTTGATCAGGTATGCTACAACAAGGGATGCGCCCAGTGTAGTGATCAGCGTTACCGGCAGGAAATACATGAATTTACCAATTACGCCAGGCCAGAACAGCAATGGCACAAATGGAGCAAGTACCGTCAGTGTACCGGACAATACCGGCAGGAAAACCTCTCCTGCTGCAAGTTTGGCTGCCTTGACGATACCCAGTGATTTATGTTCGTAGAAAATACGGTGCACGTTTTCAATCACCACGATCGCATCATCCACCACTATTCCCAATGCCAGCAGGAAAGAGAACAGCACCATCATGTTTAACGTGAACCCATATACGGGCATCAGCAGGAAGGCGATGAACATGGAAATCGGTACTGACAACGCCACAAAGATGGCGTTTACCGCACCCATGAAAAACATCAGGATAATGGTTACCAGTACGAAGCCGATGATGATCGTGTTGATCAGGTCATGTAACGTAACACGTGTTTTTGTAGACTGATCGGCAGTAATGGTAACATCCAGGTTTTTAGGGAAATTGTTTTTCACCATATCATCCTTGATGGCCCTGATTTTATCAGATGCATCGATCAGGTTTTTACCACTCTGTTTGATGACGTTCAGGGTAATTACGTTCTTACCACGCAGGCGTGCATAGCTCTCCTGTTCCTCGAAACCATCTACTACGTCTGCAATATCACGGAGGTATACAGTGGCGCCAGACTGGCCACGGACAATAATATTACCAATCAGTGAAGGGTCTTTATATTCACCTTTTACACTGAGCGTACGTTTTTGCCCATCCATGCTTACGAGGCCGCCGGAAACAGTAACGTTCTCGCCGGCGATCGCCTGTGAAACGTCACCGATACTGATCCTGGCAGCATCCATTTTATATTTGTCCAGGTTGATCTGAATTTCTCTTTCCAGCGCTCCTACTACATCTACACGGGTAATTTCATTCAGCGCTTCAATCCTGTCTTTCATATCATCTGCATAACGCTTCAGTGTTTGCAGGTCATAATCACCGGACAGGTTGACGTTCATGATCGGGATCTGTGAAACATCGATTTTGGTAATCTGCGGTTCCTGTGTAAGTGCTTTGGGCAGGTCTTTCTTGGCATCATCTACCTTTTCTCTTACCTGTTGCCGGGCCGATTCAATATCTTCATTTGCATTAAATTCGATGTTGATCATAGAGAAATCCTGCATGGATGTACTCTTGATTTTTTTCACACCGGAGATACCATTGAGTTGTTTCTCAATAGGTTTGGTAATCAGTGTTTCAATATCTTCCGGCGACGTACCGGCATTTACAGTAGTGATGATAAATTGTGGGAACACTACTTCCGGGAACTGCTCTTTGGGCAGATTTATATAGGACAGGATACCTGCCAGGGCAATGAACAAGGTAGCAACGTATATGCTTACCTTATTGTCTATGGCCCAGCTGGTAGGCTTAAATTCCTTAATGAGATTGTCTTTCATAAACTTGAATTAGCAGTGGCCTAGGATTTAATCAGATCATTATCGTTGAGTCCCTGGTACCCGGTGGTAACGATTTTATCGCCCGCCTGGAGACCGCCTTTCACTTCTGCCTTATCGTTATAAGTTCTTCCCAGTTCAATATCCCTGCGTTTGGCAACTGTTTTGCCGTTTTCATTCTGTGCGGTAATCACATAAGGCTTTCCGCTGGAATACTGGATTACCCCTACCGGGATAACGATCGCCGCATTGGCGGTGTAGTCGATGATCCTGAGTCGTGCGATCATGTTAGGACGCAATGCAGGATCAGGTTTCAATGCTACTTCCACATTGATGGTACGGCTCAGCGGGTCAATAGTACGACTGGCAAACCCGATATTGGTGCGGATTTCCTTCTGAATATCCGGGAAGTTGAGAATTACGGGGCCGCCGGTCCTTACCATCCCTGCATAGGCTTCTGCCACGCTGGCTTTCACTTTCAGGTTATTGGCATTTACTACGCGGAAGGCCGGAGAACCTGGAGCAGCGTTATCACCAACTTTGGCGATAACAGCATCAACAGAACCGCTGATAGGCGCGATGATACGTGCCTGTGCCAGCTGGTCCTGCATGGTAGCCAGTTTTTTCTCCAGTGATTCCTTATTATTTTTTGCATTCAGGTATTGCAGTTCAGAGCCGATTTTCTGGTTCCAGAGGTTCTGTTGTTTGGAAAATAATGTATTCGCAAGATCCAGCTGGGTGTGGAGTTCAGCGATGCTGGCTTTCAGCAGCTGATCATCCACCTGTGCCAGTACCTGACCTTTTGCAACGGATTGTCCTTCTTTTACATAGATTGCTGTGATGATACCCATTGTCCTGGAAGAAACGTTTACATTTTCACGTGCATCCACGCTTCCCTGAACATCGATATAATGTTCAAAGAGAGAAGCTTCTACAGGTGCTATCACAACATCTTTCACTCTGGCACTGTCGCTGACGCCCAGGTCTTTTTCCAGTGCAGCGATTTTCTTATTCACATCCTCCAGGTATTTCACCTTATCTACTTTCAGCTGTTGTAATGCTTTTTCCTTTTCGGCTTTGGAATCCGAATGTCCGCCGCAGGCAGCTATGGTAACAGTGATCAGCGGCAACAGAAAATAATGCTTGGTATTCATATAGATGGAGATGAAAAGATTTATAGTTTACCGTATGCTTTCATGAGTTCTATCTTAGCAACGATAGCATTAAAAAGCGCGGTGAAATAATTGTTTTGAGCAGTGAGGAGATCGCTTTCAGCGGTACTCATTTCCAGGCTGGAACCTACGCCCTCTTTGTATTTGGTACGTGTGGTAGCATATACGTCTTCTGCCAGTGCCATATTTTTTTCCTGTGCCTGCAGGGTGAGTACGTTATTTTTGAAAGTAGAGTTGGATTGTTCTCTTTCCAGGTCTATGGCCAGTTTCAGGTTATCCATCTGTACATCGGCCTTTTTAACTGCCAGCTGTGCCTGATCTACCTGGCGGCGGCGTTGTAAACCTGTGAAGATGGGAACAGAGAGATTGAGGCCGGTATTAAGGTACCCGTACCACATCTGTCCCTGGAAATAATCGAACTTGTCACTACCTCTCATGGCGCCGGTGGCAGCGAACAGCTGTAAGGACGGCAGGCCTTTGAGTTTATATCTTTTAAGATCATATTCGAGCGCGTGCTTCTGTGTTTCCAGCACCTGATATTCGATGCGCTGTTCGTAATCGAATTTATCCAGGTTGGCAACATCCGCTACGATCTGTTCAGTCGATAGTGTATCCGTTAACGTTATAGCCTGTCTGAGTGGCATACCCATCTGATATTTGAGTGCTGCCGTGCCGAGTTCCAGGAGGTTGACGAGTTTGGTTTGTTCTGTCTGCAGGTTCGTATATTGTACACGGAGTCTGTCTACATCCAGTTTTTCTACTAATCCGTTCTTATATATCTCGCTGGTTTCGTTGAGTAATTTCTCCATGGTATGGATAGTACCGGAGAGAATTGTCAGGGCTTTATTGGCGGAGAGTACGTTGTAGTAAGACTTGTAGACATTTTCTCTTACGTCGATTTCAGATTTGGTAACATTCTTCATTACCAGGGATTCCAATGTTTTACGAGCCTGTAGGGCAACGAGTACGCTGGGATCGAACAGTGTCTGCGTGAGCCTTACTTCTCCCATGAGGTTTTGTGGCAGCTGGAAGGAGGCATTAATAAAGGAATCTTTTGGCTGTCCTAAGTTTTTCAGGTTAAACTGTTGTTTCTGAATGTACGGGTTGTATTGGTATTGGCCGGTACCGTTGACGGTGGGTAGTGCCATACCGCTGACTTCTTTATTTTTTGCCAGCTGGATGAGTTCATCCAGTTTGGCTGTTTTAATAGAAGCCTGGTTGGCCAGTGCATAATCAACAGCTTCTCTGGCTGATAACCGGATGGGTTCCGGGGAAGGCTGTTGTTGCGCATGGGCCGTTGCGAAAGGAATCAGCCACACCAGCGATAAGCAGGTGAGCCTGTAAAAGAGTAGCATAGTTTATATGTTTTGCGATACTAGTTTATACTTTTCGATCAGCTTATATCCTTTAAGGGAAGCCACTCCGTATAAAAAATTCTCCAGCAATACTCTCTGCACTTTATTCATGTCGTGTTCACCTGGGAATGATGCCGGCTGAAAGCACAGCATACAGGCATGCACGCGGTAATTCGTCAGGATACGGATATCAAGGTCGGGGCGGTACAATCCGTCCTCAATGCCTCTTTCAAGGTTTTGGCGCACCATTGCCATGAGATCATTCTGCTGATAGTCAATGAAAACCTGGTATGCTCTGGCGTGAAATTTCTGGAGATCGTGGATAATAACCGGGTTGATATTTCTAAGTCTGTTATCTACCATTTCCATTACCAGGAACATTTCCTCTATAGCATCAGCGGACCGTTGTTTATCTGCGTGACACTCTTTATGGATTTGCATGATGAATCCGGAGATCGTCTGATATACCAGGTCGTCTTTATCGGTAAAATGAGCGTAGAGTGTTTTCTTTGAGATGCCCATTTTTTCTGCGATATCGTCCATGGTAATGGACCTTGTACCGAATTGGCGGAACAGGTTGAAGGCTGTTTCCATGATGCGTT
The DNA here is from genome assembly GCF_011752935.1 of Chitinophaga sp. Cy-1792. Classification (NCBI taxonomy): domain Bacteria; kingdom Pseudomonadati; phylum Bacteroidota; class Chitinophagia; order Chitinophagales; family Chitinophagaceae; genus Chitinophaga; species Chitinophaga sp. Cy-1792. The sequence goes on from NZ_VWWO01000001.1 coordinate 242,674, forward strand.
CATGTACTTCCATATGAGTTTTTTGGTGCTAACCGGATAGTGAATGCATATCAAAACTATGGAAACTTTTTAAACTACCAAAGTTTCCAGTAATATTTTTTAACATGTTATAACATATATTAAGGGATTGTAAAAAGCGGCAGCATTCATCATTATTGAGTAATTTGCGTACTTAATTATTGACCATGTCGCCAAAGCTTAGATTAAAAGTATTTGCATCGCGTATACTGCGATATTTCTTTCAGGGATTACTGATCCTGGCGCCGATTGGTATTACAGCCCTTACGATTTATTGGGCCTTCATGACGATAGACAACCTGTTACCCAGGGATTTAATTCCCGGGGATGCGCCATATAACTTTCTCCGTTTTAAGGGGGTTGGATTTGTGGTGGTATTGCTGTTGATTATAATAGTAGGCTATCTGAGTTCTTCGTTTATCATTGGCCGTATATTCGATTTATTCAGTCATTTGCTGGAGCGCACGCCATTTATCAAATACATTTATACTTCTATTAAAGATGTGTTTGATGCATTTGTAGGTGAGAAGAAGAAGTTTGACCATCCTGTGCTGGTACAGATATATGGGGAAGATGTCTGGGAGATGGGATTTATTACGCAGCCGGACGTGAGTAGTTTCGGGCTGGAGGATTATATGGCGGTGTATGTACCTCATGCCTATGCCATTACAGGTAAGGTATTTATGGTACCTAAGCGAAAGGTGAAGCAGCTGACGAATATATCTGCCGGCGATGCGATGAAGTTTGCTGTGAGCGGGGGTGTTACCAACATTTAAGTTTTTGGGCCGGGAAAAATTTTCCCGGCCTTTGTTTTTGTATGCTGTAAACATTTAACTTAGTTAGCCCAAATAACCCGTTAAATGTTAACCCATATGTCTACACGTAGTTTGTTACTTACGCTTGTATTACTATTACCTTTTTGTAAAATATTTGCCTGGGGCTTTTTTGCTCATGAGCGCATCAACAGGCTGGCTGTATTTTGTTTGCCACCGGCGATGATGAAGCTTTATAAGGCCAATATTGATTTCATTACGCAGCATGCCACTGATCCTGACAAGCGGCGGTATATGGTGGCTGCAGAGGGGCCGCGGCATTTTATAGACATTGACGTATTAGACAGGCCTCCTTACGAGCACATACCCAGGGACTGGAAGGCCGCACTGGCGCAGTATTCCTTTGATTCGTTGCAACGAACAGGCATTTTACCCTGGCATTTGGAGAAGATGATGGCCATGCTGACAAAGGCTTTCCGGGAAAAGGATCAGTACCTGATCTTGCGGAGATCTGCGGAGATAGGCCACTACATTGCAGATGGTCATGTTCCCTTACATGCCTGCTCCAATCATAACGGTCAGCTGACACAGCAGCAGGGCATCCATGGCCTCTGGGAGTCGAGGATTCCGGAGCTGCTGGCAGATAAATCTTTTGATTACTGGGCAGGCACCGCTACTTATGTTTCCCGGCTGCAGCCTTATTTCTGGCAGATAGTAACAGAGAGCGGTATGGCCGCAGATACTGTCCTTCACCTGGAGAAACAGTTATCCCTTCAGACTGCTCCTTCACGGCGTTATGCCTTTGAGGACCGCAAAGGCAAACTTACCAGGAATTATGCCTCCGGATATGCAAAAGCTTACAACGACAAGCTGAATGGAATGGTAGAGCGCCGGATGAAACAGGCTATACATGCGGTGGCCAACTGCTGGTATACCGCATGGGTCAATGCCGGACAACCATCACTGGATTCTCTTACACATACTAACCTGACAACGATCGGATTAACGGAATTCAGCAACCTGCAACTGCAATGGCAGCACGGGCAAATGCAAGGCAGACCGGAGTAATTAGCCGGTCTGTCAGCAAAAAAGCAGAAATAAATAGCGCCAAAAAATATAAAAAGATATTTTATCTTTGTCGCGCAGCTATTATAGCATATCCTACACCACGCACCTTAAGGTTTTAACACCCGTGCCGTTTTTTTCCGTTTCCTTAGAAAAACCAAAACAAAGTGGAAAGATCAAAAAATGAATTTAATCTAGATCGCAACATGAAGGTGCACAATTTTAACGCAGGTCCTTCTGTATTACCTAACGAGGTATTGTACAAAGCCAGCAAAGCCCTAATCGATTTCGAAGGTTCGGGAATGTCTATACTGGAGATTGGTCACAGAACAGCACCGTTTATGGCGGTGATGGACGAAGCCCGTAACCTGGTAAAGGAACTGATGCAACTAGATGACGACTTTGAAGTGCTGTTTTTACAAGGAGGCGCTACCACCCAATTCATGCAGGTACCAATGAACCTGTTGGAAAATGGTAATACTGCTGCCTATGTAGATACCGGCGTTTGGTCCAATAAGGCAATCAAAGAAGCCAAATTATTCGGATATGCCGACGTTATTGCCAGCTCCAAAGAAAGCAACTATAACTACATCCCCAAACAGTTTACAATTCCATCGCAGGCAAGCTACCTGCACATCACCACTAACAATACCATCTATGGTACCCAGTGGCAGATGACCCCTGTAACTGATGTTCCAATCGTGGCTGACATGAGCTCTGATATCCTCAGCCGTAGTATGGACTTTAACAAGTTTTCCCTGATCTATGCAGGCGTACAGAAAAACATGGGCGCCGCAGGTGCTACCATGGTTGCCATACGCAAAAGCATGCTCGGAAAAGTTACCCGTAACATCCCTTCCATCCTCGACTACAAAAATCATATCGAGAATGGATCCATGTTAAACACCCCTCCGGTATTTGCCGTTTATATCTCCATGCTGACACTCCGCTGGCTCAAAGAGCAAGGCGGCGTACCTGCCATCGAAAAAATAAACGATAAAAAAGCAGCATTACTTTACGACGAAATCGACCACAACCCGTTATTCCGCGGTACCGTAGTGAAAGAAGACCGCAGTAAAATGAATGCCTGCTTCATCATGGACAAACCAGAAATGGAAGAAGAGTTCCTGAAATTCTGTAAGAAAGAAGATATCGTTGGCATCAAAGGACACCGCCTTTCCGGTGGTTTCCGTGTATCCATGTACAACGCGCTTCCTTATGAAAGCGTAGAAGTAATGGTGGAAGCCATGAAATATTTCAGCCTGAAGAAAGCCTAAACTAAACCGCAAGGCCTGCTGAAAGGCAAAGCAACAGCCGTCTCTACTGAGTAGAGACGGCTGTTTTATTTTAATTTCCACTGACTATTTATTACTATATTTAGTAATCATACACAGTTTTTCTTATGGCTATTATCAAACCCTTCAAAGGATTAAGGCCAAAAACAGATTTGGCAGCCCAGGTGGCTGCAAGGCCTTATGACGTACTCAGCTCCGCTGAAGCAAAACAAGAAGCAGCTGGCAACCCGCACTCCTATTACCATGTGTCTAAATCAGAAATAGACCTCCCCGACATTATCGATACCCATAGCCCGCAGGTATACGAAAAAGCAGCCGAAAACCTGCGCCAGCTCATTAAAGACGGTACACTGTTCCAGGACAATGAACCCTGCTACTATATTTACCGGCTTATCATGAACGGAAGATCACAAACAGGACTGGTATGTGTTTCCTCCGTTACCGACTATAACGCGGGCATCATCAAAAAACATGAATTTACCCGCCCCGACAAAGAACTTGACAGAATCAATCATATTAAAACCACCGAAGCGCAAACAGGCAATGTTTTCCTGGCCTACACCGATGTTCCGGAAGTAAACGCCATCATCGACCAATGGCAGGAACACCATGCGCCGGTATATGATTTCACCGCCGAAGACGGAATTCAGCACAGCATCTGGGTGATTAACACTCCGGCTGCCGTCAGGGATATCACCACCCTGTTCGCAGAAAAAGTGCCGGCCACCTACATCGCAGATGGCCACCACCGTGCCGCTTCTGCCAGTCTGGTCCAGAAAGAATACCAGGAAGCAGGTAAAATAAAATCTACAGATGATCCGGTCAACTATTTCCTGACTACCATCTTCCCCGCAAGTCAGCTGGCTATCATGGACTATAACCGCGTAGTTAAAGACCTCAACGGCCTTAGCGATGCAGCCTTCCTCTCCAACCTGGATTATGAATTCAATGTGGAAGAAATAGGCCATCAGCCGCAGCAGCCCAGCACGCTCCACGAATTCACCATGTACCTCGGTGGAAAATGGTACAGGCTCGTAGCGGAAGAAGGTACCTTTACCACAGACCCGATCGGCATCCTGGACGTCACTATCCTCTCCAATAATATCCTGGACAAACTACTGGGAATCAAAGACCAGCGCACCGATAAACGCATCGACTTTGTAGGCGGTATCCGTGGACTGAAAGAACTGGTAAAGCGCGTAGACAGCGGCGAAATGAAAGTTGCCTTCGCCCTTTACCCTGTTACCATTCAGCAATTATTCGATATTGCCGATAGCGGTAATGTGATGCCTCCCAAGAGCACCTGGTTCGAGCCCAAGCTAAGGGACGGCCTGATCACGCACCTGATATAATATTTTGAAAAAGAATTATATTTTTATGTCCGCTACATTGTGGCGGACTTTTTTATCCCTATTACAGTACTATGGAACAATTTACGGAGCAAACTATCTTCGATAATGCCGTGGAATATGGCAGCAGAGGGCCTGCACAGTTTCCCAGGATTAAAGAATTATGGATCATATTATTGGTCTTTGTAGGTATTTACCTACTCTCTAATATGATATACATCATCCCAATGATAATCGAAGGCAGAACCATTCAGGAACTTCCTCAGATAGTAGAAACCTATATGTGGCCCCAAAATATAGTGTTTAATATACTGTTTGGCTCCTACATTTACTGGCGATATAAACGGTCTAATCATACCTCCCGGAAATTCGGATTCACAAAAGTCACCTATAAACTCACAGTCGCTGTTTTTGCCAGCACTGTTTATCTGACCTGTATATTATATGGCACCTTAGATCTATTGGGAATCAGAAGTAGTTTTGAAAGTTATTACGATCTTTTTAATCCCGATATACATCTTTGGGGAATGCTGATGAATGCCCTGGTAGATATTGCCTGTGTTGTATTTATACAGACCGGAATATTCATGGATGGATTATTAAAGAACTACAAACCAGGGAAAGCCATTCTGCTGGGTTCACTTTTTCTTAGTCTGGGTATGATTAATCCATCCAACATTATCACGTCTTTTGTTTGGACTGCAGGTAGTGCCATGATTTATTACTACATGGAAAGTCTGTCTTATGTAATCGTTTTTGGGATAGCAACTTATGCAGTACCTATGTTGTTACCGGAGATACAACGGCAATACCCTAAATTTCAGATGCTGGGGTCTCCGAATCCATTAGCGTTGGGTCTTTGCCTGCTATTGTTTGTGCTTTCCTTCTATCCAATTGTACGTGACATTATTGCCAGGAGGAAGCAACAGAGTAGCAGCAATTGATACGATAAACATTTTCGTATATCCGTTATAGATATAACGGTATTCTTTCGGAACCTAAGGATGTCATATCCGAATATTAAACCGATAATCCTTACTACATTCCAGGGATAATCATCTGCATAATATTAAAAAAATCTATAATCAAAAAACAGCACAGGTATCTTCATATAATAATTAATTGATATACTGTAAGAATAAAAAGTTATACCCGTCGATGGATCAGCGGGACATTACCCCATTTTCCTTACTTTTACAACAAACGACAGACAGGAATGCATATTAGGTCCTCTTTATTGAAAACAATTTTTATAGCGGGAGTATTATTTTCTCAGACCGTATTCGGGCAGGATGCCAAGGAGCTTTTCAACACAGCATCCGGGTTTCAGCGCACGGGAGACTACTCTAACGCCATACTCGTTTTTAACCAGGCCTTACAGCTGGACCCTGACAATTTTGAGTATAAAAAGCAACTGGGGTATACCTGGTACCTGAAAGGTGACCTGAATAAGGCCAAAACCATCGTGGAGCCTTTGCTGAACAGCAAAGAAGCAGATGTACAGGTATACCAGATAGCCGGGAATATATATGTAGGAAGAGAAGAGTGGAAAACAGCGCAGAAGGTGTATGAGCGTGCTATCAGGAAGTTTCCGGATGCCGGTGAATTGTACAACGACAATGGTAACCTGCAGATGAACTTCAAAATGTATGATGCTGCGCTTAGCAGCTGGTTGAAAGGCATTGAAAAAGACCCTACCTTCCCGGGCAACTACTACAATGCGACTAAGACTTACTATTATAGCAATGATCCGATGTGGTGTATTATTTATGGAGAAGAATTCATGAATATGGAGAGCTACAGCACCCGCACCGCTGAGATCAGGATGATCGTACTGGAATCCTATAAGCGACTGTTCAACGATCCGTCTCTTATCAGCACCATTATTCCGGACGACGACAAAAGGAAAAGAAGTAAAGGCAGCAATGGCTTTGCACAGGCTTATAAGGAGTCGCTGGGCAAGCAACTGAGCGTTGTTACCGGTGGTGTAGACCTGGATGGCCTCATTATGGCACGCACCAGGTTTATCCTCGACTGGGATAAAAACAATTCGGAGAAGTACCCATTTGCATTATTCGATTTCCAGCGCAGAATGCTGCGGGAAGGAATGTTTGAATCATATAACCAGTGGCTGTTTGGCCCGGCAGTAAGTCAGGCCGGCTACAAAGCCTGGACTAACCTTCACAAACAGGAGTACGATTCGTTTACTAAGTTTCAGCGCAATAATCAATTCAAACCAAGACCGGACGAGTATTATAATGATGGGAAGTTTTCGTTGGTGAATCCGGGATATTAATTTTCCGAAAACCACAAAATCTAAATATGCTTGTTGCTAAACACCAAAACACAATTGACAATGCAGTAAAAGCCAACCAGGAAAGGACTTTTTTCTCGCATTACCCGGAACATCCTAAAGCATATGGCGATGAGGCCCATGCCATTGGCGCACAGAGCTATCAGCAGATGCTGGGGAAACCCTTTATGCAACTGATCCAGAAAGGTGAAACCGGATGGACCGGCGAAGAAATTTCGCCCTATTCAGGAGAAGTTTTAGGCATCACCTATCCTGTATTTGCCGTTAATGACCTGATCAGCAAAGCAGCAACAGCCGGTAAATCCTGGGCTAAAGTACCGGTGCCAGAGCGCGCCGCCGTTCTTACAGAAACCCTGGACCGTATCAAAGAGCATTTCTTTGATATTGCCAATGCGACCATGCATACCACCGGTCAGAGCTATATGATGAGCTTCCAGGCAAGTGGCCCCCATGCGAATGACAGGGCACTGGAAGCCATAGCAGCCGGGTTCCAGGAATTACAACGTTATCCGGACAACATCCTCTGGGAAAAGCCAATGGGCAAAGCAAGCGTGAAGCTGAACAAATCCTTCAAGGCTGTTCCTAAAGGTATCGGCCTGGTAATAGGCTGCTCCACCTTCCCGGTATGGAACTCACTCCCAGGCATATACGCCGATCTGATTGCCGGCAATACCGTTATCGTAAAGCCTCACCCTAAAGCTATTCTTCCTATAGCCATCGCCGTTAGCTGTATTCAGCAGGTGCTGGAAGAAGCAGGCTATGAGCCTAATATCTGCCAGCTGGCCGTAGACAGTTCAGATCACCTGATCACCAAGGAACTCTGCGAAAACCCTGCAGTAAAGCTGATAGACTATACCGGCGGAAGTGCATTCGGTGATTATGTGGAGTCACTCAAGGGCAAAACGGTATTTACCGAAAAGGCTGGCGTGAATTCCGTTATCCTCGACAGCGTAAAAGATCTGGATGCCGTTATTCAGAACCTGGCATTTTCCGTGAGTTTATATTCCGGTCAGATGTGTACTGCACCGCAGAACTTCTTCATACCGGAGCATGGCATTGAAACCAGCCATGGCAAAGTAAGCTTCAACGAGGTCGTTACTAAATTCAGGGATGCCGTTGATGCCCTGGTAAACAACCCCAAAATGGGTGCAGGAACCCTTGGTGCCGTACAAAATGAACAAACCCTTGAGCGTGCAAAAAATGCAGGTGCACTGGGAGGTAAAATCGTTTTACAGGGCCAGGCAATTGCCAATGAAGAATTTACCAAAGCACGTATGTTTACCCCTACCATTTTGGAGGTGACCAGTGCTGATAACAATATTTATGAAAATGAGCTGTTCGGGCCGGTAGTACTTGTTGTAAAAACCAGGGATACTGCGCATTCTGTGCAGCTGGCCAAGCATATGGCTGAAAAGCACGGGGCGATTACCTGTGCCGCCTATACGACGGATCCAAAAGTTAAGGAGCAGATTACAGAGGAAATGAATAGTGTATTTACGCCTGTATCCTTTAACCTGACAGGGTTTATCTGGGTGAACCAGCATGCGGCCTTTTCAGATTTCCACGTCACCGGTGGTAATCCGGCTGGTAATGCAAGCTTTACCAACCAGGAGTTCATCCTCAGACGCTTTGTATGGGTAGGCAACCGAGAGCTGGCAGAATAACTTTTTTTTGAGGGAGTCCGGCTCTGCCACTGGTTTTGCCGGATTTTCCCCAAAATATGTTATATTTATATATGACCAGACAGATAACCATTTCTCTACTGTTGCTGGCTTTACTGGCTGCGTGCCAGGAAGCACCCAAAGCCGACAAGGCGAAGGTAGGCGAAATACAGGCCGTGAAGCCTGCGCATGGGAATGCGTACCAGGCAGACACAGCCATCAGTGTTATTGGATGGATTGGTACCAAGCCCACTGGAAAGCATCATGGAACGGTGAAATTGTTAAGCGGGGTAATTTATATAGAGGATACCAGTATTACGGCTGCCCGCTTTATTATCGATATGAAAACCATGGCCAATATAGACCTCGCTGCCGACACTGCCATGAAAAACAAGCTGGAGCGGGAGCTAAAGAGCCCGTTGTTTTTTGATGTATCCGAATATCCTACTGCCATCTTCGAAATGACATCTATCAAGCGTTATATCCCCTCGCTGGATGATGATATTACACTAAGAGACGCAACCCATACCATCGAAGGGAATTTTACTGCCAAAGGCATTACCAAGAATATTTCTTTTCCTGCTGTTATTAAAGTTTCTGACCAGAAAGTCACTGCATTAGCCAGCTTTAATATAGACCGAACCCTGTGGGGGATGAATTACCGTACCAACAAATCTTTGCAGGATAAACTCATTAAATCTCAGGTAAATATAAGCTTGAGTGTGGTAGCTGTAAGATAGTGTTATTTTTTACCATTTTTCTGGGAGAAGCGGAGAAAATACATTAAATTAGATACAACAGCCGCTACAGATAAAAGCTGTGATTTATATGGAGACTAGTCACGAAAGGGAAGCGCGACTTTGGAATATTACAAAAGCCAAAACCGCCTTCAAAACCCATCTGGTCCTGTATGTGCTGATAAGTACAGCCTTATGGGTCGTTTGGTTTCTGACAGATAGTAAATTCCATGGGATACCCTGGCCGGTATGGCCGGAGGTAACGTGGGGAATTATCCTGGTATTCCAATATTTCAAAGGCTATTATAAATACTTTCCGGCAAAGTTCGGGAAGATCGGGAAGCAGCAACAAACACGTTATTAAGATTTTAGCCAAAACAAAATTTATAGCATAATGGACCAGCCGCAACGACTTTTTGACGTCATTAACTACCAATTGGAACACTATCCCAAACAGGATATGCTGGTCCAGAAAGTTAATGGTCAATGGAAGCCACTAAGTACAAAGGAAGTAGGTGAGATAGCAATGAAGTTCAGTTCCGGATTGCTTCGACTTGGTATTAAAGCGGGTATTAAGGAAAATGAGGAGAAAGATAAAATTGCCATTATCGCCCCTAACCGTCCTGAATGGATACTGACAGACCTTGCCTGTCAGCAGCTGGGAGCAGTGCTTACTCCTATTTATCCTACCATTAGTCAGAATGAGCTTGAATTTGTGCTGAACAATGCCGAAGCCAGGATACTTTTTGTCAATGATAAAGAGTTACTGGAGAAGGTTTTGGAGGCCAGAGATAAATTTCCGACCATCCGGGAGATCTTCACCTTTGAGAAGGTAGAAGGTGCCCGTCACTGGGAAGAAGTGCTGGCATTAGGTCAGCAGGAAGATTATGAGCAGATTGAGATGATAAAAAACAACATCTCACCGGAAGAACTGGTAACGATCATCTACACCTCCGGAACCACCGGTACACCTAAAGGTGTAATGTTGAGTCACCATAACATCATGAGTAATGTACTTACCTGTAAGCCTTATCTGCCGGTAAACCCGGAAGCCAGGGCATTGAGTTTCCTGCCACTGAACCATATATTTGAACGCATGGTGACCTACCTGTTTTTATCAGCGGGTGTACCTATTTACTATGCCGAAAACATGGATAAAATCGGTGACAACCTCAAAGAGGTGAAGCCTACCATATTCACTACAGTACCTCGTCTGCTGGAAAAAGTATACGAGCGTATCATGGCTACAGGCCTTGAATTAAAGGGCATCAAGCGTGCACTTTTCTTCTGGTCGGTAGAACTGGGCAAACAATACGAAATCAATAAAAACCAGGGCTTCTGGTATAATCTCAAGCTGAAAATCGCTAACAAGCTGGTATTCAGCAAGTGGAGGGCTGCGCTCGGTGGTAATATCCAGTGTATCGTATGCGGCGCCGCTGCCTGCCAGGTGCGCCTGCTGAAGATATTCACCTCTGCCGGTATCCCTATCATGGAAGGTTATGGCCTGACAGAAACCTCTCCGGTAATCAGCGTAAACAGATATACCGTAGAAGATCGCATGTTTGGCACTGTAGGCCCTATTATAGACGGTGTGGATGTCAGGATGGCCGAAGATGGAGAAATCCTCTGTAAAGGCCCTAATGTGACCATTGGCTACTATAAACGCCCAGACCTCACCGCAGACGCCATCAAAGACGGCTGGTTCCATACCGGCGACATTGGCGTCATCATCGATAATAAGTTCCTGAAAATCACCGACAGGAAGAAAGAACTCTTCAAAACGTCCGGTGGTAAATTCGTGGCGCCACAGCCTATCGAAAATAAATTCAAGGAATCTCCCTATATAGAGCAGATCATGGTCGTTGGGGAAGACCGTAAGTTTACCGGCGCCGTTATCGTTCCATCCTTCAGCAACCTGAAAAAATGGGCCGAAAAACGTAGCATCGCCTGGACTACCAACGAAGAAATGGTCAAAAATCCGGAAGTAAAAGACCTGTTCAAACAGGCAGTAGATAAGTATAACCAATTCTTTAACCACATCGAACAGGTGAAGAAGTTCGCGCTGCTGCCCAACGAATGGACTGTAGATGCCGGAGAACTCACCCCTACACTGAAAGTGAAGCGTAAAGTGGTCCTGGAACGCTACAAAAAAGAAATCGAAGGAATTTATACCCCCGCCGCCGGAAAAGTGGATATAGAAAGTATTTAAAATTTAATTTAATTCCCTTACTTTTGCCACCCAATCCACCAAAAATGGATTGGAACCGGCCCGGTAGTTCAATGGATAGAATAGAAGTTTCCTAAACTTTAGATACAAGTTCGATTCTTGTCCGGGCTACGAAAAAAGGCGAAAATTCAGTACTGTACTGAATTTTCGCCTTTTTATTTTTGACCTGTTGTCACTTTTGTGGTCAGTATTTTTGAATACAAATCCTTAGTGATGGTGTCTTCTGAACAAATCCCAAAACCGCTGCCACCACGTTCTCCGTTTTACTGCGATTATTCCTCCGGTGATGCTGGTCATTGTGCGCATACTATAACCAACCACCGTAACTTCCTTCAGTTCCGACATCTTGTTACACATTGCCAGCTCCAATTTTTGATTCATTTCATCAACCCCGATAGCGAGCTCCTTGCCATCATACCCCATACTACTAAACGTTAAATTAACTGAATCCTGGCCACCGGTTATGGGAATATCGATTTTAAAACTACCATCATTACCAGATGTAGTACCAATCTTACTATCCTCTTTCAGCATGATGGTAACACCTGGTATCGCTACTCCAGAATGTAAATCTGTAATAATCCCTTGTAATTGAATATGTTTGGTTTTTATCTGAGTTGCTTTTGAAGCATTCTTCGTTATTGATTGACCGTGGCTGGTACCAGGAATGATGGTGGATAAAACAGCAGTTAATACTAAAGTAGGCAGAAGTGCCTGCCACTCTCTTTCACGTAGCTCTCTGTCAATTTGTTGTATATGCACTCTCCCGCAGATCTCTCCTTTCGTTTTTTTAAGCAGTCGTACAATTTCAGCGTCTGTCATGTGGGTAAAATCCAACACCTGCTTATTACATGCTTCACAGAACCTGCCACCATCAATTGGTAGCATACCGTCCCAGCTTTGCTCACAAGGTTTAGGAATAGATAATTTCATAGGCAAGCATTTGCTACACATTTAAGGTAATGCTTTTCCCTTGTGACTACATTACAGTTTTGCTTAATTTTATCTTGAAGGGAATTAAATTTTTGTTCCTCTCATCGCTCCCCTGCCAGCCACTTATCCAGTTTCAGTAATGTCAGCGCTGTTCCTTTCTCATTATCCTCCGGATGGATTCCTTCAGGGATATTATCGAACCTTATTTTCACCATGGTACTGAGATCATCAATAGGGATGATGGTTATCGTCATATGCATCTCCCCTTTGAAAGCATTATCAGCGGTTTCAAAGGTAGTAGCTGTCCTTATAAGCTGATCAGGAACCAGTTCAAGAAAAGTGGAATGAAAACGATCTTCCTTACCCGCCGTTTTACCAATGCCCTCACTGGATGCAGGGTAATATAACGACATCTCATACCCACCTCCTTCCCCTAAACTGAAAGCATGTACTTTGGCCGTCATATCTCCCGGTGCCATAAATTGCTCCAACGACGCAGCATGTGTAAAGGCTTCGTATATGGCATGTGGTGTGGCTTTGAAAATACGTTCATTCGTGGTGGTACGGCTTTTCATGGCAGCAATATTTTATACTACTAATTTATTCTCTTCCAGCGAGATATATAAGGGGTAATAGCGACAAAATACAGCCACAAAAAAGCCAGGCAAAGAATTGCCTGGCCGATTGTTTTGGGTTGTTATGTTTTAGACAAGTAATAATTATTTGTTCTGGTCGCTGGCAGGTATGCTGGGATTGGCGTCCATTTCCGGCTGTGGCACCTGGAACAGCCAGCGCTCATCTTCAGCAGGAACATCCAGCACCACGCTCCAATGCGTTCCTGTACGCTTTAATGGTCGCTGATAACGCTTCAAATCAAAAAACTCCGCTCCAATCTCTGCATATAACTCCTTACGACGCTCTAATAATACCGCCGCAATCAGCTGGTCTTTTGTCAAACCGGCAGGCTTCACATATGCCGGATCTCTCAGCGACTGAATAGCATATAATGCATCCGTTCCTTCACTGACCTTACCCTGTTGCGCCAAAGCCTCTGCTTCTATCAGATACATCTCTGCAGCACGCATCACCAGTATATCGCCAGACATAGATTCTTTCGCCTGGTATTTATGTGTCTGATATTTACGATACGGATAGTTTGCATTAGGTGCTAAGGCCACAAAAGTAGCCTTACGGGCATCTGTAGCACTAAACAGATTCACGAACCCATCATTGATGTAAATATTACGGTAATAGCCTCCAACAGGATCAATAAAGCTGAATAGTGAGTAATAACTCAGCGTCTGATCAACCGGTACCGGGAAGCCCCAGATCCACTCCCCATTACTCAGATCATTAAATCCCGCCAGATAAGTAGCGTTGCTCATCATAGGGAAACCATCGTAAGCGATTTTAGCATTATCGATTGCTTTCTGCCATAGTGATGGATCTGCCATAGCCAGCTCCTGGTATACTTCTGCTAAAATACCAGCAGCTACATTCTTATTAATTCTGTACTTCTTATCTCTGTCTGCCGGCAGCTTTGCCACTGCATTTTCGAGATCAGAAACAATCAGCGTATACACTTCCTTCATAGTAGCACGCGGATTACCGCTAATACCTGGCGTTGTATAAATAGGTACCGCTTTAGCATTTGCATCTTTAGCATAGGTAAACTGATATACACGCGCCAGCCAGAAGTAGGAATAAGCACGCAATGCCGCTGCCTCTGCGCTTAACGCTGCCTTATCTGCATCGCTTGCATCAGATACCCCACCAATATTTTTGATGATAGCATTTGCATTGTTGATCACTTTGTAAAACATATCCCATACCTGCAAAGTCCTGCTACCCGTAGCGATTCTGCCGTAACTATTCTCTGCCCAATTGTACTCATTTCCCCACCAGCTGGTTGTTGGAATAATATCATTTCCACGTACATCAAAGAAGAACTGATCTGTTTTGAGTCCACGGTTCGTGAGATTGCCCGAGTTATTCGGATCTCCACCATAGCCATTGTAGTTTTCTGAACGGAGGATATAGTAAATACCGGTTAAAGCATTTACTGCTCCCGCTTTAGTAGTAAAGAGAATGGAGGAGGTAAGATCTCCGTTTTCCGCTTTAATATCATTCAGATAATTTTTTGAACAGCTTTCTGTCATTATCAGCATAGCTGCCAGTATAGATATTTTAAAGAGATACTTTTTCATCGTAAGTAAGTTTGCCGATTAGAAATCAAGATTTACACCCACAGAAACTGTTCTTAATGCAGTAGAGTTATGGCCGGAAGCTACAGCAGAGATACCGGCTTCAGGATCTGTTCCTTTCGGACCACCAAACCAGGTAAATGGATTCTGGACATCCGCATAAACCCGCGCCCCACCTATGAATGTACGCTGAAGAATATTTGCTGGCACACGATATCCCAATGTAATGTTACGCACACGCATATACGTAGCATCATACATGAATCTTGTGCTGCTGGAAGATGTATTCAGGTCTGTTGTAGCCATCAGCTTAGGTGTAAGACCATCACCAGGATTAGTCTTACTCTGCCATCTCTTAGATAACAATTCAGCGGAAGCATTGGTACCGGCACTATAGAAAGAGTGCATCAGACTGGCATAATCCGTAGCATACATATGGCCACCGCCAACGAAATACACTAATACCGATAAATCAAATGATTTATAACGAATGGTATTTGTCAAGCCACCGGTGTAATCCGGTAATTTGCCACCAACATATTGTAACGTCGCATCCGCATATTTACTGGTAGTATCTTTGGTAGTTTTACCATTTGCATCAGTGGTCAGCTTATACCACATTGGCGTACCATTTTCAGGGTTTACTCCAGCATACTCTTTCAGACGAAATTCATACAAGCTCTTTCCTACAATAAAAGTTGTTCCCAGCGGCACATCCAGTACTTTGTTTTTATTCCTCGAGATGTTCAGCGATGTAGTCCATTCGAAATCTTTACGTTTAATATTTACGGAAGAAATTTCAAATTCAATACCTGCGTTGCTGACTTTACCAATATTGGATATTACAGAGGAATTACCGGTAGAATTAGGTAATGGCCTGTTGAAAATGAGACTTCTTGATTTCCTGTTGTAGTAAACGATGCTTCCATATAAGCGGTTATCAAAGAAACCATATTCGATACCCAGGTCCAGCTGTTCCTGTTTTTCCCAGGTCAGCTGATCGTTGCCCACGCTCTTTATTGTGGAACCTGCATCTGGTCCCATATTGGCGCCGGAGGTATAAGTAGGCAGATAAGGGAAATAACTTGGACTACCGTTAATAAGTATATTGGAGTTACCTGTAGTTCCGTAGCTGGCTTTTAGCTTCAGCTCACTCAGGTAGTCAGCACCTGCCAGGAAAAATTCTTTATTGATATTCCAGGCCACACCCGCTGAATAAAACACACCATTTCTTACTTTTTCTGCAAATCGGCTGTCAGCATCATTTCTGATAGATAAGCTCAGGTGATATTTGTCCCTGAAATCATACATCGCTCTGCCCATATAGCTGACAACCCTATTCGCATCTTTGTAGCCACCTGCTGTAAAGGTAGATCCATAGTTGATTTGCGTAGGCTTATCGAAGGTAAAACCAGTACTTTGCGCCCATGTTTGTGACGAATTGTAACCTCTGGCCTCCGTACCTGCAAGCAAATTGATGTGATGATCTTTACCAAATAATTTATCGTAGGTAAGTGTATTGGTAAAGGTGGTAGTAAATGAAGTGGTAAGTCCCCTGTAGCTCAGGCCATTAGTGGTAGAGCCATCTCCATAAAAAGGATTCCAGAAAACATCTCCTACATAGTTGTAGTAGTCTACTGCATACTGTGTTCTGAATTTCAGTCCAGGCAAAAGTATCGCCTCACCGAAGAAGTTTCCGGAAGTGGTGAAAACGTCATTGGTGATAGGGTTCTGTGCTACGGTAGCGGCAGGGTTCTGTCCGGGGTTGTAACTCCTTTTCCATGGCCCGTTCAAGCCATAGTCAAATACTTTGTTACCGGAAGCATCCAGCGCAATTTCACCGGTATTCTCATCACGTAAGTAAATCGGATAGATAGGTGCTACGGTTCTGGCGAAAGCCAGTGCATTGGATGCAGAAGCATCACCCTGATAAGGATAATTCTGTGTAGAGTAAGACAGGCTGATGTTTCCACCTGCACTCAGCCATTTATTGATCTTGCTATCGACCTTTAACCTGGTACTGTAGCGTTTGAAGTTCGATTCTATTACCCTACCCTGATCTGATAAGTAGCCACCAGAGAGGAAATACCGGATACCATCCGGATTACCACCACTAACGGACAAAGTGCTCTCATTTCGTTTACCCGTTCTCGTTAATGCATTCATCCAGTTATCATCCCATCGTGGCGTAAGTCCAGCTTTCAGTTTACCATCTGTACCAACGGGCTTAGGATCGTTGTAAGGGTTATACTCATCGATCCGGCCTACCAACATATCAGTTGCATACTGCGCTGGGTCCGCATTTCCGGCAGCAATGGCATCGTTCTTTAATGCTTCCCAGGTCAGTTCCATGAACTGTTGCTGGTTCAGCAATTTATATTCCTTAACTGCCCTGTTGGAGAAACCAGAAACATTGGTGAAATTAAATTTCGCTTTACCCTTACCCATCTTGGTAGTGATAAGGATCACACCATTGGCAGCGGTACTACCGTACATTGCAGCTGATGACGCATCTTTCAGTACAGTGATACTTTCAATATCATTCGGGTTAATATTGCTTAAACTTCCGCCAAAGATGGCACCATCCACTACATAAATGGGTGATGCAGAAGCATTGTAGGAGCCGATACCACGGATACGAATCGTCATATCTTCACCTGGCTGTCCGGTACTCCCAATAGCCATCACACCGCTGGCTGTACCCTGCAGTACGCTGGTTACGTTAGAGACCTGCAGGTCTTTGATCTGATCAGCTTTTATAACGGCAGCACTACCGGTAAAGCTTTTCTTCTGTGTGGAACCATAAGCAGTAATCACTACTTCATCCAGTTTCCTGGTATCTTCTGTTAACCTTATCTGGTAAACACTTTGATTACTGAGAATAATTTCACGGGTAATGTAAGAAACGAAGGATACAGTGAGTTGCTTGGTCTCTGCGTTTACCATCAGGTTAAAACTGCCGTCGGACTGAGTTGTAACGCCTCCTTTCTGTCCGGTGGGTACAATGGTAGCACCTATAAGTGGCACACCTTTTTCATCGGTAACAACGCCTTTGATCGCTCGCTGTTGCGCAAGCAATTGCAAGCAGCATAATAGCATGCATGCCAATAAAAGTCTTGTTTTCATGACTCGTTATTTAGGTAAATGGATTCTGGTTGATAATTAATAGCAAAAACTTTCTGTGCCGCATTTTTGATGCAGCATCATTGTATAACATGATCGATAATTTCTTAAGGCGTCGGCATTATAAGCCCGTTCAGAAATGTTGGCACTTCTGTCAGATAAGCAAACGGCAAATAGCAACTAATACGGCTGAAATGCAATACAGATAAGCATTACAGGTGAACTAAAAGAGTCTTCTAACGGTTTAATTATATTTTGATTGATAAAAAGCCTGCTGGTTTCATTCTACGTTTCAATTCTATCATTGTGAAATACAGGCAACTTCTGCTCACAATCTAATGCACGTTTTTTTGAAATTATAGAGGAGAGCAATAATTGTAAATAGTTGATTAATTTCTGATAGTATGGTAACCCGGTATGGTAATAAGACTAAATAAAAAAGGCACCCGCACTTACCACGGATGCCTCTGCTATTACGAATTCCAATATTTATTCTGTTTTACGATTATATAAGTCCTTCACTATATTATGCATTAGTTGCATCCTGCTCTTCTCTTTTATCAAAGACGGACAATTTTGGTAAAGGAAACGCGCAATTTCAGGAGTAGTGCTAACGATCCCTTCTCCATTAAAAGACAAACGACACGGCAAAAACATTGCATTAGGGGCTTCGTAATAAGCATGTTGGATCGTTATCATCTCCCCGGCATCATTAACTAAAGTTATTGCCGTCCAGTTGGTGGTAGTACTCCAACCTTCGGCTCCACGCATAATTGTCTTTCCTAACGTAGCATCATCAAGTGTAGCAATCGAATCAACCAAAGAAATCAGTTTAGCAAAGTCAAGATTATTCTCCTCCATATAAAAAGTTGCAGCCCCTCTCTTCTCACTATAATCTCTTTTGCGGTTAAATTCACTGATATCCTTTTTACATTGTGCATATTCTTTCTGTGTAAATTTAATATCAGCTATACCAGGCATAGCACCATTATCATTACAGATAGCTTTTACCAGCCTGTCCACATCGTTTGCATTTATTATCTCAACATCTGTTTTCTGGTCATTGGTATGGCGTGTTCCTTTGGAAACATTATCTGCTAACACAAAATCATTGCCGTCTTTCTCATACTCCAGGTTGTCGCTAAAAGAATGAAAACATCCCTGACTACCTACGGAAATGACTACACGCTTAACAGAATGTTTTTGAAAATTAACCAGGTAACCGCCAAGCAACTCAGTCCTGGTATTCCCATTATCTAAATTTACGTGATAGATAGAATCATTGGAGGTTTGGAAAGCAACCTCATTCCTGCTTTGATCGAATGAAACAGTATTAACATCAGGAGCTACAGGCAGTTCCCTAACCAACTTCCATTGTCCGGATGGAGCCGTTGAACTGTAAATATTTTTCCCGGAGAGGCCGTAATAACCACCACCTGCTCTTACAGCAAAAGCTACAGGATCTTTTGTTACCTCACCATCCATCCACACAGGAAAAACCTTCGCCGACTCATTAGCAGACATACGCACAATCGCACCATCAACCAGCAAAAACAGGCGGTCATTTGAACAGGCAGCAGAATAAACATTGCTGTTTATTTTGCCGACTTTGGCAGTATCCATCCGCTCATTTATATGTAATACAGATTGATCTTTCAATTGCAGAAACAAGCCATCATGTTCAGGATCTGAATAAAAGCTTTGAATATCCTTTTCATACTTCCATGACAACGAATCCTTTTCACTAACGAAAACCATTCCTTCTTCTTTCACCAGGAAATAGTTCCTGAAAATTGCCACCGCATCAATATTGGGCCGGCCATTCGGATTGGTTTTATTGTATTTTTTCTGGTCCAGTGGTGTAGGAAGCGCTTTCCAGGTTCTCCCATCATCAGCAGTAAAGGCAATGGAGTTCCATACAGAAGCCATTATCCCTTCCCCCCTGCTGTTATAGAACATTTCACTATAACGCTGCTGCTTGTACGGAGCAGGAACTATTTCCCAGGTTTTTCCGTAATCTGAGCTATGAGCCACTCCTTTTCCGGCAATGCTCATTAACGCTCTTCCATCTGATAGACTTGCCGCACCATCTATCCATCCGTCTGCTCCGAAATATACTACAGTCCAGCTCTTTCCTCCATTTTCCGTTCTGTAAATAACATCGTACTTCGAATTATTATTAATAAAGCCAGAGGTAAAAGCGGTATCCCTATTAAATATGTTAGTACGTTCCAGTAGCCATCCATAGTCTTTTTTATCATCGCCCTGTGGTGATCTGTTACTCCATAGTCCGGCTATGGAATCAGCATAGGCGAGTTCACCCGCTTTTGTAGTAATTAGCATACTACCATTCGTTGCAACATTCAGGGTTCTGGCAGAACTTTTAAATGTGTATACAGGATGCTGTACCTGGGCCGCAACCCTGCTTATGCCTGGCAGTAGTAATAAAAAAAATACCATTACTCTGTTCATAACGATGATATTAAGGGATAAAATTCTGTACAGGAATATTTCTACCTCATTAAGATAATAAAAGCAAACTCTTAATATTAACTGCAATCCAGTTACTATCGTTTTTAAAATATTCTATTAGTGCAGGTTATAGACTTTATATTTTGTCAGGATAAGAATGTAGGCTGAATTATTTTATCAAGATGAAAAGAAAGGAGTACCAGGTAAAATATCGATTCTGTCTTCTATATAAAAACAAAAGGTTGTAGAAACAATAAATTTCTACAACCTTTTATTTTAGCATAATAAAGCGTTTATCTTAAAATATCTCTATGCACCGGATCCACCAATTGCTGATTAAACCAGTGCGGGTACATAGGTGCCGTTTTCGATAATTCATCCAACAGTGCAACATCGCTATCAGAAAGATGTACATCAATAGCTTTCAGGTTATCCTCCAGCTGATGGATTTTGCTGGCACCAACGATGATACTGGACACAACCGGTTTACGAAGCAACCAGGCTAATGCCACCTGCGCAACTGAGGCGTTATAACCAGCCGCTACCTCCCTCATCTTCTCTACAATTTTAAACCCTTGTTCCTTGTCAAATGGTAAAAGATCAAAACCAGAAAGACGATTATTCTCATCTTTCAGATTTTCACGGGTATATTTGCCACTCAGAAAGCCACTCGCCAGCGGGCTCCATACGGTCATACCAATGCCGGCATGTTGCATAAACGGAACCACATCCTGTTCTACGTCTCGTCCTACCAGGGAATAGTTCATCTGGCCATTACAGAAAGTAGCCCAGCCATTGTCTTTCTGCAGCTGATAAGCCAATGCCGCCTTCCAGGCTGACCAATTGGAGAATCCTACATACCTTACTTTCCCGGCGGCTACCAGCGACTGAAGTGCTGACAATGTTTCTTCAAGCGGTGTAAACGGATCTTCCTTATGAAGAATATAAAGGTCTATATAGTCCGTCCCAAGCCGTTTCAGGCTTTGCTCACAGGAATAAAGAATGTGACGACGGCTTAATCCGGCCTGTGTAACGGGAGCCCCCGTACGAAAACCGACTTTCGTGGCAAGCACGACGTCCTTCCTTTTTGGGGCCAGCAATTTACCGAGCATTTCCTCAGATTGACCACCGGCATAGCCATCGGCAGTATCAAAAAAATTAATACCATTATCAATGGCTTTATTCACCATATTTTCAGCATCAGCCATAGACACCTTATATATGCTGGGAATAGATGGATCACTACCGAAAGTCATAGCGCCAAAAGATAATCGGGAAACAATGAGGCCTGTATCGCCTAGCTTAGCGTAGTTCATATGGATAATAAATATGCTTATAAATATAATACATCAGCTTCGTTCTTATACCTGAAATCGTAAATTTAATACACTAAAGGAGCAGCATGCTGGTACTTTTTACAATCTGGATCGACTCCTGAATAAATCTACACGATATGAAAAAGTCATTCTTACTGTCAGGCAAACATGTAATCGCATTTTTGGTGGCAGTATTGTTATCATCAACCATAGCAACTGCCCAGCAATCAGATATTACCAGGTTAGCTGCCAGCATACGCAGCATAGATCCCAACGATACCAGCTATAGTGACCTGGAGCCTCTTAAATCCGCCATCGGCAATAGCCGCATCGTTATGCTCGGCGAACAGACACACGGTGAAGGCTCAACGTTTCTGGCTAAAACCAGGATCATCCGTTACCTCCACGAAAAGCTGGGGTTCGAAGTGCTGGCATTTGAAAGTGGCCTCTACGATGTAGCCCGTATCTGGCAAAACACTATCCATGGCGCCAGTTTCAAGGCCGAAGTACCCGGAAGTCTTTTCTACATGTACGCTACCACTCAACAAATGTATCCGCTGTTCGATTATATACAATCACAGTCAGCTACCACTAATCCATTGCTGGTAGCAGGTTTTGAAAGTCAGCATAGTGGCGCTAAATCCCAACATAACCTCTTTCCCGATTTCGCTGCATATCTCTCTAAAAATAATCCGGAGCTGCTAGACTCCAACTTCAGACTGGTACAGCGTATTGCAGAAACAACCTTTGCAAAATGGGACTTCAAACCAACTGCCGAAGAAAAAACAATCTTCCTTAAAAAATTAGAGCAGCTGAGAACTGCACTGGCCAATGACAACCAACCTGTCAACAACTTCCTGGACAGCAAAGGCTTCTGGTGCCAGGTAGTAAGTAGTATCCAATCACAGGTCACCAGATATTGGGGTATGGTTAGCGGCAATGAAATTTCTGTAAGAGATAAACAGATGGCGGATAATATTATCTGGCTGGCAGAGCATGCCTATCCGGGAAAGAAAATCATTGTTTGGGCACATAACAATCACATCTCAAAATCTACCAAAATTGCCAGCGACAATACCAAAGACCCTTTCATCGCCTTCTTTAATACTTTCACGCCAATGGGCGCTACCTTAAGCCACTACTTCGGTAACAACGTATATGCGTTAGGGTTTACCGGTGGTGCCGGCAAATACATCAATTATGTAAGTATGCAAATGGAAGAGGTGCCTGTAATGGCCCCAGGCAGCATAGAAGCGCAATTCAATGCTACCGGTTATGACAACGCCTTACTCGATCTCCGCAAAGGCCCTAAAGCAATGAAACAGGTCCAAACCGGCTGCCTCGCAGATTATCATCCATTACCGGCTATATGGACAAATATTTTCGACGGACTTTTCTTCATCAAAACCTCCGTACCAGTAGTAAGGGACTAAATGTAGCTGAGTAGTTTCAGGACAATGGCGCCTGTCAATACGATAGTAATGATATAAATAACCCAGGCGGCTCTTTTCCGACGTTCCTCGGAAAAGAGCCTGCTCTGATAGGCTGGCTTGGCAAACAGCCATAAAAAGGCCAGCAGCAGGCATATAGATAGTATAGAAAGGTACTTGTTCTCAAAATAGGCATAGCCGGCAATACCACCAAAGAGCAACACAATTCCCAGATACCTGAATTTCTCCTGGAAAGTTTTGGTGTCCTCCTCATCAAACGGGTGAATACGCTTCAATTCCTCCACCAGCTGATCATAGTCTTCAATTGTATTAGGAATGAGCATGGCAGCCCCCTGGCCCTCACCCCGTACAATAATGCCATTAGCGGTTTCCGCCATATTAGTGATTTCAAACCTGGAAAAACTCATTTCCTGTGCATAACGCTGCCGCCGGATGATCGTCTGGTCCGTAATCTCAATTTCAAATGTCCGCAAGGCCTCATTTACCTTACGCATCCTTAAATAGGAAGATACACTGATATAAGCGATCATCACCACAACAGGAACTATCAGCCCGCTTCCGGATACAAAACCGGTATGCTCTCCCATATACCAGAGAATGGCCATTACTATAATTCCGATCAGCACCAGGGTCCTGATCTGCGTCCACCGCTGCGCTTTAATTCCTTCGCTACTTATCTTGTAAACAGACATCCGGCTAAATATTTCTTCTAAAATAAAAAAATCCCGGAGGGTATTACTACTCTCCGGGATTTTTTATAGTAAAGTCGACATTACCTGCTATTCTTCGTCTTCTTCATCATCGCCGTCATCTTCCAGCCATTCCATGTAAGAATAATACCATTCTTCCAGTTGTTCCAGTAATTCAATTTTTTTCTCAGGAGCATCCTTGAAAAACTCTTCTACATTATCATACTCATGTACGATATCGATGTAGGCAGTTTCCTCGTCTTCTTCTACGCGCTTAGCAAAGAAACGTGGCGTCTGAGTATGGAAAATATATTCATTCTCCGGATCGTTTACAGGATCATCTGCTATCAAAAATTTAGGTAACTGTGCCATAATTAGTTATTTACTTTTTACAATAATCAACGTTGGTATTGTCGCACAAAAATATCGATTAAATAATTACAAAAACGGCAGGAGAATATAACTATGTCAAAAATTTCTGCTAATTTTTTTACATCTTTATCTCCGCATTAAACCCTCACCAAATGCAGGAATATTGGACAAGATGGGAAGCCTGGATGCACCAGCATGCCCCCAAACTGGTTGGTATCCTTAATCCAGGCGCTTCGTACGACGATATAGCTGAATTGGAAACACTTACCGGTATTGACATGCCGGCAGCTTTCAAGACTTTCTACGCCATCCACGACGGACAGCAGGTTTCCAGGGCAGGCCTCGTCAATGGAGACAAACTGCTGAGTATCACCGAAATAACAGATGAATGGATCACCTGGAAAGAAATGCTGGACAACGGCGCCTTCTCCCACAACGACGAGCCGTTAAAGGCAGAACCCGATACCGGTATCAAAGATAACTGGTGGAATCCCCTATGGATACCATTTACTTACGATGGCCTTGGCAATCACCTCTGCCTGGATTTTGACCCGGCCCCCGGTGGACAACCCGGCCAGGTAATTGCTTTCTGGCACGATGATAACCACCGCGAAATCATCGCGCCTTCCTTTGAAGCCTGGGTAGATAAGTATGTAAATGCCCTCGAAAATGGCATGTATGTATACCAGAAAAAATGGGGAATCGTCAGAAAAGACAGCCGGTATAATTTCAAGGATTAACCCAGTATCCAACGCTGCCGCGTATAACGATATTGATTATACGAAAACCAACCTTTCTCCTGCAGGTACTCTTCTTTTTTGCCAACAAAAGCGGCAAAAGCAATATATATTTTATTTTATATAGATGCTTTTTCGGGTAGATGATCAACATTTGCCACTCATCGACATTTATCACAATATATTGATAATCAACAATTTTACCCTTCTGGCATTATTGTTGAATCTATTAGAGTAGCTAAAACCAAAGTTTATGCACACTCCAAAGCATTTACCATTGTTTCTGATGGCTGCAGCTGTCGGCTTAGTTACATCATTAGTAGGTCAGCGCGCCTTCGGACAGGGAATTGAAAAAGCCGCGAAGAAAGTCGGTAACACTACCGCTTCCGTCGCAGTAAAAGGCACCTCAACAATTACAGACAAAACGTACAAAGGAAAGGAAGGTCCAAACGGTCAGGTAGTTTACATTGACAAGAAGGACCGCAAGTTTATTGTAGATGATAAAGGAAAGAAAGTTTATCTGAAACCTAATCAGATTCATGATAAACCGAAGAAAGACAAATAGATAAGTAGGTGCTCTCTAGCCATCGCCAGTTTTAGTCGAATATAAAAAGCCGCCTCTACATAGTAGAGACGGCTTTTTCCATTATTGAACCAGGCAGATTTCTACCTTCTTAAATTGCCCCTTTAAAGGTGGTATTTGTTCTTCCGCTTCCTTCCGGAGCACCCTTCGCCCAATCTTCATCATAATAAACAAAGAATGCCATCCAGATAGTGCGGCTCAGTCGCATGATTATTGGCTGCAATGCCAACAGCAGCAAGCCATTGAAGCCTAACCACCAGTATATGCTGTTATCATTGATAGAAAACCCGATGAACAGCCACCAGGCGATTAAACTGGCTACACATATCGCGATGGATAAGGCATAGCTTACATATCCGGTACCATAATAAAATCCCACCTCTACTTCTACCTTTTGTCCGCATACCGGGCAAACTTCAGGCATCTTCATAAAATTCTTTAAGTCATAGGGATTTTTGGTTTCATATATATCTCCACGGCGGCAACGGGCACATTTATTTCCCAATAAAGCTTTAAAGAAATTAGGTTTTTTGTCGTGACTTTTATCTGCACACATTGGTAAATGTTTTATATAATCAAATGATATTCTTTCTAAATTCTTCCGGAGTTACGCCGGCATATTTTCTGAAGAACTTCGTGAAGTAGGAATTGTCGGCAAAGTTAAGCTGGTAGGCGATCGAAGAGATACTTGTATCGGCCATCACCAGCAATCGCTTCGCTTCCAGCAGTACCCTGTCGCGGATAACTTCTCCTGCTGATTTCCCCAGCATATGCTGGCAGAATGCATTCAGATAATTAGGCGTTACGTATAACATGGCGGCATAGTCTTTCGGCAATCGCTGTTGCATGTAATGTTGCTCGACCAGCTTGCGGAAGTTGCGCAGCAACAGGTTATTGTGGAGCATTTCCTGCTTCACCTGGTCATGATGCGTAAATCTGCCTACCTTGATAAACAGTTCCAGCAAAAGCAGCCGAAGCATATCGAGGTTGTAAGGCTGATCGGTACATACTTCTTTCAGCATGTTTTCGAACAGATGGGCAATCTCCGGCACATGCCCGGGAGATAACTGCACAACGCCTTCGGTAGCCACTCCGCTCAGGAAGGGAAACCGCTCGATATAGTCAGCATCTTTCAGAAAAACATTGAAAAATCCCGGGGAAACATTGATCACATAACCTTCCAGCTGGCCTTCAAAATACCAGCCGTGCACCTGGCCCGGCACCATAAAGTACAGCTGCCCCGGTTCCACAGAAAACCGCTCGAAGTCGATGGTATGCGTTCCTTTGCCACTGGTAAAAAGTGCCAGATGATAAAAGGAATGACGATGTGGAAAATGAATATCCCTGTGTGTGGCCAGATAATCTGAAAACCTTGCTACCACTACATCCTCCTGATTGGGCTTTCCCATTACCAGAGAACAGATATCATATGTAGGAATCGCTGCCTTTGCCATGATGTTACAAAGGTACTACGCAGCAGGGTAACGGCTGTTGTGAAATTAGGGGCTTTAATGGTACTTTTTACCTATACTGGACATTTGGGGTATAAAAAAAGCCGCCTCTACAGAGTAGAGACGGCCATTATATCTTATTTTATTTATTTAACATATTTAGTCAGCCATTCGTCCATTTCCCACAGCATGTGGAGAATGCTTTCTTTACCGGCATAACCATGGCTTTCCTGTGGCAGGAATACCAGTCTGGCAGTACCGCCATTACCTTTGATCGCATTGTAGAAACGCTCACTCTGGATAGGGAAAGTACCGCTATTGTTATCTGCTTCACCGTGGATCAGCAGGATAGGCGTTTTCAGCTTGTCGGCATAAGAGAATGGCGCCATTTTGTAATAAACATCAGGAGCCTGCCAGTAAGAACGCTGTTCGTTCTGGAAGCCGAAAGGTGTCAGCGTACGGTTGTAAGCACCGCTGCGGGCGATACCAGCCTTGAACAGGTTCGTGTGTGCCAGCAGGTTAGCCGTCATAAACGCACCATAAGAGTGACCACCTACCGCTACACGGTTTCTGTCACCAACGCCCATATCGGAAATTTTATCGATCGCTGCTTCTGCATTGGATACCAGCTGATCGAGGAAATTATCGTTTGGCTCTTTATCGCCTTCACCAACGATAGGCATTTCGGTAGCATCCATTACTGCAAAACCACGGGTCACCCAGAAGATCGGAGATCCATAGGTAACACGGGTAAATTTGTATTCAGAACCTCTAACCTGTGCAGCATCGCTGGCAGACTTATACTCACGCGGGTAAGCCCACATCAGCACCGGCAGACGGCCATCTTTTTTAGGATCGTAGCCTTTAGGCAGGTACAGCATAGCCGTCAGGTCTACACCATCTTTACGCTTGTACTTCAACAGTTGTTTCTGAACGCCCAGCAGCGAAGGCTGTGGATGAGGGAAAGCCGTTAAGGCAACTGCCGATTTCTTTTTCAGGTCCTGCAAATAGTAGTTTACGGGAGATGATACGGACTCGCGCGCAGTAACTACCACGAGTTTCGCCGGGTCGATCACATCTTCCACCTGCTCAAAGTAAGGCGCCTGGCTACGCCAGAGGATATCCTGTTTTTTCGAGTTGAGGTTGTAACGTGACAGGAAAGGACGGTCGCCTTCAGGAGAAGCACCTGGCGCACGCATCAGGATATCTCCGGAAGGGGAAACATACAATACCTGTCTGCCATATTGGTTTTTCACCATTACAGGGGTGCCAGGATCGTTGTAACGGTCATTCTCAGATCTGTCGATCACCAGTACCGGCGCCTGATCAGGATGAGAAGGGTCGATTTTGCTCACTTTCACACGTTGTTTGGAACTGTTCATTTCGGTGATCAGTGCCAGTTGGTTGTTTGCCCAGGTAATACCTGCAAAACGCTCAGGCGTTTGTACCAGTACCGCAGGCGCCGCGGTGAAAGGCGCTTCCAGTGTGTTCAATGCATCCCTGAAAGGAACGGATTTTTTAGGATCGCCGCCATCCAGCGCTTTTACCCAGGTAATCGTTGCCGGAGCATCTGCACGCCAGCTGAAACGACGCGGGAAATCTGAGGTAGCATCAAAGCCTTTAGGACGGCTTTCGTCCAGCGGCTTGTCAGATAATACTTTTACTTTTTCGCCGTTCAGTTTCCAGATTGCTGTGTTGGTAGGAAAACGATCTTCTCCTACCAGGTAGGAATACGGACGATGACGCTCTTCTACCAGCAGGTATTGTTTGTCGGGAGAAGTTTGTACACTGGCGAAAATACCAGGCTTGCTGATGACTTCTTCTTTGGAACCATCTGTGATCACCAGTTCAGACTGGAAATAGTAGTCGAACAGCTGCTCATCGAAGGGGTTTTTCAGCATATCCTGGAAAGTGGCTGCAGGAGCTGCTTTACCGGAGGTCTGCTGAACAGTAGGCCCTTCTGGTGTGAGTGGTTGCTGCGGTGCTTTGCCAATAGCAGCAGGTACGGCAGACAGAATGAATTTGTTTTCATCCAGCCATGCATAGGCATTTCCTTCGATGCTGTTCAGTTTACGGGCACTTACCTGTTTTGCAACACCCGTGTTGATATCAGCCTGCCATAAGGTTACGCTGCTGTTGTCGCTCACCAGGAAAGCAATACTTTTCTGTGACGGCGACCAGGTAATGGTGCTGATACGTGCATTGGCCGGGAGTCCGGTTACTGCAATTTCTTTCTTCGACGCGATTTGCTTGATTTTGATAGCAGTCGCATATGCAGCGCGACTGAGGCTGAAATTGGCAGGATTGATACGGGAGCCCGCGAGGCGGTATTCCGGTTGCGACAGCTCCTCGATAGTTGGATAGCTGGAACGATCTATAATCAGCATGATATCGCCCTTGCCATTGAAATCAACGGAAGGTGACGGTGCGGCCATAGCTAATTCCAGAATGCTTTGCGGAGGGGTCTGATATTTTAGTGCCTCCTGTCCATATACCCTGAATGTGACCAATAGGGATAATGACAATACAATTTTTCTCATATAGCAGTTTTATTAATAAGCAGTTAGATAGGTACGTTTCGTACGCATAGGTCGATCCCGACAAAATAGGACATAATGCCAGTAATACAAAATGATTTATGATGAGTGCGAATTTGATTATATCAGGAAGAATTAATAATTTTCGACAACCTATACTACACTTATGATGACGAATGCAGAAGATGAACTGTGGAATAAACTACAGGCATTCCAATTTGATGAACCCGACACCTCCTTTACTTTCGTAAAACGTTTAGCGCGAGACAACTACTGGAACGATGAATTTGCCCGACGGGTGCTGGAAGAATACAGAAGATTCCTGTTTCTCTGTATTACCAGCAATAGCGGTGTTACTCCTTCCGATCAGGTGGATCAGGCCTGGCATCTCCACTTATCCTACACAGATAATTACTGGAATAAGCTATGCAGGGAAACTTTACAAAAGGAGCTCCATCACAACCCTACCAAAGGTGGTACGGAGGAAAATGACAAGTATGCAGATTACTATGACCTTACCCTTCAGCAGTATGAAGCTAAATTTGGAACGCTGCCTCCGCCGGACATCTGGCCTAAAGGTGATGAACGGTTTTCAGACATTGATTTTGTGCGGATAAACAGGCGGCATTTTCGGCTGGCCCGGCGCATCCATGCTACAGCATTTCCCCACCAGATGCTGGTAGCATCAATCTTAACTGGCTTTTTTCTTTGCATGATTTTTCGTGAGCTTATCATTTTGCCGCTCTCAATTGTCCCCTGGCTACTTTCTTACCTCGCCAACCATTTCTCACCGCACGCCTATGAACCAGTGCAACCTTCCAACGCGGGAGGCTCCGGATGTGGTACTAATGGATGCAGCGGAGACGGCCACCATTCCGGCCATGGTTGCAGTGGTCATGGTTGCAGCAGTCACGGTTGCTCTTCCGGATGTTCTTCTTCCGGCTGTAGTGGCTGTTCTTCAGGTTGCGGAAGCAGTCATTGATTTTTTTGTTTGCATTTCTCAGAAAAAAATAAATACTTTTGCAAACATCAGATGATATGATGAATACAGTTACACCAGTAAAAAGATTATCGCTGGCCGAAGAAGTGGCCGGCAGGATACAGGACCTGATCGTATCAGGCAAGATCGTTGTGGACCAGCAGCTCCCTACAGAACCGGAGCTGATGGCGCAATACGGTGTGGGAAGGTCCAGTATCAGGGAGGCCATCAAGATACTGGTGAACAGGGGCTTTCTGAAAGTTCAGCAAGGCCTGGGCACTTTCATCATTTCGCAGACCGGTTCCGGAGAACCGCTGACAACCTTATTGCAGCGGGCCGACTTTGAAGACCTCAATGAAGTACGGCTGATACTGGAAGTGAAGATCGCCGAAAAAGCCGCCATGCTGCGTTCCCAGAAGGATATCGACAAAATGAAAGGCTTCCTGAAAAAGCGCTATGAATATGCGATCGCCAATAACCTGGAAGCCTGTATACAGGCAGATATCAACTTCCATAAATCTATTGCCGATGCAGCCAGAAATGAGGTGATGATAGACCTTTATGCCAGTGTCGCCGATATGCTGAAGAAGTCGTTCGTACTGCGGTACGGCACCACTAAAACCTTTGTGGATACGCAACACCTGCACGATGCATTGCTGCAGGCTATTATCGACAAAGATCCCAAAAAAGCCTGGTCTTGCGCCACCAGGATTATGACACACGGAACATGATCATAAACACAGATAAATCAGTAGCCTAAAATTTTATCTTTAAACATCAGATGATCTGATCTCAAAAAACAAACAATGTCCACAACTTTAACCGAGCAACAACAGGAGACCAAACAGGCCGCCGAAAAAATCGCCCAACAGACGGTATTCTCGATATTGATCGCATTGAGTTTTACCCATTTGCTGAACGACACATTACAATCATTAATACCGGCCATTTATCCATTGGTAAAGGATTCCCTCAAACTTTCCTATTCACAGGTAGGTTTGATTACACTTACCTTCCAGATGTCGGCGTCCATTTTGCAGCCACTGGTAGGTTTTTATACAGATAAAAAACCACAGCCCTATTCCCTGGCAATAGGCATGGGCTTCACATTATTAGGACTGGTGAGTCTTTCCATGGCACATAGTTTCCCAATGGTACTGGTATCCGTAGCATTGACCGGCGTCGGCTCGGCAATATTCCATCCGGAAGCTTCCAGGCTCGCACACATGGCATCCGGTGGCCGTCATGGCATGGCGCAGTCGCTGTTCCAGGTAGGTGGAAATGCCGGCAGCTCCCTGGGCCCATTGCTGGCAGCAGCCATCATCGTGCCTTTCGGTCAGTTCAATGTTATCTGGTTTTCACTGGCAGCACTGCTGGCCATTATTGTGATGCTACGCATCAGCAAATGGTACATGGCACAGCCTAAAAAACCAAAAGTGAAAAAAGCGGCCGTACTTACAGATAAACCACAGCTATCCAATGGAAAAGTGATTTTCTCGCTGGCTATCCTGCTGGTACTCATCTTCTCCAAATACTTCTATATGGCCAGCATGACCAGCTATTATACTTTCTACCTGATCAATAAATTTAACGTAAGTGTACAGAGTGCGCAGGTATACCTGTTTGTATTCCTCTTCTCTGTAGCTGCAGGCACCTTTATTGGCGGGCCAGTAGGCGACCGCATCGGCCGCAAGTATGTGATCTGGATCTCCATCCTGGGCGTAGCACCGTTTTCATTGCTGCTGCCGCATGTAAACCTCGCCTGGACAGCCATATTAAGCGTCTTCATCGGCGTAATACTTTCTTCTGCCTTTTCTGCTATTCTCGTATATGCGCAGGAGTTAGTACCCGGTAAAGTAGGTATGATTGCAGGCCTTTTCTTCGGACTGGCCTTCGGTATGGGAGGTGTGGGTTCTGCCCTGCTTGGCCGACTTGCCGACCAGACCAACATCACCTATGTTTACCAGGTATGTGCTTATCTGCCATTGATTGGATTGCTAACAGGATTCCTGCCAAACCTGGAAAAGCGGACAAAATAGCGATTCGATGAATTCCGCTACATTCGCAGCAAATTTTAGATCATCATGTGGAAAGGCATATTGCTCGTGTTAATAGGCGCATGTAGCTTTGGAATATTATCAACAATCGTTAAACTCGGATATCAGCATGGCTTAACGCTGGGAGAAGTTTGCAGCGTACAGGCCGGCTTCGGAATGGTAGCACTCTGGTTCATTCATATGATCTCGGGTGCTACCACCTACGGACTTAAAAATAAAGATGCCAGGACATCCTTTATTCTTGGCAGTTCTACAGGACTGGTGAGTATTACGTATTACCAGGCTGTACAATATATCCCTGCGAGTCTGGGCATTATACTGCTGATGCAGTTTACCTGGATGAGCATGATGGCCGAATGGTTAATTTATAAGAAGAAGCCTACCGGGCGCCAATGGCTGGCGGTAGCGCTGATCCTCGCCGGAACTTTCCTGGCAGGGGGCATACTGAACAGCAGCGGGGCTTCCTTAAACTTAAAAGGCCTCGGATTCGGGCTGCTGGCGGCCTTCTTCTATACCATATTCATCGTGGTAAGCGGCCGTGTAGGCCGTGCGCTTACGCCGGTACTGAAAAGTGCCTGGATCGTTACCGGCGCTTTCATCATAATAACACTCATCTTTCCGCCACTTTATTTAGTAAATGGTCGTTTTACGGAAACCGGACTTTGGATGTGGGGAATACCACTGGCCTTATTCGGGACAGTGCTTCCCCCCTTCCTTTTCTCGAAAGGGATGCCGCAAACCGGCGTGGCATTAGGCGCCATACTCAGTGCTGCCGAGCTTCCGGTAGCCACTATCGCAGCTACCATCTTCCTACATGAACATATCACCACGGTGCAGATAATCGGTATCGGTATTATCCTGGGCGCCATTATACTGGCAAATCTCCGGTTCGGGAAGGCCCGGAATGCCGAAAACGAGGCCGGATATAGTCATTAAATTAATATTTACCCGGATATGCTCCCGGCAACACTACGGTGTATTTTTTAATTATCTTTGCTGCCTCGTATTAGAATAAAGTGAATTACGAACAGAATTTCCATGAAAGCATTTAACTTTTTTATTTTATATCGTTTCCCGATCGGCATTGTGCTGTTATTGGGCGGTATTGCCCTGGGTTTTACAGTTGGCTGGTGGGAAGCTTCCCTCGTATTGCTGCTTGCAGTGATCTGTCTGGTAACGCATGTGCTGTTTGGACCAATGAGAATGGTACAGGAAGCTGTGGAAGCCGGTGACCTCGAAAGAGCCAATAAACTCATGAATCAGATTAAATGGCCTAACCTGCTCTATAAACCTATCCGTTCCGTATACTACTTCATGCAGTCTAACATGGCCATGTATACCAACGACCTGGATAAAGCAGAATCTACTATACGCCAGAGTATCAAATCCGGCAGCCCGATGAAGGAATATGAAGGTATGCAGTACTTCCAGCTTGGAAATATCGCTTACCAGAAAAATGACCTGAAATCAGCTGACCAGAACCTGAAGAAGGCGGTTCGTATGGGCCTGCCAGACAAGGAAAATACAGCTGCTGCCCTGCTGACCCTCTCCGGTATTGCGATGAGCCGCCGCGAGTTTAAATCTGCAAAAGATTACTTCCGCAGAGCAAAAGCACAAAAACCTACCAACGACCAGATCGTAAGCCAGATCAAAGAAATGGAGAAACATATCTCCCGTCTTCCTGGTTGATTTTACCATATTCAAAGGGATATCTCCACAGATATCCCTTATTTTTTTTACGAATTACAGATTTTTTCTCTTACCGGATTAATCTGTAATTCTTTTTTTTTGTTAGATGCTTTATGAAAATACTTTTAGCAACCATCATCTTATTTGCATCCCTGCCAGGTATGGCGCAGGATACTACCCATAGCCGCCAGCTGTCGGAAGTTACGGTAACCGCTTCCAAAGTGCCAATGAAAGCCAGCGAAACAGGTAAAGTGCTGACCATCCTTACGCGACAGTATCTCGATAAAAATAATGGCAAAACGGTAGCAGATATACTGAATACACAGCCCGGGCTGGTGATTAACGGCGCCAATAATACACCGGGGTCCGTCCAGACAGTATATATGCGTGGCGCCGGCTCCGGTAATACACTGATTCTTATCGATGGGATGCCCGTTTCTGATGCCTCCCAGATTTCCGGTGCCTTTGACCTTAACTTCATCTCCACACAGGAGATAGAGCGTATTGAAATCCTCCGTGGTGCCCAATCTACGCTTTACGGCTCCGATGCCGTAGCTGGTGTGATCAATATCATTACCCGGAAAGCCGGCGATAAGAAATTCGGTGCCACTGCCTCACTGGGATACGGCAGCTATAATGATAAACAGGCTGGAATCAATCTACATGGGCATCTGGATAAATTCTCCTATATCCTCGGCTATAAATTTGAAAAAACAGACGGCTTCTCCGATGCCACCGATACCACCGGACATGCCAACTTCGACAAGGACGGATTCCGGCAGCATACCGTATTTGCCAAACTGGGACTGGAAGCCGGCAAAAGATGGAACCTGCAATACCTCTTTAATTTCAGCGACTATCACCATGCGCTGGATGAAGGCGCTTTCATTGATGACCGCGACTATAACGGCCAGTTCCAGTATATGCTCAATACCTTCAGCAGCACCTATAAATTCAAACTGGGAGAATGGCGCCTGTTGTATAGCTATCAGCAAAATAAAAGGCACTATCTGAACGATAGCGGCTATATAGCGCCAACCGGCTATACCAAATATGATGATTCACATTTTTCATCGTATACGCACCAGGTGGAAAGCTATGTAAACCTGGATTTCACCCGACAGGTACGTGTAATAGGTGGCGGTGTTTTTATGGCATCCCGTACCGGTCAGGATGATTATCTGATCGGAAACTATCCGGGTGCGACGCCATATATCACCAATATCCCCAAAGACAGCGCACATGCCAATCAGGTAAGTGCCTACGCATCCGTTTTGCTGCGTAACATGGGTGGATTCAACCTGGACGTTGGCGGTCGCTACAATCATCACCAGTTGTATGGTAATAATTTCACTTATTCCATCAACCCTTCGTATCTGCTGAACGACCAGCATAAGTTCTATGTCAATGTTGCATCCGGCTATAAGACACCTACCCTTTATCAACTATACGCGCCAGGTTATGGCAACAGCGGCCTTAGCCCGGAAGTGACCACCAGCTATGAGGCAGGTTACCAGCTGTACCTGCATCGTGCTAATTTCAGGGTTACTGGTTTTTGGAGAGATACCCGCGATCTGATCATATTTTATTCAGACCCCGTTACATATGCCGGACAGTATAGAAATGCCAATAAGCAACAGGCATCCGGATTAGAAGCAGAATTTGAGGTAGAGATTATCCGTGGGCTGGATTTTACGGCCAACTATAGCTATACAGATGGTCATATAACAGAGACGGCAACGAACGGTAGTAAAAACACCTTTTACAACCTCTACCGGATTCCCCGGAATATGGGAAATGCTACTTTGGGGTACCAGATCACCTCCTCACTTTATGCGAGCGCATCCTATAAATATGTAGGCCTGCGCTATGATGTAAGTAACCCGCTGGGAGATTATTACACCGTAGATCTTTATGGTGAGTATAAATTTGGTAACTTGCTTAAAATTTTCGCCGGTTTCCGAAATATTACAGATTATAAATATTTCGATGTGACAGGATATAATTCGAGAGGCTTTAATTTCAATACAGGAGTTATCTTTAACCTTTAAATACTAAATCAACATATGTCTTTAAAGAATCTTAATCCGCAATTTGGTGTGCTTTTGCTGTTCATTCTGGCAGCAGGAGTAATCAGAGTTGTGTTGGGCGCAGATGCTAATATGTCGCCGATTGCAATGTTTTCACCTTTAGGAGCGATGGCGCTGTTTGGCGGCTCTACCTTCGCTAAAAGCTGGAAAGCATTTGTATTCCCTTTACTGGCGCTGTTTCTGAGTGATGTTGTACTGATGCAGGTGTTTAACAAACAATATGCACAGGGTCTGCTTTACAGTGGCTGGTACTGGACATACCTGAGCTTTGTACTGATTGTTGTTGTTGGCCAGGTAATGATTAAGAAAATTGCAGTTGGCAATATCGTAGCGGCTTCCATCGTAGCAGCTATCGTACATTGGATTGTTTCTGACTTTGGCGTTTGGATTTCCGGTGGTACAGACATGACTACCATGCAGCCTTACACCAAAGACATGGCAGGCTTTATCAGCTGCTATGCACAGGCAATTCCATACATGAGATTTTTCCTCGCCGGTACCCTGATCTATTCTGCCGTATTCTTCGGCGGACTGGCACTGGCTTATGGCAAAAAGCTGCGTACCGCGCAGTAATGGCCTGTCAGCAATAAATATTATTTAGTTTAGAGATTTATTACGCGTAGCACCTTGAAAGGTTTTACACGTAATGAATCTCTAAATCTTTTTTGGGGAAACCCGATTTCCTATCTTGCATAAGTTGAATTCTGTCTATAGCACCGGGTATGCACGAATAACGATAGCGGGCATACGCACGGAAAATCGTATAAAAAATCAATAGCTCATGCGTAAAATTTCACGCTCCCTTCAGTTTCCCCTGGTACTTGTAGCATTGGCCATGATGGGAATCACCGCCTGCCAGAAGAACGAGGCAGGTATTGTCATACCTGAAGTTGTTTCTCCGGGTTTAAATAACAATGGCAATGGAAATGATACTATCTATATAGGCGATTCCAAAACTATCCGTCCGCAACTGGGCAATGTTTCCGGTACGCCTACTTATCAGTGGCTTGTAAACGGTGTTGAAAAAAGTACTGATTCCGTATTTACCTTTAAGCCTGCTGAAAGAGGTGATTATACCATTTCCTTTAAAGTATATGCAGGCAACAGTCTTTCCGGTTACTATTACCGTATTAAAGTACTGGGCCCATGGGAAAACGGCTTCTACATTGTGAATGAAGGAAATTATCCTGCTACAGGCGAGCTGAACTTCTATCGTAACGGAGCAGACAGCATTTACCAGAACATCTATGGTAAAGTAAACGCCGGCAAAAAGCTGGGTGTTACTTCTGAATATGGCGCCATCTACAATGGTCAGTTATATATCGTATCCAAAAGTGGTCCGCTGGTAGTGGCAGATGCCTACAACCTGCTGGAAAAAGGCCGTACCGCCCCACTGCCTGCCGAAGGTCATGCCTTCTGCGGCATCGATAACTCCCGTGGCCTCGTGAGCACCACCGACGGTGTGTACGTAATGGACCTGAACACACTTACCCTTACCGGTAAAGTGAATGGCATTACCGGAGAAACCGGCGGCATGCTCAAATCAGATAATTTTGTATTTGTATTAACAAAAAATGATGGTGTCGTTGTATTAAATGCAGCAGACCTCAGCATTAACAAAAAAGTGGTTAAAGCATCCGTAGGATTTGCCAAAAGCCGTGATGGCCGTATCTGGGCAGGGGAAGGTAAAAACCTCTATGCCATTGATGGCGGTAACCTGGCTGTTCAGACTTATCCTATCAGCTTCGACATCTACGATACATGGGGCTTCTGGAATGCTGGCTCCTTCTGCGCATCAGCGGCTGAAAACGCTATTTATTTTGCACAGACAGGTCAGTACGGCGGCGGTTCCAACGTGTATAAATTTGTACCAGGTATAGACAGTACCCTTACTGTTCCTATCGTAAAACTGCCGGCAGACAGAGAACTCTATGGTGCCGGTGTAAGGTACAACCCAACAGATACCACCCTGGTCATTACAGGCATGAAACCAGGTTACGGTGTGAACTCTCAGGAGAACACATTGTTTATATATAATGCCATGACAGGTGCCTTGAAGAAAAGTATTCCTTATACCGGATATTTCTTCCCTGCCATGCCCGTATTAAACTAACTACATTCATGATATATTTGATCACAGGCGGTGTCAGATCAGGGAAAAGCAGG
Organism: Chitinophaga sp. Cy-1792; assembly: GCF_011752935.1. NCBI lineage: Bacteria > Pseudomonadati > Bacteroidota > Chitinophagia > Chitinophagales > Chitinophagaceae > Chitinophaga > Chitinophaga sp. Cy-1792. The sequence continues at coordinate 280,962 of NZ_VWWO01000001.1, forward strand.
TATGCACAAACCCTTGCATTATCCCATAGTCCGAGTCCGGTTTATGTTGCCACCGCCCGCATCTGGGACGAAGATTTCGCAGAAAGGGTACAGCGGCACAAAGATGACCGAAGCGCCGCCTGGATCAATTATGAAGAAGAACGATATATAAGCCGCCTACCCCTCGAGGGGCAAACTGTTTTAATAGACTGCGTCACACTTTGGCTTACCAATTTATTTGAAGATTCGTCACACCGTTTAGAACCAGCCCTGGAAACCATAAAGGCTGAGATAGATGCCATTCACCAGAAAGCCGGTACCTACATCATCGTAACCAATGAAATCGGGATGGGTATCCACGGCCAAACTGTAACTGCCCGCAAGTTTGCAGACCTGCAGGGCTGGACCAATCAATACATCGCCCGTTTAGCCGATACTGTAATACTGATGATTGCCGGAATTCCCGTTATAATAAAAGATGAAGCTGGCAAGCGATAGCGAACTATTTTTTGTGTTGATATAAAAAGAGGAGAAATAAGATGATTACACCCGTATCTACCTTACTGAAGGAACCCTTGCAAGAAAAGATTGATCAGAAAACCAAACCACCCGGCTCCTTAGGCAAACTGGAAAAGATTGCACTACAGGCCGGACTAATCCAGGAAACGCTTACACCAGCCCTTCATCATCCGGCGATCATTGTATTTGCCGGCGATCACGGCATAGCGGAGGATGGACTCGTAAACCCTTTTCCACAGGCAGTTACCGCCCAGATGGTTTACAACTTTCTGAACGGAGGCGCCGCCATCAATGTATTTTCCCGACAACATAAACTGGATCTGCGAATTGTAGATGCAGGCGTTAATCACAGCTTTGGAACACATCCGCAGCTGCGCGACCGCAAAATAGGCATGGGCACGAAGAACTATCTTCATCAGCCAGCCATGAGCAAGGAACAATGCGCTGCCGCCATGGATGCGGGCGCAGAAGAAGTATATCAATTATACCAGGAAGGCTGTAATATTATTGGCTTCGGAGAGATGGGCATTGGCAACACCTCTTCCGCTGCCCTGCTGATGAGTCACTTTACCGGCATGCCCATAGACGAATGCGTCGGCATTGGTACCGGCTCCAATATGCAGCAGCTCGAACAAAAAAAGGCCGTACTGCGCCAGGTACAGGCATTCCACCCTACACCCGGTTCCCCTTTACAGGCGATGGCCACCTTCGGTGGGTTTGAGATAGCTATGATCTGCGGCGCCATCATACAGGCAGCAGAATTTAAGATGATAATCGTGATAGATGGGTTTATTGTATCCGCAGCCCTGCTGGCAGCGGCAGCCATGTACCCCGACGTCCTGGATTACTGTGTTTTCGCACATTGCTCCAATGAAAAAGGCCACCAGTCCATGCTGCAATACCTCCATGCCGATCCGCTTTTACAGCTCGATATGCGCCTGGGAGAAGGCACCGGCGCTGCATTAGCCATTCCGCTGATACAAAGCGCAGTGGCATTCCTCGAAGAAATGGCCAGTTTTGGTAGTGCTCAGGTTTCAAACAGATCGATATGAGGGAACAATGGCAACTGATCCGGACAGCACTCATGTTCTATACCCGTTTACCCGTTACCGTCAGCGAACCCTATGATCCCGAATCATTGAACAGGGCTACCCGTTATCTGCCACTGGTGGGATGGATCACCGGCGCATTTATGCTGCTGGTAGTATGGGCTTTACAGGATATGGCCCCCAAAGCGCTGATAGCCTTACTATGTATCTGCGTCAGCGTATGGGTTACCGGCGCCTTCCACGAAGACGGCTTCGCAGATATGTGCGATGGCTTCGGCGGCGGCTGGACAAAAGAGAAGATCCTGGAAATCATGAAAGACAGCCGTATCGGTACTTACGGTATGCTGGGCCTCCTCCTCCTTATTGCTACCAAACTGGTATCGCTGATGTGCCTGCCCACATATGTGCTGATGATGGCCATCATTGCGGCACAGCCACTAAGCAGGTTTACCGCCCTTACCATCATCTATACCCAGCAATATGTAAGAGAAGATGAACTAAGCAAAGCAAAACCTATCGCCAAAGGGATTACCAATACCGACCTGATGATAGCAGCCTTCTTTGGGATCACGCCTTTCCTTGCCACCACCTATGCCTTGCATAAGCCCGAATTACTGCTGACCATTCCGGCCCTCCTGCTGATAAGGATGTATATGGCCAGGCTGATGCACAAATGGATCGGTGGCTATACCGGCGATTGTTTGGGCGCTGTTCAGCAAGTAGCGGAAACAGTTATATATTTGTGCTTTTGTATTCTGGGATGGAAATATACCTGATCCGGCACACCACTCCGGCCGTAGAACGTGGCATTTGTTATGGCTTCGCTGATATAGACGTAGCGCCAACTTTTGAGACGGAAGCTGCCCGCGTGAAGGGCCTCCTGCCCGATAAACCGCTGGTCGTTTATTCCAGCCCGCTTCAACGCTGCCGGAAACTGGCAACCTACCTTTTCAGCAACAATTTCACTACCGACGACCGGCTTAAAGAACTGAATTTCGGTGAATGGGAAATGAAACGCTGGGACGACCTCGGCCCTGATGCGCTCCAGAAATGGATGGATGATTTCGTGTATGTGCGGGTGCCTGGCGGTGAAAGCTATATAGACCTGCGGGACAGGGCTGTAGCGGTTTTAAACGAAGTCATCAGCAAGGGAAAAGATGCGGTACTGGTAACACATAGCGGTATCATCCGGGCTTTGCTGGCACATGTTTCCGGAACACCCTTAGAAAAATCGTTTGAGCGCCGCACGGAGTATGGCCGGGTTGCCTGCCTGAAAGTGGTAAACGGTGCCATAGAGATCGATTTTTATAATTCATAAGCATCTGAAATATAAAATTTTATACATATCACTGTAAATATCTCGGGTAAAATCTGAAAAAACCAGATTTCGTACTAACTTTATACAAATATTTACCGTAAAAGAACACACTAAAACCTGGTATAATGACAACATCATTCTTGAATATTCCTCTTTTGTTTCTGCAGGAAATTGGCGTAAAGGAATTACTGCTTATTGCTTTAGTAGTTCTGTTATTGTTTGGTGGTAAGAAGATTCCTGAATTGATGCGTGGCCTGGGTAGCGGCATTCGCGAGTTTAAAGACGCGAAAGATGAGCCATCTACCAAGAAGGCTGCTGACAAAGAATAATCTCAGTAATCTCCCAATAAAAAAAGGTAAATCGTGCATGAATCAATCACGATTTACCTTTTTTATTTAGCCTGATTCCCCTCTTTTCAGGCTGCCATCTGCACTTCTCCGTTCATTACAGGGTGCGTATCATTATTCACTGTTATAAATTTGTTTCTGAAGTACAGGGAAGATATTACCATCAGCACGATCCCCATCAAACTCACTCCTATTAAGGCATCAGCAAAAAACTCACTCCACGTGATCTTCATATTATAAAAATTTCTTGCCAGCATAACCATTACACTCCCCAGGTACCCGAATGAATCGGCCACATACATGATGAAACCCACGTTACTAACGTATTTGAACACTGCTATCAGTCGCTCGAAGAATATACAGTTAAATGGTATGTAGCCCATATATAAACCCAGTCCGGTCAGCGTCATCCACCATACGGGCCCTATATGGTGTGCCTTGAAAAGTAAAGTACTTACGAGGGCGATCACGAATCCTAATATTACGATGAGGTGGTTGAGCATAAACGCTTTATAATTGTTTTTCACAAATACCAGCATACTCATGATTACAATAATACCCAGTGATACCGGAATTTCTGTTTGGGTAAAGATGCCGGAAGTAGCGCCATAGCCCAGGTCTTTCCAGATGTCTGCAGAGAAATTATCCCTGATATCGCGTAATACCGTCAGCATAACATAGCTGGCGATCAGCAGTATGAGTCCTGGCAGGAAGGCCTGGAGAAACCTGCGTCGTTCATCTTTGTCCATGGGTGCACGTTTGGTACGTAGCTGCTCATCTTTCGCTGATGGTGGCGGAATTTGCTCCAGCAGCAGTACAAAAATCAATATGGGAACAATGAATATAAGGCCGGTTACAAAGGGCATCCAGTTCTCCTTTACGCCCCAGTCAAGTATGGTCGATTTTCCGACCGATTTCACAAAACCGGATGAAAAGATAAAGCTGATGGAGAGTACGGCGCCCATAAACTCTGTGCTGCGGCGGCCTTCGAGGTAGCTGAATACCAGCCCCCAGATCATGCCCAGCGGAAACCCGTTGATAAACAGGAAAGGAATATTATAAGGTGCCGGCACTACCGCAAACAGCAGCAGCGATGTCCAGGAAATCAGTATCAGCATCAGGATGCTGGCCGCTCTTCGCTGTCCTTTCATCTCTGCAATGAACCTGATCCCGTAAAATTTACTCGCCGCATATCCCAGCGTCTGGCTGATTACCAGCCAGATTTTATAATCTATTCCCCAGAAGCTCATCCCTTCAAAGATGGCAGCGGTAAACGGCTTCCTGAACGCATACATGCAGGAATAAGTTCCAAATGCCACCAGGGCGGCATATAACGAGAAGGTCAGATTGCCGGCCTTTTGCAGCCGCTGTTCAATCCAAGGAATTTTCATCATTAATATTCACTGTTTGGGTCAAAGGTGCCGCTCCAATGTAAACTTAATGTTAACCCTGGCTAAACTAATTGTTAAGTATTATTAAACAAATATTTATGTTATTATCCGTGAAGTGCTTCGGGGCGGAAATAAAAAGACGGTAGCGAAGCTACCGTCTACAAACAAATCAATTTTATTATTAAAGCGAATTATTTAAAATGACATCTTCGATGTCATTTTGTTTTGTTCCGCGCTTCGCGCGGTATGCTTTCGCAATAGCAATTTTGTTTAGTGATGCTCAAATATTGTCTGCTTATTTAATAAGCCACATGGCGGCGTTGATATCATCTGTTCCGCTACCGAACTGGCTTTGCAACGAAGCTGTCCAGTTAACGGTATTGGAGGAACGCTCACTGTCAGGGTATTTCCAACGAACTGGGATCGCGCCGCTGTTACCAGTACCAGTACCTACACTAAACACAGGCACTCCTGTACGACGATAGTTGAAATATGCCTCCCAGCCTGAGTTCTCAAAGAATGCCAGGTATTTCTGCTGTAATATCTGGGTAAGACCTGCCGCATTATTACCGGCATACTTCACAGATGCCTGCACATAGTAAGTACCGTCAAAATCGAAAGGAATGGTGTAATTAGCGCCTGCATATGTTTTAGTAACACTTCCCTTCAGTGGGATGCTGTAGAAGCCCAGAGAGGCTTTAATACCGTTTTTATAGTAAGATTCCGCATCTCCTGTAATCCAGCCGCGATTGATCGCTTCTGCAATATTGAAGCATACTTCCGGATAACCTACCAGCACACCTGGCTCACCTGCATAGCTGCTGTAATAACGCGCCCTGCTACGCACAGAATAAGCGGCAGTATCTACGCTGGACATCGCCGACGACATATCTTCCTGGCTCTGGCCGGAAGGTGCTCCTACATAAGCCGTAATATCTGCCGGCGTTTTATGGTTTACGTTCAGCTGCTGGGTAGCAGGTTCAGCGGTGATATATGCACGGGGATCGTTTAAGGATACCAGTGTATTCAGATAGGTGGCAGACATATTATAACGTGTTGCATCATTACCCAGGTTATCCGGGTTAGACGGGTATTTATTAATACCGTTATAGATGAACTGCAGGTTACCATCCATACTTTCGATCAGCGGGTATTTGGTTGGATTGGTAAAGATATTTTTAAACTGGGCAGCCACCTGTAAATCAGTGTCGGCGGTTTTCTTGCTTAATGCAATCAGCACGCGGAGATGGAAGCTGTTTACTGCACGCTGCCACTTGGTAAGGTCGTTACCGAAATAGATATCGCCTTTCAGATTCTGGCCTTCTGCCGTATTACTCTTATCCGGATTGGCGATCAGGTTGCCGAGGTCGCTGTTGGCATCTTCCAGCCATTTGAGGAGCTGTACAAATACTTCTTTCTGAGATGCATATTTGGGAGAAGCAGTGGCCAGCCCCTGTAACGCATCGTTCAGTGGAAGATCCCCTACCAGATTGGTCATCCTGTAATAAAAATAAGCGCGGAAAAATTTACCCAAAGCACTATATGGATTCACTGTTTTGCCCCCAAGACGGGTCGCTTCCTTTTCCATTTGCAGCACGTTGGTAAGGGAAAAGAAGTTCCCCAGGTCAGCACCACCCCAGTCGTAACGCTGGTCGCCATAATAGTTATAGTTACAGCAGTCGAACTGATTCCAGCGCATTACGCTGCTCCATGGTTTGTCGGCATTCATATCTGCCAGCACCCCGCCGATAACCATACTGGGCGGGACAGCAGCCGGACGGTTCTGGTTTACACCGTATTCATCAAACTTTTTGTTACAGCTGCTAAATGTAATACCGGCAAGTACTGCGAGTGATAATATTTTAAGAGATTTCATTGTCAGATGATTAGAAGGTGAGGTTTACATTAAAGCCATAGCTACGGGTGGTGGGCGTTTGCAGTGTAGAAGTACCCTGATCAGCACCTGGGTACTGGTCCAGATCCACATCCTTATTTTTGGCAAAATACAGGAGGTTACGACCTACGAAAGAAACATTGGCATTGTGAATGAAAGTGCCTTTCAGCAAGGATTGTGGCAGTGCATAACCGATGGTTACCTCACGGAGTTTTGCAAAAGTTTTGCTGATAAGGTTGGCTTCATTGGTTTTGTAGTATACGCTGATATAGTCCTGCAGGAAGGTTTTGGTAGTATTTGGTGCAAACTGCATTTTATCGGCGTTGGTTACGTTACCGTTGTTATCATACTGGATAGGTACGCCGTTAGCAATTACGACACCGCTTCCCAGCCAGGATTTAACGCCTTTATAGTCCTGGTAGCGGGCATCACCCATCGCACCCTGAACTGTCTGGATGTTGCGGCCACCGCGGAATGTCTGTTGCTGGATATAATCGATCATGCTGCCACCAACACGGCCATCAAACTGGAAGCTTAGGGAAACGCCTTTATAACGGAAGGTATTATTAACACCCCAAACCCAGTCTGGATTTGCGTATCCGAGTTTCTGGTTTGTAGGATTTACGATAGGACGACCATCGTTGCCATTAATAATCTGACCATCAGGAGTACGTACGAATTTGGTACCGAAGAATGCATCTACTCTATCGCCAATACCGATATATCGGGTAAGCAATTGTTTATCTCCATAGAAGCTCACATAATTCTCTTTAAATGTAGACCAGTTAGCGGTTACATCCCATGAGAGTCCCTTTTCGGAACGGATCGGAGAACCATTCAGGGAGATTTCCCATCCTTTCTGGCGGGTAGTCACACCATTGATCAGGGCACCGGAAAAGCCGGTTGATACTGCCATCGGCAGGGTATAAATTCTAGGGCCGTTGGTATTGTTGTAATAAGTAACGTCAACCCCTAAACGATTTTTCAAAAATCTCAGGTCCATACCACCTTCATATACCTTACTGGTAAATGACTGCAGATTAGGATTGGTGATTACCTGTGTATAGTATGCACCTGCCTGCGTCTGGTAAATAGGTGTTACGGAATAGTTCGCCGTATTCTGGAAGGTAGGGCCATCGTAAGCTGACTGATATTCAGTACCATAGCCTAAAGGATAGGTAGCCAGCGGCGTAGCACCAATAGTTGGTTGCGTCATACCACCTTTTACATTCGCATAAGAACCTCTGAACTTGAGGAAAGAGATAAATTCAGGCAGATTTACATAGTCGGAAACCACGGTGCTCAACGCTACAGAAGGGTACCAGTAACTGGTATTGTTACCTGGCAGCATGCTGGAGTTTTTGTCCAGACGATCCGTCAGCGAGAGTGTGGCATATTTACCTAAATCAATATCTACAAAACCATAGGTACTCAATACGAGCATCTTTGCTATATAGTTGGTAGCATATAACGGATCGCGGGAGTTAGCGAAGTTATACCATCCCGGCGCATTGAGATAATTGGTAGAAGTAAAGCTGGAATTGTATTTATAACTGCGGATATTACCACCCAGGGAGGCATGTACGCCTATTTTATGCGGGAAGATGTTGGTATAGCTGATCAATGCATCCGTGTTGTTTTCAAACAGGGTACGTTTATCTTCTCTGTAGTCGCCTTTACCTTCTTCACGGCCGTAAGGGTGGGCAGAATAAGGCATTTTCTCGTTACGCATCAGGTCGTAGCCGGTAACCTGTGTACGTACCAGTGCTTCCAACTTGTCGGTAATTTTATAGTTCAGTTTCACATAGCCGTTCAGGTCAGTTTTATAGTGACCGCGCAGCCATTCGTAGGTCATGAACCATGGGTTGTGGTAACGCTGGTATTCAGCATAGATAGACTGAATCCCTTCTTTACCAGGCTGCCAGTAGTTGCGCATGTCGTCCATGCTCCAGTCGGCGCCTGCCCAGATCAGTGTATTGTAGATAATACTGTTAGGGCCATAGGTAACATCCGGGAAGTTATCGGTATACTGGCGGTTATAGTTCAGGTATGCATCCAGTCGGAGGCGTGGGTTGAAGTTATAACCTGCGGAGATGTTGAAGTTGGTGATATTCAGCTGTGTATTGGGTACCAGTCCTTTCTGGTAGGAATGCGACAGGGAGAAGCGGAGATCAGCCTTATCGGTGTGGCTGGACACTGCGAGGTTATTGGTGCTGAGCAAACCTGTTTGCAGGAAGCGCTGCAGGTTATTTTTACCACGTGCGATCCATGGAGTACCGGTTCTTTTACCAGTAGTCGGGTCTACAGGACTGTCGTACTGCGGTATCAGCTGTCCTTCGAATTTTGGTCCCCAGATATCATAGTCCGCATCATTGATACCACCACCTTTACCATCACCGAAGGCATATTTACCGTGGTCGCCGGGGCCGTATTCATCCTGTACTTTAGGAATGGCGATAAAGCCTTTATTGAACATGGTGCTGGAGTTGAAGTCGATGGAGAAACCACGTTTATCCTTCGAGCCTCTTTTGGTGGTGATCATGATCGCACCATTTAAGCCACGGGAGCCGTACAATGCAGAGGCGGTAACACCTTTCAGTACCGTATAGCTTTCGATATCATCCGGGGAGATATTCCAGGTATCGGAGTTGATAGGCACACCATCCACCACATAGAGGTTGATGTTATTACCGCGGAGGAGTACCAGCGGGGGGCCTAACAGTTCAGCAGAAGCGCCTACGGTGAGGCCGGCAACTTTACCTACGAGGCCGTTGACAGGGTTTGGTTCGCGGGCTTTGATGAGGTCGGCGCCTTTCACTTCCTGAACGGCATAGCCTACACGTTTTACTTCTTTACGTATACCCAGTGCCGTTACTACTACTTCGTCGAGGGCTTTTTTATCTCCCTGGAGTTCAATAGTTACATTATTCTGGCCATTGAGTTTGTACTGTTCGGCGTTGAAGCCGATGAAGCTAACCAGGAGGGTTGCATCGGGGCTGGCATTAATGATAAAGTTTCCGTTGACGTCACTAACAGTTCCTTTGGAGGTGCCTATTACCTTGATGGAAGCGCCAATGATGGCTTGTTTATCTTCCTTACTAAGCACTTTTCCGCTGATAGTTGTCTGGGCGTTTGATGATGCTACGGACAGTAACAGCAACAGAAAGGCGCATAGCCGTGGTACGGCTCGTTGTAGATTTGGATGCATGGCAATTTAGATTAGGGGGTAAAATTTACCATGCAAAGGTTAGGGTCGAATATGACCAAAATGTTAACCTATACTAAAATTAATGTTAAGTATTTATAAATATCCGATTGTCCTTATTTTTCATTGTCGAGGAAGAAATACACGACGAGGATAAGTGCATCAGCGTCACCGGTATTGGCTGGTTTGTGGCCCAGGCGGCCATCGAAGAAGAGGGAGTCGCCTTCTTCCAGGATATATTTTTCGTTATCGATGAGGTATTCCACCTGTCCTTTGATGATATATTTGTACTCGTAGGCGTCGGTTTTAACCAGTTGTGATCTTCTGGCGCCTTTTTTAAGTTCCAGCAATACGATATCGACGGGGAAATTCTTTATGTTTTTAGTGAGAACGCGTTTGTACTGGAAGCCTTTTGCGGGTTCTTTTTCAAATGGCTGATAGGAGGCTTTCTGTTTTACGATGACTTTTGCGCCTTGTCCCTGCTGGTCAATTTCATTGAAGAACTCGTTCATATCCAGGTTAAGCGCGCGGATAATATTAATTAACACCAGCAATGAAGGCACGGTGCGGTTATTTTCGATCTGGGAGATCAATCCTTTACTTACCTCGGCTTTATCAGCCAGTTCCTGTATGGTAATGCCTTTAGATTTTCTTTTCTCTTTGATTTTATTGCTGATCTGAATAATAATATCCTCTGTCATATTCACACTTATATTAAACAAATATAGCCAGAAATGGGACTGATCTCTATGATTTCTGGTTGTTCTGTATATATTTACTAAAACTAAATTAACCTCGATGTTTAATATCGGCCAAATTCTGACTATTACCTTTACGTTATTTGCGGTAATCGATATTCTGGGGTCTATTCCGATCCTGGTTTCCTTAAAGGAAAAGCTGGGGCATATAGATGCCGGCAAGGCTACTCTGGCATCGGGGGTGCTGATGATATTGTTTCTGCTGGCGGGTGAGCCATTTCTGCGGTTGATGAGTGTAGATGTGAACTCCTTTGCACTGGCAGGTTCTATTGTAATTTTCATCATTGGGCTGGAGATGATACTGGGCATTGAACTTTTCAAGAGTGAAAAGGATGCCAAGGCCGGCAGCGTGGTCCCGATTGCCTTTCCACTGGTAGCGGGATCAGGTACACTCACCACTATCATGTCGTTGAAAGCAAACTTTGACACTTATAATATCCTGGCGGGAATTGTCGTAAACCTTGTACTGGTCTACCTTGTACTCAGGAGCCTCAGTTACATAGAGCGTCTTTTGGGCAAGGCGGGACTGATGGTTATACGAAAATTTTTCGGGGTGATTTTGCTGGCGATCGCAGTGAGGATTTTCAAAGCAAATATCAATCTTTAATGTAATTTGGGATTATTGGGTAGAAAATGTAGTTTTGCGATCCACTACGGCCTCGTAGTACAATGGATAGTATAAGAGTTTCCGAAGCTCCAGATCCAAGTTCGATTCTTGGCGAGGCTACAAAAAAGCCCGGTTTCAATGAAACCGGGCTTTTTATTTATGTCTTATCCTGCCATTTCGCTTAATTCCAGCCAGCGCATTCCTTTTTCATCCAGGAGCGCAATAACTTCTCCGATACGATGTGAAAGTGGCGCTATCTGCTCATATGGCAATGCTCCGGAAGATAATTGTTCATCAATCTGTTTCTTCTCTGCTTCCAGCGCTTCAATTTCTTTCTCCAGCAGCTCGAGTTCACGTTTTTCCTTGAAAGACATCTTTCTGGCTTTATTCTCCACAGCTGGAGCTGCCTGCGTAACAACCTGCTTTTCAGGTTCTTTTTTCGCATCTGCCAGTTTACGTCTATCTTCTTCCCGCTCTGCTTCCCTGTATTGGGTGTAATTACCCGGGTAATCTCTTATGTTCCCTTCTCCTTCAAAAACAAACAGGTGGTCTACCAGTTTATCCATAAAATAGCGGTCATGGCTCACAATAATTACACATCCCTGGAATTCCTGCAGGAAAGACTCCAGGATACTCAGTGTTGGAAGGTCAAGGTCGTTGGTCGGCTCATCCAGCACCAGGAAGTTGGGGTTACGGAAAAGTATACTCAGCAGGTGCAAACGACGCTTTTCACCGCCACTCAGTTTAGAGATAAAGGTATATTGCTTTTCTGCCGGAAACAGGAATAGCTCCAGGAACTGCGCTGCACTTACTTTTGTGCCGTCAGCGAGCGGGAAGTTCTCGGCAATATTCTTCACATACTCAATCACACGCATATCTTCCTTAATTTCCAGGCCAGATTGTGAGTAGTCACCAAAAACAATGGTTTCTCCTACGTTAATCTTCCCGGAATCAGGTTGTTCCTTACCCAGTAACATGTTGATAAAGGTAGATTTCCCCACCCCATTTTTACCAACTACGCCTACACGCTCCCCTTTCTTGAAAGTATAGTCAAACCCTTTCAGGATGATGAGTTCCCCGTAAGCTTTATAGACCTTTTTAAGCTCCAGGATTTTTCCACCCAGGCGGGTCATTTTCACATTCAGTTCCAGCTGTTGGTCCTGAATGCGTGTAGTGGCCTTCTCCTTTACTTCATAGAAGTTATCTTGTCGGGATTTAGACTTGGTTGTACGGGCCTTCGGCTGCTTGCGCATCCATTCCAGCTCCTTACGATAGATATTCCGGGCCTTTTCCACGCTTGCTTTATCACTTTCTTCCCTGGATGCTTTCTTCTCCAGGTAATTTTCGTAATCGCCCTTATAGACAAACAGTTGTTCCTGGTCCAGCTCCATAATTTCATTACAAACGCTATCCAGGAAGTAGCGGTCGTGGGTTACCAGCAGTAAGGTGACTTTTTCCTGATCGAGGTAGTTCTCCAACCACTCAATCATACTTACGTCCAGGTGGTTGGTGGGCTCATCCATAATCAGGAGTACATGCTTATGTTCAAACCCAATGTCTATCAGCACTTTAGCCAGAGCCACTCTTTTTTGCTGGCCACCAGACAGGGAACCGATAGGTTGGTCAAGGTGGTGGATATTGAGTTTACCCAGGATCTGCTTCACTTTGGAATCGAAATGCCATGCATTCAGTTCATCCATTTTGGTGATTGCGGCAGATAATTTTTCCGGGTCCGGCTCCAGGCCTTCTTCGGTGAGTAGTTCGTATTCTTTAATTGCATTCAGCACCGGGTGCGAATGATCGAATATATTTTCAATAACTGATTTAGAGAGATTGAAGTCCGCCTGTTGCTCCAGCATGACAACAGTTACATCCTTATGGATCCAGACTTTCCCTTCATCGGGAGCTTCTTTCCCCAGCAGGATTTTGAGCAATGTGGATTTTCCGGCGCCGTTTAAGGCCACCAGGGCTATTTTATCCCCTTCTTCTATATGGAAAGAAATATTGCGGAATAATGGTTTTACGCCGTATGATTTCGTAAGTCCTTCTACTGTAACATAATGCATTGGGCGAAGTTATACTGATAATTTCAAAAATCCAGATTGAATATCCCCCCTGTGGACCTATTTTGCTATTCGGATATTTTTCGTATATTCCGTAAAGGATATGTGAAGATTGGTCGTTTGTTTAAACCCTGCACCTATTAATTAAGTTTTTTCTTAATAATATATTGCTACGTTTAGAATTTTCATCGGCCTGCGTCCATTATCCTTGCCCCGATCCTGACTTTAAAAAAGGTCGGGTAGTCAGGTAGCCTTAGCTGGCTGCCACCGTATTTACCGATAGGCTATACGGTTTATTTACTACTCGCCTGGGATAAAAAAAGGGTGTCCATAGCTTCATGGACACCCATATAAGGAAAATACTATTGTTCTATTTCACTTCATTTATTCAGCAACCTGGTTCCACTGACTATTGGATTTGTTGAATTTAATCAGTTCTCTTGGGTAAAGCTGTTTTTGGTAAGTATCCCAGAAGGAATAGGATATGTAAGGCACGCCAAAATTATCCGGAGCGATTCTGAAATAATACACACCGTAGTTGTCTTTGGACATCTGCTTATGCATACTTGGTGGTGCTATTAATTTTTCCGGCAGCTGCCAGGTATTTGTTTTTTCGTTAAAACGCTGCAGGTACAAGCATGGCAGCGGATCATAATCCATGTAGAGCAAATACAACGTCGCATTTGCATCGGCCATTAATGAGGCATATACTCTATGGCCTGCAAGTACCTGATAATCCTCCTGCGTTAAATTACCCTTAGATACCTGAAAACGCCAGTAGCCATATGGAAATCCCTGGCCACCAGACACCATATGCAGTTTTCCCTTGTCGTAAACCAGTACCGGCGTGGCATGTGGGTCAGGCAGGTTTGGCTGTAACCTTCCAACAAATGTGGTTTTATCTATCTTAAAAGTATTGCGGTTAATGCTTGCCACATAGTGGTTATTCATTTTTTCATCATCACTTACGAGGTTATAACTGAAGTAGGTATAATCACCCACTGTTGCGAATGAAGAATAGCCACCTGTGTGATTGGAGGTACCCGGGCTTTTAGTTGTAATGGTGATAGGAGGAGAAAGGGTAAGATCAGTTCCGTTTGCAGTAAGATTGATTTGCGTAACCCATAATGTATTATAGGCAAATGAATTTTTTATTACCGGGCCGTATGATTTAGTGAGCCCGATTAAAGGGGTTTTGGTGAACGGAGCCGTAGTCATTTTTGTTTCAAGGAATGCCAATTCGGGGTCATTTGGCAACGAATACGCTTTAAAAGATTTCCCATTGTCTGATGAAAATATCAATATCGGTTCTCTCGCCAGCCATTTCTTCAGACCTGTTCCAAACGGCTTGTACGCCATATAAATGATGTAGATTCTTCCGTTATCATCCACCGTTAGCGACCCAAGATTATGATTCATAACCTCAGTTGGCTGAGGAGCTTTTCCAAACAATTGTGCAATTGCCGGAGTAAAGTCCATCGCCTCTACAGCCCCTGTAGTAGCAGATTTCCGGAATAATTTTCCATACGCATCCAATCTTCTTGGATCAATTGCAAGGATATTATTCTGTTTATCAAAAGCAATAATGCTGAATTCTGTTATGGCAACACCCGGTACACTCTGTGCTGAGTTTGCTTTCATACTCATACGAGCAGCGTTAGCGGGGGCCGGATTATTTGATATATCAGCAATATTGAAGAGAGCGGTTTTGCCGATGTTCTCCGGTATCGTATCTGCCTTGCTGAGGGTCGGAAACAAGAACAAGATAATTAACCAGGAAAAAAAAATAGTTCTTTCAGGGAAACCTTTGTGCTGGCCTATTGGCGCATGAATAGTGCATTTTTTCAGTGACATATTATTTTTTTTAATTATACACATTAAACTAACACATAAAAAAATAGTCATTAACAATTACAAACTGATAATTTTGCGCATTTATTTAATTATTCGACAGATAGATGTTAATGCGGACCTCCGGCATGCGTAACCAATTTCATGACAAACCAAAACCAAAGTGTATGAAGCGAACAATACAACTTTGTGCGAAACTATTTCTATTTTATTCTATTTTTATTCTGAATCCTAACATTAGTGTTAACGGCCAGTCTGTGGTACCAAACTCCAGCAGTGCGAGTTCTATTCAATCAGACACAGTAATTAATTTAGAGAGAAAGGGCACAATTGATTTTATCCATCAAATATCTGGTAAATATTCATATTACAACAATATTTATAAGAAATATCTTACCGCATATGACACTACCCAACTCATAAGTATATATAATGCGGGCACAACTGCCGTAGATAGTATTTCGATTACAACAAACAATTTGCCAGAATTACAAACCTTAAACATTGCGAATACTGCTATTACTAACGGAACACAACCAGGTAGTAAGCAATACGCGCTGAAGCTATGGAACTACCTTTCTTCCATGTATGTAAGTTCCGCACTGCCTGCAGATTTTAACTCTTCTGAAACACAGAGTGCGCTCAAAACAGTAGTCAATTATGGAGCCGGCAACTCATTTTCTTTCTCTAACGCACTGAAATATTTCAATGGTGCTTCAGGCGACCAGCAAGGCATCTGGTCTTTTAGCACCGCCCACCAGATGGCGGAGGTTTCAGTGAATTCCGCTCCTGCACTGTTAGACATAGACTATAATAGCTATTATCTTAAGCTGGATAACAGCACACTCGCCACTTACGACGACCTGTCATTCAACCCTTACCTGTTTTTAAGAACACAGTTATTTGGCCCATTAGCCACCTATGACGGCGCCAAGAACTATTCACTTGTTCAATACATTACGTCTGGAAATAACTATAGATCTGCATATACGGAATACGGAGGAGGATCGGAAAATTATAATTCGTATATGCGGCTACTCCCACATGAGCAGGTATCTTTCTCAAACAAAATTCCTGCTAATTATACTGGCGCTGCGGCGCCAAATAACCTGGGGAGTGGTACTTTTACCTTTGTCAGCGACTTCCGCAATATTCCATTTAACCAGCTGTCTAAAAGTTATACAAATATTCGTGTCGACTCCTCTTCGGGGCAGACGCTGGTAGCTCCTGCATATACGTCTAACTCTTATTTCGTGTTAGAATGCAGATCACCATTTGCTATAACAAATGCCTATCTGCTTGCAAACTGGCAGGTATCTAACAACAGTAATATTACAGTTGAGTATTCTCCGGATAATATTAACTGGAACTTGCTGTATACTAAAAGCTCCAGCACTCCTTCAGATAGTATACCCCTCAACAGCGCCCTGACTACTAACAGTAAAGACTATACGTTTTATCTTCGTTTTTCATTTACAAATCAAACGAGTTTATACACATCTGCCATTCAGCAACTATCAATTGTCAGAAATTTCCAGGTAAGTAAATACTTTATTCCTCAACTAGCCTTGGGTAATAATGCAGTTAAGATTTCCAGTGCATCTCAATCACCTAAAAATCTTAATTTCTCATATAACTGGTCAGATGATTTCAGCAATAATATTCCGGTCATAGGCAATGAAACAGCTCCCGTTCCTGCGGTAGGCCAACAGATGTATACGCCTGGGTTCAGGTTTCAATGGCCGGCAGCAACAGATCCAGACAATGATGCAATAGTTGAATATCATTTCCAGCTATCAGATGATTCGTTGATGTCTTATCCATTGAATTCGAATTTCAACAGGTATATCTCTCCCCTTAATTCTGCAGTTGCACCAAACTTCTCTCCTGAGATTACAAATTTCCTGAATCCAGGCACTAAATATTACTGGCATGTGCGTGCCATGGATAGCAGAGGAGGGTGGAGTAATTGGGGCCCTATATGGTCATTTACGGCTGGAGGTCCAGGGAAAATAACGTCTTTGGATTATGATTTTTCGGATGATTCTACCATTACTGTACATTGGGGCAAACCAATAACAGGAAATCAGCCAAAGAATTACCAGATCCATGTGAGTAATACCCGCGGTTTCTATCCCGCTGGCGCGACATTATTTACACGTGTGACGGATACCACTTTCACGTTCAATTACAACCAGTTTCCATTTACTTACATAAATGTGCTCACAGAGGATGTTAACGGGAATGTGAGTACGCCATTTGATTACATCGAAGTACTCGCGCCTGCAGTGATGAATAATGTTGATAAGAGAAGGATTGCGATGAGGTCCGCAACTGAAAATGGTTATCCGATTTCCTATACAACAAGCGATACTACCGTAACGCTTAGAAACAACATCATGTATTACAAATCAGCAGGACGTGCCGTAGTGTATGCCAGCTACCTCAACAAAGCAGGCAATGTAGTCCGTGGTGCCAAGCAGATCGTTTATTCCACTACACTTCCGGACGAATTCGCACAAACAAATTCATTTTCTTCCAATGACACCACTATCACACTTTCTGTAGGAGGTAAACTGTCTACAGATAATAATGTCATGAAAAAGGTGTCGTACCAGTATAACTTATACAACTATTATCTGCCGGCTTTTGGCCCATTGCAGAAGCTGACACTTTCCAACAGAGGCACAAAAAGAATTGATTCTATCAGTATAGTTGCCAACCAAATGGCCAACTTCTATTCACTGGGAGATATTTCAAATCAGATTTCGCAGTCAACTGATGTTACTAATTCTTATAATAAGTCTTTAGCCATCATGAAGCTGGTAGCGGATAATCACCTCTATTACTTCCCTCCTGCTCCATTCAAGTCATTGGAGATAGAAGACCCGATCAGGATGCTTTCTTCTTATGGTTATGGCAACTGCTTTATGATTGCCAATACAGTGAAGTTCATCAATACCCAGATGACGGGCGATTCATTATGGATCTGGGGATTAAACGGAGGAGCCCATGGCGTGGCAGAGGTAAAGACCAGTCCAGGGCACTTTGGGGTAATAGATGCTGACAGAGAAGCATTTTACCTCCAGCTTGACAACACAACGCTGGCATCTTTCGAAGATATCCTGTTTGATAAATATCTCTTTATCAGAACAAAACATTTTGGACCTGGTCTTGCATATAGTTCTTCCAACAATTATAGTTATTACAATGATTATATCTCAAATGATAACTATCGCGCTGCTTATACCCAATATGGTACACAGCGGCCAACTGCTACGCTGCCAATGCAATTAAAACCAGGCGAACAGATTACATTTGATAACAGCAGTACCGCATCCACCTGGCATCATGTGACATTACCACTACCAGACTCCACCAATGTTGCAGATATCATTGCAAATGGCACTATTACCTATACACCATCACTGAGTAATAACCTTGCCGATATATTTGCATATTCGTCCAATATAAATCAGGTTAAGCAGGCTTCGGATTCGGTCATGCAACTTTTACCTGTAAGTGAAACTACCGCACAATTTGTCATCAGGATGAGCTCATCTTTCGTAATGACGGGAGGCAAGCTAATGCCGACCTGGAGAGCAGGTGCGAATGCCTGGACAGTTGATTTCTCGAAAGACAGTATTAACTGGTCACCGCTGATCAGTCGTCAGAATACAATGGGTATTGTTACCGATACGATTGATCTGGCTGCTGCCATTGATCCTACTACTGTTGACGGTACTTACCTGTACTATTTAAGGTTTACCTGCAATGCAACTACAGATGACAATTTGAATAGTATCACCAATATTTTTGTCCAGAGTAATTTTCAGGTGAGCAAATTCTTTATACCGCAGTTGAAGTTGGGCAGCAATTCACTCAGGGTCAAGTCATACGGCAGCGATAGCCATCTGGCGGTTAAGGTTGAGTGGAAGGAAAACAACGATAATGATCCGTTACCGGCAATCACCTCACCAGTATTTCCACTGGATGGAGCTACGGTAGACAGCAGCTCCTTTACTTTCCGCTGGACTCCTCCGGCACTTAACGACGATGACAGCATCGCTGACTATCAGTTCCAGCTGAGTGAAGATCCAACATTTACGCATACGCTATCACCTAACTTCAACCTCTATATTGCGGCCAAGAATCAGGGGGTAAATCCTTACTATACACCAGAGGTAACAGACTTCCTGCTTCCAAATAAGCAGTATTACTGGCGTGTGCGATCACTGGATTCCCGTGGTGCGTGGAGCAGCTGGAGTCAGTCATGGAAGTTTACTATCAACAAACCTGGAACAGTATTAAATATTGACTATAATGTACTTACCAGTTCAACGGTTCAATTAACATGGTCAGCAAATCCGGTGGGTACCAGCCCTGTTTCCTACTATATCATGGGCTCAAGTGAAAGAGGTTTTTATCCTAGCATGGCAGTTGTCGTAGGTACCACTTCCGACACATCCTTTCAGGTGCCTATTGCAAATTACAATAGTTACTACAGGATTGTGGCCGCAGATGCACAAGGCAATTTAAGTACACCAAGTACATATGTCACCGTTTCACCAGCGATACAGATTAAGGCAGCATCTTCGTATCAGGCACTATCGGCGACGATTGTTAACACATACAATCTGTCTTATCAGTCTGGTGATACATCTATCGTAAAAACTGATGGTAGTGGAAATATAATAGGTAATAATCCAGGGCTTACCTACGTCATCAGGTCATTCATTAATGACCTTGGATATGTTGTTCGGCAGGAGAAACAGATCATTAATGTCACGCCTAATGTATCCAGCAGTGTACTTATGAATAAATGGGCTCCTGATAACCAGCCTGGTTTGGCCAATCAGCTGGCCGTTATGAACAATGATGCCAGTTCTCCGGCGGTCGATTTTGACTTTACTTTAAGTCCGAATCCAAGCGCCGGTAATATCACTCTTCGGACCGACAAAGTTGCTCAATTCCCGCTACGCTATAACATTAGTGATAACAGTGGCAGGATTGTAAAAGCAGCATTGATTACATCTAATACGTTTTCATTGCAATTATCCGACCTGCAACAGGGAAGTTATTTCTTTAGCGTAATAGGTGCCAATGGAGCGGTTCTTACGAAGAAATTCATACTGATAAAATAACCCGATTAAAGTAAACAGGCAATACAATTAAAAAGTAAAAGGGTGTCTCAGTAATTACTGAGACACCCTTTTACTTTATCTGATAACAGTAAGTTTCAGGTTATTTAAGACCCATTAGAACTGAAGCACCGTACCACCCCATGAAAACCCAACACCAAAGCCACATAATACGACTTTGTTGTTGCTTTCAAATTTATTGACAGCTAGTTGTTCCTTTAATACAATCGGAATGGTGGAAGACACCGTATTACCGCAATTTTCCATGAACAATAAAAATTTCTCTTCAGGAATTTTCATCTTCTTTCTAAGCTGGTCCAACATAAATTTATTGGCTTGGTGAAAAATAACCCAGTCTACTGATGCTATTTCTGTATTATTTTTCTCCAGGGTTCTATTCAGCAGTTCCGGCACAGCTTTAAGGGTGAAATTGAAGATTTCAGGACCATCCATAAACAGGTAGTCACCGGCAGCTTTCAACTCCTCTTCATTTGTAACAGTCTGATGGTTTTTGGGATTACGCAATCCTCCATTTCTAACGATGAGATGCTGTGCTCCCCTTCCATCTGTACCAAGTACACAATGATCAATTCTGGCGAAACCCTTATCAGCAGAAATCCAGCTTGCACTAGCGGCATCACCGAAGATGCTACGATTGCCCTTATCGAGTGGGTGAATATGTTTACTGTAGGTTTCTGCCGTGATCAGCAAAATGTTTTTGGCAGTCCCGCTGGCAATAAATCCTTTTGCCATCGCCAATCCATATATGTAGCCGGAGCATCCCTGATTATAATCAAATGCCCCCACCGTTGTAGGTAATCCCAGATTTTCCTGAACGATACATGCGGTTGTCGGCAAAAAGTAGTCCGGGCTTTGTGTGCATACTATTAGCATATCGAATGTATCAGGAGAAATATCATATTCTTCCATCAACTTTCTTCCGGCTTTAGTTGCAATATCAGATGTAAATTCTTTTTTCGAAGTTACGTATCTGTTCCTGATACCTACTTTGGCCATAATTTTATCTACATCCCACTCAGGAAATTCGCCTACCAGTACTTCGTTCGACACAGCAATTTCAGGCAGATAGTAGGAAATGCCTCTTAAAAACGCATCCATAATAATTAGCTAAATTTACTTTGCCATCGTCTGTTTTTCCTGCAAAACTCTCTGGTATAGCTCTTCCACGGTATTAACAGCGGTAAGGTCCTTCACGTCCAGATTTACATTATATTCATCATCCAACATTGCAATCAATGCCAGTTCAGTCATGGAATCCCAGCCATCAATATTTCTGAATTGTGATGTTCCTTCCAGAACAGCAGGTTCCTTGTCATATACAGACTTGAAATTACCAATGAATTGATCCAGGTTCATATTCACGTTTTTAATATTTGAAATTATTTCTTTTTGAGAAACACTCTTTTAGTGTTAAAAGCTAATTTGAAAATAACAGCAGCCATCAGAGAGAAGTTCAATTTAGCCCTGTATTTCAGGAGGTAGCATTCTTTGTACATTCCATAGACTCTGTTCCATTTGCTCAGCAGGTATCCTGCATTGATTTCCTTCATTCCTACATCATTGTGCTGGTGTTGTCTGTAGTAAATGGTAGGTCTGTTGATATAGTCTGTTTTACCATGATACCCGATAACGATTCCCATCCAATGATCATGTTGCATTGACTGTATCGGCACGGGAAAAATATACTCCAGTGCTTTTTTATTAATCATCACGGTACAACCGGTAATGGTGCTTTGTGCAACTGTTTTATAGGTCTTTCTGCAGATTTCGGGATCAAGTGCCTGCGCCTTCCAGAACGACGGATTAATTACAGTCAGTGAATTATTAACTACGCTCAGATCAGTAAACACCAATAAAGGGATATTGTTCCCAAAATGTTGTTCCATTTCTGCAAGTTTATTCATTGTAACGGTGATCTTATCATTCATCCAGACATCGTCCTGATCGGAGAGCATGATATATGGAGCCTTAGCATGTTGCATTAACCTGTAAAAGTTTCCGGAGGAACCTAATCCTCTCTCATTATCTTCTACCAGGCTGATTTTACCAGGATACTTTTTAATAAAGCCTCTGACAATTTCAACGGTGCGATCTTTCGAACCATCGTCACGAACCAGGATATGCCATTCCGGGTAATCCTGGTTTATTATCGATTGAATTTGTTCAGATATATATTTTTCTCCATTATATGTCGCCATTAAAACTTCAACTAATGGCAACTGAGCTAAGATTTTCACGATTCTTGGAATAATATAATGAATAGGCTATAATAAGCACGGTCAATATGGTTAGTGATAGTATGGTGGTTTGGATATTATAAAAATATTCATTTACACCACCGGTGATATTGCTATTAAAGCTATAAAAAACAAATAATCCGAGGAAAATAGGTGTCTTTTTTAATCGTATGAATACAATAAAAAGCGTTTGGATCAGAAATCCTATCCATATAGGACAGAGGATAACACCTATCCAGCCAAAATTTGCATAAGCTTCTCCTATAAACAAAGTATTGTAAACTCCTCCCATATCCATTTCTATCCATGATGGACTGGCTATTTCCATCACAATTCTGGCGGAGCGTTCGCTGGATGTCATAAACGGTAATACCTGCGAAATACTGTTAAACCCTATGAAAGCATGTTCCGCAGGAAATATTTCCATATGCTTATATAAGGAAGAGATCTGGCTGATAGCAATACGGGCTGTAATACTTCCGAAAATTCCTCCCAGTCCTCCTTCTCCTTTTTTACCAATCATGATAAAAAACGCAACCAAACCGGCCAGGATTAATCCCGCATATTTCAATAATACCTTAAAGTTGATTTTCCTGATAAGAATTTCCATGAAGAAAAATGCCAGTAAAAACCTAACGAAAGGACTTTTAGACATGTCGTATGTGAGGATCAGGAAAGTAGCGAACATCATCACGAGGAACCAAATCAGGTCTTTCCTTGAAAAGGTCATCCTGTAATAACAGAATGCGATCAATGTAACGATTGGAGTAAGCAGCAGGCCAAATATATTTTTGAAATAGACATTCCCGGTAAAACCACGGTCTAATGCAGTACGCATCTGCATTACTTCTATTTCACTACTTACGCTGAATGACCGGAGGATAGGAATAAAACCTATGGTCAGATAGGTATAAACTACTGCAAGCAAACACAAGGCGGACAAGGCATAAAGCGGATAACGCATATAAGAGTCCTGCGGGGAAAACATGGGAATTATTTTCCGTTCCCTGTAAAGTTCAAATTCTTTTACTTTATACTTCCAA
The DNA here is from genome assembly GCF_011752935.1 of Chitinophaga sp. Cy-1792. Lineage (NCBI taxonomy): Bacteria > Pseudomonadati > Bacteroidota > Chitinophagia > Chitinophagales > Chitinophagaceae > Chitinophaga > Chitinophaga sp. Cy-1792. Next base: position 304,385 of record NZ_VWWO01000001.1, read on the forward strand.
CAAAGTTTTGCAAAATACATCCCTACCGGGAAGGAGAGCATAACATAGGACACGACCAGCCACACCTTGATTTTCGTTTCATCTCCTCCGACAAGTGTAGATATCAGGTCATTAAATTCGGTATCCCTGGCAATGAGTATGATAATGGTACCCAAATAGCTAAAGAATGTCAGATCCTGCCAATAGATGAAAGACATCATATTGAGGTTAGAAAATGACAGTGACCCGATTGATTGTTTAAACAACCAACCGGATACAATCAAAACTAATATGGATAAAAAGACATATAGCATACTACTGTTTATTGCGCTCCCAACACTTTCCTGTATAGTTCAAAATAGCGTTCAGCGTTATTCGTGGAGCTAAAATTGCTGCATGCAAACTTTTTACAATTATCAGAGATCTCGTCGTATGATGCATTCAACGCCATTAACTGACTGGCAACAACCTCTTCAGACAATGGGTATGAGATGGCCATACCAATATTATGATTTTGTATCAGCGGCAGTACCCCTCCAATTCTATTATCATAGATTAGCGGTAAGCCGGCTGTCAGATATTCACCGGTTTTTGCGGCAATGACAGTAGGCGCAAGATATTCCATCAGTGGAGCATTCCAGTCATTTAACGCCGCGAAGCCGAATTTGCACTGCGACAAAATATTATAGGTATCCTGAAATCTGGTGGTAGCGGTAATGGTTATTTCATCCTTAAATTCTACATCCCCGATTTCTTTTAGAATAGTATCACGATTGGTAGTACTAATAAATACGAGATGAGGAGAGGCAATAACTTTTCTATAAATACGATAAGCCTCCATTACCTTTTTAACAGAATAACCTCCATTTTCACTCAGCTCCCCCACAAACACCATAGCGTTGGTATTTTGCAGCACGGGAATATTATTTTGCCGTGGCTGTGTCATTACCTGTACATTCGAGCTGGTATAAATAGTTGTATTTTTCCCCTGGCTTTCTTTAGGATAGTCAGTTTCAAATATTTTCTGAAATGCCTCAGAAACATTTACCACAGCATCCGCATTGGAAATAATAAACCTTTCACGTTTCTTCCAGATTTTATAAGAAAGACTATCTTTCTCATATGATTTCCTGAAGATACCTTCTTCCGGGAACCGCCCTCTGGTATCGAAAACGAACTTTACATTCTTAAACAGTCGCCGGATAGAGGCTCCAACAAAACCTGCGTGATATGATCTGCAATGAACGATATCAATTTTCTGATCTTCCACTAATTTTTTAACCTTAGTGAAGTTTTCAAAATATTGAAAAGGAAGGAGATAAAATTTTGTATTAAAATTAAATGCAAAACGAGAAAAATAGAACTGCAGTTTTATGTTGTGAGCAGCCAGAGAAGCAGTAAGTTGGTTTTTAAAGTCGATTACATCCTGCTTTGTTCCTTTTTTATTACGAACAAAGGAGGACAATGGAAAATTGATTACAAGCGTTATATCCACTTCCTCAGGGTGCAGTTGTTTAATCTGAATGATCTGGTCTGCCACCTGATTATTGAAGATATTATTCTTGTAAGGATCTTCATTCCATACTATGTATGCCACTCTGATTTTTCTCATCTTATTTTTCTTCGTAATCCTTCAATATTTTTTCGAGCAATTTCTTTTTCTTAAAGGCACTCCTAATGTCTTCTGCAGGATTTCCCAAAACCACCAGGTCAGCCTCTACGCTTTTGGTGACTACGGCCCCTAATCCAACGGTAGTATTATCGCCAATACTAATATTTTGCATAAAAGAAGCATTAGGTCCAACCCATACTCTGTGTCCAATTCGATCACTTCCACCAAACTGTGCGCATGCAGTCACAAAGCAGCTTTCGCCTACCTGACAGTTATGTGCAACATGTACGTGGTCATCAATTTTTGTATGTTTACCTACGAAAGTAGGATCAATTGTTCCTGCAACTATTGTTACAAAGGCGCCGGTCTGAACGTAATCATCCAGTACAACTCCACCCAGATGAGGAATCATATAAATTACATTATCCTCATCTCTCTCTCCTCCGAATCCTTGCCCGCCAACAACCGTATTATAACCTATATAACAATTATTACCGATGGTGACATTATTACTAATTCTGGCACCAGAGCTGATACGACTACCTTTGCCGATCTTAACATCATGCCCGATAAAACTACCTGGCTCAATCACTACATTCTCACCAATTACAGCTGATGCAGAGATATAACTACCATTAACCAGGTTATAAGCAGTAGTATCATCAGCCGCGAAGTCACTCAACTTGCTGGTAAATTTGGCAAAAGATAATCTGGGATCAGGTGTAAAAATCAGGACATGCTTTTCCTTTAATCTTTCAATTCCAGGGAAATCGACGTCTTTACTATTAATGAAAACCAGACTATCGTTGATTGTTTCAAGTTTGGCCAGGTTTTCATCTGATAATCCTTTTACAAAAAGGATCCCATTGGATTTTGGGCTATTCAATGTTGCCAGGCAATTCAGAGAGAGATCCCGGTCGACATTTGCATTATCCAGCAGCGCAACGACTTCAGAAAGTTTAAAATTGAATTTATTTTTTGTCAGCATATCTGGTTAGATTATCATTCGTACGATTTCAAATACTTCCGCGTAAGGGATGCCTACCTGTACCCCTCTCACAGTTGCGAGACTCCGGATAAAGGCCTCGTTTGCATATACTCTGTGGGCCTGGGATACGTAAGCAGAAACAGCATGTACTTTAGTGCTGATATTTTCTTCACTCAGTTTAACAAAACAGGTTGTATTAAAGGAGAAGTTATTCCAAGGCATTTCATAACAGAAAATCGTTGAAAATTTAAATGCCCTGATCGCTTCATTCGCTATGGTAGCATGATCCTGGTGAATATCATTTACAGATGGAATAAATACCAGGTCTGGTTTTATCTCTGACTTAAGCTTGATGATATCGTCCAGTATTTCCTGTCTGTGAAAATTAAACTCTCTAACGTTATATTTAAACAGACGCAGATTTTCAGGCTTAATGCCAAGTCTTGCGGTAGCCTCTTTTACTTCTGAAATCAGAATATCTTTCGGGAACTCTTTTAAGACGGATTGTTCACAAGCAGAAAATGCTACGTAATAAACTTCACAACCTTCGCTGATGAGTTTGGCGATAGTACCGCCACAACCAAATTCGCCATCATCTGTATGAGGAGCAAGTACCAGGCAACGCTTATAATTCTGAGTATTTACCATTATCGTTAAATTATTTTCACTTTAAATAATCTTATCCATCGTCCTAAAACGACCACTTTCCATGGAGTAAAATCAAATGCGATTTTATCCTCTACAATATCGTTAAACAAAGAAATTATATTCTCATTGATCAATCCATTCAATGACTTTACGGCTTCATTCAGCTCCTGCAGGAAAATTTCCCTGTGGGTTTTCAACCAGACTTTTTCAGGAGTTACAAAACCCATTTTATCCATCCTGTTTTTGATAGCAGGAGGTAGTAGATCTTTCATTGCTTCTCTCAGGATGTGTTTGGTCGTACCCTGTTTCAATAAAATATCCTCATCCACAGAATAACACAGTTCAACTAACCGGTAATCCAGGAATGGGACGCGGGATTCTACAGAAAAAGCCATGGAGTCTCTGTCTTCAAAATGCAGTAGCATAGGTAGATTTGTATGCCTGATCTGCTGGTAAGACATGCCTTTAAAGCAGTTATAGCTCACATTTTCCAGGTATTTTTCCTGCAAATCTTCTTTTATGTAAGAAAAGCGCTTTTCCCGGATATTTTGTAATTTAACTTTTTTTCCAGTACTGATAGCGTTTTTATATACTTCTTTAATGATCCATTTGTAGCCATAGCCGCGGCCGTTAACCCAACGCATGCGTTTGAAAGCAGTGGCAATATTTCCTTTTTTCCAGGCAGATAGTATATATGGGCCATAGTAAGTATGATACCCTCCCAGTATTTCATCTGCACCTTGCCCATCCAGCATCACAATTAGTCCGGCTTTTCTGGATTCACGGAATACATTCCATTGTGCAAATATGCTGGTAGAACCGAATGGCTCATCCTGGTGCCAAAGCAGCTTATCCAATTCCGGAAACAAATCATCTACATCCGGGAATATTTTATGCCCCTTAATGCTCTTTTCCTTAACTATTGTATCGATGTATTGTTGCTCGTCATATTTCTTGTTTTCAAAACATGCCGAAACAACTTCCTGTAAGTCTGTTTTACCTTCTTCTTTTAATAATTCATTTACAACCGATACAATTGAAGAGCTATCAAGTCCTCCGGATAAACAAGAGCCAATTTTGACATCAGACCTTAGTCTAAGTTTAACTGCATCCGTAAACAATTCCCGAAACTTTTCAATGGCTGCGGTTTCATTCAGACCAGCATATTCATCTTTCTTCTCTAAATGGTACCAGGACTTAATTTCAAATGTATGGTCATCAAGGTTATACTTTAGAAAGTGTCCGCCTCTTAATTGTTTTACGCCCTGGAAGAATGTTTCCTCATCCCTATCGATAATGTCATTAACGAGGAAGTCTACAACCTTCCTTTCATTCAGGACGGCTTCCCAGTATGGGAGTACAGTAAACTGCTTAATTTCTGAACCAAATACAAATGCTTCTTTGTTGGCGTAATAGTAAAAAGGTTTTACGCCGAAACGATCTCTTGCACAAAAGACAGTATTCAGCTTTCTGTCATGAATAGCGAAGGAAAACATGCCGTTCAGTTTTTCCAGGCATTTCTCTCCCCATTCAGCATAGGCTGCCACTATCACTTCTGTATCACTATGCGAAACAAAATTGTAACCACCCTTTTCCAGCACCTCTCTTATCTCGATATAATTATAGACTTCCCCGTTATAGGTAATCACATATCGGTCCAGATAGTGCATAGGTTGTTTTCCCAATTCACTAAGATCAAGGATTGACAAACGTCTATGGCCAAATGCTACTTGTTCATCTTTGTAAACACCTGCACCATCAGGGCCACGGTGTTGTACAATATTTGTCAGGTCTTCAATATAATTGGTCAAAGCATTGTTTGCTGATATAATACCGGCAATACCACACATTTTAGCGTACTATTTTTCTGATCAGATAATAATAATATGAGTATACAATAACATCAAGGCCGGCGTAAGCCAGCAGCAGCGATTCAACAGATAAATATTTCACTCCGATGGCTGATACCGTTACCAGCAGTACAAAATATGTTAATTGCCATCTGGCCAGTGTTCCCAATTGTTGTGTAGCAATAAACACAGAAGACAATGGAGAAACGATAAACCGTACCAGGAAAGAAATCGTCATTATCTGCAGGAGATGGCCTGCGGGCGCCCATTTGGCGCCGAATGCAATTTTGAATACCAGTGGAGATAATATTGCCATACCAATTGCAATAGGCACTCCTATTACAAAAAGTAATTTCACCGAACTATTTAGTTCCCGTATTACAACCTTTCTGTCGTGTATTACTTCTGAAATCTTTTTAAAGAAAATCTGGCCAATTGCTTGCCCTATCAAGGTTGCAGGAATCGTGGCAATCCTCATTGCTATAGAGTAAAAGCCCAACGTTTCATTTCCATATCCGGTACGTATAAAGAATATCGGTATGAAAATGGAAATATTATCGAGCAGACTGGATGGGGCATTGATATATAAAAACTTTCTGTATTTCCAGAGGATGTTATTTAAAGCTTTTATATTCAGGTCAAGTATTCCCTTTCGCAGTCTCAATGCTAACGTGGCAAGTATACATGCGATCAGCAGCCCCACTGCATAGCCGGTAGCCAGGTTTAATGCTTTGGCCAGAAAAAGTCCGCTTATCAGCTGTACGGCTACTGTTACTACGCTTTGTGTTACCCGCGACTGAGATATAATTTTATACTTACCAAACCGATTGGCCAGGTAGGAACTTGTATTGAGGTAAGAAAACAGAAACAATGAAATTGCAACTAATACTACGTCGTACCAGGTTTCTACCGATTTGAAACTGGTATACCTGGATACAAAAAAAAGTATCACCGGAAATATCAGGCTCAACCCGGCAGAGAGTGTAACGGCAACACAGAAAACTTGCAGGGCTTCTCTTAAACCTTTAGGCAGCATAATTGCCATCTCATACCGTCCGCTCACAACAGCTCCCAAGATGCTTATTAAACTTGTATATACTGCGTATATTCCAAATTCAGAAGGTGTAAATATCCTGGTAAGTAAGGGATAGGACAAAATGCTGACAATCTGGGCTAATGCAGTACCAGAAATGAGAATAAAAAAATTTCTCACAAAAGGCGAGGTCGCAATTTTGTCCAATCTCATTATCATAATGCGCTTCTATAAATCCGTTCGATTATATCTACTACTTTGAGCCCTTCGAGTGCGTTAGTAGTAATGGATGCCCGTTGTTTCAATACATCTACAACGTTCTCAATTACGTAGTGATGATTTTGTGCAGATCCTTTGTAGGCGCCATAATCATTACCCGGATTGGTAGGTTTCAGTTCAGGCATTTCATAATCCTTGATATTGCAAACTTCCACTTCATTCATGTACTGACCACCAATCTTCACGGATCCGTTTTCAGCGATGATCGTCATGCTACTTTCGAGGTTCTGGTTCCATACAGAAGTAGAGAAGTTAATACAACCTACACCACCGTTAGCAAAATCGAAGCTGACAAGCCCTGAATCTTCAAACTCAGTGAGGCCGGCATGGTTAAAGTTTGAAAAGCGGGAGCGGATATTTTCAATATCACCAAACAACCAGTAGAGAATATCGATGAAGTGGGAGAACTGTGTAAACAGGGTACCGCCATCCAGCTGTTTGTTACCATGCCAGCTGTCTTTTTTATAGTACCTGTTGTCACGATTCCAGTAACAGTTTAACTGTACCATGAAGATTTTACCCAGTTTACCGGATTCAATCATTTCCTTAATCCAAACAGAAGGAGGAGAATACCTGTTCTGCATTACAGCAAAAACATGCTTATGAACCTGGAGTGCTTTATAGATAACTTTCTCGCCATCAGCTTTCGTTAATGACATTGGTTTTTCAACTACTACGTGGCATCTGGCGTCCAGGATTTGTAAGGCCTGCGCAGCATGGAAACCATTAGGTGTGGCTATATTTATCACATCGGCTTTGATTCCTGAGGCCAGGAAAGCATCCAGCGTATTAAAAAGCGGCACATCTTCGTATGGATAATTCAGCTTTTCTTTTGGCTGTACATCGATTACTGCAACGAGTTCTGATTCAGGATTTCTGTGAACCATTTCAGCATGACGTTTGCCTATGTGACCAAAACCAACAACCGCAAATTTTACTTTATCTTGAACATCAATCATTTCTTTGCTTATTTGAGTAGTTTTCAAACAATTCTAGTTAATTCTTTCAACAGCGCCATTTTCAAGTTTATATACCTGTCCGCTTTCAGGGCAGGTAGCTGTATTACCTTCATTGAAGTGTAATCTGTGTCCATACTCGCTCATCCAACCTATTTGCTTGGCAGGATTACCAACTACGAGGGCATAGGCAGGGATAGTCTGGGTTACAACAGCACCGGCACCAATAAATGCAAATGGCGCGATATCCTTTCCACAAACAATCGTTGCATTTGCACCAATGGTCGCTCCTTTACCTACGTGAGTTTTCAGGTAACTATTCTTCCTGTTGACAGCACTTCTTGGATTAATGACATTGGTAAAAACACAGGAGGGTCCCAAAAACACGTCATCATCACAGGTCACGCCGGTGTAAATGGAAACATTATTCTGTACTTTAACATTTTTACCCAGTACAACATCAGGAGATATTACCACATTCTGACCGATGTTACAGTTCTCTCCAAGCACTGCACCTGACATAATATGTGAGAAGTGCCAGATTTTTGTATTGTCTCCAATACTGCAATTATCATCTACTACAGCCGTTGGATGTACGAAATAAGACATATAATATTATTTAAAGAACTTCTTAACGTGGTCAATGATGAAATCCTGTTCAGCTTCCACCATTTCTGTATGGATAGGCAGAGAGATAACGTTGTTACACAGCTCTTTGGTGACTTTCAGCTCTCCGCTTATTCTGCCAATTTCCATAAAGGCTTCCTGCTCATTTAATGGAATAGGATAATAGACCATTGCCGGAATACCATTTTCTGCCAGGTAATCTTTCAGTTGATCCCTTCTTCCATCTTTTACCAGCAGGGTATATTGATGAAATACGTGTGTAGAATCATTATTACGAACAGGTATTTGTAATCCTTCAATGGAAGAAAAAGCGGTATCATATCTGGCTGCTACCTGTTGGCGGGCAGCGGAATATTTATCGAGGAATTGGAGTTTAACACCTAAGATGGCAGCCTGTATGGTATCGAGGCGGCTGTTAACACCAATTACTTTATGTACATATTTTTTTGACTGACCATGATTGGCAATTAGTGCTGCCTGGTCAGCTAATGCTGCGTTGTTAGAGTATATTGCTCCTCCATCACCATAGCATCCCAGGTTTTTCGATGGAAAGAAAGAAGTACAACCAAAATCACCGATAGCACCAGCCATTTTCTGACTGCCGGTCTTTGGAGAGGTATACACCGCTCCGATAGCCTGTGCAGTGTCTTCAATTACGTATAGGTTATGGCGTTTTGCAACTTCCATGATCCCATCCATATCAGCACATTGGCCAAAAAGGTGTACCGGTACAATTGCTTTTGTTTTAGGAGAAATGGCTTTTTCAATTTCCTCCGGGGTTACACAGAACGTATTAGGGTCAACATCGACCATTACCGGGGTTAGTTTTAAAAGTCCGATTACTTCAGCAGTTGCGACATACGTAAATGCAGGAACGATTACCTCATCGCCAGGTTGAAGATCCAGCGCCATCATGGCGATTTGTAATGCATCAGTACCATTTGCGCATGGAATAACCCGGGGCACATCCAGATAGGTCTCTAATGCTGCAGCAAAGTTCTTAACCTCCGGCCCATTTATAAATGCTGTAGAATTGATACAATTGAGAATTGCCGTATCTATCTCGTCTTTAATTTTAAGGTATTGACCATGCAGGTCTACCATTTGGATTTTTTTCATAGTAGTTATAATCTGCCATCTACGAGTTCACGATCAAGGAATGCTTTGGTATCAAAGATTACGGCATCATGGCCGTTTCTCAAATGCTTATAATCCAGCTGTTTAAATTCATCATGGGCAACAGCAAGTATCACACCATCATATTTATTGTCGATATCTTTAACCAGTCTGATATTATATTCTTTATGTACTTCCTCTGCATTGGCATAACTGTCGTACACATCCACTTCTATATCGAATTGTTTTAATTCTTTATAGATATCAATTACCCTGGAATTTCTGATATCCGGGCAGTTTTCCTTAAAGGTAATTCCAAGAATAAGTACACGGGCACTATCTACTTTATGTCCTTTCTTGATGAGAAGTTTTACCACTTTATTGGCAACAAACATCCCCATATTGTCATTCACACGTCTGCCGGATAAAATTACCTGTGGATGATATCCCAGATGTTCAGCTTTATGGGCAAGATAGTAAGGGTCTACACCGATACAGTGTCCACCTACCAATCCCGGCTTATATTTCAGAAAATTCCATTTGGTAGCTGCGGCTTCAATAACATCAGTAGTATCAATACCTATTCTGTCGAAGATGAGTGCCAGCTCATTTACAAAACTGATATTGATATCACGTTGTGCATTCTCAATTGCTTTGGAAGCTTCTGCTACTTTGATATTGGGAGCCAGGTGTGTACCTGCTGTAATAATGGATTTATAGAGGTTGTCTACAATCGTTGCTATTTCAGGGGTAGAGCCTGATGTTACTTTCTTAATCTTGGTAAGCGTATTTACTTTATCCCCTGGATTAATTCTTTCCGGAGAGTAACCACAGAAGAAATCCTCATTGAATTTCAGGCCTGACACTTTTTGCAGAACCGGTACGCAGTCTTCTTCAGTACATCCCGGGTATACAGTTGATTCATAGATAACGATATCACCTTTTTTAAGGATCCCACCAATTGTTTTTGATGCAGAAAGCAGTGGTTGAAGATCAGGCGTTTTAAACTGATTAATTGGGGTAGGGACAGTTACAATAAAGATATTATATGCTTTAAGGTCTTCCGGTTTCGCGGATAATCTTAATCCACAATTGTTTTCAGTTTTTCTTTTTTCCAATACAAGGTTAAGACTATCAAGGTCAGCTTCTAAAGTATGGTCCTTGCCAACTGAAAGTTCTTCTACTCTACTTTCATTAATGTCGAAACCAAGTACGTCATATTTTTTTGCAAATTCAATTGCCAGGGGCAGGCCTACATAACCTAATCCAATTATGGCGATTTTATATTCCATATTTGTAGATTTTGTCAATAAACGAGGTATCAATAATCTATTTCATAATTTCCTGTAACATTCTCCTTACAGTCAGGAAAGCAATTGCCAGCATTGCGCCTACTATACCACCAATTATCAGTGATTTTGCTTTTCCGGTTTTTACTTTTTCAAGTGGTCGGTTTGGAATATCTATAATCTGAATAATAGGAGTTTCCTGGGACATGGCCATTTTACTCATTTCAAGATTCTTCACTACTTCACCATATATGGTTTGTAGAACCATTTTATCTCTGGTAAAAACTTCTGTCGGAACTGAAGCGACTCTTCTTGCCGGGTTCATGTTTAAGTCCTGCTGGGCAGCGGCTGCATAGCTTTTTCTGTTCAATAAAAATTCAACAGAGTCTGCTTTTGCCTGTAATCTGTCAACAGTTGCTTTAGACCTTTGCGTACGAGTTGTTACATAGAAATCTATTGCTTCTCTAACCAGGCCTTGTACAAAAAGCAATGAAAACAATTCACTTCTGGAAGTACATTTAGCACTGATGATATTCACTTTTTTATCCGGTTTACTAATATCAAGGTTTTCTTTGAGCAGCTGGTTATAAAGAACATTCATGATACTATCCTGGACAGGAGTAAATTTTTTCCGGTCTGAATTAGCAGGTAGCTGAATATCTTTCAGTCCTGGTTTTGAGCTCCACTTATCATGCAATTTATATGCCTCAATATATTCGTCGGCCAGACTTTTCTTTGGATGGGTCGAATCAAAAGGATAAAGCAACGCTTTTTCCACCATCAGCCTTGATTTCAGGAAACCAAGAATATTATCACCTGAGAACAGACCTGAACCACCGCTCATCCCCCCGAGATCAATACCGAACTGACTGGCAATACCCGCATACGCACTTAACCCTCCACCTTTGGGCTCCTCCATAATGAAAGTCATTTCACCGGTATATTTGGGGTTACTGAAAAATGCAAATAAAACGCCCGCTCCTGCACCTGCAATCCCAACTAATCCTATTATTAACCATTTTCCAATAAGATAGCTAACAAAACCTTTAATTTTAAGAATCAGGTCTTTCAGGGTAATTTCACCGGAAGCCATTGTTTCCTGAGATGTGTTGCCTGTAGTGTTAAACATTTAAGTCGTTTTTACTAAAAATCATTCCTCTTTTCTTATTTAACCCTGTCTAATAATGTAACCAGAATCAGCGCTATAGAGGCTACACCACTACCAATTGCAATCGCTTCCTGCCCGCTAAGGCCTCGCTTCTCTCTCTTCGCCGGAATATATATTTCTGATCCAGGCTGTACTTTTGGATACCTGTTAAAGAAAAAGACCTTCTTCGTATTTTTTACTTCTCCATTGGAGTAAACAATATAGCTCCTTCTTTTCAGTGACTGACCGGTAAAACCACCGGCACCACGGATGTAGTCTTTGAAAGTAATTCCATTATCGAAACGTACTTTTTTAGGGAAGTATACTTCACCAAAGATCTGTACGGTTTGTACTTTCTTCGGTACTTTAATAATATCCCCTTCTTCCAGGAACAGATCATATTTTGATCCAGGGCTTTTCAATATCTGGTCAAGATTGATACCCAATAATTGTTCCTGTTTGGATACGGTTGTTTTTATCTTCTTCACATCTGAAGTATCCTGCATTTTGCTGTAGAACACTTCCAGTTTATTCGACAACAAGGTACTGTCAGATTTATTAACAAAAGTCTTTCTTAACATCACAGCTCCTGCAGCATATGCATCCGCTCTCAGCCCGCCGGTTCTTTTGATGATATCTGAAATTCTCTCTGTACTCTTGCTGATAACGTAATTCCCCGGATAAACAACTTCTCCGTCAACACTCACACTTCCCTGGGTAGAATAAGTCGGGCTTTTTCTGATAATAACCTCATCAAATGGCTCCAATACAAAATTTCTCGCCGCTGAGTTGGAAGACAGATCTTCATTTACATCGAAGTGCATAACTATCGCACGTTCCGTATTACTAGGTTCATAGTCATCCGATCTTACTCTTCTGGATATTTCAATTCTTTTAATGGAAGCTGCATCTTTAAATCCACCCGCAATAAGGATCAGATCTTCCAGGTGCATGCTGTCTGCATATTTAAAATAACCGGGATTATTAACTTCTCCTTCAATTCTAACTTTGTATTTCTCACGCAAATCGAATTTGGAAAAGATAATGACACTATCTTCCCTTTGGACAGGAATTACTTGTGTTCCGTTTAATACGGCAGCGACATCAAAATTTAAATAAGCCGGTGTGTAATCAGATTGTAAACGCCTGATCAATCCACGAGACAATGCTACTGTTTCTTTGGTTCCACCTGCTTTATTAATCAGGTCCAACACCGTCATATGCTCATCAACAGCATATTCTCCCGGTCTGAATACTGCCCCTGAAATACTGATACGGTTGGTAAATCTGGAGATAATTGAGTCAACTACAAATTTATCACCGGATTTCAGGCTCAATGTCGAAACAGATGCCAAAGGAATATTCAATACCTCGCGTTCATTATTATTGATTCTGTAGGCATGAATAATATCGCGGTAAGCAATATCTGTAAATCCGCCTGCATAGTCCAGGATGTCCTGCAGATGTTCATTATCTTTTGCTTCAAAGATCGCAGGATGTTTAACTTGTCCTATCAGTTCTACCCTGGTTTTATAAGGGTTCACCTTAACGATGTCCTGATCCTGGAGCACTATATTATTACTAAGATCGCCACTTTTCAGGAAATCATATAAGTCGAACGTGCTTATGCTAACACCATTTCTGATCACCTGTATATTTCTGAGGGAACCATTTTCGTCAGGGCCACCGGAGACATATAACAAATTGGCGACAGTAGCAAGGGAAGGCACGCTATAGGTACCAGGGCGTTCTACTTCACCAATCAATGTCACACGAATGGTCCGGATATTTCCAAGGGTAATCTGTACAGATGTATTGCCAGTACGAATTCCGGCGTAAATACTTCCCAGCTGTTTGGTAATACGCGCCTTTGCCTCCTCCATGGTCAGCCCGTTGACATATACCGGTCCAAGATTCGGGATACGGATATACCCGTCAGGTGTAACTTTCAACCGATGTTGAACTTCGGAATATCCATAAACATCAATTAAAACTTCATCATCAGTTGCTAACTTATAATTGGGCGGAGTTGGAATGCGGAGATTGGGTTCAAAGGTCAGATTTTTGTTACTAAAGAGATCAAAGCCAAATATTCGTCGCTTTCTTTCCTCTTTCTTTTCCTCGGCTCTTTCATATTCGGTTTTCCTTCTATCTCTCTGGTCAAATTTCAGGGTATCAGTACTGCCATCTACTTTTCTTCCTCCTGTATCCCTGCTACTGCTGTCTGTATTTTCACCGTTACCATTGCCATCCAGTTCTTTATCCAGACCTAGCTGTATTATCCTGTCTTTAAGTTTGGCTACTTCTTCTTCCGGGATTCCTTTCTGCTCAGCATATTTATCAATATCCTGCATCGTCAGTTTATTCTTTTTCATCTCCGCAACGATCTGTCTGATCTGATCATCTGAAAGGTTATCTATTTTTATCTGTTTAACCTGGTCTTTTGAAAAAGATGGAACCTGCGCCTGAATACTGAAAAAGCAAAATAGGAACAGCTGGATTAGCAATAAATTCTTAAACATGAATTTTCGTATATCTTATTACTTCTGGAATAATTCTTTAGCTCAAAAAATGACATATTCAGCAAATATCTGCAAAATATTGCGCAAATCTATACAAAATAACATTTAAATGTTATTAGACAATAAGAATCCTTTTCGTCTGGACAATAACAACCTGAACAATGGATTGTTTGCCCCCGGCTTGCCATTAGATAATATGTAAAAAATCATAAACAACTAATTATCAGATAATTACTTAAAGGGATTGATAAATTTTTATTTTCTTATAGAAACTATTCACACTTTATTCTCGTTTATTATAAAAAGTGAATGTTCGACCATTTAACTCCATTTCATACAAGTCATATTAAATTTTAATCCCATTTTTGTTTAGCTAGTTTACCCTTTAAAATTTAACAAAATGTCATCTGTTGAATTTAACGCGTTACTCGTCGGAAACATCGGATTCCTCAAACCATTTGCATTTCAACTGACGAAAGACCGGGAGTCAGCCAAAGACCTTTTCCAGGAAACAATAACAAGGGCATTGGTTCATCAGGAAAAATACCTGGAAGGCACAAATATCAAGGCCTGGCTATTTACTATAATGAGAAATATCTTCATTAACAATTACCGTAAAAACACCAAGTTCAGAATTATTTATAACCCGATCATTACTGACTTGCAAAAGGAGTCCACCAAAGATTCAGTGGCTAATATGGCAGAATCCGTAATTGTCTCAAAAGATCTTCACAGCAAGCTCCAGACCTTACCTGAAATTTTCAAACAGCCATTCCAGTTATATCTCGATGGTTATAAATACATAGAAATAGCTGCCATCCTTCAGGAACCGCTGGGCACGATCAAAAGCAGGATACACTTTGCACGCAAAAATCTCAGGGTAAGAATTAATCGGAACTAACGCCGGCAACGGAAGACCAAATAAAAAACCTTCTGCCTTACATTAATGAATGCAAGCGCAGAAGGTTAAATATTATTGGAAGTAAGATTGTCCTAGAAGTCGTAATAGAATTGCCTGAAGGTACTTCTGAGGCCAAAGCTGAATATCAGGTCTGTTGATTTACTCAGGTCATTACTGAGCTTTCTCGCTGCCAGGGAAGCCTCCACCCTTAAATTATATTTAGGGTTAAGCACATATGCAATAGTGCCTTGTGCGTAAGTCAGATTGGTCTTAACACCTTGTCCGATCCAGTTGCCATACTCGTTGACATGGGTGGTATATGGCTTGGAAATATCGTGTCCGTAATTCACATCCGGGCTCGGGTCCGCACCATACTGCGCATACATAATCTCTCCTCTTCCATACCATCTTTTGTATTTGTAGGTCGCTATTCCCAATACTTCCCAGAAATTGGCACCAAGCGGGTGGGCCAGCGACTGATTGTAATGTTCATAATTGATGAGCGTACTCTTGTAGGAGTAAGTATATGGGCGGGCAACATTAAATTCTCCCTGAAGGTCCAGTTTATTTACTTTAAACAAGTCAAAGGAGCGGAATCCGATTTGTCCGGCTTGTTTATTAGCCCACCATCCTTTACCTGAAAATACCTCCTTCAGCTTAAACTCATCCAGTACCAACTGACCATAGAGGGTCGTTTTAGGAAACAATTTGTATTTAAAATTGGCGCCAACCAATGCATTATCAGAAGAACCCTCTGAAAATTCAGCAGAACGCAGGAAGATGATAGGGTTCATATAACTCCAGTCAAATCCACGTTTCCGGCCAGAAGAGTCGGCATCCGGCCAGATAACGGCATCGAATAAACCGATCGTGAGCTTCTTATTGACATTCCAGTCAAGGAAATGAAATACGCCCCATTTTTTATAAAAGCCAAGGTCTTCGTATGCTGAGGCAAAATCCTTGCTGTGCTTATCCATAAACTGGGCCCACATAGCCGTATACTGTACGCTCCCAAGCGTACCCGTCAGCTGCAGGTAAGGATAGGAAAAGGTTATGTCAGACAGGATCATGGATCTGTAACCGTCTCCGATGAAATTCTGGCCATATCCTGCTTTTAAATTCAGGTATTTATTAGGCGTATAGGATAAGAGTGCTGTTGCATAGTTATAATCGAATGCCTGACCGTTGGATATATACTTGATACCCCCCTGACCAGGAATGATGTCGTTGCGGCGGATAAAGTCATCCAGGTAATGTGGGAATTTGGCCTGGTTTTCAAAGAAGGTAGATTCAAAATAAAATTTCGGGCCGATATTCGCCTGTAATGAGACGCCACGGGTGTTGGTATAAAGCGTTTTACTTTCGTCCCGTGATTTTCCTACCTGGAAATCCGGCAGGAAGTCAATAAATACGTTATAATCCTGGTGTCTGAACTCCAGCAGATGCTCCTGAAACAGTTTTCTATGGAACAAGGAACGTTTTACAGTGTCTGTCTGGGTATATAATGCACTTGTATCTACATGCAGAATTGGTTTAAATGCTGTATGATGATTGGCAGTGTCTAAATAAAGTTCCCGGATATTTTGCGGATTATATGGCAGGATGACGGGTTGCTTTTCCTGAGCCTGTGTTTTTATTATACTAAGCAGCATAATGCACAGGACCGTTAAGTTTACAAACTTTTTCATGTTAGGTTCTTTTCTTGATAGCATGGAATCAGAACAAGGTGCACTTCAGCAAAATTATCTGCTGAAAAATAAGTATATGCGTATATGTTAGTAAGAGATTATTGCATTCTCCATTACTTCCAATGAAGCGTATCTAAATTGGCATAAACAGACCGGATACCGTCTTCGAGTTTGATTTGGGCAGACCAGCCAAGGCTCGTTAATTTTGCTACATCCATGAGCTTTCTTGGTGTTCCATCTGGTTTTGATGAATCAAAAACAATTTCACCCTGGTATCCAATAATATCTTTTATAAGATGCGCCAGATCAGCAATAGAAATATCATGCCCCACACCTATATTTATAGGACCTTTTTCACTGTAAATCTCCATCAGGTAAAGACAGGCAGCTGCCATGTCATCGACATGCAGGAATTCCCTTAAAGGTGTGCCTGTTCCCCATAATTGAACATGGTCAACGTTTTTCAACTTTGCTTCATGTATTTTCCTGATCATAGCAGGCAATACATGAGAATTATTTAAATCATAATTATCATTAGGACCATACAGATTTGTTGGCATTACTGATATAAAATCGCATCCATACTGATCTCTGTAGGAATCACACATTTCAATACCAGCGATTTTTGCTACTGCATAAGGCTGATTAGTAGGTTCCAATGGCCCGGTTAGCAGGTAGGATTCTTTAAGTGGCTGCGGAGCCAGCTTAGGGTATATGCAGGATGAGCCCAGAAACATCAGCTTTTTAACGTTATTCAGCATCGCATGATGAATAACGTTAGATTGAATCATCAGGTTCTCATAAATGAACTGGCCTTTGTAAGTATTGTTTGCACCGATTCCCCCTACTTTAGCAGCTGCCAAAAACACATAATCCGGCTTTTCGGTAGCAAAGAATGCCTCAACAGCAAGTTGGTCTGTCAAATTAAGCTCAGCAGATTTCCGGGTAACGATATTTTCATATCCTTTACTTTTCAGTAACCTGACTATCGCAGAGCCAACCATGCCTCCTGAACCAGCCACATATATTTTATCGTTTTTGTTCATCGCCTATTCGAATTGATTTAATACCGTATATCCTGCATCCAATAATACTTTCTCACGCTGGAACAACTGAATATCTGCCAATACCATCTCCTTTACCAGTTCAGGAAGGGAATATTTCGGCTTCCAGCCAAGTACAGACTGTGCTTTTGTAGGGTCTCCTATCAGGAGGTCTACCTCTGTAGGTCTGAAATACCTGGCATCCACACATACTACTACATCACCTACCTTAATATGCGGGAAATTCTCTTTAAGGGATTTCACTCTTCCAATCTCATCTACGCCAGTTCCCTCAAATTCCAGTTCAATGCCAGCTTCAGAAAATGCCATCCGGATAAACTCTCTCACGCTCGTGGTAATGCCGGTGGCAATAACGAAATCCTGTGGTTTTTCCTGTTGCAGCATCAACCACATCGCCTCCACATAATCCTTGGCATGACCCCAGTCGCGCTGTGCATCCAGGTTTCCTATATATAACTGGGATTGTAATCCTAATCTGATCTTCGCAGCAGCCCTGGTTATCTTTCTCGTCACAAAGGTTTCACCTCTCAACGGACTTTCATGGTTAAACAGGATGCCATTGCAGGCAAACATATTGTACGCCTCCCGGTAATTAACGGTTATCCAGTAACCATACAGCTTTGCAACAGCATATGGAGATCGTGGATAAAACGGTGTTTTCTCAGACTGAGGTACTTCCTGCACCAAACCATATAATTCGGAGGTAGATGCCTGGTAGATCCTGGTCTTTTCAACCAGCCCCAATAACCTTACCGCCTCTAATAACCTCAACGTACCTACTCCGTCAACATCTGCCGTATACTCAGGTGTTTCAAAACTCACCTGTACATGGCTCATCGCGCCAAGATTATAAATTTCATCAGGCTGTACCTGCTGAATGATGCGGATAAGATTCGTACTATCTGTCAAATCCCCGTAATGGAGCTTTAAACGTATCCCCTTTTCATGTGGATCCTGATATATATGATCGATTCTCGCAGTATTGAACAAAGACGAACGACGCTTAATCCCATGGACCTCATATCCCTTGGATAATAGTAATTCTGTTAAATAGGCACCGTCCTGACCAGTTATACCGGTAATTAAAGCAACTTTATTCGCCATATATATTATAATAATGAGCTCAAAGATAGAAACTTAACAACACATAGAATGTGCTATTTCCTCAGAAATAAATTAAATTATTAAAATAACACATATATTATTTTAATAACTCTTTATATTGATTGGTAATTTTAGCCCAGGTATAATGCGTATCTGCAATATCCTTCATGCGCAAACGCAGGCTGTTCAACACCTGGTCTTCCACCGCATTCAGCCGGGATACCAATTCTTCCGTATCATTAAAATAGATGGCATCGTTCAATGTGCTTTCCCTGTTGTAAACAACATCATAGGCTATAACGGGTAAGCCTAAATGCATTGCTTCCACCAGCGATGGATTGGTTCCTCCGGCAGAATGACCATGTACATAGATATGACAATTAGCCCGGATGGAATTCAGTTTCTCCATGTCATAAATCGGATCGATCAGCTCAATGTTATCGAAACTGCCATAGTCTTTCCGCAGTTTCTCGGCATATTCACTTACCGTCCAGTTCCCCACTATCTTCAATTTCATCTTGCCTTGCTGACGGAAAGCCTCCAGGATCTTATGAATATTATTCTCCGGTTCAATCCGGCAAACGGTAAAGGCATACCTCTCCGATTCCTGACTACTATTAGACGCAGTAAGTGCATGGTCACCCCCATAAGTAATTAATACACTTTCAGCATTATATTCTTTTGTCAGATAATCCCGTATACCTGCATTATCAGCGATTACATTATCTGCATATTTCACACCAATCCACTCAGAAAATTTCAGGTATTTTTTTGCCAGCCAATTCCACTTATCCCGGCGCCATTCCAGTCCGTCAAGATGAACGATCATTTTCTTCTTTGAAAAAAGTCGTAAAACAGGAAGCACTACAACACCTGAAACACCCAGAATTAACAAAGTATCAGCTTTTCGTATAGCCTTCAGGATAGATAAAATATCGTAGGGTATACTCTGTACCCCATTCGCGTTCAATGGAATATACTCCAAATCGGCTTCTTCAAACTTCAACTCACGATTCGGGTAGGATTTAGCACTACAAAACACAAGAAAGTTAAAATCAAACTTCAGGTTCCTGACTAATTGCTCTGCCAATGTTTCAAAACCGCCATACTTCGATGGAAGGCCAACAGTTCCGATGATAGCCACCTTTTTCTTTATCATGTATAATAACTTATTCCAATGCGAAATCTTATTAGAAATATTAAAGATAGTAATTTCCTGTTTAGGTCAGGAAATCGGGCCTGATTTGCTACTGCCCGGCTCCCTTTTACCATACCAGAAATTCTCTTCCATAAAACATGGCGTTTTTGCATATTTTAGTGTATTCATCCCCGATACCTAAAAGATTTTTACATGTCAGCCGCCAAGAGATTTTCCGCTTTAGACAGCCTCCGAGGAATAAGCGCCATTCTCGTACTCTGCCTGCACATACGCGTGTTAAACAGCATCACCGAAACAACGTTTATCCGGAATGCATTCTACTTCGTAGAATTCTTCTTCGTATTAAGCGGCTTCGTGATGTACTATACCTATAGCCAAAAACCATTTAATAAACTCAGGTTTAGAAACTATCTCATCGGTCGGTTTTTCCGACTCTATCCGCTTCATTTTGTTATGCTGGTAGTTACCGTCCTGATTGAGTTCTTCAAACTCTACATCGCCAGCAAAGGCTACGATGTACAAACGCCCGGCTTCATTGACAAAGCCGATCCCGCCTACCTGATACCGACGGTCCTGCTGCTCCAGGGATGGATGAACAATGTACCTTCCGGCGCCTTCAACATAGTAGCATGGAGCCTCAGCATAGAATTTTATGTAAACGTATTCATGGGACTGCTCCTGTTCAAATCCACCAGCACCAGGACAATCATATTTATGTTACTTACCGCCATACCAGTAGCACTCCTCTGCACCGGCAACCATCTCCTGAAAAATGAGGTATACCGCGGCGTTGCCTATTTCTTCGCCGGTTGCATGACCTACCAGGTCTATGCCCGCACTCAGCACCTGAAAAGAAACCCAACACTATTCTCCATCATTGAGATATGCCTGGTACTGGCCATGTATTTCATGGTTACCTATCTTCCTGAAAATAATTTCAAAAGCCCGATACTGGCTATGCTGTTTGCCTTGTCTGTATGGACTTTCGCAGGTGAAACCGGTATTATCTCCCGCCTGTTAAACATCAAACCACTATTAACTGCGGGTAAGTTATCCTTCTCCATCTACCTGATACATATTAAACTATGGTTCTGTTTTACTGCGCTCACATTGATTATTGCCAGGATTACACATTTCAATATCACGGCCAATATGGTCATAAATAAAGAGCTCGTCAGGATTATCCCAACGAGCAATATGTTAACAGGAAATTTAGCGCTGCTGTTATTTGTATTATTTACTGCTGCTGTTGCCAGCTTTACCTATAAGGTGGTAGAAGTCAGATGGATAGAGAAGGGAAAGCGGTTCCGTATAAAAGAGCCGGCACCTGCTCCACAACCCGTAACCACGACCTGATCAGGCTTTATAAAGCAACCGGAGATAGCGGTCTCGCAATGCGTTATGGAAACTGAAACCCAGCACCATCACCAGTACGGCTACACTCAATACCAGCGGACCCGGCCACAGATAGAACAATGCCGCCACTATCGCGGTATACCGTGCATATTCAATATAGAAAACCCACCGCTTCTGTTCCAGAATAGCGCCGCAGTTGATCAGCGTCAGCACAATCATCAGACTCGCGCAAATCTGTATAAACAATGGCACATAGTGCTGCAATAACAAAAAAGAAAACAACAGTAATAACGTAATAGACAACTGCCATACGACGTAATTATTCAGGCGTGGTGTTTCCTGCGTTGTTCCGGGAGGCATCAGAAAACGAGCTTCCAGCGCTGGCCTGGCTTCAATATCTACATTATCAGGTTTACCAAAGATGATCCTTAGCTTGTTGCCTAATCCTTTTGCCCGGCGCACAGAATATACCATCTCCAGTAAAAAATGAAAATGCTGCCATAGAAAACTGTTACTCTCCAACGGTTTTGTCAGTCCATACACCGGCGGTTCCTCTTCCTTTACGAATGTACCGAATAGCTTATCCCAGATAATAAATACATCCCCGTAATTTTTATCAAGATATTGTGGATTGCTGGCATGATGTACCCTGTGGTGAGATGGTGTTACCAGGATATACTCCAATATCCCCAGTTTGCCTATGGTACGGGTATGTATGAAAAATGGGTACAGGCCATGTACCAGCAGCATACTGGTAATCATTCCCGGCGGAAAGCCCAGCACTGGTAGTATACTCCAGAAGCCCGTCCGCAGAAATGCCTGGAATACGGTGATCCTGGCGGATACGGTATAGTTAAATTCCTCACTCTGATGATGCACCACGTGTGCACACCAGAACAATGTTACTTCGTGCGCCAGCCGATGATACCAATACCATACAAAATCTGTGCATAGGAGTAATATAATCCACAACAGCACACCAGGCTGTATATTGAAAATAGCATAGTGTTCATACAGGTAAGCATATACGAAATAAAACAGCCCAACAGTGAAGGTGTCCGATAACCGCTCTGCAATACCTACGCAGATATTCATGACGGAATCATTGAACCGGAAATAGGTTTTCCCCTGTTTACTCGCCACCAGGTACTCCAGCCCCATAAAGGTCAGGAACAAGGGCACCGCAAATGCCAGATAATTTAAATGCACTATAAAAGCTTTTTGTGTCAGGAAATACAAGGCATAGCCCATATACCGCGCGCAGCACGGCATACAGTTATATTGATTAATACTGGTGGTGGTAAATCTCAACAATAGTAATAAAAATTTATTATCCTACAAAATAAGTAGACTAATATTTTAAGCACAAAAAAAGTGCACCGCCAAAAGGCAGGTGCACTTCCATATTTGCATAACTAAAACAACGCGGATTAATCTTCTGAGGGCCCCGGATCTGCCATACGTACGATACGCGGCATAAATCTTCCGACGATATCCACCAGATCGCTCTGTGCAGCCATAACGGTATTGATATCCTTATAGGCCATTGGCGCCTCATCGAGGCCGCCGCCAATCAAGGTAACGTTGTGGTCGCGAAGCACGGTGCGTAAATCATGACCGGTAATGCTTTTCAGCGCCTTGCTCCTGGACATCCGGCGACCGGCGCCATGACTGGCGGAATTCAATGACGCCGCATTGCCAAGTCCGCGTACTATATATCCAGGAGCGGTCATAGAACCCGGAATAATGCCTAATACTCCCTCACCGGCAGGCGTAGCGCCTTTACGATGCACAATTACCTCTCTCCCGTTATAGACTTCCTTCCAGGCAAAATTGTGGTGGTTTTCCACCCGTGCCAATATATTACCACCGATCGCTTTGATCAGTCTTTTGTGTATCAAATGATGACATGCCGATGCGTAATCGCCAGCCAGGTTCATCGCCAGCCAGTACTCCTGCCCTGCTTCCGTGTTAAGGTCCAGGTAGGCCAGGTGCTGCACCTGCGATGGCAACGGGCACAATTCCCTCGCCAGCTTAGTGTACTCTCCTGCAACCTGGGCGCCCAGGCCCCTGGAGCCTGAGTGCGACAGCAAGGCCACATAGCGGCCGGCAGGCATATTCAGGCCGTTGTTGTTATCTGTGAGTTCAACAATTCCCCATTCTACAAAGTGGTTGCCGGAACCCGAAGTTCCAAGTTGATCCACTGCTTTGTCTTTCAGGCGCTTCAGCAAAGGAATTTCATTGAATTCGGAACGTTCCAGCACCGCATCATCCTTGGCTATTTTCAATGCGCCACCGGCACCAAACACCGTATTTTTTTCTAACTCTTTTTTATACTTATCGAACTGACCATCCAGCGATACTTCCGGCAGGTCAATAATACTCAGGCACATCCTACAGCCTATGTCCACCCCAACACCATAGGGGATGACGGCATTTTCGGTGGCGAGTACGCCGCCTATAGGCAAGCCATAACCCTGATGTGCATCCGGCATTAGTGCGCCGGCAACGGCTACTGGCAGGTATACGGCACTGTTCATCTGCGACCGCGCTCCTTCTTCAATGAAAGATTCACCATACACTTCGTAAGGCACCGGCTTTTCCAGGAGCTTGTGTTCCACACGTTCAGGTATTGCTTCGGGCACCAGCTTTACCGCTATCTTAGACAATGTTTCATGTTCCAGATAACCGACCGGGTCCGCAAGCACAGCAGTCAGTATTTGCTTTACTTCCTCTTCGCTGCTGTGCTTAAAATGCATATTTATAACGGTCATGGCTACACTAACGACCGGCCCTTGCGGGTATCCCAGTGCCAGTAACCATTTTCCATTTATCTTAAATTTTCCCATTAATTGAATTTGATACTATTAATTTACTAAATCTTCCTCCATTACCCTCCTGAAACCAATAACAGTTTTCTTTGGTTGGTGGGTGATTTCGTTAGGATTAGTAATTTCCGCAATACTCATTGGTTGAGTAATTACACGTTTATGGCCTAAACTATCAGAAAGCCGCTGTGATTTTTCAACAGAAAGTTTACCGAACTCATAGCGTGCAATCAGCCTTCCTTTACGCAACAGCGCGCTATCAATAGCCGATAATTCGCTGTTAAAAGAACATACCAGCTGGATATTCAGACAGTCGCTCAGCAAGCCATCAGAAAGGTTTAGCAAATTGGCCACCGCCGCATTGCCGGAAATTTTCCTGTCCAGGATTACATTCTCTGCGTCTTCTATCACCAGTATTGAGTTGGGATTCTGAATAAGTAATTCCATAAAACCCGGCTCGATAATATTCGTTGCCATTTCTGATGAAATAAAAAGTACCCGCTTCTTCAGTTTACCAATCAGGTAACGGAGATAAGTCGTTTTTCCAGTTCCCGGAAGTCCATGCAACAAAACAATTCCTTTGTCTTTATCTTTCTTCAGGCGTTCCTGGATCAGGTTATCTATCTCTTTAAAATCATCTTCATAACATAAATCAAGATCGAGTTTGGTACGTTTGATTTCCATGCTTGTCAGGCCAAAGCTACCTTTCTTAGCAGTAACGAGATTGATCTCGTGTGGCTGTCTTTTGGCTCTGCGCCTGGTTTTGGCAGCTACTTCCGTGAATCGCTGTATAAAGGCAGTATCGTCCGCATAGAAAAGTTCCATATAGGAGCTTGCCATGAAAATCATACGATTATTTGTCAGCATATAAATTACCTCATCATAATCGTACTTCTTCTTTTTGCTATTGTATTCCAGGTCCCGGAATACCTGTGTTATTTCATCTTTCAGCTCTGCTTCTATCTTTACGGCCATTTTCTCAATATCTACATCGTAGATGGTGCTGATATTTGGCAGTATACCAAACTGTCTGATATAGGCAGCCTGCGCATTGATGAAAGTATCGTTGACTAAGTCTATATTATTATTTACAGGATTATTTTTAAACTGTCCCATTTTCGTATAGTTGTTATTGTTAGATAAAGACTTACCGGAGCCGTTGCTCCGGCAAATCATTCTTATCATTAGTGGCCGAAACATAACAGCCACGGGGGTTAGGGTTAAACTCAAACAGAGACGAAAAAATATATCTTTTAAAGGAAGTTACCATATGGCAGGACAAGATTATCCTGCCGTTACAGTGTATTTACCTCCTCAATAAATCTTTTTAAATAAAAAAACCCGGCCTGTTTCAGAAACGGACCGGGCTACTAACGTTAACGTATACACTACGTTACGACATACCTTCTCCGTTTAGCTTTGTTTAAGGCAAAGCTATCTCCGAACCATTTACCACGGCGCGTTTCAGCGGCAGTGTTCAACAGCAGGCTTAATGATTTTTGATTAATTACATGCGGTTCCGTCATCGAAAACTAGCAATAAAAAAAGCCCGGATCAGCGATCCGGGCTTCTGTTTATCGTTACAAATATATTAATCTACTTGTAAAAGTAAAACGCCCGGAACCCGCTATCACCCAGCGCTGAGCCAGGATTTGCGACGTTCATGTGGTTGTAAATGCGTTTCATTTTTATAAGTTTGATATTGTTATTATTAATTTGACGTTGCAAAGATAAATACTAAAGATTTGATATTGCAAATTTTTGACAAACTTTTTTTTGTTTTTTTTCTAACTCGATGTAAACAGGGTTGCTATATCGATTTTATGCTTTCTTCAGCAACACTTTCTGTGTAAGAAAATCATTCGCAGCATCAATCACCTGTAACAGATCATTCCAGCTTTCCGCCTTCTCGAAAGAATGCTTGTAAACCTTTATGATATTGACATGCAGCTTATCACCATCTATCTTACTATCTACTATAAATGAACCTGTTGCGTTGTCAACTTTTCTTGTCAGCTTGTCTGCTCCTTCCAGTTTATAACCAGCAGGAATAGTAAGCGTTATCTGATGTTCAAAACTCCTTGCGAAAGGCTCGTAAATATCAACAGTACGGGTACGCTGTTCTGCTTTTACCTGTAATTGCTTACCTATAATTCTGCCAATATCAAAGATATAATTATTACCCGCTTTCTTCAGAAAGCCCTCCATGCTGAATTTGGTATCATATACCAAATCAGGATCAGTATGGCGCAAGCCCATCTTCCTGACTTTGTAATAGGAAATATCTTTCGGCTCTACATCAAACTCTCCTTTGATTTCACCTTTGAAAGCATCCTTCTGGTCTTTACGCGCCTGCGCAAAAGCGTTGGTATACTCATCCGCCAGTGCCCGGTTTCTTTTACTATCGGCAAATTCTTCCATGAACGACTGCTCTACGCCCAGTGCTCTTCTCTCTTCGTCATAGTAGTCTTCGAACAACAGTAATTCTTTCTGTCCATCTAGTCTCAGTCCGCCTTTCAGGATAGTATTGCGGTCTACCAGCAGCTGCGACATAGCATTGTCGATCGAAATGTTCAGCTTTTCGATGTGCGTATTTTCTTCGGCGCTGGTGGAAGGAATTTCAACAGCCTTTTCATATCCGGATTCTCCTCTTTTAGGTTTCCCGGCAGCTACCGTAGAAACAGGGGCTTTTTGTCCTTCATACTCAGCAAGCATTTCAGCGCATTGTGTAAACACACCTTCAGCTGATAAATATACTGGCTTTGGTGTCTTGGTACGTAATACATACTCAAAATCATCTGCATTGAAAGTTTCCTTTTGTGGCGCACCATACCTGGAAGTTACCAGGAGAATATCACTGTAAATACCCTGGTATTTCAACACATCATTCAGCAACATCAGGAACATACGATTATTGGAAGTACGGTAGTTTCTCTCAAGTCCAACGTTGATTTTATCATTTGGCTGAACACGATAGAAGGCCATATAGCGGAACGCATAGTACGCATAGTAAGGAATACTATCATCCGGAATATCTTTCTTAACAGCACGGCTATACGTTTTCAGCATATCATTTACAGTACGCTTATAATTACCTACACCCGCAACAGCGATGTATTTTAGCACCTCGTTTGTATAGGCATCTGCCGCATCCCGTACATCCATGTATGAAGGATCCTTTTTAAAGGTGCCTGGTGCAGCATGTACATCTATCGCACTACCCAACCCGAAACTTACTTTCATTCTAATCAGCGGAATCTGACGGATAGGCGCCATCCACAAATCTGTTGGTCTGCTCGGGAGGTTCTTCACCAGTAAATCGAAGGAGCTTCCATCTTCCTTTCTGCTGATCTTCAGGTCTGGCGCACCATTCATCAGGCGATATCTAACGGAATATTTATCGCTGATATCTCCGTGAACGGAAAACTGTTTCATCGGCTTATCTTCTCCCAGCACAAAAAACTGTTCATCGATAGGCGTTTCTGGTGTATGAATCTGTTCTACCTTCACATAATAATCGATAACATCACCTACCTGCAGATCAGGAATAGCGAGCTTACTTTTTTGCAGTTTGTCATCATCTTCCTCGTTCACCAGCTCATCTGCTACTTTAACTTCTTTCACAGCACCATCTGGCTTAATGATGCGTACGCCAATGAAAGTAGCTGCATTAGCGGTTCTATGACGTCTGAAACCAACGGCCTGCAGTTTCTTAAAGCTAAATTGGGAATATTCATCCAGGGCAACCTTGTCATTGATCTTTATCATTTCCCGGACCGTCCTGGAATAATAAATATCTCTCCCACCGTAGGCACCAAAGGATGTCATGTCGATATCCTTTACCCGCCATAATTTGAGATCGATATGTTTTGCCAGCAGTACAGCTGATTCCTTTGTATCAACATCCTTCAGGTCAGGGTGCTGAAAGGCGGGAATGTTCCAGTTCCAGATTTCATTTCTGACTACAGTGGCGCGCTCATTGTACTTATCATAATTTCTTTTGCTTTGTGCAAATCCTTGTACAGTAAGGATAGTACAGATAACAGCAAGTTGCAGTACTCTCATGTGTAATTAGGGATATATTATTTTTTACTAAGGGTTACTTGTTCCAGATAGGCTTTATCTAATGATTGAATGTCGCTGTTCCATTGTGCAAATGCCGCTTTAGGCAACCAGTTATTTTTGATAATCAATTCTTTACGGTAAACCACTTTTGCACCGGCCAGTTTGTAGGACAGATGGAATGCGTAACCGTCCCTGTCTATCTTCAGCTCCTGCGGCAATTCTGCTTTATAGCCAGCAGGGATATCCAGGCTGGTTTCATGTATCAGGTGATGTTTATAGGAAAACAGATAATCAGATGTTCTTTTGGCTGTATCGATATTAAAGCCAGAGAACTCTTTACGGAAGTCCATTTCGATAAACATATCATCACCGAAACCGCTGACAGCATCCTGAAATTTAAGGTCATAGTTGATATTCAGGCGTTGGTTCCAGTTGTTCATATCAGACTGCTGAAGGCTGGAAATCACATATTTATCGTTAGTTTCATTCAGGTATCTCTGCAAAGCATTGCTTACTTTCTCTTTGCGGATACCATTTACCTGGCTGAGTAAAAATTCTTTGCTTTCTCCGTCCCATTCGTGTTGTACTTTACCTACCAGGGCATTGCCTTCTACATGCAGGGTTCTTTTTTCTGTTTCTGTATTCTGGAGGTAAGAGCATAGCGGCACACGGTCCAGGATAAACGAATTTCCATCTTCAATCATTACCTGCCTGTTCTGGATACGCTGGGCATATTGATTTACGCCAATGTAAGTTTCTGTGGCGTCGAGGAACATCCTTTTGCCTTTGAAGTTGAGTGCGCAGATCATGTGGTTATCTACCGCCATGCTGGGGATGGAGTAATCGTAGGCGATACGGTCGGTACCTATCCAGCACAGGCGTGCATCATAGCCGAGGGCTTTCAGCAGGCCACGGGTCAGGTTAGCCATGCCTTTACAGTCGCCATATTTATGTTGCAGCACAGATTGTGCTGCTTCCGGTTTGAAGCCGGCAATACCGTCTTCAAATGCGATATAGCGGATATTGTCCTGTACCCAGTTGTATACAGCAGCGATTTTGGCGGTATCAGCAGTGATTCCTTTGGTGATTTCCAAAGCTTTCGTTTTGATAACATCATCTTTATCACCTATTTGTTTTACCAGGGAATGGTACCAGTTATAGAGGTCAGCAGTTTTATTAAAATATTGCTGATCACCATCTTTAGTATTTGCAGACTGACTGAGTACTAACAGGTGTGGGTATACGTAGGTCGGGCCGGGAGATTTTTCATCCCTGGAAGTTGCCGGCAGGTTTGTAGCGGTAAAGGTGTATACATCCGCATCTTTGCGGCTGTTATAGGTCACTTCCTTTTTTATATTGAAGCCATTGAAATTCATTTCCTTAAGCTCCACTTTCATCCATTTAGGCACAATGATAGTCACTGTTTTGGCAGCCACCGGGAATGACTCCGTGAAATAGATGCTGGTAAGGTATCGTGGGTCAAGGAAAGTTTTCTGCAATTCAACCCTTGACTCGCTACCTTTTTTTATCAAGTCGAGTTTTACACCACAGATTTTAGCATCAGAATAGAAGATATCATCTATGGAGTAATTGGCGTAGATGGGTTGGATATCTTTACGTCTGGCGTTATCTATATACACTTTAACCTCATCTATCCGGCTTTTATCGTCATAGAATTCGGCGAAAGGAATGGTGGTGCGGTATTGATTGCAGAGGTAAGCTACTTTCAGGTCCTGGCGAATGTTTACGGGGTTGTCTTTTTCACCGGATAAAACAAATTCGTATTGTTCTTCCTTATTGGCGATAGTTACATTTTTATCGGTATCGTCAGCGGCAAAGATAGGTTTTGTGTATAGCAGAAAGCTTATACAAAGGAATAGGTAGTGCAGGGATCGACTCATAAGTATACTGATTACTATTAAATATACACATAATAAAATTATTTTTATTAAAAAGCCGTCTCTACAATGTAGAGACGGCTTTAAGTAATCAGCATACCAGGGAATTAACAAGAATAGATGACCATATTGGTCGACCTCAAATTATATTAATACCGCGCTGTCTTCGAACTGTTTTTCCACTCTTTGCATTTGGCGGATATGTCGTTCGATATGTTTGGTAAGGAAATAGATATATTGATAGATATCCAGTTTGCCCAGGTGGTTGACAGACATGTTGGTGAATACCAGCATACCTTCTCCGTTTTTGAGCAGGGATACATTGTACATGCATTGTGCATACTGTTGCTTCAGTGTGGCTTTGATTTCGGCAAGGCTTTTCATGCCTTCAGGTTCCATATGTTCCGGCCTGACCCATCCGAATGATTTACTACCGATCACATCGATTTGTTCAAACTTATCTTCATAATCTGCCGGTACAATCACGGTATGACCTGTTCTTTTACGATCCAGGGCACGACGGGTTGATTTGTTGATGATGAGCAACAGGAAATAATTGGTCAGTGTGATATGTTCCAACACTTCCCTGATACTCCACTGTTCTGTATCTGGTTTGAAGTCCAGCAATGCCTGGTCTTTTTCAAACCATTGGTCTAACTCCCTGAAATTGGTGAGTAAAGCCTCTCTTACTACTTGGATTACATTCCTCATGGGTGCTTCGTTTTTGGGGTTATGTACTATACCTGGCTTTCACGGGTTAAGCACATAACGTATTTATAATAGAGATTTCCCGGTGTTAAGAGGGTCAGGGGGAAACAATAAGGCCTGACCGCAATTACGGGCCAGGCCTAATAATGTAAGGGTAGGTTACAAAATTATGTACGCGGTCCGTATGGTTTTTTCAAGGCAAAACCATCCTGTTTACACCATGGTTGTTTCGCCGTGGTGTAAAAAAACTGTTTAGTTATCTTCTGAATAATTTTACTATTCAATGTCGTCATCGCTGTCTGCTTCAAAAGCAAAAAGGTCCCGCTTATTCAGCGGGACCTTTGTTTATATCGTTTGATAACTTTACTATCGTTAACAATCGGTGCAACATGCCCGCAATCCGGTCCTGACCTGCTTCTTGCAGGACGCGGCTTGAATCTTATATGTTGTGAAAAGTTGCACAGTTATGTTTAATTGAAACAAAGGTAATTTTTATTTTTTATCAATAATAAAAATCATCCTACTTTTTTTGTAGAGATAACAATTAATTCATGATATCCTACGTTGTCTCCTGCACCATCAAAATAAACTTAACTGGGAAGAAGGGCGTTGAAACGCATCGGTATTGAATTCGAAACGTTCCTGGTTTAACCCATGCTTCTTTATATGTATACGAAATTGTTGTCTTATCAGATCTGCAATATTTCCCTCTCCTTTCATTCTCCGGCCGAATTCACTGTCGCTTACATTTCCAGCGTGCAGACTTTCAATGAGATGCCACACTTTATCCGCCCGGTCAGGAAAATTTTTATATAGCCAGTCATTGAAAATAATTTTCACGGCATCATTTAACCTGACGACAGTGTACCCTGCAAATTTCGCTCCATTCATGGCAGCGCTTTCTATTAATTTGGGAATCTCATGGTCATTGAGGCCGGGAATAATGGGGGCTGTCATTACTCCAACCGGAATTCCTACATCGGATAATTCTTTTACTATTTTAAGCCTTTGCGCTGCAGTAGTAGTTCTGGGCTCCATTTTCTGGCGCAAACCCTCATCCAGTGTGGTGATGGAAACATATACACAAACCAGGTTTTCCGCAGCGAGTTTCTGCAGGATATACCTGTCGCGCAATACCAGCGAATTTTTAGTGATGATACCTACGGGTTGTTTATACTCCAGGGCTATCTCCAGCAATTGCCTGGTCAGCCACATCTTACGCTCTACAGGCTGGTAGCAGTCTGTATTCCCCGACAAGGAAATAGGCTTAGGAACCCAGTTCTTATTATCCAGGAACTTCCTGAATAACTCAGGGGCATTATGCTTTACAATGATCTTGCGTTCAAAGTCCATCCCGGCACTTAACCCCCAATACTGATGGGAGTTACGCGCATAGCAGTAAATACAGCCATGCTCACAGCCCTGGTAAGGATTCATGGAATACCACATCCCTACGTCCGGACTATCTACCTTATTGACCAGCGTCTTCGCATGCTCCTCGAAAATCTGTGTTGGAACATCTGCCTGCCACCATTCATCAATCCCCTCCACATGCTCCTTCACATATTCATCTGTCAGGTATCTGTTCTTTGGATTGATCTGTGCACCGCGTCCTTTGTAGTATTGGCTTTCAGGTTCCCCCTCCTGGAATGGCAATGTCATACACTAAATATTTTAGTAAAACTACTAAAATATTTAGTTATTAAATATATTTTTAGCGAGATTTTTTATATAGCTAGATGATCTGCATTTGTTTCATCAGGAAAGTGGCATTCTTGTTCCTGGCAATTCCTTCCCGGATACGATAGTCGAAATACAGGTCATCGCCCTGGATCGTGCTTTCAAAGCAATAGTTCCGTATCCTTGTTGGATAGGTATCTTCCATATGTCCCAGCTCCAGGTCATGCGTGGCAATCATTCCCAGGCACTCATACTGTATAAAATGCTCTATCAGGCTACGGGAGCCCGATAATTTATCTTCAGAATTCGTTCCCTTCAATATCTCATCCAACAACACAAATACCCGCTTACCGGTCTTTAACGCCAATATAATATGCTGCAACCGCAGTAACTCTGCCTGGAAATAGCTGGTATGACTGGCAATAGAATCCTTGATACGCATGGAAGTCATGATCCCCATCGGTACAAAACTGAACGCCTTCGCACATACCGGCGCCCCCACCATGGCCAGCAACAGGTTACTGCCCACGCTACGAAGAAAGGTAGACTTACCGGACATATTTGAACCGGTAATAATCAGGAAGTCCGCTTTAGTACCCACGCTGCCATCGTTGGCGATACATTCCGCCGCCGGGATCAACGGATGCCCCAATGCTTTGGCATCCAATACCAGCTTGCCATCACCCGGTACAGGCCAGCAGTATTCCTGGTGGTTGAAAGAGAAAGTAGCCAGGCTGTTCCATACCTCCAGTTTCGCCACAACATCCAACCATTTATTCAGGTCATCTTTATGCTGCCGCTTCCATTTTTCGAGTCCGACGATGCAGTGAATATCATACATCACCAAAGGGTTCAGTACGAAACCTACCAGGAGGTTCATACGCTGATCCAACGCACCGGCAATCTTACCCAGCTTCCGCAGGGCTGAACCGGCCTCATTGGCAATTCCCTGTTGCTCTTTCAGTAGCTGTGCATTGCCAAAAGATGCGCCCCTGATTACCTGGAGAATACTATCAAACTTACCCAGGATACGCGCCTTATGCGCCATCAGATTATGCTGCGCCTGCACATGCTTCTGTGCACTCAGTAACAACCCATAGTTTACAAACAACATAATCACCGACCAGGCATAATCTCCCGTCAACGCATATACGATAATCGCACCGATAAACAATACCGGTGTTACCCATCTTACTATCTCCCAGAACTTATTACCCAAAAATTGCAATGGCATCTGCAGCCATAAATTAATCTCCCTTTTATCACTTTGTTCTTCTCCTGATAATGAAGCTGTTGCCGCTAATAACTGCCTGAATTCCAGCTCAGGCGCCAATACTTTCAGCGATTCCTGTACTGCAACAATATCTGCTGCGGTCTTTAAAGGATTACGTAAACGCTCTGCCAGCAGATCACTACCGGAAATGCTGCCGGTACGATTGATATGCTGATATACAGACGCATGTCCGAATACATCCAGATCACTGGTAAAATCATGTTTTTCATCTGCATATCTTCCCCCATCATCAAAACCTGAAATATTGGACACCACCAGGGCCAGTTCCTTCTCATTCAGCGATAGCAAGGCCTTTGTCAGCTGCAACTTATCCTGTAGGCGCAAATAGGCTTTCAGCAGCCATCCGAATAATATCAATCCAAGGATACCCAGTGGCAGCCACCAGAATTCCTGTTCTGTCCTGAAAAACTGAATAAAACCCAAGCCTGCCAGCAGGAATGAAAATAACCGCAGCCAGCCCAGGCTGCTGAGGCGTGACTTTTCTGCTGCGATGGTCGCAGTCAATGTGTTGATGCGCTGTTGGTATGTCTCTTCCAAAGTCATATGTATCGGGTTATGCACATAAAAAAAGGAGCAAAGACCAAAGATATTTAAATCTCCGGGTCTTTACTCCCAATACTATCGTTCTGAATATCAGATAGAATACTGTCGCTTCAGCAACTCAGGATATTCATTGCTTACTTTCAGGATCAGCTCCCCGAACAGGGTATTAGCCCATGCAAACCATTTACGGGTATACTTTGTAGGATCATCCTTCTGGTAAGATTCATGAATAAATCCTGTATTACCATCTGTATTACGCAGTGTTTTGATACAGGCTGCAATTTCTTCCTTATCATGACTGGTCAATGCTTTCATGATGATACTCATTGGCCAGATATAGTTTTCTCCGGTATGCGGACTACCAATACCGTCTCCGAACTTACCCTGATAATACCATGGATGGAACGTACTCCATACAAAGTGGCGGGAAGCCTGGTACAGCGGGTCTTCAGCAGTGGTGTAGCCCAGGTATGGAATAGAGAGCAGACTAGGTACGTTGGTATCGTCAATGAATAAACGATTTCCGTAGCCATCTACCTCAAAACCATACATGTTACCTAATTTCGGATGCTCAACGATCGCATAGGCTTTAATGGCGCGGTCTACCTCATCAGCCATACTGCGGCATTCCTTCGCGAAAGTCTCATCTTTATAAACAACTTCACTGATCTCAGCCAGCTGACGCAGTGATACCACGGCAAACATATTGGAAGGGATCAGGAATGGAAATACGGTGGCATCATCAGAAGGCCTGAATATGGATACGATCAGTCCAACAGGCAGCATAGGTGAGCCCCAGCCTGCATTAGGAACGGTGTCCGACTGCCAGGCAGTAACACGCTGGAATTTATACGGCCCTTTGCCTTCTTTACGTTGCTGCTCCTTAAACGTTCTCACGATCAGGTGCGCTGATTTTTTATATTGCTCGTCAAATACAGTATCGTCACCGGAGTTTTTCCAGTAATGATATGCCAGACGTACCGGATAGCAAAGTGAATCGATTTCCCATTTACGCTCATGCAGTTCAGGTTTCATATCTGTCAGATCTTTTTCCCACTCGCTGCCGGTAGGACCGTCATTGAAGGCATTGGCATAAGGATCTATCAGGATGCATTTAGCCTGGCGATGAATAACGCCCTGGATCAGCTGCTGTAATTTTTTATCGTCTTTCACCAGCGCCAGGTATGGCCATACCTGTGCAGAAGAATCGCGCAGCCACATAGCGTTGATATCCCCGGTGATAACGAATGTATCTGGTTTTCCGTCAATTACTTTGTAGTTAACAGTTGTGTCCAGGGTGTTTGGAAAACAGTTCTCAAACATCCAGGCAAGCTTGTTGTCGGCAATCTGTTTCTTTACTGTTACTATTGTTTTTTCTACCGCTTCGCTGGTAAACTTACGCTGCGCCACTGGTGGACGCTGCCCGGTATAACCATCCCATCCAAACACTGTTTTCGGTAATCCTAAACTTGCAGCTCCTGCCAGCAGGGCACTGTTTTTTAGAAAATCTCTCCTTGCAACCATACTGTTTTAATGTTTATGAAGATGTAAAATAAAAAAGTTTTCGGGATTTGCTAAATCGATTTACATAAATGGCTATCTATTTCGGGATTTAGGGTTGGTGGCCCGTCGGAGATGGGCCACCAACCCTCTTTTGGGCAATGCCGCAGGCATTTCCCAAAAGAGGGAAACGACAAAACGCTGGTATACGTGAAATAAAAAAGGCGCACCATAAAGTGCGCCTCTTTCAAATTACATATTACGTCTGTACTGCCCTCCTACCTCATACAAGGCATGGGTGATCTCCCCAAGCGAGCAATGCTTCACGGTTTCCATCAGTTCATCAAACAGGTTACCGTTGTTTACTGCTACCTGTTTCAGGTGCTGTAATGCTGCCGCTCTCTTTGCCGCATGGCGGTGCTGGAAGGTTTCCAGGGTATGTATCTGGAATTGCTTTTCCTCTGTGGTAGAACGGATTACCTCCGCAGGAATCACAGTAGGAGAACCATTCTTATTCAGGAAGGTGTTCACACCAACGATCGGATATTCGCCGGTATGCTTCAGTGATTCATAATACAGGCTTTCTTCCTGGATTTTATTACGCTGGTACATTCTTTCCATCGCACCCAATACGCCACCGCGCTCTGTAATGCGATGGAATTCAGCCAGTACGGCCTCTTCTACGAGGTCTGTCAGTTCCTCGATAAAGAAGGAACCCTGAATCGGGTTCTCATTTTTAGCAGTACCCAGCTCTCTGTTGATAATCAACTGAATAGCCATTGCCCTGCGCACGCTTTCTTCTGTAGGCGTGGTAATAGCCTCATCATAAGCGTTCGTATGCAGGGAGTTACAGTTGTCATAGATCGCATACAGTGCCTGCAGTGTGGTACGGATATCGTTAAAATCGATCTCCTGTGCATGCAAACTGCGGCCGCTGGTCTGTATATGATACTTCAGTTTCTGAGAACGGTCGTTACCCTTGTATTTGTACTTGATAGCCTTGGCCCAGATACGGCGGGCAACACGGCCAATCACGGCATATTCAGGGTCCATACCATTGCTGAAGAAGAACGACAGGTTCGGTGCAAAATCATCGATGTTCATACCCCTGCTCAGGTAGTATTCAACATAGGTGAAACCGTTGGCCAGCGTAAAGGCCAGCTGTGTAATAGGATTAGCGCCCGCTTCCGCAATATGGTAACCGGAAATACTTACGGAATAGAAGTTTCTCACCTTCTGATCGATGAAGTATTCCTGCACATCTCCCATCAATTTCAATGCAAATTCTGTAGAGAAGATACAGGTATTCTGTGCCTGGTCTTCTTTCAGGATATCTGCCTGCACAGTGCCTCTCACCGTACTCAATGCATGTGCTTTGATCTTCGCATATACGTCCTTGTCCAGCACTTCTTCACCGGAAATACCCAGCAAGGCAAGTCCCAGGCCATCATTACCTGCCGGCAGGTCGCCGCTGTAATGTGGCAGAGGATGGTCCTTGAATTTATCTTTTATGATGGCCTGTACCTTTTCAGTAAGACCATTTTCTTTGATATATTTTTCACACTGCTGATCGATAGCCGCATTCATGAAGAAGGCCAGCAGTATAGGCGCCGGACCGTTGATCGTCATGGATACAGAGGTTTTCGGATCACAGAGATCAAAACCACTGTACAGCTTTTTGGCATCATCAACAGTAGCAATGCTCACACCGGAGTTACCGATTTTCCCGTAGATATCCGGACGCACCGCAGGATCTTCCCCATACAGGGTAACGCTGTCGAACGCGGTAGACAGTCGTTTTGCCGGCTGGTCCAGCGATACATAGTGGAAACGTTTATTCGTTCTTTCCGGACCACCTTCTCCTGCAAACATACGGGTAGGATCTTCTCCTTCGCGCTTCAGCGGGAATACACCTGCTGCATAAGGGAATTCACCCGGTAAGTTTTCTGTCAGCTGCCAGCGAAGGATATCGCCCCAGTCGCTGTATTTAGGCAGACTAACCTTAGGAATCCGGCTATGGCTCAGACTCTCAGTGAACAAAGGCAACTTGATGACTTTATCACGCACTTTAAATTCGTAGAAGTCTGCCGTATACTGTTTTACAATAGCAGGCCATCCTTCAATGAGTTTAAGGCATTCTGGATTGATTTCCTTTTCCAGGTGTGCTTTGATATCGTTCAGGGTATTGAGCTGCTGTGGTTCCAGTTGCAGTTTCATGACGCCCTGCAGCTGATACAGCTGGGATGCCAGCTTACACTGTTCATCTACCCATTTGCTGTAATCATCAATGCTTTCGGCAATTTCTGCCAGGTAACGCACACGTGCCGGCGGAATGATCTGAGATTTGGTAGTAGTAGATTTCAGGCTCTCATGGCTGATTTCACCAAAGGCAACACCTGTTTTCTCCTGTACTTTCTCCATTACGCGCTCAAACAGCAGGTTGATGCCTGCATCATTGAACTGCGACGCAATACTGCCAACTACCGGCAGCTCTTCGTCTTTGGCTGTCCAGAGGTTGTGGTTACGTTTATATTGCTTGCGAACATCGTGCAATGCATCGAGTGCGCCGGCTTTATCAAATTTGTTGATGGCGATTACATCTGCATAATCCAGCATGTTAATCTTTTCCAGCTGAGAGGCCGCACCGTATTCCGGCGTCATCACATACAGGGATACATCGCAGTAGTCGGTGATAGCGGTGTCGCTTTGGCCGATACCGGATGTTTCCAGTATGATAAAGTCAAACGCGGCAGTTTTACAGATATCAATGGCTTCCTGGATATGCTCACTGATCGCTTTATCACTTTCTCTGGTAGCGAGTGAGCGCATGTAGGCACGTGGATGGTGTATGCTGTTCATGCGGATACGATCGCCGAGGAGAGCACCTCCTGTTTTCTTTTTGGAAGGGTCCACAGAAATTACTGCGATAGTTTTATCGGTGTAGGCATTGAGGAAACGACGAACCAGTTCATCGGTAACACTACTTTTACCTGCACCACCGGTACCAGTGATACCCAGTACAGGTAAGCCTTCGGCAGATGCCTGCGTAGTAAGGGAAGTACCCTCATTATCAACGGTAACGGCTGTACGGGCTTTTCTTCCGTTGAGCAATGCCACCGGCATATCGTTTTCTGCTAAACTGATGGCTCTTGCTATAAGTTTAGCATTTTTATCTTTTCTGAGCTGGGCGGTATCTTCACCGCCTTTGCCTTCCGGCAGCGGTGTTACCGGTACATCACACTTATTGATCAGGTCTTCGATCATCCCTTCCAGGCCCATCTGGCGGCCATCATCAGGAGAATAAAGTCGCGCGATACCATAGGCATGCAGTTCATCCAGTTCGGAAGGCAGGATCGTTCCTCCTCCACCGCCAAAGATCTTGATATGGCCACATCCTTTCTCTTTCAATAAGTCATACATGTACTTAAAGAACTCCACGTGTCCCCCCTGGTAAGAGGTGACAGCAATCCCCTGTGCATCTTCCTGGATGGCACAGTCCACAATTTCTGCAGCAGACCTGTTATGGCCGAGATGAATAACTTCCGCTCCCTTTGCCTGCATTATACGACGCATGATGTTGATTGCAGCATCATGACCATCAAATAGCGCGGCGGCCGTTACTATGCGAACCTTGTTTTTTGGTGTATACGACATATAATTAACCTGATTTATGTAGCACACGCTGGTGCAATCTGCAATTTACCGGTTTTCTCGCACAATGCATGACTGTACTGGAGAACCATACCTTCACCGGTCATGTTTTTGGATAGATTTTTAAAATTTAACAGGTAGGTAGAAAGACGCTTAATCCTGTGTTGGTTTTAGTGAGATTGATTAAGTAGAGGGCCGGAATTTTTTAAAAAAACAAAATATAGAATTTTATTATGTGATATGCTTGATTTGAGCAATTGAGGCCTTCGGCCTCAATTGCTCTTTACACTAAGTATGGACGAAAAAAAATCCCCTGTCTGCTCAGACAGGGGATATACTAAAGAAATCAAAAATTAAAAGACACCTGGCAAAAGTGCAAAGCAGCCTTTTCGTTTCATAACGTGGAATTATAAAATCAACTATAGAAAAATTTTAATATTAAGTTTTGTAAGATGAATTAAGCGAGATAAACTCTACTGAATAACAAGGAAACTTCTACATTTTGGTCACTACATCGTTGCTCAAATATTTTCTATTGGCACAATCATCAACCGATGATTTTCTTAGGATGTGTATATCTTACACAATCTTAATTAAATTTTTGTTAAAAACAAACTTTTTGCCGGGCTTTTTTGAAAATAAACCCCGGAAATGAAAAAATAGGGACAAATAGTCCCTAACCCTTTACT
Organism: Chitinophaga sp. Cy-1792; assembly: GCF_011752935.1. Taxonomy (NCBI): domain Bacteria; kingdom Pseudomonadati; phylum Bacteroidota; class Chitinophagia; order Chitinophagales; family Chitinophagaceae; genus Chitinophaga; species Chitinophaga sp. Cy-1792. Next base: position 344,559 of record NZ_VWWO01000001.1, read on the forward strand.
GTAAAGGATTTCAATGCTAATTTATTTTAACAGGAAAAGTAAAGATTACGCTAAGTATCGGATAAAAAAATATCAGGTAGGGCTAATTAAAAACCGATCCCCAAATAGCGCTTTTTCCGCTGATCGTACTTATCAAAATTGAATTTATACAGCTTCGCCGGACGATGTGGAACATCCTCCTCTTCTTCATTCAGGTCCATCAGCAAATCCATGGAAAGAAACTTCTTGCGGAAATTCCGTCTATCCAGTTCCATATCAAGGATAGCCTCATAAAGATTCTGTAATTCCCGCAGGGAAAACTTCTTGGGCAACAAATTGAATCCGATAGGTTGTACCATCACCTGCTGCTTTAACCGCTCATGGCAGGTATCTAAAATCTGTTTATGGTCAAAGGCCATATCCACAATATCTTTCACACTATGCCAGTGTAATTCATTGTTACTGCTCTTCAACTCCACATGCTCAATATTCACCAGCGAATAATAAGCCACCGTTATAACCCGGCCCGCCGGATGACGATCTATCGCACCAAACGTCTGCACCTGCTCCATATACACATTGTCCAGGCCGGTACGCTCCTTTAAAACACGGTATGCCGCCTCGTCCAGCTCCTCTTCAGAACGCACGATATCGCCCAGCAACGACCATCGCCCCTTGAACTCCTTTAAATCCGACTCTATCAGTAATACCTTCAACTCATCATTGTTGAAGCCAAAGATGACGCAGTCGACAGAAATGGCGACCTTGAAATAATCCTTTATCTCAATAAGGTGCGTATTGATGTTCTTTGTGGACATGGAAGACATCATAGAAACGTGGAATTACAGTAAATTTCTTGCTTTATAGATTGTTTAGTCAAACTAAAGAAAAAATTATCACATTTTTAATAATTAACAGAGTTTTTTTTGTCACAGCAGTCGCCGGCCTTCGCCGTCAGAAAAGATAAGTTTATTTTTACGGCTCAGTACTATTTATATGTATACAAAAGATATAGAAATTACACTCGATCAGCTCGCCAAAAAACTGCTGGCCAATCACCAGCAACAGCAGCTGTTGGATTCCATTGATGAAACCCTGGAAGCTTTACGCCGCGTTATTACGTATAACGACTGGCGTTATTACGTACAAAGTGATCCTGTACTCAGCGACTATGAATACGACCAGCTGTTTGCATGGCTCAAAAAACTGGAAAAGGAAAATCCTGATCTGATTAGTCCGGATAGCCCTACCCAGCGCGTAGCACGCGGCCTCACAGAAGATTTCCCTACCGTTCAGCACCTCGTTCCCATGCTTAGCCTGGAGAACTCCTACAATGCTGATGACCTGATCGACTGGGACCGCAAAGCCCGCGAAGCCGCCGGATTACAGGAAATTGATTACTGCATCGAACCTAAATTCGATGGCGCCAGTATCTCCCTGATATACGAAAATGATATGCTCACCCGCGGCGCAACCCGCGGCGATGGCGTTGCAGGGGAAGACATCACCAATAATATCAAACAGATACGCACCATCCCGCTTTCTGCTAAATTCTCCAACTATGGCATTCAGCAAATAGAAATACGTGGTGAAGTACTGATCAATAAAAATACCTTCAAGGCTTTCAACGAAAAAAGAATCGCTGAAAACCTGCCACCACTGGCCAACCCACGCAATGCGGCCTCAGGATCGCTGCGCATGAAAGACACCGCAGAAGTAGCCAAACGCGGACTGGAAGCCTTCCTCTATCACATGAGCTATCATACCATGGAAACAGGCAAACAGGAACCAGCCCAACTGCTCACCCACAGCGGTACGCTCGACCTCCTGAATACACTCGGTTTCAGAAGTCCGGCCAAAGAAAAGAAAGTGGTGAAAGGCGTACAAGCCGTCATCGACTACGTACTCCATTTCGAAAACGAAAGAGACAACCTCCCTTACGAAATCGACGGCATGGTGATCAAAGTCAATGACTACGCGCTGCAGGATAAACTCGGCATGACCACCCACCACCCGCGCTGGGCTATTGCCTATAAGTTCAAGGCCCGCCAGTCTACCAGCAAATTGCGCGCAGTGGAATTCCAGGTTGGCCGTACCGGCTCCATTACGCCTGTTGCTAAAATTGATCCCGTTCATATCGGCGGCGTAACCGTGTCTTCTATTTCGCTGTTTAATGAAGATGTTATCCGCGAGAAAGATCTTAAACTAGGCGATACCGTCCTGGTAGAAAGAGCCGGTGATGTGATCCCCTACATCGTGAAATCCAATGCAGATATGCGCGATGGCAGCGAAACGGAAATCGTATTCCCTACGCATTGCCCGGTATGCCACGACAAACTCTTCAAACCCGAAGGGGAAAGCGTTTGGCGTTGTGTGAATATCAATTGCGAAGCCCAGGTAGTAGAACGTATCATCCACTTCGTCAGCAAAGACGCCATGGATATCAAGAGCTTCGGGGAAAGCAATGTGCGTAAGTTTTTCACCATGCACCTGCTGAAAGATATTCCCGGAATCTACCAGCTGGACTTTGATAAAATCGGCACCCTGGAAGGATTTGGGAAGAAATCCCTCAGCAACCTGCAAACAGCTATTGAACAATCCAAGACACAACCGATACACCGGCTCATCTTTGGTTTAGGTATCCGCTATGTTGGGGAAACTACCGCCAAAACCTTAGCCAATGCAGTTTCCAATGTAATGGACCTGAAAAACTTCACAGAAGAACAGATCCTGGCACTGGAAGATATCGGTCCTAAAGTGGCTGGCTCTATCCTGCAGTTTTTCAGTAATGAGGATAACTTACATATGCTGGAAAAGCTCGCATCGCTGGGCCTTAACCTGGAAAACACCAAAACTGCCAGCGCAGGCAGCGGAGAACTGGCCGGCCAGACATTCCTCTTTACAGGAACCCTCGCCAAACTGAAACGCAGCGAGGCAGAGGAAATGGTGGAACAGCATGGTGGCAAGATCGTCAGTGGTGTCAGTAGCAAACTCAATTATCTCATCGTAGGTGAAGATGCCGGCAGCAAACTCGAAAAGGCTAAAAAAATCAATACTATTAAGATTCTCACAGAAGATGAATTTCTGGAGATGATCAAATAACCCTGCTGCAATATGGATGATCTGCATTTTATGAAACAGGCGCTGAATGAAGCCCGTAAAGCCTTTGATGAAGGCGAAGTTCCTATCGGCGCCGTGGTGGTTTTAAATAACCGTGTTATAGGCAGAGGATATAATCTCGTAGAAAAATTAAATGATTGTACCGCTCACGCGGAGATGATCGCACTAACATCTGCATTCAATACCTTAGGTAGCAAATACCTGATGGATGCCACCCTGTATGTAACAGTAGAACCTTGCCTGATGTGCGCCGGAGCGCTCTACTGGAGTAAGATAGGAAGAATAGTTTATGCTGCCGCAGATGATAAAAATAGTTACAGAAGAGCTACCGGAGAGAAATCTCCCTTTCATCCGAAAACCAAACTGGAGCAAGGTCCTTGTAAAGAAGAGAGCCTTACCCTGATGAAAACGTTCTTCGAATCCAGGAGGTAATACTACTTTCCAATAAACGGAAAAGCCCGTCTCTATCAAGTAGAGGCGGGCTTTTTCTATTGAAATGATGACTATTTCTTTGGTTGTTCCGGTTCCATCAGCGAATGCATACCCATCATCTGTTTCATGGAATGCTCCATTCCTTCGGAAGAACCATCCAGGAAGATCACGTTACCTTTGCCGTTTTCAGCAAAGTGCTTGATGGCTTCCGTCCACATAGAGAAGAGGATAACTGAGGTATCCAGGTTAGCCTGCTGCATTTCTTTAGCAGCCATGGTCATACCTTTGGCCACTTCTTCACGGAAGAGGGCAACACCCATACCGCGCAGCTGCGCCGCCTGACGTTCTGCTTCTGCAGCAATTTTGATGGCATTACCATCCGCTTCGGCAGCTTTGGTTTTGGTGATCAGTAAGGCCTGACCTTCGTTTTCAGCAGCGGCTTTCAGGTTATTGGAAGCTACCACCTGTGCCATTGATTTCATAATGGCCTCATCAAAAGTGATATCGTTCATCTGAAGATCCTGCAGGTGATATCCCCAGTCCTCCAGCGTTTTATCGATCTGTTCTTTTACGTGTTCTGTAATATCTCTGCGAAGACCCAATACTTCCGACTGTCTTTTAGTAGCAACAAAACCACGGATAGAACCTTCAATGGTACGTACGAGCGCCTGCATGAAGCTTCTTTCGTCCATGAATTTGAAGGCCACATTTTTGATGGTTTCTTCTTCCTGGTTCCATACGGAATACAACAGCATTGCTTTAAAGTATACGTTGGCCTGGTCGATGGTGATCGCCTGGAATTCCAGTTCTACTGAACGGTTCTGAATGGAAACACGCTTGAAAACTTTTTCAATCACAGGTACTTTAAAGTTAAGGCCAGGAAAAAGGATGCGGTTGTATTTACCGAAGATCGTGGTTACAGCGATGGTTCCCTGCTGCACCGTGACAAAACACGACAGCACCACCAACAGAATAAGGAATGCTAAAAAATAAGGTACGAATGGCATAAAATATAGTTTTGGGTAGGGTATGTTTTGGTAAATATAAGCAATAAAAGACTACTGCCATCGTGGGTTGACAGAAAAATAAGGGGTTATATGAGGGGACGTGTCTGTGCGAAGACAAACAATGGATGAAAAACTGAGCTTAAAAATTACAATGAATGAAAATCAAGTAAGCTTAGTTAAATCCTTTGTTTTCTTCGGAAGAATATAAATACGTCGTCCAGTTCAATCTGTTTCAACTGATATGCAAGCCGGGTTCTCAGATCTTCTGTTTCATCTTTGATTTTACGATATTGATCTTTCAAACTTTCATAACGTGCTACTATTTCTTCAGCAGTAGCCGTTTGATCCAGTTGCAAAATATAGAATGCTCGTTCCTCGGTTATCATAGTGATAGGGGTGTTTCAGCCAATAATCATATCAATATGTTTAAAAAACATACATAATATTATTTTACTAAATTAGTGGAGATTCAAAAACGAGCAAATACCCAACCTTGGGTATTTTTAGAACTTTTTTAGCAAAGTTTAGCAGCTCCGGTCTACGTCTTTGAGTTCCTTAGTGTCTGGTAGTCAGAAATATACAATTTAAATTATAAATTTTCAACAGGTGTTGTGAAAATTTTGTTGCTTGATTACTATAAGAGGAAGGTCAAAAAACCGATATTATTTTAACAAAACCGTGCTATTGAAAACCAATTTTCCGGGCCAGGGATACCAACTCTGTACTATTCCTTACTTTAAGCTTTAACCGGATGTTTTTCCGGTGGGTTTCTACTGTATAACGGCTAAGGTTCAACGAAGTGGCTATTTCTTTATTATTCAGTCCCTGAACGGCAAGAGCAAGGATATCCTTTTCGCGTGCGGTTAACTTATTCAACAGGTTCTCATTCTGCCTGCGCAATATCTCTGATAAGGCGTCGGCAAGGGCTACATTGGTATCGATAGCACCGGTCAGGTCCAGGAAAGCACAGATAATCTCTACTACTTCTCCATTTTCATTATGTGTAAAAGGAACTTCCAGACCCAATAACCAGCGGTATACCGAATCTCCTTTCTTTTTTATACGGGCTACACCTCCAAACTGTCGCTTATTATTCCGGAAAGATTGCTGCGCTACACTGGCCAGCTTAAAATCATCCGGGTGCATTACATTTCTGAAAAAATCCATCCCCAGGCCCGCCATTTCCTCTGGCGTATAACCAAAAGCTTCTGCCAATGCCTGATTACACCAGGTTATAGTTTTCTTGTTATTATCATAACTGTAAAGCATGGCAGGCGCATGATGCAGGATACCTTCCAGCCATTGCACGCGCTTCTTTAATTGATCGTTCTCCTTTTGCAAGGCGGAGAGGGAAAAGTTTTGCCCTAAGTCAGAGGCTGTCTGCATACTAAACGTTTTAAACAAACAATAGGTAACTCACAACTGTCAGGCATACACGAAAAACTGCCTGTTGTTACGTCCTGTTAAACCGAGTACATGTAAATTTAAAATAAAATTTCATATGACCAAGCCCTGCCATTTTTACAATTAACAATTATATCAATATAATTGATCCGCCTATTGAAATTCTAAATTGATTTTTAGCCAGATAGGCAGTAAATTTGGCGACTATCTCTAAAATTATATTATAAACCCATAAAACATTTAGTTATGGCATTTACACTTCCGAGCTTACCATACGCTACAGACGCGTTAGAACCACATATCGACAAACTGACTATGGAAATCCACCATGGCAAGCACCACCAGGCTTATGTTGACAACCTGAACAAGGCTATCGCCGGTACAGACAACGAAAACAAATCCCTGGAAGAACTGGTAGCTAACGCTGGTAAGATCTCTCCTGCTGTTAGAAATAACGGCGGCGGTCACTGGAATCACAGCTTCTTCTGGACCAGCCTGGCTCCTAACGCTGGCGGACAACCTACCGGTAAACTGGCTGATGCAATTAACAGCACCTTCGGTTCTTTCGACGCCTTCAAAGAAAAATTCAACGCTGCCGGCGCTACCCGCTTCGGTTCAGGTTGGGCATGGCTCCTCGTGAAAGATGGTAAACTGGAAATCTCTTCCACTCCTAACCAGGACAACCCACTGATGGATGTTGCCGAAGTAAAAGGTACTCCTATCCTCGGTGTGGACGTTTGGGAACACGCTTACTACCTGAAATATCAGAACCGTCGCCCGGAATACCTGGCTGCCTTCTGGAACGTGGTAGACTGGAAAACTATCGGCGAGCGCTTCGAAAAAGCTTAATGATATCTTACCTTATAAATCCTCCTGGTAAAACACCAGGAGGATTTTTTATCTTGTAGCCAGACAAATTCTTCCATGAAAAGTAATAGTTCCGTCAGTACCAAAATCGGCAAACTTCGCCGGATCCTTAAAAACTTCACCATCGAAAATCTCCGCCATGGCCATTTTTCCTTCGCCCAGGAAGGAGAAGACATGATCCTTCGCAGGTTCTTCCATGGAAGAGAAAACGGATTCTTCGTTGATATTGGCGCCCACCACCCTATCCGCTTCTCTAATACCTACGGCTTCTACCTCGACGGATGGCGCGGTATTAACGTAGACGCCATGCCAGGAAGTATGGAAGCCTTCCGCAAAATCCGACCACACGATACCAACCTCGAAGTACCTGTATCTGACCAGAAACAGATACTCAAATACTATATCTTCAACGAAACCGCCCTCAATACCTTCTCTGAAAAAGAAGCTAAATTAAAAGATGGTCTCAACAGGTATAAAATCGTTGATGTAAAAGACCTGGAAACAGTTACACTGTCCGAAATCCTTGATAAACACCTCCCTGAAGGTAAAAAAATCGACTTCCTCTCTGTAGACGTCGAAGGCCTCGACCTACAGGTATTACAATCCAACAACTGGGATAAATACAGACCTGAATTCATTCTCGTGGAAGACCTGAGAAGCGATATTTCAGATTCCCTGGATAGCCCGCTCTATAAATACCTGCAATCAAAAGATTATAAAATGGTAGCAAGATCCTTCAACACCGCGTTCTATCGCGATAAAAGATCTGCTGAATAAAAATTAAAAAGGGCTGACTAAAAAGACCAGCTTGTTAGTCAACCCTTTTTTATTGCCTGCCGCCGCTGCTATTGCAGCTCTTTCAGCTTAACATTCTTAAACCATATCTCACTGCCATGGTCCTGTAAAGAGATATGCCCCTTCTTAGCAGTGCCATAACCTTTGGCATCTTTCCACTTTCCGGTTGCCTTGTTCTTTTTCCACTCATCGCTGCCAATGGTATATTCCGCCGTTTTCTGGCCATTCAGCCAATGTTCCACATGCCCCTTGTTTACAATGATCTTGGTATGGTTCCATTCACCAATAGGGTTGGAAGCCGCTACCAAAGGCGGATTCATCGCATAGTTAGCGCCTGTTTTCTGCCAGTCTTCCAGCTTCTCAGGGAAATTATTATCATCAATGATCTGGTATTCCGGTCCACTCAGATAAGGTGCATCATAATCTTCTGTAACCAGGTACAGAATACCGCTGTTACCTTTTGGCGACAGCTTCCAGTCTGCATCCATTTCAAAGTTGGCGTATTCCTTATCTGTGGTAAGGTCAGCACGCTTGTCACTCTTGTCTGTAGTGCTTCCCAGGCAATGCAGGATACCTTTCTCTACTAGCCATGTTTCGGTAGGCTTATTCTTATATCCCCTCCAGCCGTCTTTACTATTACCATTAAAAAGCAATACCCATCCATCTGCTTTTTCTGCATCGCTCAATACATTATCTGTAGTGGCGGCTTCTTCAGCTGGCAGGGCACTTACCGAATCAGTTTTTACAGTGGTCGAATCCTTCGCAGTATTGGCATTGCCATTGCCGCAAGAGCTGGCGGCGATTGTCAATACGGAAAGTACGGGTACGATTAATTTTTTCATATCAATGTTCCTGTTTGATTAGCTGATAACTTTAAGATTATTCGGATCCCAACGGATGATTTTATTGGTAAAATAACTGTCGTTACAAAGCAATGCAGGCGCGGCTGCACGGAAACCGAACAACGGATCTTCCGCTACCTTACCATTATTACGCATGGCATTGAAAAGATTATAGAAGTGATCGAAATGCGCTCCCTTATAGCCTTCTTCAGCGGCATATATCAGCTTATCAGGGTCCATCATGGACTTACGGTCATACACATACGATTTGCCGGCACTGGCGTTCTTAGCGACTGTCAGCGGATCGTTGGCATCTACTTCGTTACGGTTTCTGTATAAGGTTACCTTATCCCACTCTACCGTCATAGAGCCTTCGCTACCTACCATGCGCAGGTAATTGGTACCACCGGTACCATCTACGAAGTTGACACGCAGTGATAAGTTAAACGCAGGATGGATCGCTGTTTCAGGATAGTCGAACATACCCAGCATGATATCCGGCACTTCCCTTCCATCTTTCCAGTAACGCAATCCGCCGGTAGCCATCACTTTTTCCGGCCCAACAGACCCTGTTACGAAATGCAGACTGGAGAAGAGATGTACGAAGAGATCCCCGGAAACACCTGTACCATAATCACGGTAGTTGCGCCAGCGGAAGAAACGAAGCGGATCGAAGTCGCGCTTAGGTGCATGTTTCAGGTACGTATCCCAGTCAACGGTTTTAGGAGAAGCATCTGCAGGGATCGGATACTGCCAGGCGCCGGTTGGCGACATACGTGCCCAGAAACCCTCCGCATAGTTCAACTTACCGATAGCGCCATCTTTCAGCAGGGCTTTTGCTTTCTCATTACCGAGAGAGCTCATCCCCTGGCTACCTACCTGGTAAACCACTTTATTGCGTTGTTGCGCCTCTACTACTGCAGGACCTTCGGTAATATCATGTACCATTGGCTTTTCGCAGTAAACAGATTTACCTTTGTTCATCGCAGCCACGGAGATTTCCTTATGCCAGAAGTCAGGCACAGCGATGATGACCGCATCAATATCCTTGCGGTCCAGAATTTCATTGTAATTACGGGTGGTGTAGATGTCATTCCCCCATTTCTTTTTTGCATCTGCCAGGCGGCCATCGTACAGGTCGCAGGCAGCTACCAGTTTCGCACCAGGTACAGTTATAGCAGTGTTGGCATCAGCAGTACCCATGCCACCGGCCCCGATCAATGCTACGTTGATCTGATCATTCGGGCCGTACTTTTCGTTCATACGTGAGAGTGATTCGATATTTCGCCGTTTATCCGCTGCCGTTAGTATAGTTGGCAACATCGATGCGCCTACTACTCCTTTGGCAAATTTGCTGATAAATTTCCGGCGGGAGTTTTCGTTGGAATTTACTGGCATGATTACCCTTTTGTTTAGGTTATAAATTGATGATTGGTTAATATAAAAACTATCGGGCAATAATGCAAGAACGAAGGATAAGCGGTGGGTATAAATAACAAAGGGGAAAGACCAGTAGTCCTTCCCCTTTATTTTTTTTATTTAGTGAGATATTAATTCAGTGTGCTGACAGTTAACAGTTGCTTATATGCAGCAGGATCAGATAAAATGCTGATAGCTTTATTTACGTCATTATCATTGACAAGGCCTTTTGCAATACGACCTTCCATCATGTAGTAACGACTGGCGATTTCCTCTTCCAGCAAGCGTTTGATCTCATCTTTATTTTTAAGGAGATCCTGTTTTTTATCGTGCTTCAGCTTCTGTTCCAGTTCTTCCAGATCTTTGGATACTGCATCATAATATTTTTCTTTCTGTGCAGTTGTTTTGAATGTTTCCAGTGCTTCTTCACTGCGGGTTTTATAGCTGTAGTCTTTGCTGTCCAGGAAGTGTTCGAATTCATCAAACTCAGGCTCTGTCAGCTTAAAGGTTGATGCAGGTGCGATCTGTTTATGCTTGTAGTAATACTGTGTAGCATAATCGAAGATATACTGTTTACGCAAGAGCGTCACTGCCACCTGGCTAAGGTACATCGGGTCTACCTTTGCATCCGGCTCAATGCCACCGCCATCTTTCACGGTACGGCCACTGACTGTTTTAAATGTTTTACGGAGAGAATCCGGCACATAATCTACGCTGCCATCATCATTACGGCGGGAATAGTCGATGGCCTGGATACAACGGCCGCTAGGTGTGTAATACTTTGCTGTGGTCACTTTCAGCTTGGTGTTGTAAGGCAGCTGACGCGTAGTTTGCACCAAACCTTTTCCATACGAACGCTGACCTACAATAATACCACGGTCCAGGTCCTGTACGGAACCTGCAACAATTTCAGAAGCAGATGCCGATGACCTGCTTGTCAGGACTGCCAACGGAATATGCATGTCTGCCGGTGCGCCCTGTGTTTCATAGGAGCGGTCCCAGTTTTTCACTTTTCCCCTGGTGCTGACGATCTGTTTATTTTTATCTACGAAGATGTTGGCTACTACTACAGCCTCATCGAGTAATCCGCCGGGATTACCCCTGAGGTCGAGTATGACGCCTTTCATCGCAGGTTTTGTTTGTTTGAGTTGTTCGAAAGCTTTGCGTACCTGTTCGCCGCTGGCTTCGGTGAACTGGGTCATTTTGATGTAGCCGATATCATTCTTAACGAAACCTGCGTAGGAAACAGGTTTAACGTTAATTTCCTGGCGAACGATTTTTTTGGTCGCTGTAGTGCCGTCGATTGGATTTTTGAAAAGGATATCGAGTGCAGTACCCGGTGTTCCTTTGAGCAATTTACTAACGGTGTCCTGTGGCACATTTTTCATGGAGCGGCCGTCGAGCGTGATGATGATATCACCGGGTTTAACGCCGGCTTTGTCCATGGGTGTTCCAGGGTAGATATCCGTGATATTGGTCCAGTCTCCATTGGTGGAAATAGAGGCCCCTACGCCGCCGTATTTGCCGGTGGCCATGTACTTCAGGTCGTCGAGGTTATCTTCGGAGATAAAGTCGGTAAATGGGTCTGTTTCGTCCAATATAGCGGAAATGCCTTTCTGGATGGTTTTCTCAGGCGGCAGATCGTCTACATAGTAAGTATCCAGCTCATGGTAAAAAGCGGCGAAAATATCGAGGTTTTTAGCGATCTGGAAGTACTTATTGTTTTCGTCGAAGGAGAATATGCCCACGGAAGTTATCAGCAGCACACTCAGGACAGCGATGAGTTTCCTTTTCTGGCGAAAAAAGTTACGCATATAGATAGCGGGTGGTAAGATGAAAAAATAATCGTTGGCTTGTTACGGCACCGGGTCGTACCCGTGACCACCCCATGGATGGCACGACAAGATACGTTTTATAGTAAGAAAGCCTCCTTTAAAGAGACCATATTTTTTGAAGGCTTCCAGTCCATATTGGGAGCAGGATGGGGTATAACGGCATTTAGCTCCCAGCCATGGAGAGATCAGCCATTGATATAACTTGATGAGGAAAATAAACGGTAAACCCAGCCAACGCACTACACGATTCATAAACAGCTTTTATCAAAGATTAGGAATGGGTGGCAGGAGGTATTTCAGGAGAATTACCGGTTGCTGCCAGTTTCTTTAAAATTACCGAAATTTTGCTGTGTATGGTGGAAAAGGGCGCGATATTTTTGTCGGTATAGACAAGAAATACGGCCATTTTACGGGACTGGCTGTTGAGCTGATCGTAGAGGGTTTGTTTTTGCAGGCGCCATGCTTCACGGCTGAGGCGCTTAATACGGTTGCGGTCGGTGGCGCGGGGGAATTTGCGGGTAGATGCGGAGAAACCCACCTGCACAGGGTATCCGTTTACCGGCAGCTGATCCAGCGGCATGTAAACGACACGGTATGGAAAAATAGAAAACGCTTTTCCTTCACGAAAAAGCGTTTCAATAAGTTTCCTGCTCTTTAGCCTTTCTTCCTTTTTAAAAGAATAAGTCTTTATGGCAAATAGTATTTATCTACTAATTATTTCAGCTTACGCTCGTCAGAAACAGTCAGCTTCTTGCGACCTTTAGCCCTGCGGGATGCCAGTACCTTACGGCCATTGGCAGTTTCCATTCTCTTTCTGAAGCCGTGAACGCTCTTTCTGCGTCTGTTATGCGGTTGAAAAGTACGTTTCATTTCTTTTTTTTGTTTTTACCTGTACTACTAAAACCTCCAACAAAGGAGGAGCTGTTTTTAAAACGGAAGGCAAAGGTAGCAGAAATTATTTGAAAAGCAAAATAATCCGAAAAATCTCCGTTGGCCTAAGCCTCAAAATTAAAAATGGAATGTGGAAATCCACATTCCATTTTTAAAATATATTGAAATTCAATTATTTAACGCCCAGTTTTGTTTTAACGGCAGCCAGGATATCGTCGCCGTTTGGAGCAACCAGTAACATACCATTGCTGTTGTCGATTACATAACCGTAACCTTTTTCTTTAGCCACATCTTCGATAGCTTTACGTGCTTTATCGTAGATAGGTTTCAGCAGGGCAGCCTGTTTTTCCTGGATTTTCTGCTGAGAAGCATCGCTATAGTCCTGGATTCTTTTCTGGATATCCTGCAGATCTTTAGCTTTGATCTCTTTCATGTTATCAGTCATGCTGGCTGCTTTATCATTGAATTCCTGCATTTTTTTCTGATACTCTTCGTACATCGCTTTACCATCTCCTTCGAGACTTTTAGCGAAAGTTTGTAATTCAGTCTCTGCTTTTGCAGTTTCAGGCATAGCCGTAACCAGTGCCTGAGCATTGATATGCGCTATTTTAGCCTGTGCCATTGCGTTTACGCTAAACAAACCAGATACTGCCACAAAAGCAATAATAACGAACTTCTTCATGATGTTGTCTGTGTTTAAAATCTAAATACTTATAGTTAAAATAATAGGTGCCAGTTTATTTTTTCACCCCGAGGGATTTCAAAATATCATCACTTTTATCCAGTTTCGGATCAAAGAAAATTAAAGTAACGCCACCCGACTTATCAAGTACAAAATCATACATTCTACTGGCAGCCAGCTTCTGTACGGCATTGTACACTCTATCCTGGATTGGTTTTACCAACTCTTCCCTTTTCTTGAAAAGATCTCCTTCATAACCGAAACGCTTCTTCTGCAGGTCCTTGGCATCTTTCTCCTTCGCCACGATCTCGTCTTCACGTTTATGTTTCAACTCCTCGGTGAGCATTACCTGCTCCGCCTGATAAGACTTATACATCTTATCTACTTCCTGAAATTTTGCGTCAATCTCTTTCTGCCATTGGTCTGCAACAGCATCCAGTTTTTTCTGCGAATCCTTGTACTCAGGTATATTATCAAGGATATATTTAGTATCTATCACACAATAGCGCTGTGCATTGGCTCCAAACGCTGCAGCCAGTACAATGGCCGCTGTAATAAATATTTTTTTCATGCTACAATGGATTTTAACTGCATCCGGAGTTGTCCGGTTAATTCCTGCAATATATAATTTATTTTCACATTATTCTGGTTCGAAGCCGAGCATAAAGGTAAACTTAGCCGCATTCTTCAATCCCTGACCAGGTTGCAGTCTGTCAAATCCTATACCATAATCAAACCCGAGCAATCCAAACATTGGCAGGTAGAAACGCATACCCAGACCCGCTGAACGACGTAATCTGAACGGATTGTAATCCTGGATATCACGGTAACCGTTCGCTGCTTCCAGGAAGGCCAGACCAAAGATGGTGGAACTTGGATTCAGACTTAATGGATAACGTAACTCCATCACGTACTTATTAAATACGGTAAACCCTTCGTATCCCGCTGGCTGACCAGTTTCTGGATTCACACTAGGATTGGAGGTATAATACACCGGATAACCTCTCTGAGAGATGATATCACGGTCGTAGATCGCAAAGTTACTCAGACCATCTCCACCCAGCTCAAAGCGACCGAACGGCGACAGTGTAGTACGGTTGTTGTAACGCCCGATGTAACCGAATTTAGCAGCAACTTTCAGTACGAAAGTCTTGTTATCGCTACCCATTGGCTTGCTCAAAGGCACATACCATTCCGCATTGAAACGATACTTCTGGTACTCAATAAATTTGAACTGATCAGCAATCGGCTCTGCTTTGTAGTCCTTGTCCGGATTTAACAAAGAATATGGAGGCGTAAACTGACCGGATAACATGAAGCTGGAACCACTGCGCGGGAAGATCTGCTGATCCACAGAAGAACGTGCCAGGGTGATTTTCAGGTTGATGTTATTGGCATTACCATTGGAGAATCCAGGGATACCAAAGTAGTTATAGTTCTTCAGTCTGTACTGTTGATAGTTCACAGAATAAATCAGGGAGAAATAGTCATCCGGCCATTTCAGCTGTTTACCCAGTGATACGGAAGCACCCAGTACGCGGAAGCTACCATTCGGAGAAGTAGTAGTATCGTTATATAACTGTTTGTAATAATCGTTGTAAGCATAAGGGTTCTGGTAGCTGCTGTAGAAGCTTACAGAGAACTGGTTTCTCTTTTTACCGCCCAACCATGGTTCAGTAAAGGAGAAGTTATAGGAACGATATGCTTTACCGTTGGAAGATACACGCAGGGAAAGTTTCTGGCCATCACCACTTGGTAACGGATCCCAGGTTTCTTTCCTGAAGATGTTACGGAGAGAGAAGTTGTTGAAGGTAACACCCAGGGTACCTGTCAGACCGATGTAACCACCCCAGCCCGCAGAGAGTTCCAGCTGGTCATTGGCTTTTTCCTCCACGGTATAATCGATATCCACTGTACCATCCTGTACGTTAGGCACCGGGTTCATACCGATTTTCTCAGGGTTGAAGAAACCAAGGTTAGCAATCTCACGGTTAGAACGGATCAGGTCCTGACGGGAGAATTTCTCACCTGGAATGGTACGCAGCTCACGACGGATAACGTGTTCGTTGGTTTTTTCGTTACCAGCGATACGTACTTCCTTAATGGTAGCCTGCGGACCTTCACGCAATCTGATTTCATAATCGATGGTATCACCATGGATGGCGGTTTCCACCGGATCGATCTGGAAGAAGAGATAACCGTAATCCATGTACGCACCGGTGATATCACCACCTTCCTGCGACATTTGCTTACCGATTCTTTTTTCCAGCAATTCCAGGTTATAGATATCCCCTTTCTTAATACCCAGCATTTTAGTGAGCAAAGAGTCGGAGTACCTTACGTTACCTTTCCAGGTAATATCACCGAAATAGTATTTTTTACCTTCAGATACATCGATGTCGATGTTCAGGTTTTTATTGGCAGATGTATAGGTAGTATCCTTTACGATCAACGCATCTCTATAACCATTTTTGTTATAGTAGGCTATGAGCTTGCCTTTGTCCTCGATGTACTTACCTTCATTGAATTTGGCAGAGCTGAACAGTTTGAAGCGGAAATAAGGGTCCAGTTCTTCCAGGGCTCTGGTAGGCTGCAGGAAACCGTAGGTTGTCCAGAAGTTACCTTCCTGAGGGATAGAATCCTTGTACACGACTTCTTTATCCGGATAAAGGGTAATGTGAGTGGCCTCTTTGGTACCCTTCATGCGTTTTTTCAGCCTGTTATCAGAGATATTATAGTTATTAACAATGTTGATATTATTAATACGGGTTTTGTTGCCCTTATTAACATCAAACACGATAATAGCGGTATTGACAGCACCACTGTCTACACGCTGGTAAACGGTGACGGTAGCATTACCAAAACCTTTATCAGCGTAATATTTATGTGCGGTACCGATTACGTTCTGTTTAACGCCTTCGCTCACCACGTTTCCTTTACGGAGACCGGCTTTGTTGGCGATTTCATCAGCTTCGGATTTTTTGATGCCTTTGAATGAGAAGCTACCTATACGTGGCATTTCCACGAGTTCTATTTCCAGCCAGATTTTACCATCTTCGATTTTGGTTACGTTGATGGAAGCACCGGCAAACAGGCGCTGAGACCATAAGCTTTGCAGGGCTTTTGCGAACTGGTCGCCACCCGGAAATACTACTTTGTCGCCTACACTCAGGCCGGACAGAGACAGCAGCAAAGATTTATCGAGGTATTGTGTACCGGCAATTGTGATATCGGCAATCTCATATTGTTGCGGTGTACCCACATTGCTGGGAAATTCAACCTGTGGATTAGCAGGTGTCGGAGCTGGCGGAATGGTATCCTTCTGTTGAGCGGATACACGCATCCCGGCGCCACAACAAATAGCTATAGCCAGTAGGCCCTTAGGAAATAATTTCTTCATTCTGCTGAATTTGTTCGCTTGTTTTGCCAAAACGCCTTTCTCTGGTTTGGTAATTTAAGATGGCTTCGTAAAGATTCTCATTGCGGAAATCCGGCCAGCGGGTTTCTGTAAAGTACAGTTCCGCATAAGCCAGTTGGTATAAGAGGAAATTACTGATCCTGCATTCTCCGCTGGTACGGATGATTAATTCAGGATCTGGCATGCCGGCGGTACAGAGATAATTCTCGAAAACATTCGCTGTAATAGAAGCCGGGTCCAGTATACCTTTTTGCGCATCAGCTGCAATTTTTTTGGCCGCGTTCACGATTTCCCATCTGGCACTATAGCTAAGGGCCATGACAAGGGTCAAACCGGTATTATGGCTGGTAAGCGCGATGGCTTCCTCCATTTCCTGTTTTGCCTGCGGCGGTAACATGCCCAGGTCCCCAATCACATTCAGCCTGATATTATTTTTAGAAAGGGTATTCACTTCTTTTCGGATAGTGTTTACCAGTAGTTCCATGATGCCATTCACTTCGTAAACCGGACGGTCCCAGTTTTCGGTTGAAAATGCGTATAGGGTAAGGTAGCCGAGTCCAAGATCTGCACAGGCTTCCACAATTGTCCGCACACTCTCCACTCCTTCGTGATGCCCATACAGCCTGTCTTGTCCCCTCTCCTTTGCCCAACGGCCATTACCATCCATAATGATGGCAATATGTTTCGGTAGCCGTTGTAAGTCCAATTTATCCTTCAAACTCATTTGTGTCAGGCGTATTATATCAGATTATACAGATTTACTAAAAGTGTGCAAAGATACAAAAATAGAGTAATGACTTTTTTGGCAAAGCCCGGCAGGGGGTTTTAACGTAGTTTTAACAGCGAATACAGCACCATAGCGCTTTTCAGGAATTTAAGCGGTGAGGTTCGTCTGTTCAACGGGAAAGTTAGCCCTCCGGTAGAAAGTCGGGCAAAGGTATCTAAAATTTACAGTGATAGGAGGTAAATAATATGCTAATTGATAACTCTATCGTCAGGTACTGGTCCTTATCCCGGCTATTGCCACGCTGGCGGCCCTGTACACCTATCGGAGTACCTACAGCCCCCGACCTGTCCTGCAATTGAGCAGCTATAGTCGGCTGACCGTCCAACCCTGGCGGAAATGCAGCGGGTCCGGCATAAGTAGTACTGACGTCGTCCAGGTAGTCCGTCTCCGTATACCTGTACAAAGCTTCAATAGCCACATTAACTTTTCTTGATATGTTATACTTGAATCCTCCCCCTATCAGCCACGCATAGGACAGCAGGCTGTAAGGCTTACGGTCGGGATACAAGGCTGTTCCCTGACCTTCTGTATGTAATGGTTGCAGATAGTATTTCTTGCCGTCCAGATAGGCGTAAGGGTTAAAATGAAACCCACTCACCCCGCCGGTCAGATATGGCGAAAACCGCTTGTCCAGACTCCCCGGTTCAAATCTGAAAAAATTAAAATCTCCCTGTAAAGCCAGTTCAAACAAATCTGTATTAAAACTCAGGTTCCGCCTGCGCGCAAACTCATTCTTATTATAAGTATCCGAATAACCCAGCTGCATATACCGGAAATGAGCCCGCAACCCGATGTAGTCATTCATATACTTACGATAGAATATACCTACAGCAGGTTTCATGGCATTTAATGCCCTTCTGGTATTCAGGTCCCCGAAATATTGTGCTGTTCCTGCAGATATCCCCAGCTCCCCAACATACTGCAACTCACTCTGAGCGGCAGCCCGCTGTACCAGCATAGGGACTGTTGCCAACAGTAACGTAAACACGAATTTTCCAGGATAAAAAAAAGTTTTCAGCATAAATCAGTTATACTTAAACGCAATAATGCCCTATTTATTTAATATGTGATGGTGGAAATTTTTGTCAGCTGTTTATCTTGATCATATTTCGGGCATCTATCCCCCACAACAGCTTATTTCTCAGGGTATGAAGGAAATTACTGTCATCCAGTCTTAAAAGACTCAGCTTAAAACTCTCTTTTCGTATAGCCAGCTGCACATTGCTGCCTATTGTTTCCATACGGGAATCCAGGGTACACAAAAACTGATCACTACGGCCCTCTACCTCAAAAGATATCACGTTATTATCCGGAACAATAATAGGCCGCACATTCAGGTTATGGGGTGCTACCGGGGTAATGACAAAGTTGCCGGCATCAGGGAATACGATAGGGCCGCCACAGCTAAGGGAATAACCCGTAGACCCCGTCGGGGTGGATACAATCAGGCCGTCGGCCCAATAGGTATTTAAAAATTCGCCGTTAAGATAGGTATGGATCTTCACCATCGCAGAAGTATCCTTCTTATGGATAGTAAACTCATTCAGGGCATACGGTATGTCGCCGAACAAAGGCATGTTGGAGTCCAGGTGCAGGAGACTACGCTGGTCCACGATATAGGTACGGTGCAGTAATGCCTGTACCAGCCCGTGGATCTCGTCCTTGCCAATACTGGCCAGGAATCCGAGGCGCCCGAAATTGATCCCTATGACAGGAATAGTGGTATCGCGCACGTAGCAAACGGTATCCAGCAGGGTACCATCTCCCCCTAAACTCATCAGAAAGTCGATCTTACCGGGTAAATCCTCTGCCCGGGAAAATACTTCCAGCGGGCGCTCAAAAGTGATATGCTGCTCCAGCGTACGCAGGAAGGGCTCGTAAATCATGGCAGATATTTCCGCACGCTCCAGTTCATCCAGCAACAAACGGATGTTAGAAATATCTTCTGTAATAAAACCACGGCTATAAAGTGCTACCTGCATATCTGTTTTGCTTTACATATCTATACTCGCGTGTAAAAATAGTCCTTTTTGCCCTAACTGGTTAAAGCTGTATTCGATACGCAGGCAGGTATCGTAGAAGGAAACGATGTCCATCCCAAATCCGCCGGTATATAACATCCTGTTGCTAAGTACGCCATTGCCAGGGAATTTGTCGTAGCTGTAACCAGTATCACCGTAGATTTTCAGGAATACGCGGAGTGGCACGTAGGCAAATTTCTGCGGCACGATCGGTAATTTAAAGCGGGTGGAAAATACTTCCTGGCGGGCAGTAGCTTTCACGATGGCAAAGCTGGTCCCGTCTACGACATAATATTCAAGTCCGCGGAGATAATCATCATTATACCCGATTGCGAGTTTATTAATATATGGCTGATCGGCGCCAAACTTGGCCTGGCTTCGCAGCCCCAGGGCAAAGTAGGTTTTCTTGTATACCTGCCAGTATTTCGCTACGTTCAGCCGTATGTGCACATCATTGATGTCGTTTACCCCAAGTAGCCCACGCTTGCCCACTTCTCCCAATATATGAATGCCCCTGAGAGGATATACCCAGCTGTCGGCATGTATATAATTTACACGATATATGAGATCGATAAAATTCACGTGGGTGCGGCCATTACCCAGGTAATTGGGGTTCAGGATGGCCACGGAATCGGTTACACGCTCGTAATTGTAGTTCAGGAATACCATGTGGCGGGTATTGATACCCGGGCGGAAGCTGTAGCTGAGGCCGGCAGTATAGATCTGTCTTACATAATCATCCTGCTTAAAAAACACCTGTTTATTAAAAGAGGTACTGTCATTTACCTCACGGTTCCTGCTGTAGGAAAACAATATCCCCAGGCCATGCTTATAGCTTTTATCTATATAGGGAACGCTATATTGTAGTTGTAAACGTTGGGTATACCCAAACTGTATGGCGGCGTTGAGGGCATCATTGCGGCCGGTCAGGTTGGCCTGGGTACCGCGTACGCCAATATTCACGCGGCTCAGACTATGTCCCTGCTCTACCCACCATTGGTTAAAGTTTCTGTCTGCCAGCTTGAAGATGGGCACCGCAATGGTATACCATCGTTCCCAGACATCGAAAACGAGGTCGGCTTCGTCGCCGCTCCAGTTTTTCACGTTGGCAGTAACATTCAGGAACAGCGATGTATTAAGAATTTGTTTACGGTGTTTCTCCAGCGTTTCGGCAAGATCTTTCAGATATATCGTATCTCCGGGCACCGTATTTACTTCTCGCAGAATTATGGAGGTGCGGGTCTTTTTATTACCTGTGATAATAATACTTCTGACAATCAGAAAGGCGCCTTTTTCGCTTGTACCGGTAGCATCCTGAGCTGCCACGGGCAACACATATCCAAGCAGGCACAGTAAAGCCAGCATAAAGCAGCGTCTCAGCATGTAGGCACAAAAAATTGATGAACAAAACCAAATATAAGGAAATGGAAATTACATACTGATATAATTCATCAGCAGGTCGTAATTCTTTTTAACGGCATCTTCTTCCGGAGATTCGGAGATAAGATATTTGATCTGGTAGTTAAATCTTTCGAAGGTAGCCACAAGGGATTGCAGCTCCATACGATTGGTTTTGAGGAGTACTTCCAGGCGGCCGGTAGCAGGATCGGTGGTGGTTTGTACGCCAAGGATGCTGATATCATTGGATTCGGCTATCCTGGCGATTTCGCTGAGGCTATAGTCCCTTGGATCAAGGTCCAGGGCCAGGAGACCACCCACTTCCTTCACACTGTTGAATTGGGCGAGTGCACCTATTAAGGTTTCTTTTGTAACGGCGCCGAGGTAGTCATTTTCTTTTGATACTACGGGCAGTACAGATAATTTGAATTCGTTGAAGAGCTTCAGGGCTTCAAAGATATGCGCCTGTTCAGGAACCGCGGGTTTAAAGCCGTCGTTTTCCACTGTTTCAAGGGTGATATCCGGATTGTTGAGGTCCAGGAGATCATCTTCATCAAGGAGGACTACGTACTTATTATCCACTACCAGTGGCAGTTGGGTAAGATGTAACTCGTTCATCAACCTCAAAGCCTCCGCGCCTGTATCCGAAGGATGCAGTACGGGTATGGTGGTGGATATGAGTTCTCTGGCAATCATCGTCGTGTATTCTTACTACAATAATAACAAAGAAATTCCCAACAGAAAAAGAAATTCCACGAACAGGCACGTTAAGCGACACTGCATTAACATAGCGCAGTTACACTACTCTATACCAATTAGTTGGCACTTTTGTTCTTCAGACGCTCTAAAAAGTTATGGAGGATTTTATTGAATTCGTCCGGAACTTCCATCATTGGGGCGTGTCCGCACTTATCGATAAATTCCAGTTCGGAATTAGGGATCAGTTTCTGGAACTCTTCCGCCACCATTGGTGGAGTGATGGTATCGTTTTTACCCCAGATCAGCATTGTAGGCTGCTTGATCTCGCGGAGCTCCTCGCCCAGGTTATGGCGGATGGCTGATTTAGCGAGGGTAATAATTTTAATTACTTTAAGTCTGTTGTTTACGATCTCGAACATTTCGTCTACCAGCTCTTTGGTAGCGGTTTTCGGATCATAGAAGGTCAGTTCTGCTTTCTTACGGATATATTCGTAATCGCCACGTTTAGGGTAGGTTTCACCCATACCATTTTCAAACAGGCCGGAACTACCGGTAAGGATCAGGGATTTCGCCGGGGCTTCAGGATGTTTAAGCAGGTATACCAGCGCTACGTGACCACCGAGGGAATTACCCAGCAGGTGGAAATTGGTATAGCCTCTGGCTTCTACAAACTTATGTACAAATTTAGCCAGGCCCCCAACAGAGGTTTCCAGAATATTTAAATCATACAGGGGCAGCATCGGGATCACCACCTTATTGTATTGTTTGAAATATTCGATCATATGCGAGAAGTTACTTAACGCACCGAATAATCCGTGTAACAATACCAAAGGTTCACCTTCTCCTTCTTCTATAAAACTAAATTTTCCCTGTGTTTTGATTTCGTAATCCATTGCCAAATCTTGAAAGTCAATTTTACGCTAAAATAATTCTTTTTATTAATCTAAATAATCTTTGCAACGAAGTCATTCAGACGGAATATGGTGAGCTGCCTTATCAAAAAATGCCTGAAGCTGGTCAAATATATTATGGAAAAAGGGGATAACTTTTCCCACACGATCAATTACCCAGGGGCCGGTTTTTTCGATATAAGGATAAACCACAGACTGCATTTTGGTTTCGGGACTCAGCAGGTACAGTTGGTTGGCCATCCACAGCACAACGCTGTAAATTATCATAAATACGGCGGTATACAATAAAATTCCCCCCAATTTATTCAGCCATCCCAGCAATACAAGCTCTACCATCCCCTGAAGGGCGGTAGCGCCAAGCCTTACCAATAACACCACACCGGTAAACAGACAGACGTAGCAAAGAGCGGGCAGCCAGATAAAGTTCACTTTCCAATGGTGTTGCACATATAATGCTGTAACCGAACTGAGTTTTAGTGCAACAGCCATGCCCAGGATAAGGCCCGCCAATGAAAATACAGCCACGATGAGGCCTCGGGTGTACCCTTTGTAGATGGCAAAAACCAATATGATGGCAAATACTACGTCTATAGGCATTTTGCAGAGAATAGGCAGGCCACTAACGGGCCTGCCATCAGGATTATTTCAATAATTCCTTTACCATGGCGGAAATAGCCTTACCATCTGCCTTACCGGCCAGTTGCTTGGTAGCTGCTCCCATCACTTTACCCATGTCAGCCGGGGAGCTTGCTCCCACTGCTGCAATGATATCGGATAAGGCCACACGGAGTTCATCTTCTGACATTTGTTTAGGCAGAAAACGCTCGATTACGACCAGTTCTTCTTCTTCTTTTGTTGCCAGGTCAGGACGATTCTGTGTCTGGAAGATTTCCAGAGAATCCCTGCGTTGCTTGGCGAGCTTCTGTAACAGCTTGGTTTCATCCGCTTCTGTCAGTTCACCACTGGCGCCTTCTGCGGTTTTGGCCACCAGGATAGCCGCCTTGATCGAGCGCAGTGCACGCAGATCCGCTTCTTTTTTTCCCAGCATCGCAGCTTTAATCTCTGCGTTGATGTTCAATTCTAATGACATATGGTTAAGTTTAATGGATTATCTTTTATTTTCCTCAGCCAGTTTCGCCTGGAGCTTACCCTGGAAATCTTTTGCATAGGCACGCAGCTCATTGGCCTGTGCTTTGCCGAATTCCCCGGTGGCTCTCTCGAAAGTATCAGCCATGGTCATCATTGTTTCGAAGAAAAAGTCAGCCATTTCGTCTACCATCATGTCTTTTGTCCATAAATCGATACGTAATGCTGCTCTCTCCGCCGGGTCCCAGAAGGAAACCATCATCGCTTTCGCTTTGGTCATTCTCTCTTCCTTGTTATCTGTCGCACTCCAGTGAATCGACTCCGGCCATTTATTTTCGTCCAGGCCAACCTGGATTTTTATAGTAGATGTAGTACTCATGATTTTCAATTAAGGCCACAAAAATAGGCATCATTTAGGGATTTTCGTCCCTTCTCCCTTAACAGGCCCTGTCATGGCGGCCCACAGCTCTTCTGCGGCCTTCTCCCAGCTACTGAAAGCCTTCTGAGGCGGGATCTGCGACAACAGCCAGGAACGCAGCTGCTCATCTTTATAAATCCGGCTCATTTTATCTGACAGGTCATCGACATTGGACGGATCGGAAAACAGCGTACTATCTCCGCCAGCTTCACGAACAGCATCGCCGTCAATGGCGATCACCGGCACCTGACACTGCTGCGCGGCATAAACAGGCAAAGCCAGCCCGTCTAACCTGGAAGGATATATC
This sequence comes from Chitinophaga sp. Cy-1792, assembly GCF_011752935.1. Classification (NCBI taxonomy): domain Bacteria; kingdom Pseudomonadati; phylum Bacteroidota; class Chitinophagia; order Chitinophagales; family Chitinophagaceae; genus Chitinophaga; species Chitinophaga sp. Cy-1792. Next base: position 368,877 of record NZ_VWWO01000001.1, read on the forward strand.
ATGGCGTAGGCTCCACCGGTGAGCCTGGCCAGCATGGCATCATCTGCATCCTGTATCCATACCACATCATTGCGGAACTTGAAACCGGGCATGACATCAATAATGGACTGCCCCGCTGCCGTTGCCGAACCAGCCAGCACCAGCTTAATGCTGGACAGCTGCCGCTTCTTCAGGGCAGAAAATGCCTTAAATACCGGCATAATATTATTCCGGGGGTGTATCGCCGCAGGAACCAGGAAATACTCGGCCCCACCGGCAAACTCTTTCTTCACGGCTTCTCTCTCCTCCCACTCCAGTGGCTTGTACTCATTACTGAGCCCTATATCCAGTACCGTGAGTTTATTCTTAATGGAGGGTGCAAAGTCCAGCAGCGCTTTCTGGCCGGTTTCTGATAAAACAGCCACACTACGGGCTCTCCACAGGTAATCGATCAGGTGCTTCTTCAGGTTTCGTTGCTGCCTGGCTGGCTGCAATCCGGCATCCAGCAGGAAGGAAAGGTCCCTGAACAGGATGGTTGCAGGAATCTTACTCCGCAGTGGCAAAGTACCGTCCAGCCCCAGGTAGATATCAGGATGGAAGGCTTTCATTGCCCTTGGCAACTGCCATTCCAGCCACCAGTACAGATGCCAGGCCTTTTCTCCCCTGAGCGGTAATACCACAGGAGTTACATTCGGCGGAAATTCCATACCGGCAGGAATATCTCCATCAAAAAAGAAGGTAAACTTATGCTCCGGCTGCTGCCGGCATAATGTAAATATAATTTGAGTGGCCACTGCACCTGTATCGGCGGGTAAATCCCTCCGCAGGCAAGCAGCATTAACAGCAATTTGCATAAAAAAGGATGTCTTGATCTGCCAGCTTGCAAACCTAAAGCATTTTCCCCGTTCATACTATAGGGTAATTGCTGCAAATTCACTTGTGCCTGCTATAATGGCTTCTTATTGGTGATATAGAAAATTTTCTGCGGCGCTACATTGGCGGTATTCCCCAGGGAGGAAACAGTAACGGTTACCTTATATGTTTTCAGCTCTTTCAGATGCTTTAAGGTCACATCATAGATGGAACTCTTACTTCCCGCCACGCTGTCCTGGTCCAGGCCAACACCCGCAGGGTCTGAAACTACATTGATCTTTGTTGCTACACCGGCCGCCGGCATTTTTGACATCACCTTTACCTGGAAAATAAAAGTGCTGTCCAGCGCCTGGTTGAAGGCTCCTTCTTCTACTCCTGTCAACGTAAATGCCAGTGCTTCTTCCTGTGTATTTCCAGGATTCGGGTCTGTCTTGTTACTCTTCTTGCAGGAAAGAATAAATACCGAAGATAGCATAGCCAGAACAGGGATAAGGGTTCTCAGTGACATACTAATATTGAATGATATGGTAAGTTATAAAATTAGCCTTTTTTATCATGTGTGTCAAATTTTACTTCTGACATCCAACGCATCCCGCAGGCCATTGCCTAACAGGTTGAATGCCAGCACCAGCAGCATAATGGCGATACCCGGGGCCAACGCCAGCACAGGATTATGGGTAATAATGAAGTTGTAGTTTTCTTTTATCATGAGCCCCCAGGAAGGTTGTGGCGGCTGTACCCCCACACCCAGGAAGCTCAGGCCCGCCTCCACCACTATAGCAGTTGCGAAGTTACCGGCAGCTACCACCATCACCGGCCCCATAATATTGGGCAATATATGTTTTACAATTATCCTGAAATTATTATAACCCAATGCCCTGGCAGCTTCTACGAATTCAAGCTGCTTCAGGGAAAATATCTGGCCACGGATAATTCTGGCTACTCCCACCCACATCGTCAGGCCAACGGCTATAAACACCTGCCAGAAACCTCTGCCAAGGGCTAACGTTAACGCAAACACGACAAGCAGGGTCGGCATTGACCATACCACATTCACCAGCCACATAACAATATCATCGGTACGACCACCGTAATAACCGGCAATAGCACCCAATAATACACCAATGGTCAGGGAGATGATTACCGCGATAATACCTACGCCCAGACTCACCCTCGTGCCCACCAGCAGCCTGCTCAGGATATCCCGGCCAAATTTGTCCGTACCCAGCCAGTAGGTATGTTTAAAAAGCTGTTCTGCAACAATCTTTTGCTGTAGCTGCTTCCAGTCAGGGCTTCCGGGAGACTGCCTCCCATCTGCCACTACATCCAGCCGGTATACTTCTCTGGCGGTGGTAGTTTCGTCGATATAACGCTGTACTTCCAGCAGGGAATCTTTGAAAACCCAGCTGCGAACCGGCACCCAGGTATATGCCGAAGGCTGCCCGGATATCATCTTACTAAAAAAATTCCGCTCCGGGACCTGCTGCTCTTTTTTAACAGCAAGCATATCAATAGAAAATCCCGGCCGCTGTCCTTCCACCTCCAGTAGCATCCTGTTGGCATCGGGCGTGCCATCCGGCGAGATGAAATAAGCGAGTATACTAACGATTACCGACAGGCAGATGATCAATAATCCGCCCAGCGCGCCCTTATTGCGTAATAATCGTTTAAATATTGTTTGTTGTGTAGACAATCCCCCGAAATTTAATTCACGTTACGTCCTTTCCATTGGTAAGATCCAAACTTACCTAGCCATCCCGCCAGAACAATATACGGAATATGGAAAATCTGACCGGGGATAAAATATACCAGCAGTCCTGTTTTATTGAAGAATTGCGCTACCGGTAACAGGAAATATAGTTCCATCGTTACTTTGAAAAGCAGCAGGATCAATAGCCATGGCCATAACACAGGCAGGAAAATCGCAGTAACAGCCATCGCCAGCAAGCCTACATTGAAGATATACACCAGTACCAACACCCAGAAGAGCCGCTTATCTTCATACTTATCCGCTTTGGATGACCAGCGGATACGCTGATTCATGAAGCCTTTCAGGGTATCTACCGGTAACGTACGTACGATTGCATCTTCGCTGCGCAGGTACATCACTCCTTCGGGATAGGCATTGTAAATTTTATACATCAGCAGCATATCATCCCCTGAAGCGATCTTATCGATTCCGGAGAAACCACCCACATCATAAAAGGCCTCCTTTTCATAAGCCAGGTTGGCACCGTTGCACATCGTGCCGGATTGCAGCTGTGCCACCGCACCGGTGATACCCTGCATCGTCATAAAATCCAGCGATTGTAATTTCTTGAAGAAATTATCTTCTTTAAAAAAACTTACAGGGGCAGCAATAAACTTTGGACGCCGGTCTTCGTAAAAATGTACCAGTGTTTCGATCCACCTGGGCCCCATGATGCAATCCGCATCAGTGGTTACGATGAGTGAGCCACTGGCGTGGCCGATAGCCATTTCAATTGCCTTCTTTTTATAGGAATTCAATCGTTGGGCTTTATCCAGCAACTGGCTCATCTGCAACAGCTTAATATTCGGTGCGCCCGAATTACGTACGAGATCAGCTGTATTATCAGTGGAGAAATCGTCTATAACAATGACTTCCAGCAGGTTTACCGGATAGGTTTGATGCTTCAGTGCTTCCAGCAGCGGAGGGATATTATTTTCCTCGTCTCTTGCAGGAATAATTACAGTAACCGGGGTCGTACCCATGCGGGGTACAGCAACAACATAATTTTTGAGGCGTTTCCAGCCGAGCGTATACCGTAGCATCAGTACACCGTAGCCCAGGGCCAGCGTCACCATGAGAATTAAAAAAAAATACATTCGGGTTTATAAATTTGATTTGATAACTAGCCCCAACTGAGTGGATACAAGACCATGTCCTTTATCCAGAATAAGCATTTTACAGGGAAACGTACCATCAATAAAACGTGTTCCCAGCTCTGGAGGTATAACCCGGTCGTATTTACCGAAGATCAGCAGCGTATTAACGTTATAGCGCGCCAATAATTGCTTGCAAAGTTTTTTATCCGGCATCATTTTCCGCAGGATAGTCCAGATTTCGTATACCTGTATTCTTTTTGCCGGCTGGTCCATTCTACCCATGACGAATTTATAAATGCTTTCATTTAATAAATTTAGTTTTCGGGAGATTTTAACCAGCGAGAAAAAGAATCCCGGATGGTAAACGTTGTATTTGAATATTTTGTTACCGATAGTAGTTTGGGTAACAAACAAATGCCAGGGGTTATTTCTTAATCCGTCGCCAGCCACCATGATGAGATTATCAAGACGGCCTGCGAGTTTTTCCACCGCACAGAGGGCAAGGCGGCCTCCCATAGAGTATCCCAGCAATGAAAAGCGCTGAAACCCATATTGTTGCAATACCATTTCCAATATGGCACTGAGGTCTGTCTTTTCAAATGCCCTGTTCTCGTTCCAGACTGTCTGGCCATGCAATGGCATATCCAGGCCTATGATTTTGAAGTCGTTGCCCAGCTCTGCAACCAGTGGCCTGAAACTGACCGCCGACTCTCCGAAGCCATGTAAACATATAAGCAACTGATTCCCATCACCTTCACAGGTGCCATGGATTTGGCTGTTCATATATGGCAGATAAAAGTCAGACATAACCTAAAAGGGAACAATGATAAGCAAATAATGGCGATTTATGAATGTTAAGCTCCTCCTCCAACATCGTTAAGGTTATTCTAAAACTGTAAAAACGTAACATAACTGCCATTTATAATTCGCAACTTTTTAGTTAAATTACATAACTACCAAAAACAGATATCATGGACGCAACAGTTGAAAATAAGCAGGCGCTGAAAGGCGCGGAGTTCCTGGTAAAGGAAAGTGCTCCTGAAGATGTATTTACTCCCGAAGATTTTTCAGAAGAGCAGTTGATGATCAAAGAAATGGCTGATCAGTTTATCGAGAAAGAAGTTACTCCGTTAGTGGAAAGACTTGATAAGCTGGAAGAAGGACTGATGCCTTCGTTGCTGGAAAAAGCCGGTGAACAGGGCCTCCTGGGTGCTGCTTTTCCGGAAGAACTGGGCGGTTTGGGTAAAGACTTCGTTACTGCCACTATTATCAACGAAGGACTGGGTGCCGGTCACTCCTTCTCCGTTGCCATGGCTGCACATACAGGTATCGGTTCCTTACCTATCCTGTATTTCGGTACAGAAGAACAAAAACAGAAATACATTCCTAAACTGGCCAGCGGTGAAATGAAAGGTGCTTATGCCCTCACCGAACCAGGTTCCGGCTCCGATGCATTAGGTGCCAAAACCACCGCCAAACTCACAGAAGACGGTAAACACTATATCCTCAACGGCCAGAAAATATGGATCACCAACTCCGGCTTCGCAGATGTATTCACCGTTTTCGCGAAAATAGACGGCGATAAATTCACCGCCTTCATCGTAGAAAAAGATACGCCCGGCTTCACGCTCGGACCCGAAGAACATAAAATGGGTATCAAAGGATCTTCTACCCGCCAGATATATTTCCAGGATGCTAAAATTCCTGCAGAAAACTTACTGGGCGTAATCGGTAAAGGTCACCTGATCGCCTTCAATATCCTCAACATCGGCCGCCTGAAGCTTTGTGCCGCAACGCTGGGCGCTTCCAAAAAATGTATCACCACCTCCATTCAATATGCCGTTACCCGCGAACAGTTCAAACAACCGATCGCTAACTTCGGCGCCATCAAACATAAACTGGCCGAAATGGCCATCCGCACCTGGACCTGCGAATCAGCACTCTTCCGCACCGCCTCCCTCATAGACGAAAAGGAAAAAGAACTCCTCGCAGCAGGCAAACCTTTCAACGAAGCCCTGCTCGGCGCCGCTGAAGAATACGCAGTAGAATGCGCTATCCTCAAAGTAAACGGCTCCGAAGTACTGGATTACGTTGTGGATGAAGGTGTACAGATACACGGTGGTAACGGGTTCTCTGATGAATACATCATTTCCAAATCCTACCGCGACTCCCGTATCAACCGCATCTTTGAAGGTACCAACGAAATCAACAGACTGCTCACCCTCGATATGACACTCAAACGCGCCATGAAAGGTAAAATCGACCTCATGACGCCGGCAATGAATGTTCAGAAAGAACTGATGAGCATCCCTGATTTTGGCAGCGATGATGAAACTCCTTTCAGCAAAGAGAAAAAGATGATAGCCAATTTCAAAAAAGCTATCCTCATGGCTGCAGGCGCCGCCGCTCAGAAACTCATGGCCAAACTGGAAAACGAACAGGAAATCCTCATGGATATCGCTGACATGGCCATCGAAACTTTTGTTGCAGAAAGTGCATTACTCCGCCTCATCAAACTGGCAGAAAAACAAGGCGAAGCCGCTTCGGCATTACAGGCCGACATGGTACGCACCTTCATCTATGATGCTGCAGACCGTATCAATAAATCCGGAAAAGACGCCATCAACGCATTCGCTGAAGGTGATGAACAACGTATGATGCTCCTGGGCCTCAAACGCTTCACCAAAGCCGAACCATTCAATACTAAAGATGCCCGCCGTCGTATCGCCGATAAACTCATTGCCGATAACAAATACAGCTGGTAAACATATTCCCCTTTACAAAACCGTCTCTACTGAGTAGAGACGGTTTTTTTGTCCTGCCCCTTTCATACCTTTGCCATCTTGCAGAAAAACTGGCCAGAACAAAAGAAAAAGGCGCATGAAGCATCTAGCTCAACTACTATTACTATTCACTATCTTATCATTTCCATTACTGGCGCATAGCCAGGCATCGGTCAGATTAACTATTCCGTCCCGCGATCAGAACAACGTAAGCAGCAGTAAACAGTTTATTGCCGGCCGTACCTGCATTGGCTGTAAGGTCACTATCAATAACGATAGCGTCTACGTATATCCCACCGGTACCTTTGCCGTAAAAAAAGAACTGCCACAGGGGAAAAATACTTTTGTGGTGACCGCGCAGGACTCTACCGGAGAAAGATATACGAAAACAATCACGTACTACTATACACCTGCTCCGGCCCCTCGAGCCACTACCACTTTTAAAATAGATTTTATTGAGATACGCCCTTCCGGAAACCTCGAACTACTGGAAGGCGACACGCTTAAAATAAAAACAAAAGCCTTCCCTGGCGCCACCGCCAGCTGGTTCAACGGCGAAACACTGACAGAATTGCCTGCATCGCAGTCTGGCGGCGTACCCGGCTACTATGTAGGTACACATATCATAGGCCCTGAAGATTCCCTGCTGAACGGTAAAATAACAGTGACCCTCCGTTCAAGAAACGGCGAAACGGCTTATCTCGCAAGTCCGAATAAGTATCGCTTTCTCCGCAATGAAAAGCTCACTACCGGCAGAACTATCGATAATATGACCTACATCACCAGCACAACAGAAGGTGATCGTCTTGGTCCCAACAAACTCGGATATCTGGATAAAAATGTTTTACTGCAAATAGTGGGCAAACAGGGAGAATACTATAAAGTCAGACTTTCTTCCAAACAAAATGCATTTATTCCCATCCCCTATCTTGATACCGAAATACCTCAGGAAGGCGTACCAGTAAGCATTATATCTGACGCTAAAATCTGGGGAGACGATAAATACGATTATATTTCTGTAGAGTTGTCTGATCGTATGCCCTACATCAGCACACAGTTGAATGACCCTGGAAAAATAATTGTAGATGTCCATGGCGCTTATGCGGAGCAGCGCATTAACAACGCATTACAAAATACGCAGGAAATAGCTCAGATAGCCTGGGGGCAGCCAGCACCGGATGTTTTCAGAATGATGATATCACTGAAACATAATGTATGGGGGTACAAAATTTATTACGAGGGAAACAGGTTAACGGTAAGGGTTAAACGTATTCCGAAAAACCTGGCACTAAGCAACATGACAATTGCCGTTGATCCAGGCCATGGTGGCAGCAATCCTGGTGCCACCGGACTTACAGGCGCCATAGAAAAGAATCTCACCCTGGGACTCTCTTTACTGCTCAAAAATGCATTGGAAAAAGAAGGCGCAAAAGTGCTTATCACCAGGACTTCTGATCAGTTTGTGAACAACGAAGAAAGGCTTTCCTTTTACAGACAAGTAGATCCGGACTTATTGATGAGCGTACATTTCAACTCTTCCAGCAATCCGGTAGATGTATTTGGCACTGCTACCTATTACAGGCAGCCATTCTGTGAGCCGTTCTGCGCCGCCATTCATAAACGCCTGCTGGAAACGGGTTTGAGCGATTTCGGCAACAATGGTGGATTTAATTTTATTCTGAATAATCCTACAGAATTTCCTGATGCACTGATAGAAACATTATTCCTGAGTAATCCCGGCGATGAAGCCGCCATACTGGATCCGGAGTTCCAGCAGTTGCTGGTGCAGAAGATCGTACAAGGGGTTAAAGACTATATACAAAGTGTAAAGAGATAATATGTTTTTTATTCCTTGTGATTCCGCTCTTGGCGCGGAATCACAAGGAATTCTACTAATTAATGAATATGCTGTTTCAGGTAATCCGACAACCGCGTAATCGCCGCTGCCACTACTTTTATCTGCTCTCCCGCTTCATGCCAGCGACGCTGTTCGATCGCTTCCCTCACACCAGGAACAGTTTTAACACCATAACCAGTATAGAACCCAGGTGCATACAATGTATGCTTGTACCATGCCCTGTTAGGTAATCCCTGATCATATAACAGCTGCTGTTCTGCCTGATATAACGCTTTGTTGACAGCAGCCGAATTGATTGTTCCTTTCCTTGCGGCAAGCTGCTGGGTAACAGTATCCAGTCCGGCAAGCGCATTTTGCAAAGGCGAAAAATCAATGAAAGGCACAGGATCTTTCAGTGACGGAGCTTCCAGGTGTTTGGCGGTATCAGTAGTATACAGGTATTTTTTCTCTGTTATCAGCCTGTTTTCTATAGCTGTGGCCTCTCTCAGCGAACTGGTCATATCTGCCAGCTCAGTGGCATAACCATTCACTGTTTCATACAGCTTGCGGAAATCGAACGGAAGATTAACGGAGTTGGCTATACGCAATACGGTATGTCCGGCAGCTTTCGATAAGGCAACACCATAATCGAAGGTAGGATCTTTAAAGCGACGATAGTCGTCGTAAGAATCATAGATAGAATGGTATTCACCGCCCTGATCTTCGCCACCGAAGCCATAATCCAGCGATGGTACACCAAGATGTTGCAGGAAAGAAGAATAATCACTTCCTGATCCCATGGCGTTAATATTGAGTGTCGTTTTTCCCAGTTTCTCTGCTTTCTGTTTGGCGGTAGTTGCCCGAATGGCTTCCAGCGCCAGTTTACGATCCTTAATGCTGATATGTGTCTGCGGGTCTTCAATGTCACGACTTACTTCGTTCACGAGGGTTTCCAGCGCATGTGAGCCGCTGGCATTGAAGAATCCGCGGCCATTGTTATCAGAGTTAATATAGGCGACCGCTTTCTGTTGCAGCTCTGCAGCGTGATCTTCCACCCATTCCGTAGAGCCCAGCAGTCCGGGCTCTTCACCATCCCAGGCGCAATAGACCAGTGTTCTGCGGGGGCGGTAGCCCGACTTCGCGAGTTCGCCGATAGCTTTGGCTTCTTCCAGCAGGGCTGCGAGTCCGCTGACAGGATCAGCGGCGCCGTTTACCCAGGCATCGTGGTGGTTACCACGGATCACCCATTCATCCGGAAACTCGCTTCCCTGGAGCTTTGCCACCACATCATGGCATGGACGCAGCTGCCAGTCGAATTTAACTTTTAGATGTACCGGCGAAGTGCCAGGTCCTACGTGGTAGGTAAAAGGCAGTCCTCCTTTCCAGTCGTCCGGAGCAACAGGGCCGCCTAAGGCCTGTAGTAGCGGCTGGGCATCGTGGTAGCTGATGGGCAGAACCGGGATTTTCAGCAGGTTGGTGGCCTCCTGGCGTTCCAGGCGTTTAGCGTCTGCGGTAGCGCCCACGTTTGGCGTAAGCGGATCACCGGGATAAATTACCATATCCATGATGGAGCCGCGTTGTACGCCATATTCATTTTTGAAAGCCCCTTTGGGGTAAACGTCGCCGCTTACATAACCATCATCTTTAGGGTCTGAGTAGATAATGCAACCAATAGCGCCGTGTTCCTGGGCCACTTTAGGCTTGATCCCCCGCCAGGAACGACCGTATTTAGCAATGACGATCTTACCTTTTACATCCACGCCCATTCTGGCCAGATAATCGTAATCTTCTGGTAATCCATAATTTACAAAGACGAGATTGGCGGTAACATCCCCGTCAGGGCTCCAGCAGTTATAGGTTGGCAGCTGCCCCGACTGGCCGGAAGTAGCATCTTCCTTCAATGCCGGTTCTTTCAGTAATGCTTTGTAAGGTTTAGGGCCGGACATCTCCAATACCCTGTCTTGCGGGATCGGGAAAAGTACCTGGTAGGTGACAATATCGGCCTGCCACCCATAGCTGTTAAATCTGCGCCTGATCTCCTCAGCTACTTCTTTTCCTCTGGCAGAGCTGATGTGGTGGGGCTGTGACGATAATTCTTTAATGGTAGCGCCTATGTTGGCGGCGCTGAGTTGCTGGTCGAATTGTTTCTCCAGCTGTACCTGTTTACTGACAAGGCTGTCGGGGAAGCCGGTCAGCTTCTGCTGGGCGTTGGCATATCCGCTCAATAGCAGGAACCCTGCTGCTATGCGGACAAATGGCATTTTCATCATAAGATTCAGATATTGTTGGTTGAAATGGGTTTGATCCTATCAAGATACAAAAGTCTATTAAATCCATGGACTGTTTTTGAACGGTTTCCCTACGCGATAACTTTTAGTTATGATCCATAAATACAGGTTATAGGGCAAACAGTCTACTTAACCAGTAGATTAATCTATATTTGTGAATCCTTTCATAGCTTAGAGCCTGAAATTAATTTTAAACACATAGTAAAAGATCATATATGGGAAAAGCAATTGAGGAGTTTAACGATTATAGAGCGAAGATGAATGAGGTGATCCTGGGTAAGCAGAACAAGGTGATCAACCGGCTGTTCAACCTGGACACCAATACCTATGCAGAAGGTGCATTAAGTACCAAAACCAAGGAAATGCTTGGCCTGGTGGCCTCGATGGTATTACGTTGTGATGATTGTATCAAATACCATCTTGGGAAGTCGTATGAGCAGGGAATTACCACGGAAGAGATGTATGAGATATTTGCTGTGGCCAATATTGTGGGTGGAACGATCGTGATCCCGCATACCCGCAGGGCTGCCGAGTACTGGGAAGAATTGATCTCGCAGTGATAATGGATTTACAGTCTTCTGTCGTAACTTTACAACATAGATCAATATATATATTTAACTCATACAAATGTCAACAGCAACTATAGCTCCGCAGGCACTCACCGCAAAAGATTTTGCAACTGACCAGGAAGTACGTTGGTGCCCTGGCTGCGGCGACTACTCTATATTAAAACAGGTTCAGACAATCATGCCTTCACTGGGAGTACCCCGTGAAAATATTGTAATCGTATCCGGTATTGGATGTTCGTCACGTTTTCCTTACTACATGAATACCTATGGTATGCACTCGATCCATGGTCGTGCTACAGCCATTGCATCAGGTCTGAAGGCGGCACGCCCTGAACTGAGCGTATGGATTGTAACCGGCGATGGCGATGGTTTATCTATCGGTGGTAACCATACTATTCACCTGTTGCGTCGTAACTTCGACGTGAACATCATGTTGTTCAACAATCAGATTTATGGTCTGACCAAAGGTCAATACTCACCTACATCTGAAGAAAATAAAGTCACCAAGTCCACTCCATTCGGCAGTATCGATCATCCGTTTAATCCGATGGCGCTGGCACTTGGCGCTGATGCGACCTTCATTGCCCGCAGTATGGACCGTGATCCCAAGCATTTACAGGAAATGCTGAAACGCAGCCATGCCCACAAAGGTGCTTCCTTCCTGGAAATCTACCAGAACTGTAACATCTTCAACGATGGCGCTTTCGAAGTATTTACGGAGAAATCCAGCAAAGGCGACGAAACTATTTTTGTAGAACAGGGCAAGCCATTTGTATTTGGTGCACAGAAAAACAAAGGTGTCCGCCTGGATGGCCTGAAACCAGTAGTGGTGGAACTTGGTACTGAATACAGTGAGTCTGACCTCTGGATTCACGATGAGAATGATTTCTACAAAGCCCAATTGCTTACCCGTATGTTCGATGATCCTCGTGTGGAAGGTCATTTACCACGTCCTTTCGGTGTATTTTACCAGGCACATCGTCCTACTTATGAAGATATCATGGCGTTCCAGGTATCCGACCTTCTTGAAAGAAAAGGCGCTGGTGACCTTGATAAACTGTTTGCAGGTAACGAAACATGGACAATCAAGTAATAATGCTTTTTTCATAATATCAAAAAGGTCCGGTGGAAATCCACCGGACCTTTTTCTATTTAATAAGATATTGGATATTAATGACTTAATGGTCCCACATTGAATATAACCTGGTATAGTAACCCCATTCCAAAAACAATCATACTGGCACCTGCAATTCTATTGAGCCAGCTAACGTTGGTAAGGGTGAGTTTATGCCTGATCTTGTCTGCCACAAATACTTTCATAATATCTGCAGATAATACCAGGAGCAGACAGGTACCATACATTATAATCCGGTAAGATACCGCAGTGGCTGCAGATGCAATACATACCGGCAGCCAGAAGATGATCACACCCGGATTCAGCGTATTCATCAGAAAACCTGTAAGCCAGATTTTAAGGTAATCGTGGGTCCGGAACATTTCCGGTTTCTCTTCTCCTGTACTGATTCTCACCTTCTTGAAAAACAAACCGTATATACCCATTCCAATCAGCAGTATACCACCGCAGATGCCAATGATACGGTTATATCCTTCCAGCCGGGATATAAATGCAGTGGAGAGATTTCCCACCGTTACGTACATTATATCACTAAAAGACACGCCCAGCGCAAAACTGATCCCTGCCTTAAAACCATTATTGATGCTGTATTTTATAATGGCGAATATTACCGGGCCTACCGATAAGGATAAAAATAGCCCCAGTCCTAGTCCCGCTACAATTGCTGCTATCATGCTTTAATGTTCCTGGTCTTCGTTGGTAGATTATTGCTTTACGGTTTTCCCTTCCAGAAATTTCTCCCAATCCTTCAGCTTGTCACCTTTCATTACTCTAGGGAACTTATTCATCGCACCTTCCTTGCCTTTGCAACGCAGGTAGTCGATAAATACATCGTTAGGCAATACTTCTACAAACACTTCTTTAAGCGCAGAAGTTCTTTCGACTGCATAGTCGTCATTTACTTCAGCCAGGGTTTGATCAATGATTTCACGTACACGGGCCGAATCCACATTAACACTGTCAGTGCCAATATACCAGCGGTGTGCGAACATACCGCCATAAGGGAAACCAGCCACAGTAAACTCTCTGATAGTAATACCCAGTTTTTTCTGGACACTATCTATCGCTTTATTCATGTTGTCGATACTCATATGTTCCCCGCAAAGGCTGAGGAATTGCTTGGTACGACCAACAATTACTATTTCATGTTCTTTTACAGAAGAGAATTTCACCACGTCGCCAATCAGGTAGCGCCATGCACCGGCACAGGTCGACAGCATCACCGCATATTCCACATCTTCCACGACCTCATTGATCATGTAAGCCTTAGGATTGGGTTTTACCTCTCCTTCTGCATCAAAGTTTTCTTCGTTGAAAGGAATAAATTCAAAGAAGATACCTGCATTCAGCACCAGCTTGATACCTCTGGTTCCCGGACGGGCCTGGAAACCGAAAGAACCTTCTGATGCCATATATGTTTCAATGAACGTAATCGGCTTTCCGAGCAGTTTCTGGAAGCTTTCACGGTATGGCTCGAAAGAGACACCACCATGAATATAAATTGCCAGATTCGGCCAGATTTCATGGATGTGCTTAACACCATGGTACTTGATAATTTCTTCAAAAACGATCTGTACCCAGGCAGGCACACCACAAACGGTACCCACATCCCATTGAGGGGCCTTGCGTACAATCAGCTTGATACGCTGTTCCCAATTGGGTTTGCGGGAGATTTTGCCACCAGGCTTATAGAAACGGCGGAACCAGCGGGGAATATTTTTGGCCTGAATGCCACTCATATCACCCTCGTAATAGTCGCCTTTTTCAAACAGAGAAGTTGTTCCTCCCAGCATCAGGATCCCCTTTTCGTAGGATTTTGCCGGAATGTTAAAGTTTGCCATTGAGTACAGCTGCTTCACACCTACCTTCTTCACTGTCTTTAACATATCACGGGTTACCGGAATATGTTTACTGGCCGACTCAGAGGTTCCTGAGCTCAGCGCAAAATATTTGATTTTTTCGGGCCAGCTAACGTTTTCTTCGCCTTCCAGGCAACGGTACCACCATTCTTTATGCATCTTGGTGTAGTTGTGCACAGGTACTTTATCCTTGTAGGCGCCGATAAAGTTAGGGTTGTCCAGGACCTCCTGGAACTGATAGTGGCGTCCAAATTCAGTGTCCTTGGCCTTCTCCAGCAACCGGTGTAACACCTGCAGCTGGTACTGGCGCGGTGTTCCTAATTTAAATGTGAACTTTTTCCTGATCCTGAGCGACCTGGAAATAAGATTTCCTATAATGGCCATTAAAATGTCTATTAAACTGCAAAAATATCGAATTATATCACCACTTGCGTGTACCGCTTTCGTGGTAGAAATCCGTCGTCTTTTTCGTAATTCGTAATTACCTTTGCCTCATGTTAAAAGCAACATTGCTCAAAGCTACTGAAGCCGGCGCACAAATACTGAAACAATATTTTAATGGCGCCTTCGAGGTTAGCTCCAAAAGCTCCCTCAATGACCTCGTCACCGAGGCAGATAAAAAATCTGAAAAAGCCATCATTGAAGTGATCCGTCAGGCCTTCCCTGACCACTTCATTCTCAGTGAGGAAGCGGGCGCCATCCCTTCACAGTCCAACGTTAAATGGATTATTGACCCGATAGATGGTACCATCAATTTCGCAAACGGAGTACCCATCTGCTGTGTGTCCATAGGCGTGGAAAAAGATGGTGAAATGATCCTGGGAGCAGTATATAATCCTTTCATGAACGAATTTTTCTTCGCAGAAAAAGGAAAAGGCGCTACCCTCAACGACAAACCCATCCATGTTTCCAAAAACGGCAACTTTGACCAATGCCTGCTGGTAACCGGTTTCCCCTATAATTGGGAAGAGTCAGCCAATAACCCGATGGTGGTACTGGAAAGACTCGTCAAAAAAGGCCTCCCGGTTCGCCGACTCGGCTCCGCAGCCATAGACCTCTGCTGGGTCGCCTGCGGCCGCTTCGACGGGTTCTACGAACATTCCCTCCAGGCATGGGACTCCGCAGCAGGATTCCTCATCGTGGAAGAAGCCGGTGGTAAAGTAACCGACTTCAGCGGAAACTATTATTCTCCATATCAAAAAACAATTCTGGCCACCAACGGCCATATTCACCAGGCCCTGCAAGACCTTGTAAACGGCAAATAATTATGGAACAGGAAAGAACAGAAATCAGTGATCTCGGTGAATTTGGTCTCATCGACTACCTCACCAGAAATATAGAAATACAGAATGCCAGCACCGTACTCGGCGTTGGCGACGATGCGGCTGTTATCGACCACTTCGGCAAACAAACCGTTATCAGCACAGATATGCTGGTAGAAGGCATCCACTTCGACCTGATGTACGTACCCATGAAACACCTGGGCTACAAATCAGTGGTGGTAAACCTCTCCGATATCTACGCCATGAACGCCACCCCTACTCATATCACCATGAGCCTGGCGTTCTCCAACCGATTTTCCCTGGAAGCCTTAAACGAATTCTATGAAGGCGTTTATGCTGCCTGCGAAAAATATGGGGTAGACCTGATCGGCGGAGATACCAGCAACTCTCAGAAAGGATTGGTTATCAGCGTTACAGCTATCGGCGAAGTAACCCCTGATCAATTCGTGAAAAGGTCCACCGCACAAAACAGAGACCTCCTCTGCGTTACCGGCGACCTCGGCGCTGCCTACCTCGGCCTTACCCTCCTGGAAAGAGAAAAGAAAATATATCTCGAAAGTCCACAACTGGCGCCAGATCTGGAAGATCAGACCTATATCATCGGCAGACAATTAAAACCTGAAGCCAGAAAAGATATCATCGAATTCCTGCAGGAAAGTGATATCAAACCAACAGCCATGATGGACGTCAGTGATGGCCTGAGCTCTGAAATTCTTCATATCTGCAAACAAAGCAATCTGGGCGTGGTACTGTATGAAGAGAAAATCCCGATAGCCCAGGAAAGTAAGGAAATAGCCCTGAAGTTCGGCCTGGACCCTACGGCATGCGCATTAAGCGGCGGTGAAGACTATGAACTCCTGTTTACCATGAAACAGGAAGATTATGATAAAATCGTGCTCAATGAACAAATCAGCGTGATCGGCTATATGACCGACATCAGCGAAGGCGCGCATATTCTTACCAAAGGAGGCAACAAATTCAAACTGGTAGCCCAGGGCTGGAACGCCTTTGAGCAATAACACCTGCACATAAATTCTAAGGGCTGACTAAAAGTTATTTTAGTCAGCCCTTTTTGTTTTATTCCACAGTAACCTGGATTACCTGGCTATTATGTGTGGGTGGCAACGGCCACTGAAACACACTGCATTTCAGCTGATAATTACCCGCTTCCTGCGGCATCACAATATTAATCGTGCTGAGTCTGCGGGTGATAGCGTTAGCTAAAGTAAGATCAGTTTTTACCGGTGCATACGCAGAATCCTTCGTTGTAAACCCATATCCAATCACAGCTTCATTCTTCCAGTTGATCGGCACCGAACGGTGATAGTTGTTCTCTGGCTGAATTACCAGACTAACATGCTCTCCTTTTCTGGCCCTGATCTTTTTCATGGCAGGCTTAAACTGGATCAGGTTATAAGAGTAATAGGCCGAATCAAGATAATAATCCCAGGTACCATAGCTGGTTTTAATGCTGTCGGTAATCGGCAGATCGTTGCCAAATACCAGTACAGGCTTGCCCCACAACTCGGTTTCGGTATCCCAGTAATTATACTGGCTTCTTCTTGAATAGCGCGAATTCAGGCTATAGGAAAGATGACCGGTATAAAACATATACTTGGAAGGCAGTTGGTAACTGTTGAGAAACACCACTGGCTTATCTCCGGCTACCGCGGCCACTTTGGAGGTCCACTCCCTGTTATTGTGGATCTCCGGGCGGATATCCAGTCCAGGTGCGAAATCCCAGATCATATATACTCTTACCAGCAACACCAGCAACAGAGATACCGGTAACGTATATACGAAAATACGACCCTTCCATCCTTTGCGCTTGATCGTCTGATGGGCCAGGATCACCGCCGGTGCAAACAACATTACTGTCCAGTTGGCTTCTACCCTGCCTTTGAACGTACTGATCATGAAAAATACCAGCACGCCAATCAGTGAGTATTTCAATGCGCGTTCAAAAGTATGCTGTATCGGGCAGATGATCGCGTAGTATAATAGCAGCCAGCCTAACAGCGGCCCGAACAGCAGGAGCTGTCCGCCCAGATAATCCAGCGTATAGCTGCTATCATAGCTGCTGGCATTTCTTTCTATCAGATGATATTGGAGAGAAGGAAAATCATGTGTGTACTGCCATACGATATGGGGCATGAACAGCAGTGTGGTAATAATACAGGCGACATAAAACTTCCATACCCTCAGCAGGTTCAGGTTGGACAACACCGTGAAAAACACCAGTAATACGCCATGGTATTTACTGTAAAACATCAGTACCATGGAAATCGCCAGCAGTAAGGTATTCTTCCAGCTTTGCTCATCAATAAATACCTTATATGCCCAGAAATAAAGGGCCGCAAAGAACACCAGCGGTACATCGGGTACTGCCAGCATACCGCCCACCTGCATCGCTCCCATGGAACCAAGTATCAGGTAGTACAAACGGTTATCTTCCTGCGATAGCAGCTTGGCCGTCACCCATAGCGTAAGCGTATTGATTACCACTACCAGCAAACGTACCCCCAGTTCATTATGAAAAATACCGTAGCCGATTTTGATCAGCAGTGCGATCATAGGCGGATGATCGAAATATCCCCAATCGAGATGGCGGGAATATACCCAGTAGTAGGCCTCATCATCCCAGAGCTCAGAAAAGCAGGCCTGAAAAAGACCCAGCAGCAGCCAGCCCAGTAAAAACAGGTTTCGGTATTGATTTTTAGAGAAGAAATGAGGAATACCCATGCGCGCTAAATGTATATGTTTAGTGCGAAGATAGTTATTAACAGTAAACCACTGTTTCTCCATTCTCCGGTATTACGAGGAAGGAGGCCTCACAGCCCGGCGCGATGCGACCGATGCGGTTTTCCAGGCCTAACGCCTGTGCAGGATATAAAGACGCCATTCTGATAGCCTCCCGCATACTGCAAATTTTATGTTTTGCACAGTTACGTACTGCCTGCAGCATGGTCAGGCGACTGCCTGCCAGTACGCCGGCATCATTCACAAAACGGTCTTTTTCTTTCAGATAAATATAAAAATCGCCTTCTTTATTCTCTTCTACAGCATCTGTGATGAGATAAAGCCGGTTGCCCATAATTTTTTTGCTGATACGAACAGCCGCAAAATCAACGTGGATACCATCTGCCACAATACTGGCGTATACCTCCGGATGATCATAGATAGCGCCCACCAGGCCAGGAGCCCTGCTTTCCAATGGCGACATCGCATTGAAAAGATGTGTAGCATGATGTATACCATTATTGAACGCCGTATAGGCTTCCGCGTAAGTAGCATTACTATGACCTGCATAAACGATGATGCCAGCATCCTGTAATTGCTTTACCAGCGCAGGGTCGCAGCATTCCGGTGCCAGTGTGATCATCTTCACCACATCCTCATTCTCCAGGATCATATCTATATCTTCCTGTGTAGGCTGGCGAATATATTCAGGACGATGTGCCCCTTTTTTAGCGGGATTAATGAACGGCCCTTCCAGGTGAAGGCCCAGGACCCCTTTGCCGCCTTTCTCCCAGTAAGCCCTCACTGCCCTGATGGCGTCCAGGACAATGTCATCAGAAATAGTAGCCACTGTAGGCATGAAATAAGCCGCACCCCCTTTTTTACATGCCTCATACGTTGCCTTCAGGGATTTCACACTTGGATAGAGCGAAAATACCTGCCCGTTGCCACCATAAACCTGCAGATCTATTAAAGCCGGCGCCATATAGGCACCTTTCAAATCAATGATCTCGTGGTTCTCTTTTACTTCTTCCGTAGGTACAATACTGGTAATCAGACCATTATCAACATTAACAGCGTGGTTCTTCAGTAGGACCTCACCAGTAAAGATCGTGGCATTAATATAAGAGGTGGGCATATCGTCAGCTTTTAGCGATTATTTCGTATAACTCTAAAGGTAACCCATCGGGATCAGCAAAAAAAGTAAAACGCTGATTTGTGTGCGGATCAATTCTGATTGGCTCGGTGTTCACACCTTTTTCTGTCAGTTCTTTTACCGCCAACTCTATGTCTGACACAGCAAAGGCCAGATGACGCAGCCCTTGTGCCTCAGGCCGGCTTACACGTGCAGGCGGATCAGGAAAAGAGAAAAGCTCAATCACATAATGGTCCCCAATCGCCAGGTCCAGCTTATAGGAATCCCGTTCTTCCCGGTACACTTCCCGGATAATATTTAATCCCAGTACTTCGGTATAAAATTTTTTACTACGCTGATAATCAGCACAGATAATGGCTATATGATGTATACCTTTCAGGAGCATACGCTAAGAATTTAAAAGGGCCGACCCGGGAAATAGTCCTGATCAGCCCTTTGATATGTTTAAAAAGATCTGGTGTTAGTCGAGAATGGTAAAAACATCCGCGTCTTTCAGGAAAGGAATTTTTGTTCTCACCTCATCCAGGTGCTCACGTTTAAGGGTATACGTAAAGATATCCTGATCGTGTGCTTTTTCATAGATGATCTCTCCCATCGGGTCGATCAGGCTGGAATCACCACTATGGTAGATATCATGGCCATCGTTGCCAACACGGTTCACCCCGATAACATAGCTCTGGTTCTCGATGGCACGTGCACGCAGCAACGATTTCCAGGCGGTATTACGACGTTCCGGCCAGTTGGCCACATATACCAGCACATCATAAGCAGGAGCGCCGGTTTCAGGCTGTAATGTATTCCTTGCCCATACCGGGAAACGCAGATCATAACAGATGTTCAGGTTGATTTTCCAACCTTTTACTGAAGCGATCAGTCGTTTGCTTCCGGCTTCGTAGTGCTCATGCTCGCCGGCGTAACCGAAGAGATGGCGTTTATCATAGGTGCCATAGGTGCCGTTTGGCAGCATCCAGATAAGACGGTTCAGGTATTGACCATTTTCTTCGATGATCAGACTGCCGGTAATGATGATGTTCTTTTCCGCTGCCTTCTTCTTCATCCACTGAAATGCACTGCCATCCATGGTTTGCGCAAGGCGCTCCGGCGCCATGCTGAAGCCGGTGCTAAACATCTCCGGTAAAAAAACTACTTCCGTCCGCTCTCCTATGCTGTCGATCTTCTCATCAAACATGCGAAGGTTGGCATCAATATCTTCCCAATACAGGCTGGACTGGATAAGTGTTACTTTTAAATCTGACATCTTTAAAAATTATATCAGCAAATTTACAATGAGACTGATTAGAAACTTTTTAAATTATGCCTTTACATTTCGGCATTATTTGCGATTTGTTCAAGCGCCTCGCTGATAAGTTCCTGTTCAAAGCCTCTTTGCAAAAGATATTGCATCGTTTTATATTTCCTTTTCAAAGGGATTTCCCTGCTGAGCGACTGATATTTCTTCTCCGTCAACTGCTGCAGTACTTTCCAGTAATCATCCGCGTCTATCTCCTCCATTCCCTTTCTGATACAGTAATCAGATACCTGTTTCTGTTTCAGCGATTGCCGGATTTTCTTCTTTCCCCATTGCTTCATCCTGAATTTACCGCCGGCATAGGCTTTGGCAAATCTTTCCTCGCTCAGAAAATTCTCCGCGATCAGTGCAGCAATGCATTCTTCTACTTCAGGACCCCGTATTCCCAGTTCCAATGCCTTATACTTTACTTCAGAATGGCATCTTTCCTGGTAGGCGCAGTACTGTCGCAGTTTTTCCAGTAATACCTCAGACATCGGACTATCTTACAATGCGCAGTTTAGCGTAGTTAAGCATAATTTTCTTTTCGCCACCGCCTTTAGGGAATACCACGGTGGCGATGCGGTTATTAGGTGCCCCTTCCATGGCCATAATGGTGCCGAAGCCGAATTTCTGGTGTTCTACCTGCATGCCTGGCTCCATGGTAGCCGGATCATCCGGAGCAAAACCAGGGGTAGGCACATGCGTAGACGCAGGGCCAGCGGCTGGTTTAGGAGCAGGACGCGGTCCGGCAGGCTGCTGTGGCTGCGCACCGGCTGGTGCTTTTTTCTGCATTCTGTCGAACATATTGGAACCTCCGCCAGCGCCCCAGCCACCACCATTGGTGCTGCCAAAAGCATTGCGGATGGCGCCACCGCCGGCATAGCTGCGGTCGATATATTTCTCAGGCATTTCTTCAAGGAAACGGCTCGGTTCATTTTGAACCAGGTTACCAAAACGATAACGGCTGTTGGCATAAGTAAGCCACAGGCGCGCCTTGGCACGGGTAATCGCTACATAGAACAAACGTCTTTCCTCTTCCAGTTCTTCCCTGGTGTTGATAGACATACCGCTAGGGAACAGTGTTTCTTCCAATCCCACGGTAAATACCACCGGGAACTCCAGTCCTTTTGCTGCGTGGATCGTCATCAGCTTCACTACATCGCTGTCTTCCTTGCCTTCGTTATCGGCATCAGTGAGCAGGGTAATCTGTTGCAGATAAGAACCCAGGCTCTTGTCCAGCAGCTCCCCTTCTTCATCCGGCGTCTCTGTGAATTCTTTGATGGAGTTCAGCAATTCCTGCACGTTTTCATAACGGGCAAGCCCCTCCGTAGTTTTATCGTTAAAGAGTTCTTTTACGATGTTGGTAGATTTACCCACATTCACTGCAATATCATAGGCATTATGTTTACCCTGCATTGCCTGGAAGCTGCGGATCATGGTAACAAAACCATCGATCGCTTCGAGGGTACCACCTTTGAAGCCGAACTCCTTCGCACGTTCCAGCACTTCCCACATCGTGATGTTATGTTCGTTGCTGAAAACAACTGTTTTTTCAATCGTTGTTTTACCGATACCACGCACCGGGTAGTTGATGATACGTTTAAGGCTTTCCTCATCACGTGTATTCATCACGATACGGAGGTAGGCCACAAAGTCTTTGATTTCCTTACGCTGATAGAAGGATACACCACCATAAATACGGTAAGGAATTGCTTTTCTGCGCAGGCTTTCCTCGAAGGAACGGCTTTGTGCGTTGGTACGGTAGAGAATAACGAAATCACGGTTTTCGTAGTGGTTGCGCAGTTTTTGTTCTGCGATGGTATCCGCTATGAATTTACCTTCTTCATTGTCTGTATTGGTACGCACCAGTTTAATCGTATCACCGTCGCTGTTATCTGTCCAGAGATTTTTTTCTATCTGGCCTTTATTATGCGCGATAACTTCATTGGCAACGTTGAGGATAGATTTGGTACTGCGATAGTTCTGTTCCAGTTTCACGACGCGGGCATCATCATAATCCTTTTCAAACTGGAGGATATTCTGAATGGTAGCGCCGCGGAAAGAGTAGATACTTTGTGCATCATCACCTACCACACAAATATTTTCGTGTACAGCACCCAGTAATTTGATGATTTCGTACTGAGCAGGGTTGGTATCCTGGTACTCATCGATCATGATATACTTGAATTTGTGCTGGTATTTATGCAATGTTTCCGGAAAACTTTTCAGGAGCACATACATTTTGAAGAGCAGGTCATCGAAGTCCATAGCGCCGTTTTTGAAGCAGCGTTTGGCATACATATCGTAGATTTTTCCGATCAGCGGGCGGTTGGCGCGCATATCTTCCTGCTGTACATAGTAATCGTGCTGATATTCTTCGGGACCCATCAGGTTGTTTTTGGCAGCCGAGATGCGGTTGTATACGAAGTTGGGTTTATAGTGTTTATCGTCGAGATTCAGCTCGTTGATAATTGTTTTGAGTACACTCTTGGCGTCGTCGGTATCGTAGATGGTAAAATCGTTCGGATAACCGAGGCGGTGAGCTTCAGCACGGAGTAAGCGGGCGAATACGGAGTGGAAGGTACCGATATAGAGGTTACGGGCTTCGTTACTGCCGAGGATTCGTTCCACACGCTCTTTCATTTCCTTTGCGGCCTTGTTGGTGAAGGTTAGTGAGAGAATATTGAAGGCATCCACGCCGTTTTGCATCAGATGGGCAATACGTGTGGTAAGCACTTTCGTTTTACCGGAGCCTGCACCAGCTACGATCATCAGGGGGCCATTGATATGAATAACTGCTTCGCGCTGCCGTTCGTTCAGCTCATCTAAATAATTTGCCTTCATCACGAAAAATGGTGTTTATAAATATTTTGTTAGTTGTAGATATTCGAAGGGTGTAAAAGTACAAAAAACCTTCGGAAGAAAAGTTCCGGAGCGGGAGGATATGGTAGAAAAGTAACAGGTATCGGGGGATATAATATGAGGCATAGCTACTTCAGATAACTGAAGCCCGCAAACAACAGAACAATAATGACGTTCCGGTTATCTGTTTTACGGTTGAAACAGATAATCAGCATGGCTTTCCTACACTTTTTTGCTCACTACAGGGTAATCATAGATTGTAGCGGCTTGATACTTTAGGTATTGCCGAGGGTTTGCAGGCCTCCGTTATCAAAAAGCCTTATATATAACTTCTTTAATAGAGTGTCGCTTAAGGTAAATCTCGTTTAAACAATTACAACAGTTTAATGTCTGGTTATTCTTGTTTTCAGCATTTTACGGGCAAAATGGATACGGCTTTTAACGGTGCCTAACGGTTCGTTTAAGATAGCTGCGATTTCATAGTATTTGTACCCTTCGAAATAGAGGAGGAAAGGTTGTTTGAAAATGATAGGCAGATTATAAACGGCCATCTGGACATCTTTGACCCGGAGCTCCGATTCTGCGAAGTTACCTACAGCAGAGGGCTGATGACTCAGGAGGTAGTCGCCAACGGCGCTATCCAGTAACCTGTACTGGCGGTTACCTCTTCTGTAGTTATTGATAAAGATGTTACGCATGATAGTATACAGCCAGGCCCTGATATTAGTGCCGGCGAGGTATTTATCGCGGTTAGAGAGCGCTCTGAACAGGGTTTCCTGGTAAAGGTCCTTAGCCGATTCAGAGTCTTTGGTTAGTGTAACTGCGTATGGACGCAGAAAATCAGCGTTTCCTAGTAACAAATTGTTGAATTCGGTGGATGACATAACGGTTAACTTTTAATTTTTCGAAATACACTACAGTAAGCAGCTCCTCAGGGAGCAGGGAGAAATGGTAGACTGGCAGAGATGGTAATCACCGGGACTCCAGATCGGTGCATCTGCCCGTCTGTGGGAGGCTTCATGAGGCGGGAGGTATCAGCACCCTGTTCAATCAGCCATTGCGTGCTTTTTAATCTGGTGTTTTAAGTTTCATAGTGATGCGTTTTAGTTAGAAAATATGCTTGCATATGGGGCAATCGAAAAAATTAGGGTATAATCCGAGGCTCATCCTTTTCGGAGCCGTAGTGATAAAGAGATCAACATGATTCCCGAAACAATCGCATAAAAACCAAAAATCCAGGTCAGGGTAATGGCAGCGGCCACTGGCTTGGAAATTAGCAGTATGCCAAATAAGATAGTTATGACTCCACCAAGAATGTACCAGCCTTCACCTGTGATTATTTTTCTCAGTCTGATAGCAATTACAATTTCGAATAAACCAGCCACTATTGCCCAGAAAGCAACCAGATAAATAAGTGCTGCTCCAGTGGCGAAAGGATTAATAATAGTCAGGACTCCTAATATCAAACCAATAATTCCGGACAGCAAAAACACACCCCAGTTTTCAGATGATTTTCGGGCAGCGAATGCACCCACTATAGCGAAGATACCGGCGAAGAACAGATAGGCACCCAGGAATACTACCAAAGTTGTGAAAGTGGCACCAGGCCAGAAAATAGCCAATACACCCAATATCAGGGCAAAGATTCCCCTTAGCAAAAAAATCCACCAATAAGCGCTATAAAAATTAGGCATGCATTCCTTGGTTTATGGTTTCACAATCCGATCTGTTTATCGGTAGGGTATGCGGTTACAATGTAATCAGATTTTTTTCGAAAAACATATAACAATCTCCTGAAAATCAGAATGTTACTACCAGTTCTTACATTCACTTCTTCGTTGTGCGCAAATAGGCTTTTCATGCATCACAGTATGGAGTTTTCACCCCATTTTGTACATAAGCACATCAACAGGTGTTTTCATTTGGATATTCAGACGTGTATAACCGGGGAGTGGGGTATCGAAATTTGCCATTCCAACATGCTTAGCCCCTCCTGAAACAGTTAAATACCAATTGAACAACAACAGGTTAATCAAAAATGTTTAACAGGTGCTTGACTCTCGAAAAAATAAATTGCCGTATTTCACACAACTGACAGCAAAATTCATCTAATAGATTCACATACTAATAACAACATATATGTTGTTTCTTTAAGACTAGGACTCTATTATAAATTTATAAAATTTTGTTAAAATAAACAAAACCTTTTGGGGCCAGCTGCATCCTAACATGCCTGACCTTTATCATTTTATAACTGACACTAACTGAAACGGGCATACGAAAACTAATTTTGCATGTAATGGTTATATGATGTTACTTATCCTGATTATCTCTCATCCCGGTCAACGCTTAACCGGTCATCTCTGTTAGCTATTAACCAGGCGGTATAATATACCAGTTGCGCCCTCCTGGCCAACAAAGAAAAATTTATTTTGTCTACCGTGTCGCCGGGCTGATGATAATCGGCATGTGTGCCGTTAAAATAAAAAATCACTGGGATTCCACGCTGCGCAAATTTGTAATGGTCTGACCTTCGGTAAAAATCTTCCGGATCATTGGGGTCGTTGTACTTATAATCCAGTTTGAATCGGGTCAGTCCGTTTGCCATCTCATTCAATGGCCTGAGTTCGGAACTTAACTTATTATCACCAATGATGTAAATATAGTTAGTATCCCGTTCATGTGCCGGATCTATTCTGCCAATCATGTCAATATTCAGATCAGCCACTGAATTCGATAGCGGATATACAGGATGACTAATATAATATCCGGAACCCAGCAATCCTTTTTCCTCTCCCGAAAACAGCATAAATACCATACTCCTCCGTGGCCCGTGACCCGCAGCCTTCGCCTTCGCAAAAGCAGTAGCAATCTCTATTACAGCCGATGTACCAGACCCATCATCATCTGCTCCCGGATATAACTGACCATCTGAAATACCCAGATGATCATAATGTGCCGTAACAAAAACAACTTCCTCTTTCTTATCTGTTCCTGCTAAATATCCGAGAATATTGGAAGGACGATAAACATTACTTTTCTTATCAAGCTGAATATGAATCGGCACTCTAACGTGAACAGGTATACGTAAATTTTTATTCCTGTTGTCAAACAAACTATCATCGTATGGCTTCCCAAGCAAATCAGCTGCCATGGCGGGTGTGATAAAGTACATATTCGGTGCTGTACTCTTTTCTCCCGGCATGTATATTCCCGTACGACGAATACGTTCCTTACTTAATAAGCTATAATTTTTTGCATGTGGAGAGATGACCAGCAGCGCCTTTACGCCAGCCTCTCTGGCTGCAGCCAGCTTATTATAGGAGTTGCCCCATTCGCGTGGTACGCCACCAGGCACACCCTCTCTAACCAGCACTACTTTGCCTTTAACATCCAGTCCGGCGTAATCATTGAAACGCCCGCTGTGTAAGCCATAGCCAACGTACTGAATATGGTCTGCATCAATAGTTTCAGCCTGACTATCATATAAATCAGTAATAAAATCCTGTCCGAAATAATAATTTTTATCTCTGACACGAATGATTCCTGCAAGCAGTGTATCTGCATACATTTCATAAAACTGCTCCCACTGTCCATTGGCTCCCGGCTGCAATCCTGCCTCCCGGAACTGCCTGACAATATAATCTGCGGCCTTCTGCTGACCACGTGTAGCGGTTTCACGTCCTTCCATCTGTGGCCCTGCAATTACTTCCAGCTTACTACGGATAGCCGCAGGCGTTATACCGGCTGCATAAGGAATTGCCTGCTTAAGAAGAGTGGAATCTGCCTGCTGACCATTGCAGGATGCAGCAATGATCAGACAAAAAACATTCATGGCAACAACACGGACAAATTTCATGAAGTGTAAGGTTTTGCAATGGTATCCGCTTATCATAACACGAAAAAGAGCCGGGATGTTCCCCGGCTCTTTCAAAATACAAAAATTTATAAAATTCTCCTGCTTCTGTCAGAGGCAGGCCATTTTCCTTACTCTGTCGCCATGACGGCCACCTTCAAATGGCGTATTAATAAATACTTCCACCATCTGGGTTGCCACTGGTATATCTACAAAACGGGCAGGAATACATAACACATTAGCATTGTTATGTGAGCGGGCCAGCCTGGCAAGCTCTTCGCCCCAGCAGATGGCGGCACGGATACCCTGGTGTTTATTGGCGGTGATAGCCACCCCGTTTGCACTTCCGCAGATGAGGATACCAAAGGAGGCCTCTTCACGTTCTACGGCCGTAGACACCGGATGTGCATAATCCGGGTAGTCTACAGAATCTTTTGAATGGGTCCCGAAGTCTTTTACTTTGAGACCTTTTGCTTCCAGGAATGAAATTACTTCTTCTTTATATTCAAACCCCGCATGATCAGAACCTATGGCTACCGGCAGAACAGGATTAAAGGTATTTTTTTCCATAACAAGAAAATTTTGTGTGTTAAAGCTGGCTACTCATTTACTGATCTGTTAGGACCATTCCTGAATTTCTTCTTCTTCTTTTTTGCCTTTTTTAGCTTCACGATCGCGTAACGCTTTTCCGGAAATAAAGATACTGATTTCGTACAGGAGGTATAGCGGCGTAAACACGATCAGCTGATCAATAACGTCTGGCGGCGTGATAATGGCTGCCAGGATCAGGATCACCACAATTGCATGCCTGCGATAGGAACGAAGGAATTTAGGGGTGATAAGGCCGAATTTCGTCAGGAAGAATACCAGCACCGGTAACTCAAATAAGATACCCATACCGAGTACTATCTGCGTCATCAGGTCGAAATAATTATCAATGAGGAACTGATTGACTGCTTTATCTGTCACTTTATATGATGCCAGGAAGTTGATGGTAAAAGGTGCCATCAGGAAGTAGGCAAAGAATATCCCGAGGAAGAACTGGAAAGATACCCAGAAGATCACACCTCTTGCACCTCTCAGCTCTTTTTCTTTCAGCGCAGGTTTTACGAAACGCCAGAATTCCCAGAAGATATAAGGGAATGCACACACAAAGCCGATAACGAATGCCAGTTTGAATTGCAGCATGATCTGTCCGACCATCTGCGTATTCATGAACTGCACCTTCACCGGAGTAATACACAACGCATCTCCGAGACCCACGGCATGACCGATATGGCACAGTACCCTATAGGTAGGAAAGGTGGCATTGGTAGGCCCGAAAATTACACCATCCAGGATTTCCTGTGTGTACAGAAAACCAAATATGCTGAATGCTACTATCGCCAACACTGACCTAACGATATGCCAGCGGAGGTCTTCCAGGTGATCGAAGAAAGACATCTCTGCCTTATCGTTATTTTTCGCGAAAAATTTCTTAAACATGTGCTAATCCCAAACTGAGTTGAAAACTGTTCTAATAAGGATCACAAATATAGCGGTTGAAAGGTAGAATTTCCAGAACTGTTTTATGAGGAAAGTTTTCGTACAATTTCAACTGCTGAAATGCCTTGCTATATCGATTTTCCCGCAGTGTTTGCAATGCGGGTAACTGCCCGGCAGGCTTGCATCCTGCAGGAAGGTTGCCTGTCAAACGGCACATCAAAACCAGCACCATAGCGGCGATTAATATTTGCTTAAAATATATCAGCGGTGATTAAGCTGTATAGCGCGTAAAATGTATTTGCAAATTATTTGGAAAGTTGCCGCTGTAGCGGGCCTGAGAAGGTTGGTATAGGTACAAAAAAAGAGCCAGCCCGAGAAGAATCAAGAGCCGGCCTTTCATCCATTGTTTGTTAACCCCAAAAAAGTTGAATTCGAGAATGTCTTTGGCTTCCAGATCAACTACTTACCTAATTGATGGCAAGCGTTCAGAATAAGTAAGAATCTCTGGTTGCTTTTATATTGTAGTACAAAAATAACGAGAAATATTTTATTATCAATGTTGGAACACTTTTTTTACAACCTTTTAACAAAAATCAAATCATAGTGTTACATCAACCATAGCAAATGTATACATTCCGTGTTAAATTCCTACTACTTTTTCAAAAAACGTTTTTGCAATTTATGTTATCCTTCCGTTAATACAAATATTATAAAAATATTTAAATAATTGCATTTTTTATTATGAACGGTTAAAATTAGTGCAAAAACTGCGATTTTCCTATCCCAGGATCTTCATCTTCACCATTTCTATCCTTGTATCGGTCACATTTAAGATATCAAATTCATAATCATCTATAATGATACGTTCCTTGATTTTAGGAATTGTCTCATGATGATTGATGATATACCCAGATAAAGTTTCACTTTCGTCCTCAGGAAAATCCAATCCGTATTTTTCATTCAAATAATCAAGTTCGAGGCGGCCAGAGAAAATATATTCTTTCTCTGCTATCTGCTTCTCTACAAACTCTTCTACATCGTGCTCATCTTTTATCTCCCCGAATATCTCTTCCAAAACATCTTCTATGGTCACAATACCTGCAGTTCCTCCAAATTCATCTACTACCCAGGCAATGCTTTTTCTCTCCTTATTAAACTTACTCAGCAGATCGATGGCACTCATCGTTTCCGGCACTGCCAGAATCGGATGGATCATGTGCCTGATCTCCTTAGGTGATTTAAAAAGGTCCAGCTGATGAATATAACCAAGGATATTATCAATGCTTTCTTCATAGATAATAATCTTCGACAGTTTGGTTTCCATGAATTTATTCCGTGCATCTTCAATAGGGCTGCCTATTTCAAGGGCTTCTATTTCCTTGCGGGGAATAAGACAGCCTCTGATTTTAACATGCGCCAGCGAAAGGGCATTTTCGAATAATTCGGTATTGAGTTCCTGGTTCTCAGAAACATGCTGCTGCGACTGTCGGATGAAGTTTTCCACATCTACGCGGGTAAATGATTCGCGGTTCTCCAGCAGTCGTACGTTAAAGAGATATTTCAGCATCCATTCTGCCACAGACACCATTACGTTGCCAATGATATACAAAGGCTTCGCGATCATGGAAATCGGCAGTGCAAAAAAGCTGAGTAATCCTTCCGGCCTTGACCGGAAGATAGCCCGCGGGATAAAAAAGCCCAGGAATAAGATCACAAGCGAAGCCAGCAGTATCTCCAGGAAGATGACCAGTGGTTGCATGTTGGCTATTTCCGGCGCGGCTACTGCGCCCAGTGGCTGAATGGCCCCTGCCATCATAATGGCATAGATCACGATAGTAATCGTGAAGCCTACCAGGCTGGTTGCCAGGAATCTGCTGGGATTCTCATTGAATGAGGCCAGGATCTTGCCGGTTGTCCTACCCTGCTTCTTTCTGAGTTCGATGCTAAGTTTGTTTACGTTCGCAAACGCAGCTTCAATACCGGAGAAGAAGCCGGCTAAGAGCACCAGAAAGACTAAAATGATAATTGTGTATCCGTCCATCTCAACAAAAATAACAAATTAGGAAAACCAACAATCACAGCACTATTTTATATGTAAAAATTCTGTTACCAGTTTTTTTACTTCGTGATAGGCTCTCTCCAGCACATCATTAACAACAATTGTATCAAATTCATGTGAAAACGAAAGTTCATAGCGGGCCTTTGCCAGCCGCTCGTCCATAGAGGCCTGCGTTTCCGTACCACGCTCACTGAGGCGCTCGCGCAGTGCATCTATACTCGGTGGTTCAATAAAGATCGTCAGTGCTTCCTGGTGATATTTTTCCTTGATAGACAAGGCACCTTTTACATCAATATCTACCATTGGTATCTGCTCATTGTTCCAGATCCTTTCCAGTTCGCTTTTCAGGGTACCATAATATTTACCGGCATATACCATTTCATATTCAGCAAACGCATTTTCATCTATTTTCTGATGAAATTCATCTGTGGACATGAAATAATAATCTTTTCCATTGACTTCATTAGCACGTGCTTCACGGGTGGCAGCAGAAATAGAAAATGCCAGCTGCGGCATTTCTGCCAGCAGTCTGCGGGTGATGGTAGTTTTCCCTGCACCGGAAGGAGCAGTAATAATGATGATCTTTTTTTCCATATTTTTTTGACAGTTACCCCAAATACAAAACCCAAAAACCAGTATGGTACTGGCATTTGGGCTCTGAGTTGGTGGTATGAACTATTTGTAAAATTAAACGCGTTTGATGTCTGCACCCAGCTTTCTGAGACGCTCATCAATATATTGGTAACCACGGTCTATCTGGTCGATATTCTGTATGGTGCTCTTACCTTCAGCGCTGAGTGCAGCGATCAGCAGGGAAACACCGGCACGGATATCCGGAGAAGACATGGTGATACCACGCAGTTTGTGCTGGCGGCCGAGGCCGATCACTACTGCACGGTGCGGGTCGCAGAGAACGATCTGCGCGCCCATATCAATTAATTTGTCGACAAAGAACAAACGGCTTTCAAACATTTTCTGGTGTATCATCACACTGCCTTTTGCCTGTGTAGCTACTACCAGTACTATACTCAGCAGGTCAGGGGTAAAACCTGGCCATGGGTGATCTGAGATGGTAAGAATAGATCCATCAAGGAAAGTCTGGATTTCGTAGGCATCCTGACTCGGGATATAGATATCATTTCCACGGATTTCGAGGTTGATACCCAGCTGGCGGAATTTCTCCGGGATAATACCCAGGTGTTCCACGCCGGCGTTCTTGATGGTGATTTCGCTCTGTGTCATGGCGGCGAGGCCGATGAAAGAGCCTATTTCGATCATATCCGGCAGCATGCTATGTTCGCAGCCACCCAGATACTTAACACCTTCGATGGTGAGGAGATTGGAGCCGATGCCCTGGATGCGTGCGCCCATGCGGGTCAGCATTTTGCAGAGCTGTTGCAGGTAAGGTTCGCAGGCTGCGTTGTAGATGGTGGTAGTACCTTCTGCCATTACTGCCGCCATTACGATATTGGCAGTACCGGTAACGCTAGGCTCGTCCAGCAACATATAAGTTCCTTTCAGGCCGGTAGTTTCCAGGCGGAAGAAGTTGTCGTCGGAGTCATAAATGAATCTGGCTCCCAGTTTCTCGAAACCGATAATATGGGTATCCAGTCTGCGACGGCCAATTTTATCACCTCCTGGTTTAGGGATGAACGCTTTTCCGAATCTTGCCAGCAATGGGCCGGCGATCATAACGGAGCCACGTAAGCGACCGGATTTCTTTTTAAATTCCGGGCTCTGTAAATATTCCAGGTCGATATTGTCGGCCTGAAACTCACAGACATCTCTGCTGATACGATTGATTTTTACGCCAGCTTCTCCCAGCAATTCGATCAGGAGGTTAACATCCACAATGTCGGGGATGTTAGATATGGTTACCTTTTCAGGGGTAAGCATTACTGCACTGATGATCTGTAAAGCTTCATTTTTGGCACCCTGAGGGGTAATTTCCCCTTGCAGACGGTTGCCACCTCTTACTTCAAAAGCACTGCTCACTACTTATTCCTGTTTTTATTGAACTTGTTATTATGCTTGTTATTATTTCCCTTGCCGCTATTATTGCTTTTGAACTTGTTGTTCTGCTGGAAATTTTTGCGTTTACCGCTGCTGGTACGGAACGGATCATTGTTGCTGTTACCAACATTGGAGTTACCCTGTGAGAAGTTCTGGGTAGAATTAGCGCTGCTGACAGGAGCTGCACCAGGATGATACTCCAGCTGGTTACCTGTAATAGACAGTAATTCTGCGCGGATAGCATCATCATGAACGCTTTCTTTGTGCCAGTTGCCATAGGCCAGCTTCATGTAGTTGGCCACGGTTTGGGTAAAGCCTTCTTTTTTCTCAGGGTTTTCTTCCGAGATAGCTTTATCTATCACCATTTCCAGGTTTTTACCGAAGTGACGGTTTCTTGGGTATTTTTTAGGATACTCCAGTCTTTCTGGTCTGGCTTTTAAAGTTTCTTTTGTTGGGATTGGATAAGGCGATTCCACCTTCAGTGCAAAACCGGAGATATTGAAGATGTGATCCCACAGTTTATGTCTGAAATCCTCCACATTCTTTAAATGCGGATTTAGCGTACCCATCAGTTCAATTACAGCCATAGAATTACGCTGGCGATCCATATCGTCCTCAATGGTAAGCAGGAATTCCACCATTTTCTGGATATTTCTGCCGTACTCTTTCATTATCAGGTGATTACGCGTGGTATTGTATTCCATTACTATTGTTTATAAGTATTATTTGATGATGGGACATCTAAAAATCTGCGTAAGTCAGTACGCTCAGAGAAGAAGTTATTCGGCAACATCATTGCAAACATAATAAAAAAATGTGAGGAACATTTAAGACACATCCTTTGTTTATAAAAGCAAAATATACAATCACTGCCGGCAGATATTAGGACCAGTTACCCGTGCCATCGATGGATCAGGTACTCCTTTCCATGGACCCGGTCAGGCAAGCCGGAAGGTGTAGTGATATTATCCTGTTTTCCATTGCTTCACCTGATCGCGACCGGTGTTACTAACCATTTAAAAAATGGTTGATGGCCAGGTAATTTGGTTATTTTTTTCTTAGTTTTAACTATGCAGCATACAAAAATCCCCATTCTTCTGTTACATGGCGCCTTAGGGGCGGCCCCACAGTTCGACACCCTGAAATCATTACTGGAACCACATTACGATGTCCATGTCCTGGAATTCAGTGGCCACGGGCAGCAACCATTTTCTGCAGAAGGCTTCAGTATACCTGTTTTTGCAGGAGAAGTGCTGCGCTACCTGGAAGAGAATGGACTGGACTTCATCCATATTTTTGGTTACAGCATGGGCGGCTATGTAGCACTATACCTTGCCAGGCACCAGCCGGAGCGGATCGGGCATATTATCACACTGGCCACCAAATATAACTGGAACGAAGCCACTGCCGGCAGAGAAGTAAAGCAGCTCAACCCCGAACTGATCGCCGAAAAGGTACCCGCCTACGCCAAAGTGCTGGAAGAACGTCATACTGCATCAGACTGGAAAGAGGTGGTAAACATGACTGCTATTCTGATCGAAGATCTGGGGCATCAGTCACTGTTAAGGGCCAACGATTATGCGCAGATAGCATCTCCCTGCTTACTGATGATGGGAGACAGCGATAACATGGTTTCTTTCCAGGAAACGATTGAGGCATTCAAAGCCTTACCGGAGGCCCAGTTTGCCGTTTTACCAGATACGGTGCATCCACTGGAAAAAGCAGACGCACCATTGCTGGCATATCATATCAGACGATTTACTACACAGAAGATTTAATTACTCCTCTCCCATAGCAATACGTCCCCAGTTGTTCAGCTCTTCTTCCGACCATAATCCGGGGAAGAATACAATACGTTTATTCTTTGGCGGCAGGTATTGCTGCCAGTTGGTACCCCCTGTTGCTGCTATATCTTCCGGTTTTTTGTGGAGATATCTTACCGCAGACTTATAGTGCATCAGTGGCCATCGTACATTGATGTTGAGATCATAATCCCGAAGCATAGGCGCAATTTCCGCCTGTTCTTCGGGAGAAAGTTGTTGATAACGGAACTGAATATTGTGCAACCTATACCTTTCAGCAGTATGAAGGAAGGTTTCCATATATTTCAGTTCGAACTGGCGTAACGTAAGGGTTTTCTTTCCGGTAGCCAGTTCAGTAGCTCCACTTCTCCAGTAAATTTTTTCCAGAATATCTTTTAAATCCTTCCCCTGCAAACTTTCCCGTTGCCGCTCATATACCAGGTTGGGTAAATTGGTTGAACATATTTCAATGAGCCGGAACTGGCCGCTCTGAAATCCGCTGGCAGGCAACAGCGCCATACGGAATTTGAGAAACTGCTCCTTATCCATTCCATCCACCATGATCTCAAAAGAACTGATCAGGGCTTTGAAATAGTTATTGATGCGTTTTAACTGTGTTTTAAAGATGTCCGCCGACAGTACAGGGGCATGGCAAATCTGCTCGATTGCCTGCAGCGACAGTTTAAAATACAGTTCCGTTATCTGATGGTACATTATGAAAATATTCTCATCCGGAAACGGCGTGCGGGGATGCTGCAGGTTAAGCAGTACATCCAGTTGTATATAATCCCAGTAAGTAAGGTAATCCGCGTACAGCAGTCCGTCCAGGTAGGAGGACAGATCTTGACCCATCGCGGCATATTTTTCTTCGAGCCGTTTTATTCTTTCGGCAATTTCTGTTGTAACCATGACGGAATTTAATCATTAAGAATGAAAAGACGCTGCCGCCCATCACTCCCGATGATGCTATTCCACCACATTAATAGTACGGTAAAAACTTTCTTCCAGGGATATCAGGGTCTCCGTTCTTTCTATTCCCTTGATTTTCTGTAACTCATCGTGCAGGATACGACGAAGCTGGGTGATATCTTTACAAATGATTTCCGCGAACATACTATAACTACCGGTAGTATAATTGAGGCGTACCATCTCAGGAATCTTGCGTAATTCTTTGGCTACCGTATCATACATGGAGCTTTTTTCCAGGTA
This sequence comes from Chitinophaga sp. Cy-1792, assembly GCF_011752935.1. Lineage (NCBI taxonomy): Bacteria > Pseudomonadati > Bacteroidota > Chitinophagia > Chitinophagales > Chitinophagaceae > Chitinophaga > Chitinophaga sp. Cy-1792. The sequence goes on from NZ_VWWO01000001.1 coordinate 404,802, forward strand.
AATACCAATAAAGGCAATCACATCATATCCGATCATTTTTAAATCTACATGTAATTTTGTACCTTTAACTATACCTAGTTCTTGCAATTTCTTCATTCTAACGTGGATAGTGCCTCCCGAAACGAAAAGTTTCTTCCCCAGATCCGCATAGGAGATCTCAGCATTATTCATCATCTCACTGATAATCTGCAAATCGAGTTTGTCAATATTCAAATTGTGGCTCATTTTTACAATTTGTTTTTGAATGTTTTAAAGTTATATGCAAATATTTAAAAAATATCGAAAATTCAAAAATTTTTCTTAAAAAATTTGCAAAAAATAAGCACTCTATTTAGATTTGCATCATAATCATTACAAAAACAGCCGACAAAAAGTGACAGCAAGTATTGATTATCAAAACTTTGTGGGATGATGAAACTGGCAGACATGCCCTCTTGTCTCGGGGGTGGGGATCACAGGACAAACATGGTATAATTGGGTTGACCACTAATCTTACTTGTACCAAGGCTAACTGCCCCGTGGAGGTTCGACTCCTCCTCCTACAGCTGAATTGGTTTAAAGAGTCCGTGGGTTTCGCTCGCGGGCTTTTTATTTTATGAGAATCTCAGGCGCCTATGGCGCCTTTTTTATTATACATAAGACGCTCTGTTTCCGCCAACACCAAAGATATCGGCGGAAAAAGAGAAAAGAGATATCTCACCGACGCTGAGTCACTCCCCTTCAATCCCCACCCATCGCTAGAAAAGAAATAAAAACCTCGTAATTTCGCAGCCAAATGGGACAAAAAAAATTACAACGCTTCGCTGAAATAGAAACTTTTCCTAATGTATTGATATACCCGGAAGGGATGCAGGGAAAATGGCATGAATTCTTTCATAATAACAATCCGGTAGTACTGGAACTAGCCTGTGGTAAAGGTGACTATACCGTTGGCATGGCCCGTATTTTCCCGGATAAAAACGTAATCGGGGTAGACCTGAAGGGTAACCGCATCTGGAGAGGCGCTAAAACTGCTATAGATGAAAAACTCAATAACGCAGCCTTCCTCCGCACCCAGATCGATAAACTCAACAATTATTTCAACCCCGGCGAAGTATCAGAAATCTGGATCACCTTCCCGGACCCATTCCTGCGCGCGTCTAAATCCAAAAAAAGACTGACTTCTCCAAGGTTTCTCGAGCTATACCAGCCATTACTGGCTAAAGGAGCTACCATTAACCTGAAAACAGACTCTGCTGAACTCTACGCTTTTACCAAAGAAGTTATTGAAGTGCTTGGTTGTGAAGTAGTTGAAGATATTGCGGACATATACGCCATGCCGGAAATTCCTAACCTGTTGCGTATCACGACGCACTACGAAAGAATGCACCTGGCAGATAACCGCACCATCAGGTATATTAAATTCAAATTGCCAGAAGCTGCTTTGCCTAACTGGCGCAACGTTAAATTACCTTCCGATGAAGCAGCCGTTGGTGGAGAAGATTGATTTCTACTATAACGAACAGGGATATATGGTCTTTACCGAAAAATTTCACCTCGACAGGGGCCATTGCTGCGGAAATGGCTGCAGACACTGCCCTTACGATTTCGAAAAAGTACCGGAACCGAAACGAACATTACTGCTGGCAAACCGCCAAAGAAGAGAAGAAGAAAAGTAAAAGTCCGGATATCCCCGACAAACATACTTTCAAAACAGGCAGGCAGCAATGCCTGTCTGTTTAAAAGCCCTAAAATCGACGGCAGTAAAGCTTTCTATGGCACCTGCCCGTTCCCCCTGAAAATCTGAAAACCCAAAAAGATGAAAAAATATCTTAAAATTCATCTTAATTGCAGTCAGATGCTCTTTTTTCCCCAATATCTTTACGTATGACAATACTCAAACTGAAGCTGGATCAGGATCAATTAGTAGAGGATTTCTTCGAAAGCGCCCATCTTATCGGTATTGCCGCTACGGCCCGCGACTACCAGCTCTGCTGGCAGATCAATAAAAATCTGCATACCAACTTCAGGGTGAATAACTCACTGGAAATAACACTTTCCAAAAAGAGCAGGTCCTACCACTTCCCTGTATTTGAATTTCATGAAGCCACCAATGCCGTAGTACACTACTGTTATAATAACCACTGTCAGGCCGAATTCCTCCTGCCGGAACTCAAACAGATCGATTATTTGTGGATGATCAAGGGAGATTATTACCAGACAGAAGATGTAAAAAAAATAGTAGAGCAATTACGGCACGTTCCGCAGGTACAATTAGTATCTTTACTGGATACCAGGGAAATAAAGAATAAGATGAACCTCATATTCTAATGCCGGGACATAATCATCAGCACAGTTTAACCGAATCCTCACGAAAAGCCCTGCCAGTAAAGAATTATCCATAAATTTTCCTCAACATGTGGGAAGAAAAGAATAATCAGCTCTATAAGGCTTTTACCTTCAAAGACTTCAAAGAAGCCTTTGCCTTTATGACCAAAGTAGCATTAGCAGCCGAAAAAGCTGACCACCATCCTTATTGGACAAATGTTTATAATAAGGTGGAAATATATCTGTCTACACATGATGCCGGTAATATTGTTACCGATAAAGACAGAAAGCTAGCTGCCACTATCGACCAATTGTTATAATTATAATATACGCCACTTTGTGAAGCGCTCTATGCTATTGCTGCTGTTACTTTTTGTTACAGCAGCCACCCTTGCCAACAATCGGGTTAATCCACCTGATACACTTACGATAGAACCCTCCGCGGCTCCTGTCTCTATAGATTTACGCCCATTTGCCGGCAGTCTGACAGACAGTACGGGGCAACTGACTATACAGGACGTAACCCATAAAGTCTTTAGCACCAATCCCGCCCTGTTTCACAGCGCACCACGCAACAACAGCCGCGCCAATAACTGCTGGCTGAAATTCAGTATCCATAATACCAGCGACGTAGCAGCACCCTGGTTATTGTTTACCGGATGGCACGACTTCATGTACTGGTACGAACAGATACCTGGCAGTACCCCCAGGCTATTGATGCAAACAGGGCTAATGCTCGACAAAGGCGGTGTAGAGCGATGGAATAACTATGGATTTATTGCCGATGTTCCCGCACACAGTACCCGAACATTCTATCTCCATATAGTTAATAAATCCTTTAACGAACATTCATTTATTCCTATATTATATAACGCTCCCGCCTATGCGAAATTTCAGACAATACAGCTGGAAAGCTTCCGGCGGGAATCTGTTGTCATACTGGTTTTGCTAGGTATGCTGGTAGTATTTCTCAGTATCTCTATTATTAACTATATACAACTACCGGATCGCTCCTACCTCTACTTTGCCATTTATATGCTGGGGCTGGTGCTCTTTTTCGCGCTACGCCTGGAAAGCAAGCCCTATCAGCTTTCTTTCTTCCATAGATGGCCCATGCTGAAATACTATTGGGATATTCCGGGATTGCTGTTCTGCTTTTACATGATGTACCTGCTGTTTGGCAATACCTTTCTTAATTTAAAAGAGCGCTATCCTTTGATGGAAAGGGTTTTCACCTGGGTAGCGGCCGTGGTTGGCGGTCTTATTATTATCTGTATCTATTGTATAGCAGAAGAACAATATCATCTCCCTACCATTATATATAGTTATGTATACTTTGGAACACTTGTACCTCTACTGGTAATATATGTAGCGCTGGCAAGACGTTCGCAGCATCATCCGCTGGTAAGGTTTTACCTGTTGGGAAGTATTTGTCTGTACCTCGCGAGTCTGGGATCATTCCTGATTCACGTACGTCCGTTAGGGTTAGTAGGTGCGATAGGTGAGCTTTCCGCCCCTACCATATTGCTGATCGGAGGCATTCTTTTGCAGGCTTTATTTGTTTTAGCAGGACTTAGTTACCGGAATAAACTGGTACACATGGAGCGTACCCGCACACAGGAAATGTTAATTAAACAATTAAACAAGAACAAAGAATTACAGCGCAAACTGAATGAGCAACTGGAAGAACTGGTAAAAGAGCAGACCACCGAAATCCTGCGAAAGAAGCAGGAACTGGAGGAGCAGCGTAAGATTCAGCTGGAAACAGAGTATGTGAAAAAATTGACAGAGATAGAATTAAAAGCGATCCGTGCACAGATAAATCCGCATTTTATTTTCAATTGCCTTAATTCGATTCAATTGTTTGTAATGCAGCGTGACTTTGAGTTTGCGCAAAAATATCTCTCCGACTTTTCTTACCTGATACGTAAAACACTAGACTTCTCCCGACGTAATTTTATATCATTATCAGATGAAATTACCTATTTAAATACCTATCTGGGATTAGAAAGAATGCGTTTTGAGAACAGGATGGAGTATGAAATAAATGTTGACCCTGAAATTGCTACCGCCGAACTGGAGATCCCTGCCATGTTATTACAACCTTATGTAGAAAATGCAGTAAAACATGGAATGACCAACACCAAACATGCCACTGGAAAGCTTTCCGTACGATTTATTCAAAGCGCCTCCGACATGCTGGAATGTATTATAGAAGATAACGGCATTGGCATCAGCCGGTCCAAAGCCTTACGTACATTACCTAAGCATCATCAGTCGTCTGGTATGGAGATAAGTCAGAACCGTGCGGAGTTATTGAACAAAATGTATAATACGGAGATCCATATTGAGATCATAGATAAATCTGCCACAGACGAAAGCGACAGTGGTACTGTTGTTAAGATACTTATACCCCAACTGTGAATATTCATTAACGTTAGTAAGCAATCATGTGTATGATTAAGGCGATTATAATAGATGACGAAAGAAACAGCCGGGATATTATTGCCCTGATGCTGGAGAAATACTGCCCTTTTGTTACGATTGCTGACATGGCGTCAGATTGCGCCGATGGCATTGAGAAAATCAGGAAACATAGGCCTCAATTAGTGTTCCTGGACTTAGAAATGCCTGATGGCATAGGATTTGATATTTTGTCGGGCACACAGGATATTGCATTTGAGGCCGTATTTGTAACTGCCTTTGAAAAGAAGTTTTTGCATATTATCCGGTTTAGTGAAGTAGAGCTTATTTTAAAGCCTATTGACAAAGAGAGTTTATTGCAGGCTGTTAATGCGGTTGCAGAAAGGATAGACCAGCATTCAGCTACTGCCAGGTACCAGGTATTGATGGATAATTTCAATAATACCCGGACGCAAAACTGGAAGATGATATTGCCAACAACGGTAGGTGAGCATGTAATAAATCTATCTAACATTGAGTTTTTTGAAGCAGAGCAGGAACATTGTGTGTTCCGGATGGAGGGAGGTATAGATCATATTTCTCAGAAACCTTTCAGATATTACCTGGAACTCTTTACTGCGCTGCGTTTTTATCAGATCAACAACACACAGATGGTACAATTATCGAATGTTGGACAGGTTGCCGGCGATAGTGGAAAAGTAATTTTACGTAGCGGAAAAGTGCTTGAAACGACAGAAAGAAGAAAAAAAGACCTCCTTTTAAGGCTCCACGGAGGGTAATAATTCCTGTTAAAATATACCCAAATTCAGCGCTATGGCTATTTCAGGCCAGAAAACACCCCTGTAAATAATCTAAATAATACAAGTGCGCGAAGGATACGTAACAATTTCTTAACAAAAAAATTTGGTGGAAAAGGATTTGCTCGTACATTTGACCCGCGAAACCAAAAAGTCAAAAGGTCAGAAATGAAACTTGACTTCGATCAACCAGGAACGGCACGACAAGTATGTAGAAGAATAAAAGAAAGGAAGCACAGTTTTAATGAATATTTAAATTAACGAAAGATGAAAAAGTTGATTGTAATGGCCGCAGTAGCACTGTTCGGCACACAAGTAGCAAAGGCTCAGATTCAGAAAGGCGATATTTTATTAGGTGGTAACGTAAACGTGTTAACTCACTCCGACAAAGTAAAAGATGCTGACGGTAAAAATACCAGCACTTCTTTCGGTATCAGCCCTAAAGTAGGTTATGCACTGAACTCTAACTGGGTAGTAGGTGTGTTCGCAAATACCAACTTCAGTTTCGACAAAGACAAAGCAGGTGTTAAAACTAAAGGACTGGATATCAACCCTGGTATCTTCGTACGTAACTACCACATGCTGGGTCAGTCTAAATTCGCGTTCTTCGCTGAAGGTAATGCATCTTATGGCTTCGGTAATACCAAAGTTGACGGCACCAAACAAGATAGCTACAACCAGTTCAACGTTAACGTTCAACCAGGTATCTCTTACTTCGTAACTAAACACTTCATGGTTGAAGGTATGTTCGGTGGTATCGGTTACAACTGGAAACAAACTAAAGATGAAGCTACCAAAGTTAAAACTAACAACAGTGACTTCGGTTTCAACTTCACCAACCAGTTCGCTCTGGGCGTAAACTTCTTATTCTAGTAGTTTCGTCTGTGTGACTTATGTGAAAAATTTTATGGTAAAATAGGAACAGCCCTGGTGCAATGCACCAGGGCTGTTTTGTTATAATAATAATTCTACCCGAAGTACCCTGGGGCCATCGGCCCCAGGGTACTTCGGGTAATTCCGTCCCGCCTGCGGCGGGACGGAATTACCCGAAAAAAAGCAGCCGTCTCTAATGATAGAGACGGCTGCTATAAAAAGTATGTTTACTGATTATCCGTTCATAGAAATCAGGAACTCTTCGTTGTTTTTAGTACCACGCATATGTTGCAGCATGAAGTGCATAGACTCATCTGTATTCATATCAGCGAGGTGATTGCGGAGGATGTGGATACGTTTCAGTGAATCTTTATCCAGCAACAGGTCATCGCGGCGGGTAGAGGATGCAGATACATCGATAGCCGGGAAGATACGTTTGTTAGCCAGTTTACGATCCAGGAGCAACTCCATGTTACCGGTACCTTTGAACTCTTCAAAGATAACCTCATCCATTTTAGAACCGGTATCGATCAATGCTGTAGCGAGGATGGTGAGAGAACCACCATTTTCGATTTTACGGGCAGCACCAAAGAATTGTTTAGGTTTCTGCATAGCGTTAGCTTCCACACCACCACTCAATACTTTACCGGATGCAGGTGCAACGGTATTGTGAGCACGTGCCAGACGGGTAATGGAATCCAGCAGGATCACCACATCATGGCCACATTCTACCAGGCGTTTTGCTTTTTGTAAAGCTATAGCAGACACTTTTACGTGTTTCTCTGCAGGTTCATCGAAAGTAGAAGCGATTACTTCTGCTTTGACGCTACGTTCCATATCAGTTACCTCTTCCGGACGCTCATCGATGAGCACTACCATCAGGTAAATTTCAGGGTGATTAGTAGCGATAGCGTTTGCAACTTCTTTCAGGAGCATGGTTTTACCTACTTTAGGCTGAGCCACGATCAATCCACGCTGACCCTTACCGATAGGTGTAAACATATCCATGATACGGGTAGAGTAGTTATTGGAAGTTGTTGTCAGACGCAGTTTTTCGAAAGGAAACAGTGGTGTCAGATAATCGAATGGAACGCGGTCGCGTACTTCTTCGGGAGACTTACCATTGATTGTTTCAACTTTCAGTAAGGCGAAGTATTTTTCACCTTCTTTCGGAGGACGTACCGCACCTTTAACGGTGTCACCGGTTTTCAGTCCGAATAATTTAATCTGAGAAGGAGATACATAGATATCATCCGGAGAGCTCAGATAGTTATAATCAGAAGAACGCAGGAATCCGTAACCATCAGGCATCATTTCGAGAACGCCTTCACTTACGATTACACCATCAAATTCGATGTTGAATACCGGTTCTTTTTTATTGTTCTGGAACTTGTTTTTCTGTGCTGCAGGAGCCGCTGTTTCCTGTTCTTCAGGCATCACAAAATCATCATCTTCGTCCTCATCTGCAATAGCTACAGGTGCTGATTCTACAGTTTCTTCCTCTTCTTCTTCTTCCTGTTGATCTTCTGTGAAGGAAGGAATGATAATATCATCATCATCATCGAAAGTAAGAGAAGGAATGCTGTCGAGATCTATATCGAAATTTTTTATTTTGGATTTTGGAGCTGGTTCAGAATGTTCTTCGGTCTCTTTAGATTTGCTTCCGGTGGCTTTTTTGGAGGTTGCTTTCTTAGCTGGTTTCTCTTCTGAATGTGCTGGTTCTTCAGCTATGTGATTTTCTTCTTCTTTCTTTACGGGTTTACGTTTGCGTGATTTCTTTTCTTCTCCGTTTGCCGGGTTATCTGCGGAAGCCATTACAGCTTGTTTATCCAGGATCTTGTAGATAAGGTCTTGTTTGTTCAGTTTCTTCGCGTTGGGAACGTCCAGTTTTTCTGCAATATCAAGAAGCTCTGGAACGAGCATGTCGTTCAATTGTAAGATGTCGTACATCATCTGAGTTGTCAAATTTTAGAAGTAGTGTTGTAAGGCGGGTACCACTGCTGCATACCAACATACACCAATTACAAATAATTGTTTTGAGTCAATAAATTTAATTTGAAATTAAATTTGATAGGGAATGCTGAGTTCAGGAACTGCTGATGAAGGTGGTAATTAGGCTTGATCAGACAGATTGTAACGCAAGATTAATACAACTTTCTTTATTCTCCAAAAAAAATTAGCGGCCCCCACAGCCCGTCCATCCCTTTTCCAGCTTGAGTAAAGCACCTATTTTAGCCCCCAAATCCGGCTTTAAGAGTGTGCCGCTGTCATTATTTTTCCATTAATTCACGATAATATTATAGGGATTTTTAACATTTCATTTACATTCAGGGCTTGCAAATCTTGCTGGGAAAGCAGTTTCGCGGGAACTATGCACTATGAATTTTTCCACTTATTTTTGCAGTCCTAAAATTAATTTATTATGAGCCAAAGGGTAAAAGTCAAACAAATCCTGTCGGACGACAGGGCAAACTACGAAGTTACAGTAAAGGGTTGGGTGCGTTCTTTCCGCAACAATCAATTTATCGCTTTGAATGACGGCTCCACTAATAATAATCTCCAGATCGTTATAAATACTGAAAATACGGACCCTGCTTTACTGAAACGCATCACTACCGGTGCTTCCCTCAGTGCTACAGGCGAAATTATTCCTTCATTAGGTAAAGGTCAGAAAGTAGAGCTGAAAGCCGCAACACTGGAAATACTGGGTGATTGTGATCCCGAAAAATACCCGCTGCAGCTGAAAAACAAGCCTAGCCTGGAATACCTGCGTGAAATCGCTCACCTGCGTTTCCGTACAAATACCTTTGGCGCTATTTTCCGCCTGCGCAACTCCCTGGCGTTTGCAGTACACAAATTCTTCAACGAAAAAGGATTCGTATACCTGCACACCCCTATCGTTACCGCTTCCGACGCGGAAGGTGCCGGCGAAATGTTCCGCGTAACCACGCTGGACCTCAACAACCCTCCCCGTAACGAAAACGGCGACATCGACTTTAAAGAAGACTTCTTCGGTCGTAGCACCAACCTCACCGTATCCGGCCAGCTGGAAGGTGAACTCGGCGCCATGGCCCTGAGCGATATCTATACCTTCGGACCTACCTTCCGTGCTGAAAACTCCAATACCGCCCGTCACCTGGCAGAATTCTGGATGATCGAACCGGAAATGGCTTTCTATGAACTGGAAGATAACATGAACCTTGCTGAAGAATTTATCAAGTATGTTATCGCCTACGCACTGGAACACAACCGCGAAGACCTCGAATTCCTCGCTGCCAGACTGGTAGAAGAAGAAAAACAAAAACCACAGCAGGAACGCAGCGAAATGGGCCTGATCGAAAAACTCGAGTTCGTAGCCAACAACGAGTTTATGCGACTCACCTACACAGAAGCAATCGCCATCCTGAAAGACAGCAAGCCTAACAAAAACAAGAAATTCCAGTACCTCATCGAAGGCTGGGGCGCTGACCTGCAGAGCGAACATGAACGCTACCTGGTAGAAAAACATTTCAAAAAACCTGTTATCCTTACAGACTATCCAAAAGAAATCAAATCCTTCTACATGAAGCTGAATGCGGATGGTAAAACCGTAAGGGCAATGGATATCCTCTTCCCTGGTATCGGTGAAATCGTTGGCGGATCCCAGCGTGAAGAAGATTACGAAAAACTGGTAGGCCGTATGCAGGAAATGGGTGTTCCTGTTGAAGAACTGAGCTGGTTCCTCGATACCCGCCGCTATGGTACCGCGCCGCACTCCGGATTCGGCCTGGGCTTCGAACGCCTCGTGCTCTTCGTTACCGGCATGACCAACATCAGAGACGTTATTCCGTTCCCTAGAACACCGAAAAACGCTGAATTCTAATTCAATTAATTTTTCAATAGGAAAAGGGCCGTCTCTACTGAGTAGAGACGGCCCTTTTCCGTTCCTGCTGTCTTGTTGAGGATCGGCCTCCGGCCGATCCTCAACAAGACTATAAGTCCGATGCCGCAGGCATCGGACTTATAGTCTTGTTGAGGAATTTATGGAAATTATAACAGTCCCACATCTATACTATTGAAAGCGCTTTCAACCATTTTCGTATATTCTAAACCGTTAGATCATGGCTGAAATAAATACATCCGGCAACAACAAGCATCAAGGCAAAAGAAGAAGTATAAAGAAATCTACCCGCGTAGACATGACACCCATGGTAGATCTTGGCTTCCTCTTAATTACCTTCTTCATGCTCACCACTACCATGGCCCAGCCTAAAACAATGGACCTGATTATGCCCCGCACCGATGGCGAACCTTCTCCCTTACCGGAAAGTAAAGCGCTGACCGTTGTACTCGGGCCTGACAATAAAATTGCCTGGTACGAAGGTACACCACCAGCATCCAATACCCAGCCTGAGCTTCATTATACCAGCTATGGCAATAAAGGCCTGCGCGATGTCATCATCAGCAAAAAAGACCAGGTACAACAGCAATTTCATAAAAATGACCTGATGGTACTAATCAAGGCTGATAAGTCTGCCAACTACAAAAACCTGATTGATGTAATGGACGAAATGCTGATCAATAAAATCGATCGGTATGCGGTTGTGGATATCACACCTGAAGAACAGGCTTATTTCAACTAATTACCAGATATAGTTAGAATTTAACGTCATATATAGATCCGGGATGGGGTGTCTGCCAGCCATGTGGATATGATTTCATACCTTTGGCCTTCCAAAACAATAGTTATTATGGCAATTACTCACTCCATCCCATCCGTGGATCTCGCGGATTTTACGTCAGGTGACGCCAGTCGCAAAGCTGCGTTTGTGCAGCAACTTGGTAAGGCTTATGAAGAAGTTGGTTTTGTAGCAGTTAAGAATCATGGCATCTCTGATGAGCTGATTGCTGACCTCTACAATTATGTACAGGAATTCTTTGCACTGCCATTCGACATCAAGCATAAATACGAAAAACCAGAACTGGCCGGCCAACGTGGTTATACCTCTTTCGGTAAAGAACACGCAAAAGGTTACGAAGCACCAGATCTGAAAGAATTTTTCCAGTTCGGCCAGACAGTAGAAGATAAAGATCCTATTGCGGCTGAATATCCTGACAATATTCAGGTGGATGAAGTTCCGGCTTTCACACCTACTTTCTTCAAGGCTTACCGTGGCTTCGAGCAATCCGGCCGCGCATTGCTGCAGGCTATTGCACTGTACCTTGGCCTCGACGAAAACTACTTCGACGACAAAATCCACAACGGTAACTCAATTCTGAGAGCAATTCACTACCCTCCTATCACCCAGGAGCCTAAATCTGCTATCAGAGCTGAACAACACGAAGATATCAACCTGATTACCCTGCTGGTAGGCGCTTCTGCTGATGGCCTCCAGATCCTGGACAAACAGGACAACTGGGTACCAGTAACTTCTCTGCCTGAACAAATCGTGGTAAACGTAGGCGATATGCTGCAACGTCTTACCAACAACAGGCTGAAATCTACCACACACCGCGTAGTAAACCCTCCGCGTGAAAAATGGAGCTCCTCCCGTTTCTCCATTCCTTTCTTCCTGCATCCTAAATCAAACATGAAACTGGATAGCCTGGAAAGTTGCATCACCGCAGATAATCCACTGGCATACGAACCAATCACTGCCGGTGAATACCTCGATGAACGCCTCCGCGAAATCGGTCTGAAAAAATAAATCTCCGGAAGGAAAATTTATAAAACTTAAAGTCCCGGAAAGTGTTAACCTTCCGGGACTTTAAGTTTATACTACAGTAGGTAGCATCTATTCTTTAATGGTTTCCAGTTCAATATGGCTATATTAAGGTGCTTACGCACTTTTAGTCTCGAGGCTACACGACATCCAATTTCAGGCAGAATACAACGGATAAAAGGCCATTATTCGGTATTTCAGGAGCGGATATTACAAGTACCGTGCCTGTATTAATGCTGAATACTAGCTTTATTAGCAACACTGTTGTATTTTGCGCCTACTTTAGGAGATAATTAATTGAAAACCACAAAAGCTTAACCACCCGGCAATAAACTGTGTTTCTACGTCATATTCCATTTTTGAAAGCAGTGCTTTTTCACAGCATCACCGCCTACGGAGGTCCGCAGGGACATCTGGCAATGATGATGAAAACCTTCGTTCAGCAACGCAAAGATGTTACCGAACAGGAATTAATGGAATATAACGCCTTCTGCCAGCTATTACCCGGCGCCTCCTCTTCCCAGACACTTACGCTCATCGGATATAAACGAGGCGGTGTGCCACTGGCCATACTCACCCTCCTGATCTGGATAACCCCTGCCTGCCTCCTCATGGGCTCTCTCAGCTTCCTGTTACAGTATTTCGATAAATCTGCATTACATACAGATATATTCAAATACGTTCAGCCGATGGCCGTGGGATTCCTTGCCTATGGCGGCATCAAGGCGTTCAAGATCAGCATCAGTAACCTGGCCACGTTTATCATCATGGGCGTATCCATGGTCATGGCCATTAAATTCAAATCACCATGGACCTTCCCCGCCCTTATCATATTGGGCGGTATCGTTTCCAATTTCAGTAATAAACGTATTCCGGATATCCCCGACAAACCGAAGAAAATCCAGTGGGGAAACATCTGGCTGTTTGTATTGATATTCGTACTGGCAGGGTTCTTCTCCGAGCTGGCGCGTACGCACAACTGGATCACCAGACGACCTTTTAACTTATTTGAGAACTTCTACCGTTTCGGCAGCCTTGTATTTGGTGGCGGCGATATCCTGATCGCCATGATGCTGGAACAGTATGTAACCAGGCCCAAATCGGCCTTCTTGTCGGCTGAAGAATTGCTGACAGGCGCCGGCATCATGCGGGCGCTACCAGGGCCAACCTTTTCCATTTCTGCCTATGTGGGCGGCATGGCCATGCGCAACCTGGGCATGGGCTATCAGTTCCTGGGATGTGTGCTGGCACCTGTGGCCATTTTCCTGCCCAGTCTCCTCCTGGTCCTGTTCTTCTTCCCTATCTGGCATAACCTGAAAAAATATGTGGTCATCTACAGAGCCCTGGAAGGAATCAATGCGGTGGTAGTAGGCATTATGTGGGCGGCAACGTTCATCCTCTTCTTTGCCATTCCGACTAATCCTGTCAATCTCGCTATCATGGTATGCACGTTGCTTTTGCTGCTGTTCAGCAAAATGCCTTCGCCATTCATAGTGCTGGCCTGCGTGTTACTGGGATGGCTACTCTAGCGTGATATTATATTCCTTGATTTTACTGTAAAGTGTGGTAAGTCCGATGCCCAGCAGCTCTGCGGCCCTGGTTTTATTGCCTTTTACTTCTACCAGTACTTTGGCAATGTGAAGCTTTTCTACTTCACTTAATTTCAGCGAGGATGGATCTCCGGATACTCCCTGCTGAAAATCGAAGGGTAATGCGGTAACGTCCAGTACATCCTCATCTGTAAGAATAGCAGCCCTTTCAATGATATTTTTCAACTCACGGATATTCCCCTTCCAGGAATGACGCTGCAAGGCCTGCTGGAAAGCCGGGGTCATTCCCTTAATACGCTTGTTCAGCTTTGGACCTACCTGCTGGATGAACCACTCCGCCAATACAGGGATATCCTTTTTACGCCTGTTCAGCGAGGGCAGATTAATCTGGAAAGCCGACAGCCTGTAAAATAAATCGGAGCGAAATTGCCCGTTGTAGCTTTCAAATTCCAGGTTTCTGTTAGTAGCGGCTATAATTCGCACATCTGCTTTCGTTGGTTTGGATTCCCCTACTTTGTAAAACTCCTGCGCTTCAAGTACACGTAGTAGTTTTGCCTGTAATTCCACCGGCATCTCGCCTACTTCATCCAGGAAGATGGTACCTCCTTTAGCTTCTTCAAAAAAGCCTTTTTTATCTTTCACCGCACCGGTAAATGAACCTGCTATATGTCCAAAGAGTTCACTTTCCAGGATATCTTTTCCGAAGGCGCTGCAGTTTACGGCCACAAATGGCTGCTGATGCCTGCTGCTGGCGGAATGAATAGCCTGTGCAAAGACTTCTTTACCAGATCCGGTTTCCCCTAATAACAGCACGGTCATATCCGAAGCGGCCACTTTTCTGGCCATTTCAATGGCCTGGGTAATCTCGGGAGATGCCCCCAGTATGCTATCAAAGCTATATTTTCCACCCAGCTTCTTTTCCAGGTCACGGATACGGAACTGCAACACGGCTTTGTCCATCGCTTTACTTACCAGTGGCAGGATACGGTTATTATCATCTCCTTTGGTAATATAATCGAATGCGCCGTTTTTAATAGCCTGAACACCATCGGCGATGTTGCCGAAAGCCGTCAGTACAATGATTTCTGTTTGCGGGTATTTTTCTCTGATGGTATGTACCAGCTCTACGCCGTTGCCATCAGGTAGCTTCACGTCGGAAAGCACTACCTGAATTTCTTCCTTCTCCAGAATTTTCATGGCATTCCGAACATTGGAAGCCTCCTGGATAATATATCCTTCAAGAGATAACAGACGACCCATCAGCTTCCTGAGCTGCTCTTCATCGTCGATAATGAGAATGTGACCTTTAGCCATAGCTTTGCAAAGATAACAGAAAGGCACATGCGCCGATTAAATCATCGGCGAACTATATGGGGATATTAGTTATGCAGCTGTTAATGCTTTCCTCCTTTTGCAGCAACCTTCTTTTCTGCTGCCTTGTAACGGATACCGGCGTCTTTCACACGTTGAGGCGTGTAGTCTTCACTGTTATATTCATCGGTGGCGTACTTGTCTTTATGCTTGATTAACAGCCAGGCATTTTCGCCCCTGCCTTTCATATGCACCAATGCAAATTCACCCTTCAATTTTCTGCCTTTCAGAATTACCTTCAGATCGCCGTCTTTTATCTCCTGTAAGGCTTCTTTATCAAAGGTTTTATTTCCCGGGTGTATTAGCTCAAAGGTGCCTTTATCCCAGATATACACGGTACCGGCGCCATAATTCCCCTGTGGAATGGTACCCTGAAAATCTTTATAGTCATATGGATGATCTTCAACCTGCATAGCCAGTCTTTTATCCCCGGGGTTCAGGGAAGGGCCCTTGGGAATTGCCCAGCTCTTCAGTACACCATCAATTTCGAGTCGGAAATCGTAATGTAGCTGTGTGGCATGGTGTCTTTGTACCACAAATACATGTTTGCCCTGAACAGATTTTCCTGCTTCCGGCTCAGTCGTTTCACTGAAGTTTCTTTTGGATTTATATTTAACCAGACTCATGACGCACGTTTTTTACGGGTTGTTGCTGCAGGTTTGTTACCCAGACTAGCTTTCAGCTGTTCAAACAGGTCGGTACTCTTGGTATGCACCACCCGAAGTTTTTTAACCACGGGCTTTTTACCACTTGCCTTTGCCTTGATGATCTTCATCAGTTCGTTTGTGTATTCATCTTTATATGCAGCAATGTCAAATTTTTCGGTGTATTCCTTTACGAGTGCTGCGGCCATATCTATTTCCTTTTTATCCAGCCTGACGCCTTTAGGCAGGTTCAGATCCTGCGGGGAACG
Source organism: Chitinophaga sp. Cy-1792 (assembly GCF_011752935.1). NCBI lineage: Bacteria > Pseudomonadati > Bacteroidota > Chitinophagia > Chitinophagales > Chitinophagaceae > Chitinophaga > Chitinophaga sp. Cy-1792. Next base: position 420,739 of record NZ_VWWO01000001.1, read on the forward strand.
CAACTCTTCCTGGAAGCGCAACTGCTGTAGCAGCAGGTAATTTTCCCTTGGCCGGATTACCGCCAGATGTTCTGAGGTCCGCAATACAAAACTGCTGAGTCCTGCTTTCCCGGTTTTCTCCAGCGTCTGACGCAATAACTCATACGCCTTTTCCCCGCCTTTGGCAGGTTCCAGGAAGTAAGGAGATTCAAAATAGATATCATCGATCTCATTCTCTACCACAAAGGAAGTTATCTCAATAATCTTACTTTTCTTCGGGCTGGCGGCTTCAAAATCTTCATCTTCCAATACCACATATTCATCATTATAGAGATATCCTTTCACGATCTGTTCCCAGGGTACTTCTTTGCCTGTATCTTCGTTTACACGTTTATACCGGATATGTCCGAGGTTCTTACTGTCCAGCATGTCAAGGTTCAGATGGCTGTCTTGCGTAGCGCTGTAAAGTTTTACCGGGATATTCACCAGTCCAAAACCTATAGCACCTGACCAAATCGCTCTCATAATGTATGATTTTGTATTGTTGGATAACACACAAATAATACCGCCGGTTGCGGGTTTTACAGGCAGATGACCGGCAGATTTATCAAAAATTTCATCTACCTGTACTAAAATCAGCAAATGCAGGTATATCCTTTGCGGATGAACCTGCGTTTAGTCGCGCTATTTAATGACCGGTTTGTGGGTCTGCGGGCACATGAGGTACCTGTCTTTCAGGAATTTCCGGCGGAATCGGTTCATTCTCAGGGTGCTGCGGAGGTGGTTGCAAAGGAGGAACCGGATCCGGACTTCCTGGCAGTGGCTTACCTGGTGCAGGTTTCTCAGGAGGAATCGTTGGAATCGGCTCCCTGTTTCTTTCTGGGTTTCCTGGCATAATCTCAATTTTTAATAATGAACAATTACACGTAGAAAAAAATCAAAGTTCATTCCAGTTACCTACCGTTCTGTAGTGGATTTAAAAAGGTTATCAGCTGTAGAATATATCTGCATATTGTGGAAATACTTGCGCAGCCAATATACCCGGGGAAACCAATACTATATTATTCCTTATTTTCCCCAATAATAATTAACTTCAAATGCTTTCGCAGTAACCAGCAAGGACAACATGCATTTCTCAGTACACAAGAAAATTCAGATCGGTTTCGTCATCGCTTTTACCGTCATTATTATGGCGTCTATTTTCTCCTATCTTGTAGCAAAAAATCTGCTGGATAACGCTGCCAGGTTGAATCACGCCATTGAGGTATCAAAAAGACTGGAGGTAATAAACAAGCAGGTAAAAGAAGCCGAAGCCGCCATCCGTGGCTATAAGCTTACGCAAGACAGCACCTTCCTGGACCCTTCCATGAAAGACAGAAGCCTGCATATCGAAAAGGAATACCAGGTATTGCGCAGAGTCACTTCCGACAGCCGTATTCAGCAGTTACACCTCGATACACTCAGACAGCTGCTGGCAGTGAAATATGAGCAGCTACTGCAAAGCAATGTAGCGCAGGACCCCGCCACAGATAAAGCTATTGTTATTTCCAGCGAACAGGTGATGGACCGAATAGACAAAACCGTTCAGGAAATGACCAGGATAGAAGAAAGTCAGGTACATGAGAAGTCAGAGCTGTTCAATTTCTTCTCCGGACTATGGGTACCAATGATCTTCATATCCTCTCTGGCAGCCATTATCATCGGTATATATTCTTACATTACACTCACCAAGGAAGTACGGCTGCAACAACATATTGAGGCCAAATTGAAGTCTTACCAGAGAGATCTCCAACAGAATATATCACTCTTAAATAAAACCAATCAGGAGCTCGAACAATTTGCGTACGTAGCATCCCACGATTTGCAGGAACCACTGCGCAAAATATCCACATTCTCGGACAGGTTGCAAGTGAAATACAAAGAACAACTCCCTGCAGATGCATCCCAGCTGATAGATCGCATGGTGGCCGCTGTAGCCAGAATGCGTGTGCTAATCAATGACCTGCTGGTCTTCTCCCGTGCAGGCAGAATTGTTCCTGAAAGCATTGTCCCTGTAAACATGAATGAATTATTACAGGAAGTGATCAGTGACCTGGAAATCACGCTGGAAGAGAAGAATGCTATGGTTGTTGCAGATGACCTGCCGGTTATCGAAGGTAATCCTACCTCCTTTCATCAATTGTTTCAGAACCTCATCGCCAATGCGATTAAGTTCGCTTCTCCACATCGGCAACTACAGATAAATATTCATCATGAAGTCGTAACTGGCCAGCAGCTTGGATTTGTGAAGGAAGCCAGGTGGAATGATATGTTCTGCAGGATCGCACTGGAAGATAATGGTATTGGTTTTGATCAGGTATATGCGGATAGAATTTTTCTCATCTTCCAACGTCTCCACGGTATCAGCGAATATAGCGGCACCGGGATAGGGCTGGCTATCTGTAAGAAAATTGTAGACAGTCACCATGGCTACATTACAGCCAACGGAGTACCTGATCAGGGCGCCACATTTACTGTCATTCTTCCACTGCTTCAATCTTTAAAAAATGAAGAATATGAAACTACAACCAAAGGTTAGCACCGTTATTGCTGTGAATTTTCCTGTTAATACAAATAAGGACAGACGTTAATTCCAGTTACAACGATGAGTGAGTTACCTGTTAATATTCTGATGATAGATGACGACGAAGATGATTTCTTTCTTGTCAACGAATTGCTGCACGATATTTCTCCGGGACAATACAAACTGGAATGGGCCCCTACTTTCGAAAAAGGCAAACAGGCCATCAATACAATGCAGCATGATGTATACCTCGTAGATTACCGGCTAGGGCCATTTACGGGGTTGGATATCCTGCATTATTTCCAGATGTTGAAATATCAGGCACCTGTAATTATGCTTACTGGTAAAGGCGACTATGCCATCGACCAGGAAGCAATGCAGGCGGGCGCTTACGATTATCTCGTTAAAGGAGATATTACCGCCGATCTGCTGGAACGATCCATCAGATATGCCCTCGATGAATATAGTCACCTCCGCACCATTGAAGAAAGCGAAAAAAAATACTTCGGCATCTTCGAAAAAGCACATGACCTTATCATCCTTGCCGATAGCGACAAAAATATCATAGACGCCAATCCGGCGGCACTTCGCACCCTGAAATACCCGAAAGAAGAATTACTTCGTAAACGCCTCAGCGACCTCTTTATCAATAAAGAACAGGGTATGTTGTTTATCAACAATATCTGTGAAGATAGCGAAGCACAAAAAGAGTTCGATTTCAGGACAAAAGATGATCAGAAACTGGTAGTACAGATAAATGCGGTCATGCTCGATGAAGCAGCCCAGATATTCCTCTGTGTTATCCAGGATATTACAGATAGAAAAAGAGAAGAGCAGGAAAAACAACACCAGGAGAAATTCGTTATCACCGGCCGTATCGCCAGGGTGATCGCGCATGAAGTCAGAAACCCGCTTACCAATATATTGCTGGCAGTAAGCCAGTTTAAAGACGAAACTGCTGTGGCTGTCAGTGAAGATGCCATGTTGTATACAGATATCATTGAACGTAACTGCACGCGCATCAACCAGCTGATCACAGAGCTGCTCCATAGCACCCGTATGATGGAACTGCACGCCAATGCCGTATTCCTCGACAAGTTGCTCAACAGCACTTTACAACTTTCGGAAGATCGTATCAAGCTGAATGAAATCCGCCTGGACCTTAAACTCGCTGATGATAATCTGCAGGTATTGGTAGATGAAGAAAAAGTAGTAATCGCTATTCTGAATATCGTCATAAACGCCATTGAAGCCATGACGCCGGGTAAGGGCATCCTAACCATTACTACCCGCCGCCTTCATGATAAAGCGGTAATCAAAATTGCGGATAACGGTCCCGGCATTCCACAGGAAATACAGGCAAGGCTGTTTGATCCGTTCTATACCAGCAAACCCAAAGGTACCGGCCTCGGGCTGACCAGTACACAGAATATACTGTTGAACCACAAAGGCACGATTCATGTTGAAAGTGAAATGGGAATAGGCACTTCTTTCAGTATCACGCTTCCGCTTGCTCACTAGCAATTCCACTATCACTATAAATTAAAATCTCCTGGAGATTAACCCTGTAAAGGATTATCCCAGGAGATTTTCTTTATCGTTCACTGCTATAAATCTATGGATATTAATAATTTATGTTCAGCAAACGTAGTTTATTGTACAGTGTTTTTCTATCGATATTGAGCAGTTGAGCTGCTTTCGTTTTATTGTATTTTACTTCTTTCAGCACATTCACAATCTTATTGTATTCCGCCTGCAATGCAACGCTTTTAAGGTCGTTTTCATTGGTAAGAATAGCCAGTTCAGGATTCATTGGCATTTCTTCCTGCGGCTGTGCAAAAGATTCCTTCATTTCCAGCGGTAACGCCGCCATGGTGATATCTTCTTTTTCCGGCGTCAGCAGGCAGGCGCGCCTGATAACGTTCTTCAGCTCACGGATATTTCCAGGCCAGCTATACTGACGGAAACATTCCCAGACTTCATTGGATATTTTTCCACAATTCTTGTCTAATTCTCTCTCTACCTGTTTCACAAAAGCCTCTATGAAAAGTGGAAGATCTTCCTGGCGTTCGCGCAAAGGCGGGATATAAATCGTGAATTCATTGATACGATGGAACAAATCTTCTCTGAACTTACCTTTCTGTACAGACTCAGAGAGCTTTTCGTTGGAAGCAACGATGATACGCACATCCACAGGTATCTCTTTGAGGCTACCTACTCTGCGGATCACCTTTTCCTGTAAAACGCGTAACAGGGCTACCTGGATATCATAGGAAAGATTGGAAATTTCGTCCAGGAAGAGCGTTCCGCCCTGCGCCTGTTCGAAAGCGCCAATTTTGGTATTGATCGCGCCGGTAAAAGATCCTTTTTCATGACCGAAAAGCTCGCTGGCTGCCAGTTCTTTTGACAGCGAACCACAGTCCAGCGCCACAAATGGCTGATCATTACGTTTGCTGTGAAAATGAATGAGGTGTGCCACCGATTCTTTACCGGTACCAGTTTCTCCGAAGATAATCACGCTGTAATCCGTAGGAGCTACCAGTTTGATCTGGCGAATCAATTCTATGGAGTTGGCACTCTGGCCATATACGTACTTATCGTTTTTCTCCTGTTGATTTCGTTGCAGTAAGGTTTCCCTGGCAATGGTTTCATCAGCGGATTCTACCGGCTGACTGGCGCGTCTTTCCTGTTCTGCTTCCTTATGTGCAAAGGCTTTATGTACGAGATTAAGAATTTCGTCCGGATACAGCGGTTTGGAAAGATAATCATATGCACCATTTTTCACCATCTCCACTGCTACCCTGACATCGGTGTAGCCGGTGATGATAATAACGATGGTATTAGGGTTTATCTGACGAATATCCTGCAATAGCTGTGCACCATCAGTATCTTTTAACCTGTAATCACACAATACCAGGTCAAAAGGCTTTTCCTTCATCATTTTGAGGGCGGCTGTGCCGGTCATGGTGGTTTCCACAGCAAAACCATGCTTGGTAAGAAACTTACTTAGCAGGGTGCAGATATTAATTTCATCATCTATAATTAAAATATTTCTCATCTGGATTTGGTGATTTAGGGAACAGCTTACTTAAAATTACTAAATACTAATCAATCATGCGGACTGCTAACTTTTGATACGGTTCAGCAGTTCATCAACACTTCTGACATTGAAGGGTTTAGCCAGAAAAAAGGAGGCGCCGGTTGTCAGTGCCTGCTGCTTTTCGGATTCATTGTCATACGCACTTATAGTAATAATAGGTAAGGAAGGATCTAATGCCTTGATCACAGGCAGGGCTTCCAATCCGGACCCATCCGGCAGATGGATATCCAGGAAAAGTAAATCAGGTTTATGGCTTTTCAGAAACTGCAGTCCGTCGTGTAGGGCATGGACATACCTCACAGCATATCCATGCCTTACCAGGTTAAGCTGCAATAATCTGCAGATATCCGGTTCATCATCAATGATCAGGATGTTGGGTCCTGCCGTTCGATTATCAGTTGGTACCGATTCTGACCGGTTCCATGCTGTTGTCTTGTCGCGATGTAACATATTTATGCTTGTTCCATTCCTCCATTAGCAGTCTGGACATCAGGTAGCAGACGGTTGATTCTGCGCCCTGATTCTGGTTGACATTGTTCTTTTCAAGGCCATCGAAACATCCGTAAGTAAGTGGATTATACACCAGTTGCTTCAGATGATTATTACCCAGGAACCAGCTAAAAGCTAAACGTAACCGCTCAAGGTAGGAACGATTTTTTGTGAAATTATAAAAAGTATGAAGCGCCAGCATGGTATAAGCCACCTCTATTGGTTGTTCCCCGCCTTCTGCAACAATTGCATCTTTGCGGTGATACCAGGACTTATTACTGATCACCTTCATGTGATTATGGTTATAGGTTTTCTCCCACAGAAAAGCCAAACTTTCTTCGGCAGTACGTCTATAGGCCTCTTCACCTGTGATGGCCCCAGCCATCATCATGGCTTCCGGTAAGACGGCATTTCCGTATGTCAGATATGGTTCGTACCATTTCCAGGTATCATCCGCTTCCCGGTCATAACACTGCTGCAATCTATAGGCCAATGTTTTAACAATATCTTCTGCAACATCAGATTTTCGGTACTGGCGGTAATAAAAAAGTCCTTTTATGGCAAAAGCCATTGCCCTTGGTGAGGTCAGCTGCTCCATCCATTTCAGGCAAAGCCTGAATATGCTGTTTATCTGCTGTAGCAGGTCAAATGGTAGTTTGTTGAAGGTATACAGCGCATATCCGAGGGCCCAGATAGCACGGCCATTAGCATCTTCCAGGTTTACCTCCTCATTCATTTCGGAAAAAGAGCCATCTACATTCACATAGTTAAGGAATTTACCGGAAGGTTTCTGGCAATATTCTATCACATGAATGTACCTGCGGCAAAGCGAATAGATGAAGGAAGTAGGCTGTAACTCCTTCATATACATGCACATAGCAATCAATGCACGTGCATTATCGTCCAATGTATAGCCCGACTCCGGATCAGGGACATCATATTTGGAGAACTGGAGCATGCCGAACTCTGTGGTCATTCTGTCGATATGATCCAGATAGGGAGCGGGCAAATTAGGGAGGAGCGGCTTGTCCTCCGCAAATACCTGGCTGATGACGCTCATATGGGCTATGGCGACATTTTCCCAGATAGAGCTGCGTGTTTTCTCAATGGCGAGGGTACTCATTCTTTCTCTGAGCGCAGGATCACCGAGTAGCCGTATGGCCTCATCAGCCAGTTGCTTATCATTGTTAAAGTCTATCAGTCGCCCGCATTCGCCATCCAGCATTTCCATTGCCTGCACAAAGGAGGTGGAAATGATGGCACATCCCGCGCTCATGGCATATACAAAAGTGCCACTTACCGCCTGGTGCGGGTCTTTGGAGGTGAACAGGTATATATCCGTTAAAGCCAGGTAGTCCAGTAAGGTATTTAAAGAGAGATAAGAATTAACAAAACGTACATTATTCTCCAGCTGGTATTCTGCTACTAGCTGCTCAAGATACTCCCTGTATTTCTCGCCCTGGTGGCTGGATACCACTGGATGGGTTTTACCCAGAATAAGATAAATGGCATTGGGATAATGTTGTACGATTTCTCTCATCGCTTTAATACCCGTTTCGATTCCTTTGTTTTCACTCAACAACCCGAAGGTACTGAGAACCAATTTGTTCTGCACGCCGTATTGTTGTTTGAGCGCTTCCGGATCATCTACAATATGCGCATGGGTACCATGTGGTATGTGCACAATTTTAGATTTGGGCACCTGGTAAACATCTTCCAGCAGTCTGGCAGATGAATTTGTCATCACCATTACTTTTGCGGCCAAGGCACTGATGAGGCTAACCACTTTGGTGCATTTGGGGTCAGGGAAAGGCAGGACAGTATGGAATCGGATAATAAAGGGTTTATCCAGCATGGAGAGCATACCCAGCAGGTTATGTCCATATTCTCCTCCCCAGAGGCCGAATTCGTGTTCAATACATATGAGGTCAATTTTTTTATCTCCGTTCACCCTTTGTGCAAATGCGATACAGTCGTCAATATCGAAAGGATTGAGGGTGTAGGCTACTTCGGGCTGTTTTTGTAAGATCGGCTTTCCGGCCTCCTGTAAGGCACAAACCTGGATCTCTAATTTGCCGTCAAAGCTTTTACGGAGGGAGTTGATCAAATCCTGGGCAAAAGTGGCTATTCCGCATTCACGAGGAGGATAAGAAGTAACAAAAAGCAAGGTTCTGGTCATAATCCACATTTTTTTTCGTTTATAGAATACAGCCGTACCCTTTGCGGAGTTCAAATTTCAATCCACTGGATTTATGTGGAATTAAGCGGATTGAGCAGGGGTATTTGAAGAATTTTTTCCACACTTTCTGGTCTACACTGAGGAAGCCCGTTTCTTTTCCATTTTGATAATTTTTTTTGCAAATTTTTAGTTAATCGATCCTTTCGTTAACATCTGATAAAGGTTTGATATAAACATTATTTTTTACTTCGCTATACAGAATTAAACTAATTGTATTGTATTCCTCCTAACAGGCAAGCGATTGTTCTTCATTTGTGAATTCAATACTGTTACAGAATTATATCATTTTGGACTACTCAGATTATCAATTCGGGATTTATACAACTATAACGATAACAGCTATATAAATTTTACATCCGAGGACTCTTGTCTATTAACATATAATTTCGTTCACACGGAATAACAGAGCACCCAAGGAAAACCTTAATAAAATGATGAAGCTTTCCAAAATCAGAAAGGATAAACTATTTGTAGAACCTCTAAACTTGCCCTCATGCGTAATATTTCCTGCACATTCAATGTAGATGGTGTGCCTACCAAGGTCATCCTCAGAAAAGTCCCCAAAGAAAGAAGATTCCTGGTATCATTAGATGGCGTATCTACCGAATACGTGATCTCAGACGAAACCAATGAAATCGAATACTTTGACGGTCCGGTATTAAACGACTATTTCTTCAGCCGGGTCGTATGGCTTATCAGACAATACTTCCCTAATGTCCGCGCCATTGTAAAAGCCGGTGAAGATGATTATGAAGATTATGATGATTACTAGCAGATAAAGGATATTCTGCCTTGATTATAGCTCCCTTTTCATAGATTGTCATGTCATAATATTCTCCTCAGATATTAAATGAAGAAATTTATAACAGAAGAAAATGTACCCTTTTTTTCTGTTTTATCGATATTCTCTATTCCGAAAAGGAACTAAAATGTGATGTTTAGTATTTTACCAGGCAAAAAAAAGAAGAACGGGTAATGCCGTTCTTCTTTTTAATATGTTATGGAGATGATTTAATTATTTAGATAAATCCTTTTTCCAGGGCCAGGAATGCTTCTGTAGGATGTACCTGCTGCCAGAGAATGGCAAAAACAGCCTGTGCAACCGGCATAAAAGCACCAATATTACGGTTCATTTCATGCATACACTTGCTGGCATAATACCCTTCCGCAATCATGTTGAGCTCCAGCTGCGCCGCCTTTACAGAATACCCCTTACCGATCATATTACCGAAAGTACGGTTACGGCTATGTAGTGAATAGCAGGTCACCAGTAAATCGCCGAGATATGCACTGGCACTATAGTTATGCACAGCGCACTCCACACCTTCTTCCTCGGCTTTTGCATTTTCATATTTCTCGAGAAAGGTCTGCATCTCCCTAAAACAATTTGTAATAAATACGCTCAGGAAGTTGTCGCCATACTCCAGCCCATGTGCAATACCAGCGCCCAACGCATATATATTCTTCAGCACGGCAGCGAGCTGCACGCCGATCACATCTGTATTAACGATGGTTTGCAGGTAACTGTTAGAGAATTTATCTGCAATAGCCTGTGTTCTTTCAGGAATCAGACCGGAAAAAGTCAGGTAAGAAAGTTTTTCATTGGCCACCTCTTCCGCATGACAAGGTCCTGTGATGGTGAAATACCTGTCTAACGGCAGCTTAAAGCGATGTGCCAGATATTCATTTATCAGCGTATTCGTGCTGGGCACCAGTCCTTTGATGGCCGAGATCACATATTTATTTTCGAAAGCATTTTCTGGCAGGTCTACCAGTACTTCTTCCAAAAAGGCGGATGGTACAGAAAGTACAATCTGATCAGCTGCACCAACAATATATTCCAGGTCGCTGCTCAGCTCGAGCAGGTTGGTATTGAATTGAACAGAAGTCAGATAATGCTTATTGTGATGACGCAACTGCATATATCTGATGGTATCTTCATTACGAATCCACCAGTAAATGCGATGTCCGTTATCTGTCAGGATCTTGGCGAGTGCGGTTGCCCAGCTTCCTCCGCCAATAATTCCTATACTGGTATCCTTACTCACAGTGCGAATTTTTACGCAATGTAACGAAATTGCCTCTATTGGAAATGAGAAAGCCGTCTCTATTGTATAGAGACGGCTTTCTCTTATCTGTTGTTATAACGGATTATTTCTGGTTGCCTTCAAAGAGTTGTGTTTTCGGCACTACTTTCACTTTTTTCCCGTTGGAAAGTGTTTTACTTACAGCACTGTAAGGAGCACTGATAACGGTATCTCCTTCTTTCAGGCCGCTGAGGATTTCAATATTTGTATCGTCCTGTACGCCGGTTGTTACAGTAACCATTTTAACGGTATTGTCTTTTTCCAGTACAAATACCACTTCATTCACATCCGTTTTGGTGGCTGCGGAAGAACCAGGTGTAGTATTATCCTGTACTGGTTTCTTATCTCCTTTTACACTGTCGAGGTCACGGGTGGTAACTGCGTTGATAGGAATGGCCAGTATATTGTTTACGTGTCTTGTCTGAATATCCACGCTGGCACTCATTCCCGGACGGAAAGGGTATACTCTTTTCTGGCCGTTGGAGGTTACAACGAGGTCGCTATAACTGCTGGGCAGGATACGGATATGTACAATATAGTTGGTAACCTGTTCTGCGGAGCTGGTAGAAGTAGATGTCAGCGAAGCAGCGTTTTTGCTGGAGCTGGCGATCTGAGTTACGATGCCTTTGAATTTACGGTTGTTGTAGGCATCTACTTCAATGATGGCGGTATCGCCATATTTTACTTTAGGGATATCATTCTCTCCTACATCCACCTGTACTTCCATGGCGTTCATATCAGCGATACGAAGCATTTCAGTACCGGTCATCTGTGCGGTACCAACTACACGCTCTCCTTTCTTTACATTCAACAGGGAGATGATACCACCCATTGGTGCAGCGATAGTGGTTCTGCCCAGATTTTTATTAGCTTCTGTGAGGTTGGCCTGCGCACTGGCAACAGCAAATTTATTACTGTTGATAGATTGTACAGCGGCGTTATAATCAGCCTGGGAGGCGAGATAGGTCGCTTCTGCGGTCTCAAACTCGGAACGGGAAATCACTTTCTGTTCGAGGAGAGATTTATTACGGTCGTATGCCGCTTTATTCTGGTCGAGACGGGCTTTATAAGAACTCAATGCGGCATTGGTGTTGGCCAGCTGGGCCTGTGACTGGCTTACGGAGGCAGCAGCTTTGTCTACCATGGAACCGTAAATATCAGCGTAGATCCTGGCTACTACCTGCCCTCTTTTTACGGAATCTCCTTCCTGTACGAGCAGGTCGGTGATTTCACCGGAAACGTCGGAGCTTACTTTTACTTCAATTTCGGGATAAATTTTACCGCTGGCAGTAACTACCTCGATAATATTTTTCTTTTCCGCCTTGTCTGTCGCAACTTTAATTCCTTCTTCCTTTCCAACAATTCCGGCTGCTTTTAATACCAGAAATAGAATAACGAGTGAACCAAGAATGCCTATGAGCCAATAAAGTGTCTTTTTCTTCATAAAGCAGTTATTTCCTGGACAAGCTACAGGGAAATTTTCTGATCTCTGTAGAATTCCAGCAATTTCATTTTAAATATATAATCATACTGCGCAGAGACCTTGTCTATCTGGGCTCTGAACAGTTTACTCTGTGTAGTAATATAATCAATGGTATTCATCAGACCAAGGTTAAAACGCTTGGTAGCGAAATCATAAGCCTTCTGTGCGGCATCTACTCCTTTTGTAGATGCGTTGAATTTCTGTAATGCTGCTACAGCATTGGCATGAGCAGTATAAATATCCTGTCTGAGCTTCTGAACATCCAGGTCACGGTTCAACTTTACATTTTCAACATTCAGTGCCGCTTTTTTGGAATTGGCTTTCGCCTGCCATCCGTTAAAGATAGGAATGCGTAGACTCACTTGTATATATTGCTGGAAGTTATTGCTAACCTGGTCCCAGAAAGGCGACATTGTAATGGCGCCTGGCGGGATGGTATAACCTGGCTGTAATACATAGGCACTTGGGTTACTGGCTAAAAAACCAATCGTGTCTACTTTGGGTACTGCCTTTGACAGGTCTGTCGTTTTGATATTATTGGCAAAGCTGGATCCCAGACCTGCGGTTAGGCTAAGATTAGGATACTGTTGGGCTTTTACCGATTTATAATTAAACTCTGCTGATTTGATTTTCATTTCATCAGATTTCAGCAATGGATAAGTAGTAGTGGCGGTACTGTATACCATTTCTGGCGCCATTTCATCCAGGCGTGCCATCTGCAAATCAAAGATATTTTCAGGTACTTCTGGCTGGAATGGGATTTCGAAATCCAGGTTTAGGTAAGCCTTCATCTGAAGGATGGAGAGCGTTACATTATTTTGAGCGGTAACCAGATTCACGCTGTCGGAGGCCAGCTGTGCTTCCAGGTCTGCCTGGTTGCTTTCCGGTACAGATCCTGCGATAACGAGTTTTCTGGTGTTTCCAAGATTGGAATTGGTGAGCTTTACCTGAACTTCATTTACCTTAACCTGTTCAATATTTAACAATATCTGCAGAAAAGCCGTTGCAACATTAAATGCAAGATCATTACGGGCTTTGTCCATCAGGAAGATGTTGGATTTAAGATCCATCAGGTTTGCTTTAACCTGATTTTGCATTGAAAACCAGTTAAATATATTGACTGAAGTCGTCAATCCTCCATTAGCTGAGTAGAATGATTGCTGAATATAAGTGTTAGTCGCCGGGCTGGGGTTACGACCTTCGTTAAATGCTCCACCGAGGGAACCACTTAAGGAAGGTATCCTGTTAAGCTGGCTTTGTTTAAGGGTTAACTCAGCCATACGTTTTTGTATGTCTTGCTGTTTAACCTGAATATTATGTTGTAATGCATAATCCACGCAACGTTGCAAACTCCACGTATCCTGCGCAACTGCCGTTGAGATGTTAGCAAACATGAACAAAAGCAGGCACCAGCCTGCGTATCGGGATAATCTCATAGCATTACAAAAATATAATAATTGTGATGATACTTTCATCTTCATAATGACAGAAGGCAAAATTTTCGTAGGTATGGCATCATACCTCGAATTTTGAGTGTACAACATAATCTATTTTTATCAGATTTGATAAAAGCAACCAGAAATATTATGCCTGTATTTGTCCATCGCGAAGCTGGATGATACGGTTGCCATAGGTTGCATTAAGGTCGGAGTGGGTAACCTGAACAATGGTGATTTTATCTTGCTGGTTAAGTTCCTTAAATAATTGCATAATAACTTTTGCCTGGTCTGAATGCAGGTTACCGGTTGGCTCGTCGGCAAGAATAACCCTTGGTTCCGCTACCAGTGCACGTGCAATACCTACCAGCTGCTGCTGGCCGCCGGAAAGCTGGTTCGGGAACAGGTCTTTTTTAGCAACAATATTAAAGCGGTCCAGGATATCGGCCACCTTACTCTTACGCTCTGAAGAAGGAACGTTCTTATATAATAATGGCGTTTCGATATTTTCGTATACCGTCAGTTCATCGATCAGGTGATAGGCCTGGAATACAAAACCTATCGCTCCGCGGTGCAAAAGGGTACGTTTCTTCTCACTCAGTTTATCTACCTGCTCATTCTGGAAAAAGTACTGGCCGGCTGATGGCTCTTCCAGTAAGCCCATAATATGAAGTAAGGTAGATTTACCGGAACCGGAAGGCCCCATAATGGAAACAAACTCTCCTTCCCTGATTTCCAGATTGATATCTTTCAAAATTTCATTCTTCCCAAATCCTACGGGATAATGTTTGGATATATGCTGCAATTGTATCATTATAATATTTTTTAGAGATAAAAAGTGACAGCGTGTGTTGACACACCCGCTGATTTGCTGTTTCTTGTTATTCTACTCGTATTACTGATAAAATCTTAACGTTAAAGGTTGTACGCAGAAATTATGAACGCTCCCCTATTCCCTATACGTGAAACTGCTCACGGATATTCTCTGTTACCACACGGCCATCGAATAAGTTGATTACACGATGTGCGAAGCCGGCGTCGTAAGGTGAGTGCGTAACCATGATCAGGGTAGTACCTGCGTTGTTCAGCTCCTGTAACAGTTTCATTACTTCTTCCCCATTGGAGGAATCCAGGTTACCGGTAGGCTCATCCGCCAGTATCAGATTAGGTTTGGCTACCACCGCACGGGCAATGGCTACGCGTTGCTGCTGACCACCGGACAGCTGCTGCGGAAAGTGATTCCGGCGGTGCATGATATTCATGCGCTCCAGCACTTCTTCTACCTTTTGCTTTCTTTCCGGGCCCGGCACTTTCAGGTACAGCAAAGGCAATTCTACATTTTCATATACGGTGAGTTCATCTATCAGGTTGAAACTCTGGAAAACGAATCCAATGGCTCCTTTACGCAATTGCGCACGTTGGCGCTCACTCATTCTGGCCACTTCTTTGCCCCAGAAATGATATTCTCCATCAGAAGGATTGTCCAGCAATCCCAGGATATTCAGTAAGGTGGACTTACCACAACCAGAAGGGCCCATAATTGCTACAAACTCTCCGTCCTGAATTTCCATATTGATACCGTTCAATGCTGTGGTTTCTACTTCTTCAGTAGTAAACAGTTTTTGTAAGTTAACGGTGCGTATCATAATTTCTATTTAAGGGATTTGAAATATAATATTACTAAAAGGCTAAGACATCTTTGTTACCAAAACTTTCATAAGAAGAAGTGATGACCTGGTCGCCAGGACGGAGACCATCCAATACTTCAAAGAACAGTGGGTTTTTGCGGCCCAGGGTGATGTTACGTTTTACAGCACGGCCACCCGCTTTATCTACCACATATACCCAGTTTCCGCCGGTATCAGAGAAGAACCCTCCCAGTGGCAGCAGTATTGCTTCTGCGGATTTCCCCAATACCAGGCGTATAGGGCTGGATTGTCCGCGGCGAATACCTTCCGGAGTGCTCTTTTCAAAGTTAAGGTCGGCCTGGAAACGACCGTTTTTCACTTCGGGATATACTTTGGTAACGATCATGTCGTAGTTTTTGCCATCAAATTCAAAAGAAGCTTTCAGTCCGGCAAATACCTGTGAAACATAATGCTCGTCTATATCAGCCCTGAGCTTAAACCCATTCAGATCATCGATCTGACCGATATTCTGGCCGGCGGTGATGCTGGACCCAACTTCTACATCTATGGAAGACAGCTGACCGGAAACAGGAGCCCTTACAATGAGGCTGTTAAGGTTCTCCTTCATGAGGGCCAGGTTACGTTGTGTACGCACCAGGGTGCCCTCCAGCTGTGCGATCTGGCGTACGGCATTTTCATCCTGGTATTTCTGCGACTGTATCTGGATATCCCGTTGTTTCAACAGGCCTTCCAGTTCAAACTTATTCTTGTTAAACTCCTGGCGGGCAACGATCTTCTCTTCTACCAGCTGCTTGTTCCTATCATAGACATCCTGTGCTTCGGCGATTCGCGCATCCATATCATAGATCGTTTGCTGCATGGTAAATTTCTGCTGACGAATGCTTAACCGGGTATTCTGCAATTCATTCTGTAAACGATATATCTCTGTTTCATGATTGACGAAGTCCATCATGAGTCGCTGGTTATCAAGCCGTAATATAGAATCACCGGCTTTTACCATGCTACCTCCTTCCAGGTATTTATGGCTTACATACCCGCCTTCGATGGCATCCAGGCGGATTGTTTTTAATGGCATCACCACAGCTGTTACGGCGATGTACACGTCAAAAGTTCCTTTGGTAACGGGAGAAATGGTTATTTTATCTTTTTCCACATTCAGGGTGGAACGATGGTCGGCAAAAATGAGATTATAGGCAAGTAGTAATACTACCAGGCTTCCACCCCCTATCATCAGGATGCGTTTTTTTGACCAGAACTTCTTTTCTATTTTTCTGTCCATGATTTTACAGATAATTTGCTGACCGGTATAAGTCAACCGATATGCCAGAATAATAAATTATTGTAAATCAATTATTTACACCATACTTAGACTGGCATCGATGTCCTGTGCCGGACAACCTTCGTTCACATTCGGACACTTTTAAATCTTTGTAATTCTCCGGAAAAAATTTCTTTATTATTGTGTGAAATACCCAACACAATTACCGCTATGACCACATTGCAACAGGGGAAAATCCTTATAATAGATGATGATGCTGATGTTTTAAGAGCAGCCCGATTATTACTCAAACGTCATTTTGAACAGGTAGATTTTGAAAAGAATCCGCAGAAGATCCCATACCTGGTTACCAACTTCGACTATGATGTCATCTTACTGGACATGAACTTCACCCGCGACCTGAACAGCGGTAAGGAAGGTTTCGAATGGCTGGACCGTATCCTGGATATCAAGCCTGAATCGACAGTAGTGCTTTTTACTGCCTATGGCGATGTGGAAATGGCCGTCAGAGCTATTAAAGCAGGAGCCACAGACTTCGTGCTGAAGCCATGGGAAAACGATAAACTGTTAGCTACCATACAGGCGGCGTACAACAAGCACCAGGCTGGTGGCAGCAAACCGAATACTGCTGCGACCCCGGCAAAAAATAACAATCTGCTGATAGGTAAAAGCCCTGCCATGCAGGAAGTTTTCGATACCGTAGAGCGTGTAGCCGGCACCGATGCCAATGTACTGATACTCGGAGAAAACGGGACCGGTAAAGACATGCTGGCACGCCATATTCACCAGCTCTCTCACCGCAACACCAAACCCTTTGTCAGCGTGGATCTTGGCGCTATAGCAGAAAGCCTGTTTGAAAGTGAATTGTTTGGCCACGTTAAAGGCGCCTTCACTGATGCCAGGGAAGACAGGGCCGGTCGGTTCGAAGAAGCAAACGGCGGCACTATATTTCTCGATGAAATAGGCAACGTTACCATTCCATTGCAGGCAAAACTATTGACAGTACTGCAAAACAGGAATGTTACCAAAGTTGGCTCCAATAAAAACATCAATATAGATGTAAGGCTGATATGCGCCACCAACCGCAATCTGCCACAGCTGGCAGCGCAGCACCTTTTCCGCCAGGACTTACTTTTCCGTATCAATACAATTGAGATACATCTGCCTCCATTACGTGAGCGCATAGAGGATATTGTGCCGCTGGCAGAACATTTCCTGACGATCTACAGAGACAAATATAAAAGACCTGTCAACAGCTTCAGCGATGCGCTGATCAACCAGTTACAGAAATACGAATGGCCTGGTAATATCCGTGAATTACAACATGCTATTGAAAGAGCGGTGATCCTCTCTCCCGGAAAAACATTACAACCGAAAGATGTTTTTACAAAAAGTAACAGTGTTACAGATCAACCCGCGGATACCGGCTACAACCTGGAAGACATGGAAAGAAATGTAATCACACAGGCCATGAAGAAGTGTAACGGAAACATCACTGAAGCCGCGAAAGAGCTGGGACTCAGCAGGGCCGCACTTTACAGACGTCTGGAAAAATATAACATCTAAGCATGAACGGATTTAGTATCAATATCCTTTTAAGGATAGTACTCCTTACTATCACCATTACAGCAGGCGTATGGGTATACCTGGATATCAACACGTCCCTGGCATACCTGTTTCTGCCACTGGTATTGATACAGTTATACGGCATCTACTATTACCTGAACAGGATCAACCGTAAACTCACGCTGTTCCTGGAGTCTATCAGGTATGAAGATTTTTCAATCAGATTCAGTGCAGATAATAAACTCGGTAAAAGTTTCAAAATGCTTAACCAGCAATTCAATGAAGTACTGGAAGCATTCCGTCAGACCAGGGCCGAGAAGGAAGCCAATCTAAAATATATCGACACCATTGTTCAACACATCAGCATCGGCGTTCTTTCTTTTGATGCAGAAGGGAAAATTGAACTGATCAACCCCGCAGCTTTCAGGTTGTTGGGACTTTACCGGCTGCGCAACCTCAATGAACTGAAAAATGTTCATCCCGGGTTGTTTGAGCTGCTGCTGGAACTTCCATCTAACAACAAAGCATTATATGCCACCAAACAACAGCAGCAGCTGTCTATACACGCTACTGCTGTCAGGCTGCAGGGCAGGTTGATTAAATTGATCTCGTTGCAGAATATTCATGCTGAGTTGCAGAAAAAAGAGTTGGAAGCGTGGCAGAACCTGACCAAGATACTACGTCATGAGATCATGAATTCAGTGACACCGATTGTTTCACTGATAGGCACCATGCGTGAGATCGTTGATCAGGACATTGCTCCCGGCTCCGATAACCCGGAAGGTATTGCTGATCTGCGCGAAGCGCTGGAAACAGTGGAAAGCAGGAGCAAAGGCATTATGAACTTCGTGAACGCTTACCGTGACTATACCACTTTACCTCAGCCACAGTTTACGAATATCAATGTGCGGACGCTGGTAACCGGTATCAGCAGTTTATTCCAGCCGGATATGAAACAGGCAGGCATTCAGTTTTCGTTAATGGTAGATGCAGACCAGGCAGAATTACATGCAGATGTATCGCAGCTGCAAATGGTGCTGATCAACCTGATAAAAAATGCCATGGATGCGCTGGAACACACTGCCAATCCTGCCATTGAAATGAAGGTATTTCAGCCTGCCAGCGGCCAGGTACTTATTGAAGTCACAGATAATGGTCCAGGCATCGACGAAGGCGCCATGGAAAAGATTTTCATACCGTTCTTTACTACCAAGAAAAAGGGATCCGGTATTGGCCTCAGCCTGTCGCAACAAATCGTTCAGCTGCATGGCGGACAACTAAAGGTGAGTAGTCCGGGTAATAACGGTAACGGCACTACGTTTTCTATCTCTTTAAATATCTGACCAAAACAATACTTATGCTCAAATCCAGATGGCTGATCCTTTTTCTGATAGTATTAGTAGCAGATGTAGTATTTACCGGGTTACACCTGGAAACCTACAGGTACGTTAGCAAACCACTGTTAACCATTATCTTAGCCATCTATGCAGTGAGCGAAGGACACAATATCAGGGGCAGCTTCAGGGCTTTTTTACTGCTGGCGTTATTATTTTCTTTCGGGGGAGATGTTTTACTGATGTTTGACCATGTAAATCCATTGTATTTTATGCTGGGACTGGGAAGTTTTCTGCTCGCCCATGTCATGTACATCACTTTTTTCCTGAAGATCAGGTATAGCAATCTGCCGGCACCCTATTGCAAGTATCCTTTCATATTTTTACATGCGGCTTTTCTTATCTGGTTTATCCTCTTCCTGTTCCCATACCTTGGTGCACTACGTATACCGGTAATCATCTATGCCCTGACTATTTCCATAACGGTACAAAGCGTCTTGCATGCCTTTCATTTCAAATGGCAGCCTGAAGGATGGTATTGCATCACTGGCGCTGTGCTTTTCATGATTTCGGACAGCCTCATCGCGGTAGGCAAGTTTTATCATCCCCTACCGGCAAACGGCGTATGGGTAATGCTTACCTATGGCCTGGCCCAGCTTGGTCTGGTATATGGTGCCGTAAAGTTTTTTGCAGCACACCGGCGCTAAAACGTTCCTTTATTTAGCACTATTAGCTTTCGTAGTTATTCGTACTTTTGTTGTCTTATGCAACAAACAGATTTTCTTGTTATCGGATCAGGTATAGCAGGACTGACATATGCGCTGAAAGTATCACAGCAGTGTCCTGACAAAAAGATTATGGTCATTACCAAGAGCAGAGAGGATGAAACCAATACGAAGTATGCGCAGGGTGGTGTGGCAGTAGTAAACGATCTGGAAAACGATAGTTTCGAAAAACATATCGATGATACATTGATTGCCGGAGATGGGTTATGTAACCCCAAGGTGGTGGAAATCGTAGTCACGGAAGGCCCGGAGCGGGTAAACGAAATCATCGAATGGGGCGCCAATTTTGACAAAAATTCGAACGGCGACTTCTCCCTTGGCCGTGAAGGCGGGCACTCCGTTTTCAGGGTAATACACCACAAAGACGTTACCGGCAAGGAAATAGAAAGAGCATTGCTCGAAGCCATCCACCAGCGCCCGAACATAGAACTGGTAACCCACTGTTTTGTTGTAGATCTCATCACCCAGCACCACCTGGGATATCTCGTTACCAAGTCTACTCCCGATATTGAATGCTATGGTGTTTACGTGCTCAATCGTAAAACCAACGAAATAGAAAAAATTCTTTCCAAAATCACTTTACTGGCCACGGGCGGAAACGGACAGGTTTACCGTAGTACCACCAACCCTACCATCGCTACCGGCGACGGTATTGCCATGGTATACAGGGCCAAGGGAAGGATTGAAAACATGGAGTTTATCCAGTTCCATCCAACTGCTTTATACCAGCCCGGTGTTAGTCCCAGCTTCCTGATCACGGAAGCCGTAAGAGGCGATGGCGGTATCCTCCGTAATATCCATGGGGAAGATTTCATGCATAAGTATGATCCGCGCCTGTCGCTGGCCCCACGTGATATCGTAGCCAGAGCAATAGACAGTGAGATGAAGATCACCGGTACAGAGTATGTGTATCTGGACTGCAGGCATATGGACCTGGAGAAATTCATTCATCATTTTCCTAATATTTACGAGACCTGTAAAGAAGCTGGCATAGACGTACAGACGCAGATGATACCAGTAGCCCCTGCCGCTCATTACAGCTGTGGAGGTATTAAAACGAATGAATGGGGCTTAACCTCCATCCGTAACTTATATGCCTGCGGCGAATGCGCCAGCACCGGCCTTCATGGCGCCAACCGCCTGGCCTCCAACTCCCTGCTCGAAGCTATGGTATTCGCACACCGTTGCTTCATGGACGCCACCAGCAAGATAGATACCATCAATTTTAAAGATAATGTGCCTGACTGGGATGCCAGAGGTACACAGGCGCCAAAAGAAATGATCCTGATCACACAGAGTCTGAAAGAGCTGAAACAGATCATGAGTGATTATGTAGGTATAGTGAGAACAGACGTACGTTTGAAACGTGCCATGCGCAGACTGGACATGCTTCATGAAGAAACCGAAAACCTGTACGAACAGACGGAAGTTTCTCCACAGCTTTGTGAACTCAGAAATATGATCACGGCAGCCTATCTGATTGTTAAAGGAGCATCATTCCGCCGCGAGAGCCGTGGACTGCACTTCAACACAGATTATCCGTTCAAGTGCGAGTTAATCCAGAACATCGTTTTGTAAGGCAATCTCAAGGTTTCGTACCTTTGTGCCATCAATTCAATTTGTGCAAGGATGTATTATATATTGCTAGTCTTTTGTTATGGTATTTCATTGCTGCCATTACGTGTATTATATCTGCTGAGTGATTTTCTTTACCTGGTAGTATATTACGTAGTTGGTTATCGCAAGAAAGTGGTGTTTGAAAATCTTCGTCAGGCCTTTCCTGACAAGACTGCAGCGGAGATCAGCAGCATAGCCCGCAAATATTACCGCAACCTTACCGATATGATGGTGGAAACCATCAAACTACTGACGATGAGTAAGGCATCGTTAAAAAAACGCTTTATCTGCGATTTATCTGTACTACAAGACCTCTATGACCGTGGCAAAAGCTGCCAGATGCACCTCGGCCATAACTTCAACTGGGAATGGGCTAATCTGTACTGCATGCAGGGCGTCGCGTTTCCTTTCCTCGTAGTGTATATGCCGCTGACCAATAAGGCCGCAGACAGGCTTTTCCGCCATTTTCGTGAAAAGGCAGGTTCTATATTGCTGCCGGCAAATGATATGGGCAACAGCATCAAACCATGGTTAGATAAACAATACCTGATCGCGCTCGTGGCAGACCAGAACCCAGGAAACCCGCGCAGCTGCTTCTGGTACCCATTCCTGAATAAGATGACGCCGTTTTATAAAGGCCCGGAAATGAGTGCCAGACGTCATGATATCCCTGTTGTTTTTGTTGATATCAGAAAACCTAAGCGCGGTTATTATCACGCAGAATTAAAGCTGATGTTTGAAGAACCAGGAAAAGAACCAGTAGGAAAGATTACCGAAACTTTTGTGAGGTACCTGGAGAAGAATATCCACGAGCAGCCGGAAGTATGGGTATGGAGCCATCGCAGGTGGAAACACCGGTATGAAGACTGGGTAAAAGATCAGCCTAAAGAAATTTCATAAAAAAAAGCGTCTCTACTGAGTAGAGACGCTTTTTTTATCAGCCTGGTATTTTAAGTTTCTGTCCGGGATGGATAAGGTTCGGGTCTTTGATCTGATCCTTATTTGCCTCATAGATATCTTTCCAGGAAATACCCGGATAGTTTTTTGCGATTTTACTGAGATTATCACCTGCTTTCACCACGTAGTCACGTTCTTCCTGTAACGCATCGGTGGCAGTGATGTTCATCACTACATCAGCAGCGCGCATTTCAGGGTCCAGCTTTTCGTAGGTATCCCATAGCTGGTCTTTCACCTGTGAAGTAGTGCTGCCATCTATATACAATACATTATCCTGTTCTCTTACCTGAAGATTGGCCACGTTGGCCGATTGAGCCTGACTGATCAGGTCTTTGTACTTATCCTGTAAGCTCATGACAAAATAATTTTAGAGGGTTATTTCACTTTGATGTTGTTTACTACTTTCTTTGGTTTTGATTCCTGTGCTTTCTGAACGATTTTTTTGAGATCTGCCTTGGTAGCTTCACCGCTAAGTGTAACCACGCCGCTGTCTACCGAAACGGTTACGTTGGTAAATCCCGCAGCAGCATAAGTGGAGTCTAATGATTTACGCAGTACATCATCAGGATTGATGACTACCGGAGCCGGAGCAGCTTCTGGTTCTGGTGCTTTCACCATGATTTTGTTGTCTACAGACTTAATCCCTTTAATATCTTTCAGGGCATCTTCAGCAGAAGTACGTGCTGTTTCATCAGCGACTTCGCCATTTAGGGTTACTACACCGTTTTTCACATCTGCTGTAATGCCGGGGATGGCACTAAGCTTCTCATTCACTGATTGCTGAATTTTACTGTCTGAAGGTTTGCATGCGAACAAAAATAGCCCCATAAAGAGTGTCAGGGCAACAAGTAAGGATTTTCTCTTCATGACTAAGAAGTTTAGTGCAAGAAGTTAAGGAATAACGGGGGAACAGACAATTATTTCTGTTTTAACTTATTGTAAATCAATGAAACACATCAACAAAAACAGACATATTAAAAAAAGCCTTCTCATGAGAGAAGGCTTTAAATCAGTATGGCAGGAGGTTTAGTTTAATACAGCTTTTTCCTGTACTACATCCAGACCTTTTTCATCTTTCATTTTAGCGAAGCCACCATCTACGTTACGCAGGTTGTGGATACCTTCTCTTTTCAGGATAGAGCAGGCGATGATGCTACGGTAACCGCCCTGACAGTGTACGTACAGGTTGTGGTTATCTTCGAAGTCGCCCAGTTTACCTGGATCGGTCATATCGCCGAGAGAAAGGTTAATAGCGTTTTTGATGTGGCCACTGGCAAATTCAGCCGGTTTGCGCACGTCTACGATCACCAGATTTTCGTCATGAGGAAGATCCATTGCCAGTTCATCCGGTTCTACGGTGATTATAAGGTCTTTCTGGAGCCCCGAAGCTTCCCAGGCAGCCCAACCCCCATCAAGATAACCAACAACGTTTTCAAAGCCCACACGCGCCATTCTGACGATAGTCTCTTCTTCTCTGCCTGCATCAGCTACCAGGATGATATCCTGATCGAATGGCAGGAGACTGCCGGCCCATTCAGCGAAGCGGCCTTCCAGGCCAATGCTGATAGCGCCAGGCACGAAGCCATTACCGAATTCGGAAGCATTACGTGTATCGAGGATTAAGGCACCTGCTGCCGCCTTCGCTTTGAAAGCTGCCGGCGTTAATGGCTGCATGGCTTTATCCATCACCGCCTGTAATGCATCGTAGCCTTCCTTGTTGATCTTCGCGTTAATCGGGAAGTAAGAAGGAGGAGTACTTAATCCGGAAGTCACTTCTTCAATAAATTTCTGCTTATCGGTTGCTAACAATGCATAGTTAGTTGCTTTCTCATCACCGATAGAACTGTAGGTATTCGGACCCAGATTTTTGCCACATGCAGAACCCGGACCGTGAGCAGGATATACAATCACGTTATCAGGTAATGCCTTGATTACATTGTTGAGAGAATCGAACAGCATACCTGCCAGGTCCTCTTTGGACAAATTACCACTGAAGAGATCAGGGCGTCCTACATCACCAACAAACAGCGTATCACCTGTAAATACTGCATATGGTTGTTGTTGTTCATCCAACAGCAGATAACAGGAAGATTCCAGTGTATGACCAGGTGTGTGTAATACTTTCAGTGTGAGATCTCCTATTGCAAATGTTTCGTTGTTTTTTGCAATATATGCTTCGAAGTTAGTAACCGCATCGGGGCCAAAAACGATTTTAGCGCCGGTGGCTTTTGCCAGCTCCAGGTGACCGGAAACAAAGTCAGCATGGAAATGCGTTTCAAAGATGTACTTAATGGTTGCGTTGCGTTCTTTGGCCAGGTCGAGATATACCTCTATGTCGCGCAATGGGTCGATAACAACAGCCACACCTTTAGACTCAATAAAGTAGGCAGCCTCTGAGAGGCAATTGGTGTATAATTGCTTTACGAACATGGTTTTTGATTTTCACAAATTTACTAATTAAATGGCGGCTGTACTTATGGATAATATCTATACCAAAATAAAAAAGTAGCCGTTTGGCTACTTTTTTATATAAAACTTCCTTGTATAGCTGCTGTCAGCCATACTTTACTTTGCGATTATTAACCTACGAGTTCTTCCACAAACTTCGCCACCTCAGCAATACGCTGCTTGTTGATGGTATAGTGAATGAACTTGCCATCTCTTTCAGTAATTACTATGCCCGCTCGCCTTAATATCGCGAGATGCTGTGATGCTACCGATTGTTCCAGACGCAGTTTCACGTAAATCTCAGTCACAGTCATTTTCTTGTGATCTTCCAACAGCTTGATCATCTGCTGGCGCAGCTTATGGTTGATAGCACGCAATACCATAGCAGCCTTTTTAACGGCAATGTAATCCAATTTGATCTGGTCTTTTTCATTGTTACCTCTAGAAATAATAAGAGTATTAGAAGAGGTAGTTAATAATGTTTTTTCCATCGCATAATAGTTTTAAAAAATGATGAAATGAAAGGGATCAACGGACAGTACTCACAAAAAGTTAGAGAACAATTGTGGTTATCGATTTATACAAAAATATAATATCTGTCACAATAAAAAAAATTTCTATACCTTATTTTTTCATATATATCCCGTAGATACGTGCAAAAAAGATGTAATTTGACTGAATTATGACAGTATACGAATTTTGTATTATCCCTTTTTGGGGAAAAAGAAGGGTTTTAAGTAAAAAGGGCTAAAATATGCGAGGTCGGCAAAGTCCTTTTTAGCGAACGCAAGCTCAGATAACGGGGCCATATCCCCCGCATTTATCTCGTAACCTGCAAAAATCGCATTGTCGGTAGAAACCAGCATCTCCCGCCATTTCGGACTACCATCACCGAAGAAAATTATCTTGTGTTGTTGTAATAAATCTTTAAAAGAATCCCCTTCCAGGATCATGGCCTGAGGCGCTAAAACCTCCTCCAGGCTTGCATTGTAGACAGCCGTAAATACTTCAGCCCTTCTTGCATCCAGCATCGGTGCATACAATATATTACTGTCACCCTGCTGCAGTAACATTCCCTGCGCCATCATCTTCAAAGTAGATACCGCTATCAAAGGTTTGTTCCAGGCATAGCACAAACCCTTTGCGGTGGCCACTCCTACCCTAAGGCCTGTATAAGAACCCGGTCCCGCACTTACCGCAATGGCATCCAGTGCATCAGGATGAATACCATGCTCATTTAAAATCTGCTGTATGAAAAGCGGTATAGTGGCTGCATGATCCCGCTGCTCTTCACTTGCCATCGTCTGGATAATCTTACCATCACGGGCAAGGGTTACAGATCCTCTCACTGTTGCAGTATCAATATTTATGATTAGTGCCATGTTACTATATTGCTTCGTATTCTGTTTCTAATAATGCAGCTACTTCAAAACGGCCGTCATTGCTGCTTTCCTGCACGGCTTTCAATACTTCATATACATTTTTCACGCCAATGCGCTCGCACCATTCAAACGGTCCGTAAGGATAATTTGTTCCGAGCTTCATCGAAATATCTATGTCGGCTCTGCTGGCAGTACCTTCCTCTGCTGTCAGATAAGCTTCATTGATGATCATACAAACGATCCTCGCTGTTACCAGCCCCACAGAATCAGCCACCACCGCATATTCCCAGCCAAGCTGATACATGATATTGTCCAGCGTCTGGTATTGATCATTATCCTTCACCGTTACTTCCATCACCTGCATGTTAATAAAGCCTGGCAGCAAATTGCATCCCATCAGGTTGAAACCCTGCTCAAACGCTGCATGGTGCATCACTTCTGACAGGGATACCTTTACCATACAAGCCAGCACAGGCACTTCCGGATTACGGGCATAAATTACCGCATTGGAAATTCTGTCGTCGAAAAGTGTATCAATTACAAGATCAAATGCTTTCAGTGACAAAACATCTTCCAGGTGGGTTTTCCACTGTACTTTATGTTTACCAAATCCTTTCTGCTGCAGCTCTTCATACCGCTGTGCATCTGCTATAACCAGGATATTCATGCGCTAAATTTCAGCAAACATAATTAAGAATCATTAATTATAACGGTTCTCAATTATTAATTACTTTCGTTGCTATGGAAAAGCAAATTTTTAATACCAATAATGCCCCTGCTCCTATCGGGCCATATAACCAGGCTGTAAAAGCTGGCAATACCCTCTACGTTTCCGGACAGATCCCTTTTGATCCTGCTACCGGCGAACTCGTGACATCTGGTATAAAGGATGCAGCCGACATGGTGATGAAAAACTTACAGGCTATCCTCACGGAAGCAGGTATGTCTTTCGCAGATGTTGTTAAGACAACAATTTTCCTTACAGACATGAACACATTTGCGCAGGTAAACGAAGTATATGGCAGCTATTTCACCGGCAACTATCCAGCCCGTGAAACTGTTCAGGTTGCTGCTTTACCAAGAGGTGTTAATGTTGAAATCTCTGTAATTGCAGTAAAATAAGTCTATTAACTGTTTCGCATAAACGAAAAAAGTCATCTCTGCCTGGTAGAGATGACTTTTTTCGTTTATGCGATGCTGTTATTTACCAAATAAAGTACGGGCCAGCTTCTCATCGTGGCCATATACATCATCCCTGAAATTCAACCGGCCATCACTGTCAACGAAGGCGGTGAAATACCCGATAAATACAGGCACCCGGTCTTTCAACGTTACATACCTTTCCTTACCGGCATTCATGGCATCATCAATTTTCTGCTCTGTCCAGCTGGAATCATTTCTCAGCAACCACATCGCCAGTTTTTTGGGCTCTTCAATACGGATACAGCCATGACTAAAAGAGCGTTTATCTCTTCCGAATAAATATTTTGCCGGTGTATCATGCAGGTAGATGTTATACTCATTCGGGAAAAGGAATTTCACCTTACCCAGGGCGTTCTTACCACCAGGTCGCTGACGTACACTGATATGACCACCATTGTTTATCATCTCCATATTCTGACGGGCAAGATAACTTTTCCCGCCTCGCTTAATACCTGGCAATACTTCTTTATTAAGAATGCTCGGCGGTACGTTCCAGTAAGGACTAAACACGATATATTTTAATTCATTGCTGAATATCACCGTATGTGTTCCGGGCGTGCCTACTACCACATTACAGCTCCATGCCAGTGCACCATCCTGGTATACATGCAGTTTAAATTCGGGGATATTGACAAGGATATAGTTTTTAGGCGGTACCACAGCAGCCCAGCGCAGGCGTTCCATATTCAGTAATATCTGGCGCATACGCTGCGAAATAGGCACATTCAGGGTTTTAATAACAGCGGGGGTAATCAGTCCGTCATCTTTTAACCCCATACGTACCTGGTAACTGCGTAAAGCAGTGTCCATGGCTTCGTCAAAGCGGCCGCTACTGTCATGTCCGGGTAAATCGCCGTAACCTTCCAGCCTCAATTTAACGGCGGCAATCAGTGCGGAGGAATCCCCTTTTTTCGGGCTTTTCCCTGGCGCGTGCAGCGTATCCCACTTGACACTTTCATTCAGCAACGCCAGCTGTTTCAGCTTCTCTCTCAACATTTTATATTGCGGATTAACCGGCGCATCTTCTTCGATACTACCTGCTCCTTTCTGGGTGATGGAATCGAGCAGACTGGTCATATCCAGTTTTTTACGGGGGATAAACCATTCCAGGTCTTTGGCATTGTCGTTGGTGAGGCCGCCCCATACCTTATTGCCATAGCTGAAGAACTGGGAAGTCAGCATCATTTCTATCCTTGGAATATCGGCAGCATTGACTGTCAGGGTGGAATCGGTCAGTTCCAGCGTATCTGTAAGCATTTTCAGCTCCGGGGTCCAGACGGAACTATCCTGGATACCATAAGCCGCATCATTTTTCATCATATTGATGAAGTTACCGGCCTGTTCAGTAAGTCCTTCCTTGTTGATCCAGGCATAATGGTAATCCCGCTGGCTATAAAAGTCCTTGATGAACTGGGCGTAGGGCTGGTAGTTGGGGTGACTGGCCAGGAAGGTATTCAGCTGATTGCTATCGAGTGTTTTCTCAATATACTCCTGTTTGGAATAGTGGCTGGAATCTCTTGCTCTGAGGCGTTTCCGCTGGGAAGCCGACTGTGAACATGCTGTAAGAACGAACAACAGTAACAGAGACATTGAGGTGTAGAAACGGATATTCATATAAGCTATGGATGGGGATAACAGGGAGATGAGATACCTGTTGTCCGGGGATAAAATTTAGATAAATGTATGAAATATATATAGTTAAAAGGGAGATACTGGTAAGTATCTCCCTTTTAATAACTTATAGGTGCAGCTCTTTGTTTAGAGTTTGATTTCTTCTTCATTGGCGTCGAAGAAGCGGTATTCAGTCAGATGGTAGTTGGAGTCGGCTTTTACCTTGACCCATTTCTTAAACTGGAAATACCATTTCCATTGTTTGGAAGTAAGGAATCCTTTGGTCAGATAGGCATACAGAATCGGGTGAACCTGGATGGTCAGTCCTTTGTGCTGATGATTGATCAGGTATTGCAGGTTTTTCTCGATATCATCCATAATGAGCATGGAAGCGCCGATTTTACCTGTTCCTTTACAGGTAGGGCAGTCTTCTGCTACGGAAATGGTCACTTCAGGTTTTACCCTTTGACGGGTAATCTGCATGAGGCCGAATTTGGAGATAGGGAGTATGGTATGTTTAGCACGGTCTTGCTGCATGAATTTCTCCATTGCTTCAAAAACTGTCTTTTTATTTTCAGGCAGTTTCATATCAATGAAGTCGATGATAATGATACCACCGAGGTCACGGAGACGGAGTTGTCGTGCTATTTCTGCGGCTGCTTCCAGGTTGGAGGCGAGTGCATTTTGCTCCTGGTTGTTACTGGAGCTTTTATACCCACTGTTAACATCTACCACATGGAGGGCTTCGGTAGCCTCAATGATCAGGTATACACCGCTGTCCAGGTTGACGGTTTTACCGAAGGAAGCTTTTACCTGTCGGGTAATACCGTAGTTATCGAAGATAGGCGATCCGTTATTGTAGAAGTCTACAATATTTTGTTTTTCCGGAGCGATTTTCCCGATATAAGCCTTGGTATCGGCGTAAATATTTTTGTCATTGATGACGATACGGTTGAAGCTCTCGTTGAGGAGATCACGGAGGATGCTGGTAGTTTTAGCCTGTTCACTCAGTATTTTCTGAGGGGCCTGTCCACCTTTAAGATTGTTCTGGATATTTTTCCAGGTTTCTACCAGTGTGGTAAGGTCTTCGTGCAGTTCCGCAGTTTTCTTTCCTTCGGCGGCGGTACGAACTATGACGCCAAAATTGGGAGGTTTGATAGCTTCCACAATTTTCTGGAGGCGTTTTCTTTCTTCGGAAGAGTGGATTTTTTTTGAAACCGCAACAATATCATTAAAGGGCGTTAACACGATAAATCTTCCTGGGAGAGAAATTTCACAGCTGAGGCGCGGGCCTTTCGAGGAAATGGGTTCTTTGAGAATCTGAACGAGTATATTGGGTTTACCACCCAGCACATCCGTAATTTTTCCGGTCTTGACTATTTCCGGTTCATTTTTAAATTTCGTAAAGTCGAAGCCTTCAGGGGTTTTATCGCTGATGGCTGTTTGCGTAAATTTAAGAATGGATCGGATATAGGGGCTTAGATCCGTATAGTGTAAGAAGGCGTCTTTTTCGAAGCCTACGTCGACAAATGCAGCATTTAAGCCGGGGATCAGCTTTTTTACTTTCCCCAGGTACAAATCGCCTACTGCGAAGTTAGGATTTCCACTTTCGTGATGTAATTCTACTAACTTTTTATCTTCCAGTAACGCAATTTCCACCCCTGTGGGTGCCGCATTTATAATAAGTTCCTTATTCAAGCGTCCAAAATTTTAACCTTTAAAACTTCACCTTTATGCTATGCACACGGCTGTAGACTACAGCTTACTGCATACCAGATTATAGCTCACCTATAAAGTTAGCATAACTTCGTCACGTACAGTGATGATGGATTGCTTAAGGGTTTAGCGATCACTGCAGGTAATATCCGGAGAATTCGTAGCGGGATCTATGGAAACAACCTGCATGACTTTAGCAATTTAAGAATTAAAGCTAAAATCATGCAGGATATATGAAAATTTTTATCCGACCGCCGCGCCGGGTTAATGATACCTGGTTAATATAAATGGCGGGAAACTGGAGTAATTATTTCTTACCTTTTTTATGCCTGTTCTTTCTCAGTCTTTTTTTACGCTTGTGAGTGGCAATTTTATGTCTTTTTCTTTTCTTACCGCAAGGCATACGCTGATACGTTTTTAGATGATGAAAAAATAAATATTATTGAATACTTTTAATATAGCTATCTACTTCCTTCTTCAATTCAGGATCCTTCATATATTGTTTTGATTGCTCGAACAATTGAATGGCTCTCTGTTTATCTCCATGATTCCTGTAGGCTTCGGCCAGTACAAATATAACTTTTGCATTGTCCGGGTGACTTTTCATCACACCTTCCAGTCTATCGATAGCTTTATCATATTGTCCGGATTGTATGGCCAGATTAGCTAAAGTAAGCTGAGCGTCCACATTATCCGGGTGTTTGGCTACTACTTCGCGAAGAATACCAACGCCTGCCATCGGTTCTCCACTATTCATGAGTACCATGGCTTTAGACATTTTGATAGTATCGTTCTCTGGATTGAGCGCAATAGCAGCATCAAACAATTCATTTGCCTGATTGGCTTCCCATTTGGCAACGGCAGGATCTTCCGCATGTTGCAAATGAGTTAAAAATAAATTGGCTGCAAAGGTGAGGCTTTTTTCGGAATTTTCCAACTTGGCCGCCTGGCCAAGATAATAAGCTGATACTGGCGCCTCATTGAGACTGTCCCAGGTATTGGAAAGTTGACGGTACGCGGATATCTGCTGGGTTTTTACATCCCCACGCACGACGTTCGTTTCGATTGTGTTTACTTGAAGCAGTTTTTCAGCGGGAATACGTTTCTTAGCTGCCTCCAGCAGTTCAGAAAACGCAATAGGGGCCACCTCCTGACCGCCCTGCATAGGAGCGGCAGTTGACATAGCTTTCTTGTCCACCTTAGGCACTGTACGGCCAAAGGCATATAATACCACCAATAACGCTACAGCAGCACCAATAAGGAGTAATTGTGATTTTCGCATGGCCTAAATAAATTAGGCTGCGAAATTAAGAACTTTTAAGCTTCTTTACTTCAGCAACAAATTCTTTCGAAGGTTTGAATGCCGGAATAAAGTGCTCTGGGATCTCCACAGCTACGTTCTTCTTGATGTTACGGCCGATCTTAGCGGCTCTTTTCTTTGTGATAAAACTGCCAAACCCTCTGATGTAGATATGCTCTCCATTGGCCAGAGCTTCTTTCACCTCTTTAAACATAGCCTCAAGTGTTACTAACACATCTACTTTGGGGATGCCGGTTTTTTCAGCAATGTTGTTTATTAAATCAGCTTTTCTCATATAAAAGCGAGAGGATTACTTTACTCTCAAAGTTAATTTAAAATTTTTAATTGCTGAATTTAAAGCAAATAAATTTAATAATTTTTTCTTATAAATGTATTGGCAATTAATTCCATTTATTTGCATCCCTGAAAAGGGAATTCAGTGTGTGTTCTCCAGGGTTTTCATGCCACTATTTGCCATATCAATATACTAAATAATTTTATTAAACTAATATATAAATGAGTGCCGCCCTAATTTTTTTTACGGAAAAATTACTGGAATGGAACCAGGAATCAAATACCAGGACCATGCCCTGGAAGCAGGAAAAGGACCCCTATAAAATCTGGCTTTCTGAGATAATTCTGCAGCAAACCCGTGTAGAACAGGGCTGGCCCTACTATGAGCGCTTTATCCAAAATTACCCCACTGTATCGGATCTCGCAGCGGCAAATGAGGAAGAAGTGTTCCGCCTGTGGCAAGGCCTGGGCTATTATGCCCGCTGTAAAAATATGCTCGCCGCCGCCAGGGAAATTACACAAACCTATCATGGTCGGTTTCCTGATAAGTATGAGCAAATTAATGCCCTGAAAGGCATTGGCCCATACACCGCAGCCGCCATCGCCTCGTTTGCGTTCAACCTCCCCTATGCCGTACTCGACGGTAACGTCTTCCGCGTTTTGTCCCGCTTTTTCGGTATCGAAACACCGATAGACAGCACCGCCGGCAAAAAAGAATTTGCTGAACTGGCTCAAAAACTACTCCCCAAAAACGCCTCAGCCGTTTATAATCAAAGCATTATGGACTTCGGAGCCACCGTTTGCAAGCCCCAGCTGCCAGAATGCACCTCCTGTCCTTTGCAGAAAAAATGTAATGCCTATCACCAGAACCTGGTGAGCCTGCTAC
The DNA here is from genome assembly GCF_011752935.1 of Chitinophaga sp. Cy-1792. Taxonomy (NCBI): domain Bacteria; kingdom Pseudomonadati; phylum Bacteroidota; class Chitinophagia; order Chitinophagales; family Chitinophagaceae; genus Chitinophaga; species Chitinophaga sp. Cy-1792. The sequence goes on from NZ_VWWO01000001.1 coordinate 454,142, forward strand.
CCATAAAGTCTAAAAAGCTTCAGGTCAAAAAAAGATTCTTTAACTATATCATCGCCTCTTTTGAAGATAAAGTATATATCCGCAAAAGAATAAATAATGATATATGGCAGAACCTGCATGAGTTTATTCTCATCGAAACCCCTGCCGCGGAAGATAGCACGCAAATCCTCAACAGCACTGACTTTCAATCCATTTTCGGGAAACAGCCCTTCGAAGTGGCCCGGGTTTCCAAACAATTTAAGCAGCAGCTGACGCACCAAACCATTCATAGCCAGTTTATTAACATAGAAATGGAACAACCGGTAGAAATACCCGGCTACCTGCTCACTGAACGGTCAACACTAGATAACTTTGCTTTCCCCAAAACGATTACCACCTTCCTGCAATCCAAAACAGGACTGCTTTTATAGGTTTTCACCCAATCACTGCGAAGAATAATATTTTTTTGAATGCCGATTGAGAAAAAATATTAACTTTAAGAAGGTTGTTTATGTAAAAGAAGAACTCTTTATCAATAGACTAAAAAAACCTACAACTATGAGAGGTGTTAATAAAGTAATCTTGATTGGCAATTTAGGCAGGGACCCGGATGTACAGTTTTTGGAAGGAAATATTGCCGTGGCCAAATTTTCGTTAGCTACCACAGAAACATTCAAGGACAGAGCAGGTAAACTTATTTCTCAGACCGAATGGCATACTGTCGTATTATGGCGTGGACTTGCTGAGCTGGCGCAAAAGTATTTACACAAAGGTAGTCTGGTGTATATAGAAGGTCGTTTGCGCACCCGTAGCTGGGAAGACAAAGAAGGCAATAAGAAGTTTGCAACCGAAGTTGTAGGAGATAACCTGGTTATGTTGGATAAACGTATGGACCTCAACAACCAAGATCACCCCATTCCACACCACAGCAGCACAGGATCTTCCACGGGAGATAGTTTCCCTAACAACATGGAAATCCCGCCTTCACTGAACGAACCTGCAGACGATCTGCCTTTTTAGTAATATTAAAAAAGTTTAAGTTTTCATGTGAGCGTAATCCCGTATAGGGACATTACTTATATTTGCGTGCATGGAAAATATATTGTTACCACAGTTCCAGCATATTTTCCGAAATTCTGATTTGTTACATCAAAGCTGTAAACTTTGGATATCACTCCGGCAAGCAACGTATCCTATCTCTTACAAGCCAGCAGCGTCATCGCTACGCCAAACGTAGTCGTGTTCTCCCTGGTAATATTTGTACTCCTCCTCCTCACCTTCATCGTGTCAGGAGCAGAGGTCGCGTTCTTTTCCCTTAACTATAAGGACCTGAACGTGCTTAAAACAAGGCAAAACTCATCCGGCAAGCTCATCACCAAGCTGCTGGAAAAACCAAAATCTTTGCTGGCATCCCTGCAAATCGCAGAGATCCTGCTCATGATTGCCTTTATTCTGACATCTAATTATATGATCACCCAAATGGAAGATCTGCAGACACTACCTGTAGTCTCCTATGTGGTGCGCATATCTGCCATCTGCTTCGTATTACTGTTCTTCGGACAGATACTACCCCGCGTTTGGGCAGCCCAAAACAATATACGCTTCGCTACCTATTTTGCCTGGTTCGTCAGCATCATACATGCTACGCTCGAGCCTGTAAGCGATTTCTTCGTATCCATGAGCAGCAGCATCGAAGCACGGTTCTTCCATAGCCGTGCCGGCGTTGTCAATTACCAGGAAATCGACCAGGCCATCGAAATGAGCGTAGACCCTACCGCCTCTCAGGAAGAAAAAAATATCCTGAAAGGGATCCTCAAATTCGGCAACATCACCGTGAAACAAATCATGAGAGGCCGCCTCGATGTGAACGGTGTCGAATACGACCTCAGTTTCTCCGATGTTATCAAAAAAGTAGCAGATCTCCATTATTCAAGACTCCCGGTATATAAAGGCAACCTGGACAATATCGTGGGTGTTATCCACACGAAAGACCTCCTGCCCCACCTGGATAAAGACAATACCTTCGACTGGCACGAAGTAATGCGCCAGCCTTTCTTTGTTCATGGCCATAAACTGATCGAAGACCTCCTCACAGAATTTCAGAACCGAAGAATGCACTTTGCCGTGGTGGTAGATGAATTCGGCGGCACCTCCGGTATCGTCACCCTGGAAGATATCATGGAAGAAGTCATCGGCGATATCAAAGACGAATTTGACGAGGAAGAATTCAATTACAGCAAGGTGGATAACTTCACCTACGTTTTTGAAGGCAAAACCATGCTCAACGACGTTTGCCGTATCATGAACATCCCCCCCGATACCTTCGAACAGGTAAGGGGAGAAAGCGACTCTCTTGGCGGACTCATCCTGGAACTCTCCGGAAAATTTCCGGAAGAAAATAGCGTTATCAGTTTCAGTAATTATGATTTCACCGTTCTGGAAGTAAATAAAATGCGCATCCAGAAAATACAGGTATCTGTAAGGCCCGACGCTTCTGAAGCCGCCTGACAGACACCCAAATGACCATTCCGCCATGCCAAAGAACAAATTTGCTACTATACTGCTGCTCGCAGCTTCCCTACTTACTTTTAGCGCCTGTGAACAGGGGTTTACCCCCAAACCCAGAGGCTATTTTGAAATAAAATTCCCAGAAAGGAAATATAAAGTCTTTGACCAGCCTGGCTATCCCTATACTTTCGAGTACCCGGAATACGCCAACATCATCAAAGACACCTCCTTCTTTGGCGACAGACCCGAAAACCCTTACTGGATCAATATAGATTTCCCCTCTCTCAACGGTAAAATCTATCTCAGCTATAAAATCATCGGCGACGGCAACAACAGTTTCCGTAAACTGGTAGATGATGCCTATAAAATGACCTATAAGCACACCTACAAGGCTGATTATATTGATGAGAACGTTATTCATACCGAAAACCAGGTAAACGGCACCTTCTATCAGGTTGGCGGAAATGCAGCCTCTGCCAAACAGTTCTTTGCCACTGATTCCGTGAAACACTTCCTCCGTGGCGCCCTTTACTTCGATGCCGCCCCTAATGCCGATTCCCTTGCCCCAGTCAATAAATACCTGCAGCAAGATATGTGGCATATGGTGGAAACCCTCCGCTGGCGATAGTATAAATCCACATATATTTCCCGTAACTTTGTTGTCTGAAACAATAAAGACGCTGCTTAATACAGCAGGAAATACCCAATGATTATTATCGACGATAAGTATATTAGTGACGAGGTTATTGAAGAACAATTCGTTTGCAACCTCTCCGCCTGTAAAGGCGCTTGCTGTGTTGCGGGCGACTGTGGTGCCCCGCTCGATAAAGAGGAAACTAAAATCCTCAAAAAGATTTACCCGAAAATCAAATCCTATCTGCGCGAAGAAGGTATTCAGGAAATAGAAAAAACAGGCACCAACACCACAGATCCGGAATATGGATATGTAACTCCTACTGTTAATAAAGGCATCTGTGCGTATGCATCCATAGATGAACATGGAGTTGTTGGCTGTGGCATCGAGAAAGCCTACAAAGACGGGGTTATCGATTACAAAAAACCTATCTCCTGCCACCTGTACCCTATCCGCCTTACTAAATATGAAAGCTTCGAGGCAGTAAACTATGACCGTTGGGATATCTGCAAACCCGCATGCAAAAACGGAAAAGCTTTACGTGTACCCGTGTACCGCTTTCTTAAAGATGCGCTGATAAGAAAATACGGCACGGAATTTTATGAAGTGCTGGATAAAATTGCTACAAAGCAATACAAATGAGGAAATAACTGATTCTTTATTCCTCAGTATAAACTATCTTTAATACGCACACTTATCGGATCTGCTTATGCACGAAATAGCATCCAATTTTCTGGAAGAAAGCGAAAGAAAAGCGTCTGATCTTGGTCACCGGCAGACTATCAATTTCAACATCGGAAGATATAATACGGCTGTCAAGGCTGGTAAACTCCAATTCACGGACCTTATGGGCGCCCGTGAAAGAGCTAAAAATATTAAGTGGCGAGCCATAGAACACCTGGACAAACACCTGGAAGAATTCGAAATGAATATCACCAGACGTGGCGCCAAGGTTATCTGGGCAGAAACCGCCGAACAGGTACAGCAGGAAATTCTTGCCATCTGTAAAGCCAAACAATGCAAAAGCATTGTAAAAAGTAAGTCCATGGCTACAGAAGAGGTTCACCTGAACTCCTTTCTGGCCAATAACGGCATAGAATGCGTGGAAACTGACCTGGGTGAGTACATCCAGCAGCTTGATGGAGAACCACCTTATCACATCGTGACTCCCGCCATGCATAAAAGCAAGGAAGACGTAGCCCGTCTTTTTGCTGAAAAACTGGGCACCGATCCGGGCCTCACACCTGAGCAACTGACCATGGTTGCCCGCGAAAAACTCCGACAAAAATATTTAGAGGCAGAAATAGGTATTACCGGCGCCAACTTCATCATTGCGGATACAGGTTCTATCTGTGTTACGGAAAATGAAGGTAATGCACGCCTGAGCACCGCTTTCCCTAAAACACATATTGTACTGGTAGGAATAGAAAAGGTATTGCCTTCTATTACTGATCTGGCGCTGTTCTGGCCTTTACTGGCTACCTATGGTACCGGTCAGCAGATCACTGCGTACAATTCAATATTCAGTGGTCCCCGCCAGGAAGGCGAAATAGACGGCCCTGAAGAGATGTACGTTATCCTTATGGATAATGGACGTACCAACATCCTGGAAGATACTGTTGCAAGGGAAAGCCTCTACTGTATCCGTTGTGGCTCCTGCCTCAACGCCTGCCCTGTATATAAAAATATCGGCGGCCATACCTACGGAACCACCTACAGTGGCCCAATAGGCTCCGTGATTACGCCACACCTCAAAGGAATCGGTGACTATATGCACCTGAGCTTTGCCTCTTCCCTTTGTGGCAACTGTACAGAAGTATGCCCGGTACGTATTAATCTGCACGAATTACTGCTGCATAACCGCCAGAAGGCGGTAGAAGAGAACTTCACCAGTGGCAACGAAAAAATGGCCTGGTTTGCCTGGAAACAGGGTTGCATGAGCCGTCGTATGATGAATATGGCCAGTGGTAAAATGAAGAATTTTATGTTACGCAGGTTCTTTGCTAAAAGCTGGGGAGATAACAGGGAACTACCTGTTTTTGCGAAGAAATCATTCAACCAGCTGTGGAAAGAAAGAAATAAGTAATTATTTACGGTCAATAATTTTTATCGGCCGGAAAGTAATGCTGACCTTAACAGTCCTGGTTTTACCATCATCTGCTCCTTTCCAGGAAGGACCGTTCTTAATAATCTTTATAGCTGCCTCACCGGCGGCTATATTTTTGCCCTTAATTACACGGAAATCACTCAAATCTCCGTCTTTATCTACCTTAAAGGCAATACGAACAGTAGCGCCGATCAATGCTGTATCGGAAACACGGTTGTTTTCAGCGATATATTTTTTGAACCCGCTATAGCCTCCATAAGGTCTTGGGCCTTCTGGTGCCGGTGTTTCTGACTCTTCACCCTCTTTGCTATAACCCATTACCACTACCTCACTTAATGCCCTGTTGTCTGGTTGAAGAACGACGTTGATTGTATCTACACGGTTTTTATTAGCCATAATACCAGGTGCCCTTCCTGCCAGCATAGGTGTCACCTGCATGGAGTCTTTCTGCTGGCTGGCAGATTTATCAATTGCTAATGGCTGCGCCTGAATAGAGGGCACACTACTTTCTAGTGATTTCCGTTTCACACCGTAGCCCATCACCACCACATCATTTAGTTCTTTGTGGGATTTTTCGAGCATGGAATCTGTAGCGCTGATCTTTGTATCGGCATTCATATTCCCTGACCATGTATTAACAACCGGGGCATTTTCTTCCTGACTGATTACGACAGGTTTCTTTTCTTTTTTTGCTGGTAGCGTACGCTGTGCCAGCATTAATGCCGGCTTTGCGTTTCCGGCAGGCATACTGTCTTCATGTGTTGCAGGTTGCTGTTTGGTAGCATTAATATCACCGGATGGTATAACAGTGGTATCTGGTTCGTGTTTCATCGCCACTTCAGGCGGCTTAACGGTCGTATTTACGAGATAATAACCACCAACCACCATCACCAATAAAATGGCAGCAGCAGCCGCAAAACGATAGTACAGGGCCCTCACTTTTCCTCTGGCAGGCTGTACCCTTTGGTTCAACCTCGCATGAAGATCATCTATATTATGTTGCTGATCAGGCGCAACTGCTTCAAAACCTTCCAGGGCGTCAGCCAGGAACGGGTCATCCAGCGCCTGGCGTTCCAGGGCGTGCATGGCCTTATCGTCCAGTTCACCTGCCAGGTACTGGCGGATGAGCTCAGGACTAACCTGCTGTTCCTTATTTGGTTTTTTATCAGTCATGCTGCTCCATACATATTTTGAGGTTCCGCTTACCGTTCTGGATATAACTTTTCACCTTGTTCATGTCATACCCGGTGATAGCGCTCACCTCTCTGTAACTCTTTTCTTTCAGATAAAACAGGTCAACACTACGTTTTTGTTCTTCCGGTAAGGTATCCATACATTTTTCCATTGCCTGAAGATTGTCTTCCAGTGTTGTTCCATTTTCATGATGCCCGGAATCTGCGTTTTCCATAAGTTTAGATTCTTCTACCTCTACTTGCAGGGATTCCTTGTTTTTCATGGCCCTGATCTTCATCAGGCAGTGGTTCCGGGTCAATACGTGCAGCCAGCTTTTGAAATTCTGCACTTCATGCTGCTGCAATTTGCTGATCAGCTCCTCAAATATCTGCATCACTGCGTCTTTACTGGCTCCTTCATCGAAATATTTAAGGCATACCCCATATACTAAGTTCATATATCGCTGATATAATGCAGCCAGCACATCCAATTTGCCGGAGCGCTTGTACTCCTGGATCAAATCGACGTCTGTAGCGTCTTTCATTATATTTTGATGTATAAACAACTGAGTATCGGGTAATTTTATTTATGCTAAATTATATTTTTTTGAGATAAGTAGGCAGATAACGACCTGAAGCAATAGAAAAGGGCCTCTATGGTATAGAGACCCTTGTCATATATTTTAAATAGTTATGGCAGATGATTAGTGTCTGAAATGTCTCATACCAGTCATAACCATTACCATACCATGTTCTTTGCAGAATTCGATGGAGTCGTTGTCGCGCATAGAACCACCAGGCTGAATTACAGCGGTGATACCGGCGTCGTGGGCGATGCTTACGCAATCATTGAATGGGAAGAATGCATCGGAAGCCATCACAGCACCTTTGAGGTCAAAGTTGAACTGTTTGGATTTTTCGATGGCATGACGCAGTGCATCGATACGGGAAGTCTGGCCACAACCTTTACCTACGAGTTGTTTATCACGAACCAGTGCGATAGCGTTGGATTTCAGGTGTTTGCAAACGATGTTGGCAAATTCCAGGTCAGCTCTTTCTGCGGCGGTTGCAGCGCGTGCGCCTACGTCGTTCCATTCTTTGTAGTTGCCATTGTCTGCATCCTGCAGCAATACACCGTTTAAGATGTTTTTGTAAGCGTATTTAGCTTTTACAGGCTGTTTCTGTTCCAGCAGGATACGGTTTTTCTTGCTTTGCAGTACTGGCAGTGCATCAGCGTCGAAGCCCGGAGCGATCAGGATTTCGAAGAAGATTTCACTGATAGACTCAGCAGTTTGTTTGTCGATTTGTTTGTTGGTAACCAGTACACCGCCGAAAGCGCTTTCCTTATCACCAGCCAGTGCAGCGTCCCAGGCTTCTTTCAGCGTAGGGCGACTAGCGATACCGCAAACGTTGGTATGTTTGATAACAGCGAAGGTAGTTTCAGTAAACTCCTGGATCAGCTGGCAGGCAGCGTCAACATCCACGAGGTTATTGAAAGACAACTCCTTACCATGCAGTTTGTTGAAGATTTCATTCAGGTCGCCGTAGAAAACGCCACGTTGGTGAGGGTTTTCGCCATAACGGTTTACCTGACCTTCTTTAACGGAAACCTGGAAGTAATCACCTGGTTCGTTATTCAGGAAATATTGAGAGATGGCAACATCATAGTTAGCACATACTTCAAATGCTTTAGCAGCAAAGCCTTTACGGTCTTCGATGCTGGTAGCGCCGTTGTTTTCTGTCAGCACTTTTTCCAGGTCTGCGTATTGGTCTTTAGAACCAACGATAACAACATCTTTGAAATTTTTAGCAGCAGCACGGATGAGGGAGATACCACCTATGTCGATTTTTTCAATGATAGCTTGTTCTGCAGCAGCGCTTTTCACTGTTTCCTCGAATGGATACAGGTCTACGATTACCAGGTCAATTTCCGGAATTTCGTACTGTTTCAGTTGTTCCAGATCCTGTGGGTTCTCGCGGCGAGCCAGGATACCACCAAATACTTTAGGGTGCAGTGTTTTAACACGGCCTCCCAGAATGGAAGGATAAGCAGTGAGATCCTCAACTGCTACGCATTTTACGCCCTGCTCCTCAATAAATTGCTGAGTACCGCCGGTAGAATAGATCGTAACACCCTGTTCTCCTAATTTTTTAACGATGTTCTCCAGGTTATCTTTATAGAAAACGGAGATCAGAGCTGATTTAATTTGCTTTTGCATGAATGGAAGACATTAGAAATTAATAACATAGGCTCCCTGGTCCGGAACCGAAATGAAGCGCAAAGTTAACACGTAACAATCATTTTTCCACCGTTGTATACGCCATACCGGGTTTCCGGCACCTATAATTACTGTTCCAATCTCGTAAAAATCAGCCAGCTGCCTGATATCCACATGTGGATTACGTGTCAATAAAATATAATCCGTCTTGAATTTTTTTATGGGAGACGTCTCCCCTTTTACCCTCCTGTAATTACTGTCAATGATTACAATTTTTTTTCCGGCACATTGTAAATAGGTATTTCCTCCCGGTGTATCCCGACATTGAAACAACCTTTTTCCCTCCTGGTCTGCACCGAAATATTGTCTCCCGCTAATGACATCTCCCCCGGTACTATCTGTATAAAACAACGGCTGATACTGATAACCGCGAATATAATCTGCGGCTGTCTGTCTGGAATTATAGACCACCAGCAGATGCCGGGTACTTCGTTGCCAGGTATCCCTGCCCAGCGTAATGATATACACCGCAGTACTGATAACCATCAGCCACCAGAAAGGTTTAAACTGAAGCGCTATATAGCCAAGTAAAGTACCAATCATCATGTATAGCAATACGACCTGCAGCAGGTCACAGGGAATAGCCGTAATCAGTGCTCCCGGCAGTTTTCCAAGGTATTGTACAATGGTGTCCATTCCCCATATCAGGTATTTTACACCTGTTCCCACCCACATTGCAGGCGTATGAAACGGGGCTACTGCCAGCAATACGATCTCACCATAAATTACAATAGTGGATAATGGCACTGCCAGCAGGTTAGCCAGCAGAAACCAGGTCGGAAACTGATGGAAGTAATATAGGCAGACAGGGGTCGTCAATATCTGGGCTGCTACAGATAAGGCGATCATCTCCCATAAATAACCTTTCCAACGTTGTTTGAATTCGAAAAGCTGGTTAATCCTGGAATAGAAGAGTACGATACTCAATACCGCCAGGTATGACAGTTGAAAACCGGTATCCAGGATAATATAAGGGTTCATGCAAATCAACAGGAATACAGAAGCCGCCAGGGTATTGTAGATGTTACTGGCATGCTGCAATACAAAACGGCCTATGGTAGTGGCAGTAAACATCACTGCCGCCCGGAGCACAGAGGCAGAAGAGCCTGTCAGCAATGTAAATCCCCAGAGAAACAGGATAATCAGGAATGCCCGGAGCCAATTGGCATAGCGGCTGGCTGGCAGCCATTGCAGGAGCCAGAGCAGGCTCCCGTACAATAATGCGAGGTGCATACCTGAAATTGCGATTACATGCACAATGCCAGTATTCGTATAGTCCTGCACGATATTCTTATCGAGGTCCTGCCGGTACCCAATGAGCAAAGCCGCTGCCATACCAGCTTCCGGCCCGTTACCGATATATGTTCTGAAAGTGCGCAGGCAGTAATCAAGCATTGTCTGCAGCAGCATATCAAGTTTGTTCACCGGTAAAGGGGTATACAGGAATACCTGTTGTTGTTTTAGAAAAGCCTGATGGTAGATGCCTTTGGTGATACAATACCATTGATAATCGAAGCCACCGGGGTTTCCCATATTACGTACAGGCAATAACGTTATATCGGTGATAAGCCGGCTACCCCGCTGTAGTTGCCTGTTTAGGCCGGTATCTGCATATGTCATTACCTCCCCTGTTGAAGACATCCATTGCTGTTGGTGATACACTGCCTGGATGGTAGCAAGGTATTTCACAAAGCGGCCCTTCTGTTCCGGTGCTGAATGCAAATGAAGCAGGAGCTTGTCTCCCGGGTCATAGTGATGTGTATAATGTTGCTTATTATTTCGCGGATCCTGTTCGTACAAAAGGATAGCACCGGTAGCAAATAGTAGTGATGCTACGATAAGTGCATGTAGCTGTTGAAACTTATATTTCCAGGTAAGGGGCAGGAAACGAAAAGCCAGTAACAATAATAACGACGCTGGCATTAACGTGAACGCACACACGTTTTTAACATGATAAATCTGGAAGCTGACACCGGCAATAACGGGAAAGATTATACGCAAAAACGGACTTCGTCCGCTACTGTGGTTAACAGGCAAAGATGACTCAAACAACATAGTGGGTTAACGTTTTACAAATTAAAGTTAGTTATCCGAAGTGTGTAATTCCTATATTGGATGTTAACAAAAAGACCTTTTTTTCCGCTGCATATGAATATATGGTTACTAGAAAATTTCCTGAAAGGTGATAAAATACCGCAGTAATAAGCCTGAGAAGAAGTTTCTATAAATTACTATTAATCAATATATTTAATATTAATTATTTATCTATCTGTTATTGATTAGTTAACATCTTCTTTAAATATAATATTATTTGTAAACTGCATTACCGGTCACGCTATTTGATTCGATTCAAGATTCAATAGTCGTGTCTTTAATGGTTATTTTGAGGGAAAAGAAGGAGCCTGATTTTTATCAGGCTCTATTTTTTTGTCTATACTATTCCCCTGCAAACCATTTACCGTGGCGGATTTCACCCTTTGCTTATATTTTTCTGTTTAAGTGGAGAAGGGTATTATGCTTTGTACAAACGGCAAGGCATAAACGCTGAAAGTCTTTACTGCACAGCATTTCAGATAAATAAAAAAGCCTTCGCATGAGCGAAGGCTTTTTTATTTATCTGAAGCTATAGCTGGTAAATTATTTACTCAGGTACATGCTTTTTTCTTTGTAAAGGTTTCTGAAGTAAGGATCGCGGAGATCTTTAATGAAACGAATGGCTTCACCGGTAGATTTCATTTCAGGTCCGAGTTCTTTATTCACACCTGGGAATTTATTGAAAGAGAACACAGGTTCTTTGATTGCGAAGCCGGTGAGTTTCTTTTCAATTTTGAAATCAGTCAGTTTATTAGCGCCGATCATGATCTTGGTAGCGATGTTCAGGTAAGGAACCTGGTATGCTTTTGCAATGAAAGGTGTGGTACGGGATGCGCGAGGGTTAGCCTCGATTACAAATACATTACCATCCTTAATTGCAAACTGGATATTGATCAGACCGCGGATATTGAGTGCGCGTGCAATTTTCTCAGCATAGAATTCCATGGTAGTTACTTCAATCGGCGTCAGGTTGAACGCTGGCAGTAACGCGTGGCTATCGCCACTGTGGATACCGGCAGGCTCAATATGTTCCATAACACCCATTACATGGAAGGTTTCACCATCGAAGATACCGTCGATTTCAGCCTCCTGGCAACGATCCAGGAAGTGGTCGATCAGGATTTTGTTGCCTGGCAGGTGACGCAGCAGGCTGAGTACAGACTCTTCCAGTTCCTCTTCGTTAATTACGATACGCATACGCTGACCACCGAGTACATAGGAAGGACGCACCAGTACAGGGTATCCTACTTCTTTTGCTACCTCGATAGCGTCGTCAGTATTGTAAGCGGTACCATATTTAGGATAAGGAATATTGAGGTCTTTCAGCATGTCGGAGAAACGGCCGCGATCTTCAGCAATATCCATGTTATCGAAGGATGTACCGATGATTTTGATACCATTTTCTTCCAGGCGTTTAGCCAGTTTCAGTGCGGTTTGTCCACCGAGCTGTACGATTACACCTTCTGGTTTTTCCAGTTCGATGATTTCCCACAGGTGCTCCCAGAATACCGGCTCGAAGTACAGTTTATCTGCCATGTCGAAGTCGGTGGAAACAGTTTCAGGGTTACAGTTCACCATGATGGCTTCGTAACCGCAATCCTGGATAGCTTGCAGACCGTGCGTACAGCAGTAGTCGAATTCGATACCCTGACCGATTCTGTTAGGTCCAGAACCGAGTACGATGATTTTCTTCTTATCAGTAACCTTGCTTTCGTTTTCAGTATCGAAAGTGGAGTAGAAGTAAGGCGTTTTTGCTTCGAACTCTGCAGAGCAGGTATCTACCATTTTATAGGTACGTACGATGTTGGCAGATTTACGTTTTGCGTAAACTTCTTCTTCTTCGCAGTTACCGAACAGGATAGCCAGTTGTTTATCGGAGAAGCCCATTTTTTTGGCATCTCTGAGCATATCAACCGGAACGCTTTCCAGGTCGTGTTCAGCGAGTTGTTTTTCCAGGGTAACAATATCCTGGATCTGATGAAGGAACCAGCGGTCGATATATGTTTGCTGGTGGATATGTTTTACAGAAACACCTTCCATGAGGGCATCCTTAATACGGAAGATACGATCCCAGGTTGGGCGTTTCAGTTTTTCGAGCAGTTGTTCGCCTTTCATCATTGACTTACCATAGTAACCGAGGCCAAGTGCATCGTTTTCGAGGCTCTGGCAGGCTTTCTGGAGGGCTTCAGGGAAGGTACGGCCGATAGCCATTACTTCACCTACAGATTTCATCTGCAGACCTAAAGTATCGTCAGCGCCTTTGAATTTGTCAAAGTTCCAGCGAGGCATTTTTACGATTACGTAATCGAGTGCTGGTTCGAAGAATGCGGAAGTTGTTCTGGTGATCTGGTTTTCCAGTTCATCCAGGGTGTAACCGATAGCCAGTTTCGCAGCAATTTTTGCGATAGGATAACCGGTTGCTTTTGAAGCCAGTGCAGAAGAACGGCTTACGCGAGGGTTGATCTCGATGGCGATCAGCTCTTCGTTCTCAGGATTGAGGGAGAACTGAACGTTACAACCACCGGCGAAGTTACCCAGGTCGCGCATCATCATCATGGCTTTGTTACGCATGTCCTGGAAAGCGGTATCGCTCAGGGTCATGGCAGGGGCCACGGTGATGGAGTCACCCGTGTGAATACCCATTGGGTCAAGGTTTTCTACTGTACAGATAATCACGACATTGTCGTTTTTATCACGCAGCAGCTCCAGCTCATACTCTTTCCAACCCAGTACTGCTTTTTCAACAAGTACTTCGTGGATAGGAGAAGCTTTCAGACCACGGTCCAGTGCTTCGTCCAGGTCGTCTTTGCTGTGTACAAAACCACCACCTGTACCACCAAGGGTAAAGGAAGGACGGATAACCAGCGGGAAACCGATTTCCTGTGCGAACTCTTTACCTTCCAGGAAGGAGTTAGCAGTTCTGGCAGGCGCTACCGGAATGCCCAGTTGAATCATCCACTGACGGAACTGTTCACGATCTTCAGCTTTGTCGATCGCTTTGATGTCCACACCGATCAGGCGTACATTGAATTTTTCCCAGATACCCAGTTCGTCTACCTCTTTACAAAGATTTAGCGCAGTCTGCCCACCCATAGTAGGTAATACGGCATCTATCTGGTTTTCTTCCAGGATCTGCTCAATGCTTTCCACGGTCAGTGGCAGCAAATAAACCTTATCGGCCATCATAGGATCTGTCATGATGGTCGCCGGGTTGGAATTAATCAAAATCACTTTAATTCCTTCTTCTCGCAGCGAACGTGCTGCCTGAGAACCGGAATAATCAAATTCGCAAGCCTGACCAATTACGATAGGACCAGAACCGATAATGAGAACAGATTTGATAGATGTGTCTTTTGGCATTTGTGTAATCTATTGAAAATGAAAAACCAAATTGATCTTTCTGCCAACGATGGGAACAAAAAAATCGTGCAAAGCTACGGACTTTCAAGTTTACTGCACAATAAAATTTTAATTTTTTTTTGAACTGCTATCTGATTGCAGCAAAAAATGCTATTATATTAGAGAAAGAATTAATAATCAGGATTGTCTTCCTAAACTATCTATTTTATGCTTGAAGTCTGGAGTAGCATTGCCAGCAAATATAATAGCTCCACCATTCTGTATGTAGAAGGCGTCAAAGGTGACCCTTACTCTTATTCCTTTAACTATACCAGGGATGGAAGACATATAAAAATATGCCTGGCCTGGGAAGTAAAAATGGTCAGTATAATGGAAGGAAAAAATGAGGTTCGGTTACGACAAATTTCCCACTCATATTATAAGAAAAAAGAACCGGGTATTGATAACATCATGAAATATATCCGGGCACGTTCTGTTGATATCCATGTGGAAATTCCCGAGACAAATGTCAGGCTGATTGCCAGGCCCAAAACCTGGTACCGTGGTCTCTTTCAAAATAAATCACATACAGCATTTTCCGATCGTCTGGTCATTAATGTCAGGCCAGCCAGCTTCCTGCAAGAAATCAACAAGGAGCTTTCCCTGCTTTGCGATATGTACCCGGAACAGAAAATCACCCTCCGTAATGATTACGAAGATGCCGAAACCCTGAAATTCTACCTGCATTTCCGGGTAACTGAACTGCCAATTGATAAAGCAGAAATCCTGAAATTACTCGATACCTTAACTGCTATTGCCAAAAAGATGTAACCAGATTAAATCCTGATTCTACTCGACATTACCGCTATCAACGCGCCCATCACAGCTATCATGGTAAAGGATACAGACAGGCTGCTCATCTGTGCCACATAGCCTATCAAAGGCGGGCCACAGAGGAAACCAAGGTAACCTATCGTAGAAACTGTTGCCAGCGCCATTCCCGGCGACATTAACTTAGTTGTTCCGGCGGCACTATATACCAATGGAACAACTGAGCAAACACCCAATCCCACCAGCATAAAGCCAAAAATAGCTGTAAGGAAATAAGGCAGCAATACTGCTATCATCAGACCTGTAGCGGTAAGGACACCACTGAGGATCAGCATGGTTCTGGCGCCGAATTTTATCCTCATCGCATCAGCAATGAAGCGGCCGCTCGCCATGGTAACCATAAATGCAAACGAAGACGCCACCGCAAAAGAAGGATCGATCTTCATCACTCTGCGGAAATAGATGATACTCCATTCAAACATGGTTCCCTCGCAGATCATGGAGCAGAAGGCAATAATACCCAGAGTGAGCAGGAATTTATCAGGTTTCGAAAACAAAGGTTGATTTTCAGCAACACCCATATCCTGCTGGATAATACGCGAGGCTGCAAATGCTACAATTGCCCACCCCATCACCGCTACGAACAGAAAGTGAAATAGCGGGGTAATATTCAGTGCCACCATTATCCAGCCAATACCGATACCTGTAGCACCTGCTGCACTCCACAGTCCATGAAACGAAGCCATAATAGAACGGCCATACATGGCTTCTACCGCCACCGCCTGTGTATTGACAGCAATATTAGCCAGGTTACCGCTAAAGCCAAACAGCATCAGGATGACCATTAGCTGCCATGGTTGTTGTGCGAGCCCGAGCAGCGGCAGCAATGCGGCATAGCCTATGCCTGCGTTTACTACTACATTGCGGCTGCCATAGCGGGATACCAGTACCCCGGCTGTAGGCAGGGAAATGATAGATCCGATGGGAAGGGCCAGCAGTACGGTACCCAGACCAGCATTATTCAGATGCATAAACTGCTGAATATCTGCTATGCGGGATGTCCAGCTGGAAAAACATAACCCTGTCAGAAAAAACAAGGCGCTAACGGCAATACGTATACTTCTTTTACCTGGCATTTCGATGGAAAGCTCTTGTATCATCATAATGGATTAACTATATCACCTGAATCCCCAGGTCAATATAAGGTTTGAGTGAGGGCAATTCAGGTTTGTCTGTAATAATAGTATCAATATTGGTGATCTCACATACTTTAAATGGTTCTGCCGTACCCATTTTTTCACTTGTTGCCAGCACAATTGTCTTGTACGCAGATTCTACCATCACGGATTTTACTTCTGTATCGTTAAAATCGACACAGGAAACCCCGGTTTCCTCGTGCAGACTGCAAACACCCAGGAAACAGATATCTGCTTTGATCCTTTGCAACATGCGAATGGTATCTAATCCTCCGGCATTCTGGGAAGCTTTTGTGACGCGTCCTCCGGTGAGTATCAGCTCTACATTGGGATGGTCAATCAGTTGGGCTGCGATGGGTACGCAGTTGGTAATGATAGTGGCCTTTAACGTTGGAGGCAACATTTTCGCTAATGTCAGCGTGGAGGTGCCGCCGTCCATGATGATTGTTTGTCCGTCCTGGATAAACGATAATGCTTTGGCGGCAATTTGTTTCTTATCTGCTTCGTGATAAACGATGCGGTCATTAAAATTATAGGGATTGGGAGAATGTGGAATGGCGCCCCCTCTTACTTTGATCAGCCGGCCACTGAGTGCTAATGCATCGAGGTCGCGGCGCACGGTATCTTCAGATACCTGAAGGTCCGTACTCAGTTCCGTCTGCAATACTTTGTGGTCCGTCTGCAGTTTTTTGAGGATATACTCCAATCTTTCTTCTTTCAGCATAATCTTGCCATTTTCTGCAATATTATGAAATATATTGCGATATTCTGCAAATAATTGCATAAGTTTGCACAAAACAGCAAAATATGGCAAGAATTGCAATCGACATGGACAATGTGATGGCCGATCTGACAAGACAAATGATTGATCTTTATGAGCAGAAGCACGGCGTTAGGGTAGCATATGAGTCATTGAACGGGCATCCCGATGGCGGAGGTTTTCCGATTGAAGGAGAAACGCACCAGTTCATTCATCAGCCGGGATTTTTCAGGAACCTGCCGGTTATGGAAGACAGCCAGGAAGTAATCAGGGCTTTGATGGAACAGCATGAGGTATTTATAGTATCTGCGGCTACAGAGTTCCCGTTATCATTGAAAGAGAAAATAGACTGGCTGGCGGAGCATTTTCCCTTTATCAGCTGGAAGAACATTGTATTATGTGGCTCCAAAACCATCATAGAAGCAGATTACATGATTGATGATCATGATAAGAATTTGCGCTATTTCAAGGGAGAGCCGATATTGTTCAGTGCACCACATAATATTAACCTGACAGATTATAAGCGTGTAAACAACTGGAAAGAAGTAGCAGCGTATTTTCAGCTGACACCAGCAATAGCCGGTTAATAGGGCTATAAGCCACATCCTGTGCAACAATCCTTATTGTACACAACGAAGTAATATGTCCGGATTACAGGGGTTCTCCCGCAAGAAATGCTGACACTTCACCAGCATTAAAAATCATCTACCACAAACCCGATCGGGCATTATGTCTGGTTGGGTTTTGTTTTTTTAAGGAGATTATCAGCATCATGTATTTAAAAGAAGGAGATATAGACGCTACAGTGAACCGGTTTTTCTGGATTAACAATGCTTACTTAGGCATATTAAGATATTGATTATCAGCATTCAGGAATAATTCCAGCTGGGTTTATTTATTTTCGACTGGTTTCCTGACATCCTGTAATTCTCTTCTCAGATGAATTACTTCATCTTTAAGATGATTATATAGCCGGAGTAATTCGTTATGATCTTCGAGGAGTTTATAGTATTTCTCCCTTTGGAGCATTATTTCTTCCGTTTCGGTATTGCGGGCTTCTGCAACAGTTCCCGGGTTCAGGAAAGCGTCGAGACTCATATCGAGTGCCCGGGCAGTTCTTTCCAGTTCACCAGGGGAAAAGATCTCCTTGTCAAACAGGTTATACATGGTTCGCCGGCTCATCTCCATTCTGTCGGCCAGCCTGCTCCTGTTAAGGCCTTTGTCCTGAATAATAGTTTGAAGGCGTCTGCCATGGTGTAGGTTTTTGTCCAGAGAAATAAGCTGGGCACCGTTCCAGCGCATAAATTCTTCCGTAGTGATCCCGATAATAGTACAGAACCGATCCAGGTTGGCGCGTTTCATTTCGCTTTTGCGAAGATGATAATGTGCAATCTGGTTCGTAAATCCAGCCTTCTTGGCAAAGTCTATCACTTTAATCTTACGTTGCTTCAGGATCTGTTTTAACCTTTCGCCCATGTGTATGAGGCTAGTCTGCATTGTTATATTTTTTGTTAATACTGTCCTTATTTCCAGCTTCGCCGGATTATTGCCGTATAATTTAGCAAAAAACCTGATCATACTGAGAATTAAATTATAAAAAATGAAAATTTCCTTCTCAAAATGATTCTGAGAAGATTAGTCACCCCAACTAACTATAACGCATATACGAAATTCATGATAATGATTTTTGCATTTTTAAACGCCAAAAATCATCCTAATAATGTCATTATCATCTTGCTGTTTCAGCGAAAAAAAATCAAAAAAAATCCGGACAAATCTGAACTTCAACTTTTCTCTGAAACACAGTACAGCAAAGCATTACATGAAAAGTGTGCAAAAACTATAAATAAAAATAAATTAGGACAAACGAAATGTTTATAAATATATTTGCTGACACTGATTGGTCGCAATTAATTCATCCATTGGAAAACCAATTTCTATGTTAACCATACACAAACACCCAAGACCTCGCAAGTGCGCCATGAGGAAATTTTCGATTAACGTGTTAACGCAAATACACGATCGGTTCACCAACCTGCCGCTCCGGTTTAGGGAGCGCGTCTGCGAAGAGTGCAGTTGGAGTATCCCGACGTTCTATCGAAAGATGCGACTGATGGACAAAGTTCATCCGGAAACGGGTAGAGAAATCCCTGCGCTGAGCAATGCTGAGCGTGAGAAGATCATCTCTGTCTGGAAAGAACTGCTGACCGAAACAACCCAGCAGCTTCCGAAGTCGTAACTCGTCTTCGATATGATGCCAGAGCAAGGGAGTAACATTACCTCGTTATACAGTCGTAAACGAGGTAATTTCTCTTTTGAAAATTAACTGACATTTAAGGTGTTTTTTTAGATTTTTTCTATCAAAGCATCTATTTTTTCTTAAATTTAAAGCCCGTTAGGAAATGCTTGTACTTAACCAATTAACAATTACGGTGCTATGTCGTACCCATACCAGATCAAGAACATTGAAGAATACCAGCAGGCTTATCAACAGAGCGTAATGGACCCGGAAGGCTTCTGGGCAAACATTGCGGACCACTTTATGTGGCGTCGCAAATGGGACAAAGTGTTAGAATGGAATTTTAAAGACCCGGAAATCAAATGGTTTCAGGGTGGAAAACTGAATATCACGGAGAACTGCCTGGACAGACACCTGGGTACGTTTGGAAATAGGCCAGCTATCATCTGGGAACCTAATGACCCGGAAGAACGCCACCGCATCCTCACCTACCGCGAACTTTATAATAAGGTTTGTCAGTTCGCCAACGTATTGAAAAACAATGGCGTAAAGAAAGGTGACCGCGTTTGTATATATATGGGAATGATTCCCGAACTGGCCATCGCCGTGCTGGCATGTGCCCGTATCGGTGCCGTTCACTCTGTAGTATTCGGCGGCTTCTCTGCCCAGTCTATTGCAGACAGGATCAAAGACGCCTCCTGCAGTATCGTTATTACCTGCGATGGCGCATACCGTGGCAACAAAGACATTCCGCTGAAGTCAGTGATCGATGATGCACTCATGACCTGTCCTACGGTGGAAAAAGTAATTGTATGCACCCGCACCCGTACTCCGGTGAGCATGCTCAAAGGAAGAGACGTTTGGTGGGAAGATGAAATCAAAGCGGTGGAAACAATGGGCAACCCTGCCTGCCCTGCTGAAGAAATGGACGCTGAAGATATGCTCTTCATCCTTTATACTTCCGGCTCCACCGGCAAGCCTAAAGGCGTTGTGCATACCACTGGCGGCTATATGGTTTATGCTAACTACACCTTCGTTAATACCTTCCAGTACCAACCTGGTGAAGTGTACTTCTGTACTGCTGACGTAGGCTGGATCACTGGTCACTCCTATATTATCTACGGCCCGCTGTCTGCCGGCGCTACCACCCTCATGTTTGAAGGGGTACCTACCTACCCGGATGCCAGCCGCCTGTGGCAGATCGTTGACAAATTCCGCGTCAATACCCTGTACACTGCTCCTACTGCCATCCGCAGCCTGATGGGATTTGGCCTGGGTCCTGTTAATCACAACGACCTCAGCTCCCTGCGCAAACTCGGCAGCGTAGGCGAACCTATCAACGAAGAAGCATGGCATTGGTTTAAAGATAATATCGGTAAAGGCAGATGCCCTATCGTTGATACCTGGTGGCAAACAGAAACCGGTGGTATCATGATTACACCTATCGCCGGAATTACCAAAGAAAAACCAGGATACGCCACCTTACCTTTACCTGGCGTACAGCCTATCCTCGTTGATGAAAACGGTAAAGAAGTGAAAGGCAATAACGTAAACGGAAATCTCTGTATCAAATTCCCATGGCCTGGTATGCTCCGTACAACCTATGGTGATCATGAAAGGTTCCGCAATACCTATTTCTCTACCTACGAAAATCTTTACTTCACCGGCGACGGCTGTCTCCGCGACGATGATGGCTACTACCGCATTACCGGCCGCGTAGATGATGTACTCAACGTAAGCGGTCACCGTATCGGTACTGCTGAAGTAGAGAATGCCATCAACATGCACGCCGGCGTAGTGGAAAGTGCTGTAGTAGGCTATCCACACGATATCAAAGGACAGGGTATCTATGCTTATGTTACCATGGATAAAATGACCCATGATCCTGAACTGACGAAGAAAGATATCATGCAGACGGTTGCCCGCATCATCGGACCAATCGCCAAACCAGATAAAATCCAGTTCGTTTCCGGGCTGCCAAAAACACGCTCCGGAAAAATTATGCGTCGTATCCTCCGCAAAATTGCTGAGAATGACATGGATAACCTGGGCGATACCTCTACCCTGCTCGATCCGGGAGTTGTAGAAGAAATCAAAAGAGGAAAAATCTAAAAAATATCTTCCTATAAATGTAAGAGGCTGTCTAACTTTACCAGACGGCCTCTTATTTTTTATATGCCTGCCCAATATGAAGAAAATACTGAAGCGTGCAGCTTATTCGCTACTTATTATCATCCTGATATTCAATGTTATTGCAGCCTTTCATGCCTGGAAATTCACGCATTTCTATGACGATCCCAAGCATATAAACAAACGCCCGGAACAGATGTCTGCCAGGGAGAAACTGGGTATGGTGTTTTTGGGCGTCAGGATATCTAAATCTGTCATTAAAACCTATCCGGACACTATCTACCAGCAAATCAGTTTGCCTGCAAAAAATGGCCTTAAGATCGATGGCTGGTGGATACCTGTAGCCAACCCTATCGGTAATGTCATCCTGTTCCACGGCTATAACGGCAGCAAACAAGGCCCACTGCCGGAAGCAACGTATTTCAGAAGTCTGGGCTACAACACGCTATTAATTGATTTCCGGGCACATGGCAACAGCGAAGGCAATACCTGCAGCATAGGCTATTATGAACAGGAAGAAGTGAAACTGGCTATGAACTATGTAAAGCAGCAATCGAAGCTACCGGTTACGTTATGGGGAGTAAGCATGGGCGCTGCAGCCATTTTACATGCGATGAACAGCTATGGTGCCGACCTGAAACCAGTGAAAGTCATTCTGGAATGTCCCTATGCTACCCTGAAAGATGCGGTGGATAGCAGAATGAGGTCCGTCCACCTTCCCACCACACCACTGTCACAGCTGCTTACTTTCTGGGGCGGACTGGAACAAGGCTTCTGGGGCTTTAACATGCAACCCGCTGCCTATGCAAAAAGTATACATGTTCCGGTACTGTATTTCTGGGGAAAGCAGGACATAAGGGTAATGGAAGCAGAAACGAAAGCAGTATACGGCCATCTGGCTACAGCCGATAAAAAACTGGTTGTACTGGAAGATGCAGGACACGAATCATTCTGCCGTAAGGATCCTGCTATCTGGAAGCAGCAGGTACAGGCATTTATGCGCCAATAAAAAAAGCGCGCACCATACGAGTGGAGCGCGCCCCTTCACAGGATCATACCCGCCATATATGTGGATTCATGATATTTCCGGTTAAGGAAACACCATTACATGCGATCAGTGATCTGAACTTCAAAGATAGAATATTTGCCTGCCATCAGAAATCACTGTCATTGCCGGTATGAGCCATGTAATAATGTGCCGGTTTACTTTCTGATTACAACAGGAGTGCCAACTTTAATGATTTCGTATAGTTCGTTTACATCCGAATTTTTCATACTGATGCATCCTTCTGTCCAGTTGATACGGCTTTCTACGTAATAGTCGGTGATGCCTGTACCGGACTGTACCCCGTGAATGCCAATACCACCGCCAGGTGTGGCCGCCGTGGGGATGACTCCTTCTGACTGCATCTCATGAAACCGTTCCATACTGGCTTCATTTGGATAATCGAGCAACATGAATCTGCTCCATTGTTTGTCCATTCGTTTTGCCTGAATATGAAAGGTTCCTTCAGGTGTGAGCTTGTCGCCCTCCCTCCGCTTGTTAGTCTGGTCGCGGCTTCCAAACACCACTTTGTAGATTTTCCTCAACGTTACATCTTCGTATAGATAAAGCCGGTAGTCACTCTTATCAATTAAAAGAAATACTTTATCTGCATTAATATTTGCAGGAGTTATTCGCACATTATATAAATCATTGTTGTTTACTGCAAACCCGGTCAGTGCGAATAATGACAGCAGGCATGCAATCCAATAAAGACGGCGCATTTCCATAGGGTATTCGATAAAGTTCCCTAAACGATTAATTAACAGCATTTATTGTAATAAAAAAGCGCCGGCATAACTGCCGGCGCTTCCATAGTATCAAACATTAACTGTTAATAACCGAAGATTTGTTCCAGGGTAAGGGTTTTAACCTCACCATATTTCTTCAGTTCATCCAGACTAACTTTTTTATCATTCGCAACGATGCAATAGGTAAATGGCTTGTGTGCCAGATGCTCGTCATGGAATTTTTTAACATCGCTGAAGTTCATGCCATCGATAGATTCATAAACCTGTTTGCGGATATCTGTGCTCAGACCCAGTTTCTGCGCTGCCAGGTAACTGAAGATGATCGCATCATTGGTGATACGCTCTGTTTCAATATCCTGCTTCATGCTTTGTTTTGCAGCCATCAGTAATTTGTCGGACTGAGGAATATCATTCAGCAGTTCGTTCATACCGTTAATGGCTTCATTCATTTTATCTGCCTGAGATCCAACGTAAGCAAGGATTGTATATCGCTCACCCTGTTTCTGCGGACTAGAATAAAATGCATAGGTCGAATAAGCCAGTGCTTTGGATTCACGGATAGTCTGGAATACGATAGATCCCATACCACCACCGAAGTAGTTATTGAACAGGCTGATGATAGCTGTGTTGGAAGGATTGTATTCGCCATCATTTCTTACCCAGTTAACTTCAGATTGTACCATGTCGTAGTTAACGAACAGTACCTGGTTAGCAGGCTGATCAACTTTGGTAAATTTCACAGCAGCAGGAGCTTCTGTAAAGGTTGCAGGTACTTTGTGCAGCTTCGCAATGTCTGTTTGCGCGGCAGTCAGCGCCTGTGGTCCCCAATAGATAACAGTTTGTTTGTATGCCATCAGGTTGTGCAGGATATCTACCAGTTCTTTAGCCGTTACAGCTTCCAGATCGGCGGTAGACATGGTATAGTTAAACGGATTCTTATTACCGTAGATACCGTAGTTATTCAGCCCTTTTAAAATAGCGCCTTTGTTAAGTTTACTATCTGCTCTTGCTTTGCTCATACGGCTTTTCAGGGCAGTAAGTGCTGCTTCGTTAGGCTGACAGTTGGAGATGATATGTTCGAAGAGAGCAACTGCTTTATCGAAGTTTTCCTGTAAGCCACTGATGGAAATGGTAGTCACATCATTGCTGGTGCTTACATTGAAGTTACAAGCGATATCGTAGAACTCTTTGCTGATCTGTTCAGCGGTATATTTATCTGTGCTCAGGAACTGCAGATAGCTGGCAGCGAGGCTCAGTTTGATATTGTTCCAGGTACCTACATCAAAACGGTAGTAGAGGCGGAACAATGCGTTATCCTTGTTCTGTACATACAGTAAGTCAGCATTACCAACTTTACCTTTCTGGATATCTTTGTTGTAATCCAGCCACTGTGGAGCAACCGGAGTAGCAGGGATATTAGCTACCTGCTGGATGAATGGAGACTGTGCATCTCTGTTAACTTCCACTGGTGTGATAGCAGGTTTGTCAACCTTTTCGATGTTTTTGTCTTCGCCTTTGCGTTTGTAAATAACAACGTAGTCGTTACCAAAGTATTTGTTGGCATAATCTACGATTTGTTTTTTGGTAACAGTGCCCATATCATTGATATAAGACACATCGTATTGCCAGTTTTTACCACGGCTTTTTATAAATCCGTCCATCAGGCTGCTAGCACGGTTGTTGTTGCTTTCCAGGCCCTGGAGTTCGGATAATTTTGCGTTATTCACGATAGCTTTCACCAGTGATTCGTCGAAGTCACCTTTTTTCAGGATATCGAGTTGGGAGAGTAAAATTGCTTTTACATCTTCCAGCGACTGACCTGGTTTTGCTTTACCAGAGAGATCAAACACGGTATAGTCTTTCCAGGCAATATCCTGCACACCGGCGTTGAGTACTTTCTGTTGTTTGTTGATATTCAGATCGAACAGACCAGCTTTACCATTTTGGAGGATGCTGGAGATTACACCCAGAACGAGGCTGGATTTGGTATCCAGGGCACCTGGAAGGCGGAAGGCGACTTCTACGCTTTCAGCATCCGGGCCATAAACTGTTTTTTCGATTGGAGCCGTGATAGGTTTTTCCGGTGCAGGATTGTATTCTTTTACCGGCTTAGCCTTCATGTAGCTGAATTTCTGATCGATGGTTTTGATCACGTAGTCCGGATCAAAGTCACCAGCCATAACGATAGCCATGTTGTTAGGCACGTAGTATTCGTTGTAGAACTGGCGGATAGCTTTAAGGTTAGGATTCTTAAGATGTTCTACGGTACCGATGGTAGACTGCTGTCCGTAATTGTGTGTAGGGAACAGGGTAGCCAGCATGGTTTCGTACACCTTACGACCGTCGTTATCGAGGCCACGGTTTTTCTCTTCGTAAACCGCTTCCAGTTCTGTATGGAAGAGGCGGAATACCGGATCTCTGAAACGTTCAGCCTGTACGGTCAGGTACTTGTCGATAGCGTTGGAAGGGATATCTTCTTCGTAAACGGTTTCTTCTGTCCAGGTGTGCGCGTTGGTACCTTGAGCACCCATAGCGGTCATCATTTTATCGTATTCGTTTGCGATCGCGTATTTAGCGGCGATACCGGAAACGCTGTCGATTTCATGATAAACAGCTTTACGTTTGGCAGGATCAGTGGTTTTGTTGTACTTATCGTACAGGTTTTCGATCTGGTCGAGGTAAGGTTTTTCCTTAGCCCAGTCCATGGTACCGTAAACCTGGGTACCTTTAAAGAGGAGGTGTTCGAGGTAGTGAGCGAGGCCGGTATGATCTTTAGGATCGTTGTTGCTTCCGGCGCGTGTACCTATCAGGGTTTGGATACGGGGATCCTTTTTGTTAACGCTGAGGATAACTGTCAGACCATTTTTCAGGGTGTAGAAGCGGGCTTTCATGGGGTCGTTGGTAACATAGCGATAACTATATCCACCAGCGTTAGCCTCTTTCCACTCGTACTTGCTCTGGGCTCCAGCAGACAGCATAGAGCAGGCAAGCACCATTAGCAGGACTACCTGTTTTAGAATTCTCATAAAATGATTGGTTTTAAAAAAGTAGTCCAAATATAGCCGGAAGTAGAAAGAAAACCTGTAAAGTGACGATATAAAATATATAAACGGCACATCGGTCTATATACAACCGATTGCCGTTATAGGGGAAATTCAATAAATAACTTATCGAGTAAGATCCTTTATGGGGTGAGTGTTATTGCGGATGGATTTGTTTGTTTTATTACCATCATAGTAGCCAAAGCGGAGTCTGACAGCGTATGTGGAAATTTTTGACCTGCGGTAGATAAATAACTACTGTTTGATTTGCCAGGTTTGGATTTTTTCTTTACCTGAGATATCTGGGGAGATGGATGGATAGTATTATTTACCCTGGCAATAACCGGAGCAGCATTTTCGACACTATATCCGGGTGTTACCAGTGTTGGGATTGATTGTTCGTAAGGTCTTCCGATCTGGACCCCAAGAATTCTCTTTTCACAGGAATGTACCCAGGCAATGCAGCCGATGCATGCCATGAGGCCAACAATTGAACGCATAATCGTAATTTAGAATCTGGTCAAAAACTCAGAATCCATTTAATCGAAGGCCGATTGAAAACGGATACTGTTGCAATCCATAATCATGAAGAGCTGTAAGGGCAAAATTTGCGTAAAGTTTCACCGGACCGTATCCGAGTTCACTTGCTAAACCAAAACGCCATTTATTAAGGTTAAAGTCGTCCGTTTTCCTGACCTTGCCTCTTTCCTCACTTACTTGTTTGGTTCTGGCTTTCAGCAGATAACCACCAATAACACCAAAACTAGCCTGGAATGCTCTCCCTGGTCTGGCGGGGTTAGAATTAAAGTTAAGCATCACCGGTACTGACATGTATTCGGCGAACAGCTTATTCTTGGAGAATTCTACCGTATCACGCACAATAGTTGTAGGATAACCCGGCTGGTAGGTGATATTGCGGGCGTACCTATAATTATTCATTTCCAAACCTAAAGCATATAACAAGTTTAGTTTGTGTTTTGTTATGTTTAAACGTTGCTCAATGAGCCAGATGTTAAAATTGATCGATTTTCCGGTGATAAGTTTAAATTCAGAGGGAGTTAAAGGTTCGCTGGCGGATCTTGGCGCAATGGTTGCCAGTCCAACAGCCGAATAACTATATGATTTTGCGTTAGTTGCGAATTGACCTCCGCCACTGGCTCCGTCAAAATAATTTACATAGGCCGCGCCTGTATAATCGCTTCTATCTATATAATTATTGAAACCAAGGTCGATAACGAAGAATTTCGTCTGGAGGTTCTTTTTTAGCTTGTTACGGGCATACGCCGTATCGTTATACATTTTATAGCTGCTTCTCCCTTTTTCATTTTTGGACTTAATGATAATCAGGCCTTTAATCTGTATAGTATCTGCCGTTGCAGCAGGATCTTTATATGTATCAACAGCCTTTTGCGCATTAGTTAGTCCAGACCACACCATCAACAGCAACAAAAAGAGTAAAACTTTATGCTTCATACGCTATTAGTAAAATATTTTAATTATTCCGTTTCCGGGAGAAAAACTTGGCAACATTAGTTACTTTATCCAGAATCTTGCTGTCACTACCACTTACTGACATGATCAGTTCCCCTTTTATACCTTCGGCAGGGCGGCTGATATTGGCAGGTGGCGCATCTGTAGTTACCGGAACGTTAGCAGCGATCACATGTTCTTTAACAGTTGGTTTGTCCGCGGCAGTAGCACTAAGCGTGGCAGCTGGCTGCGGGATGGCAGCAACCTGTCTCTCTACAATTTCCTGACTGGTATTTCTGGGTGGCGGGAATTGAGGAGATGCCTGGGGCTCTGATTTGGCACCGGAGGATGTGTTTGCATTTTCCAGCACATCTTTTTTAACGTCTGATGCTTGATTTTCAGTAGGTTTCTTACTACTGGTGACAGTTTTCTTAACCGGCTGATTATAACCGGCAGTTATATTTGGTTCCGGCACAGTGGCAACAGCAGCAGGGGGTTCCTGGTGAGCAGGCAGTACTGTACTCGTTTTTGCCGGAATATTTCTTTTTACGTTATCGGCCAGGGTGGCATGTTTAGTGGCTGTTTCAGGATGGGTAAATGGCATAGTCCATACCAATACCCCGGCAACCACTGCCGCAGCAGCTCCCCACCAAACGGCTATACGGCGTACTGGTTTCTGCTGACGATACAACACCTGTTTATTACCAAAGGAAATCCGCTCTGCCGGATCCAATTTGGCCGATTTGAACTGCTGTAGTTCCTTTTTCGCCTCAGGATGGCTATCCAGATAAACCTGCAGCTGTTTCTTTTTCGTTATATCTAATTCATTATCAATATAACTCAGCATCATGGTAGTAATGTCCTCATCTACCTTGATACCTTTATACAGCGACGCCCGGTTTTCAAACACGACTTCTTCATCCGGCTGCAGGCGCACATTATCCAGCAGTTCCAGTTCCTGCCGGATAGCAGGGTACTGTTGCAGGAATGCTTCCAGCGCAGTCAGTTCTTCCGGTGTCAGCTCACCATCAATGTAGCTGCACAAGAAAGATTCGTAGTTTGATATGTTGATATCTACCGCCAAATCAATTAGCAATTATAATAATATAATATCATATTACATTTTCCATTTTTACCAGATAATTCTTCAGATGAATTCTGGCTCTATGGAGATATACTTTTACCTGAGATGGATTTAATTCCATAATCTCGCCTATTTCTTCATAGCTGTACCCTTCATAATCCTTCAGCATTACAAGCGAGCGCTGCACTTCACTTAATTTGGCCAGTGCCTGGGCAATGACTTCTTTTGCGTTGTGCACTTTATGATCGGATATTTTCTCTTCTTCCTTAAACTGCTCCACCAGGGTGATGCGCTTAACCTTACGGACATGGTCGATCATATTGTGGTATCCCACTGTGAACAGGTATGACTTGGCCTTTTCAAAAGGCACATCCTGGCAGTGTTTCCACAATATTTCGAACGAGTTCTGTACTACGTCTCTGGCGTCCTCAGCGTTTTCCAGATTTTTAACGATAAAACGAAACAGGTTATCCGAATACAGATCCACGCATTTATTGTACTCCTTTTCCGTCATTCAGGTGGCGCGGGATTTTAGTGCTAATTTCCGACAAATACTTTAATGCCAATGCCCGGATTACCTCCAATCTATAATTTCCCACACCACACTATCACATTCTCTCTCTAATATCAGCTGTAGGATAAGTTATTAATTACTGATGCTCTTATCTTTATATATTCAGAAAATTAAAAACTCTCTGAAAATGCCTTCAAAGTACCAGTTTTGGATATCGCGGCATCCATAATCATGATATTACTATGACGGAGACCAGTTTGTAAATGTTACACCTTAGTCAAACTTTTTACAGGAAACCCCTGTTCTGCAATAAAGGATTGATAATCGTAATATTTTTAGCATCGCAATAATTAATTACAAGTCTAAATCTGATAGAAACACATGAATAGCAAGTTTACCACCCGCTTAAAGGGAGAGCTGGACGAGATCAACCAGGCAGGTCTTTACAAGAGAGAGCGAATCATTACCTCTGAGCAAGGTGCTGAAATACAGGTTGGTGGCGAAACTGTAATTAACTTCTGCGCCAACAATTACCTGGGCCTGTCTTCACACCCGGCGGTAGTCAAGGCAGCCAAAGATGCTATCGACACCCACGGTTACGGCATGAGCAGTGTCCGCTTCATCTGCGGCACCCAGGATATTCACCGTGAACTGGAGCAGAAAATCTCAAAATTCCTCGGAACTGAAGATACCATTTTATATGTGGCGGCTTTTGATGCCAATGGCGGCGTATTTGAGCCTTTGTTCAACGAACAGGACGCCATCATCTCTGATGCCCTGAACCACGCTTCCATTATTGACGGGGTACGCTTGTGCAAGGCACAGCGTTTCCGCTATGAGCACAACAACATGGCTGATCTGGAAGCCAAACTGCAGGAAGCTAAAGACTGCCGCAGCCGTATCATTGTAACAGATGGTTCTTTCAGCATGGACGGTACTATTGCCCAGCTGGACAAAATCTGTGACCTGGCGGATAAATATGATGCAATTGTAATGTCTGACGAGAGCCATTCTTCCGGCTTCCTGGGTAAAACGGGTCGTGGTACCCATGAATACCGTGGAGTAATGGGCCGGGTGGATATCATCACCGGCACCCTGGGTAAGGCTTTGGGTGGTGCATCCGGCGGTTTCACTTCCGGTCCTAAAGAGGTAATCGACATCCTGCGCCAGCGCAGCCGTCCATACCTTTTCTCCAACTCTGTGGCTCCTACCATCGTAGGCGCATCTATTGCAGTGCTGGATATGCTGAGTGAAACTACTGAGCTTCGTGATAAACTGGAATACAACACTAAATATTTCCGTTCCAAAATGACGGAAGCAGGTTTTGATATTAAGCCAGGCGATCACCCGATTGTGCCGGTAATGCTGTATGATGCTGTATTGAGCCAGCAATTTGCTGACAAACTGCTCAAAGAAGGCATCTACGTAATCGGCTTCTTCTTCCCTGTGGTACCAAAAGGCCAGGCCCGTATCCGTGTACAGCTGAGCGCTGCACATGAGCAGAAACACCTGGATAAGGCAATTGCT
Organism: Chitinophaga sp. Cy-1792; assembly: GCF_011752935.1. Taxonomy (NCBI): domain Bacteria; kingdom Pseudomonadati; phylum Bacteroidota; class Chitinophagia; order Chitinophagales; family Chitinophagaceae; genus Chitinophaga; species Chitinophaga sp. Cy-1792. Next base: position 484,840 of record NZ_VWWO01000001.1, read on the forward strand.
GCCTTTACCAAAGTGGGTAAGGAATTGGGCGTAATAAAATAGGCAGGAATTCCCATCCTCATACATCAAAGAAAAAATCACTGAGTAGCGCAACGTGGTGCATATATTGCATTCACTTTGCGCTATTCGGCTTTTTGCTTTCAGCTTTATACTTACTTTTGCAGCTACAAATCTCAAGAACATGATGAAACAACTCGGCTGGTTGCTTGTGGCGGTAGTAATTACACTGTCGGCATGTGCACCCAATAACGTTAAAGAGGAAAAAAGCTGGGAAAAATATTTTAGCCAGTACAAGGTAGAAGGAACCTTCATGTTATTCAGCAATAGCCAGGGAGAATTTAAAGTGTATAACCTGGAACGTGCTAAAGAGCGCTTCCTTCCGGCATCTACATTTAAGATATTCAACTCGCTGGTGGGTATTCAGACAGGTGTAATTAAAGATACCGGCATGGTTATTCCATGGGACGGCGTTCAACGCAGCCGCCCTGAATGGAACCAGGACCTGACCATGAACCAGGCGTTCAAAGTTTCTGCCGTCCCTTATTTCCAGGAAGTTGCCCGCCGTATCGGCAAAGAACAGATGCAGCTCTGGCTGGACTCTGTTAAATATGGCAACATGAAAATCAGCCGTATCGATACATTCTGGCTGGACAATTCCCTGCAGATCTCTCCGGACGAAGAACTTGGATTTGTTAAAAAACTCTACTTCGATCAGCTGCCATTCTCTAAAACAACCATGAAATCTGTCAGAGATGTGATGATGATGGAAAAAACACCTAAATATGAATTAGCATATAAAACTGGCTGGGGCATAGTAGGTAAAAAGAATATCGGCTGGATTGTAGGCTGGATTGAAGAAAACAGACATCCTGCCTTCTTTGTACTGAATATTGAGTCTGAAGACCCGAATATCCAGATGAGAGCCGTGACCATGGACATCATGAAGAATATTCTGACCCAGGCTGGTTATTTCAAAGGAGAAATGTAATACTGACTTACAGGTCATTGATATTTAAAAAGAACGCCATTACCGGCGTTCTTTTTTTGTTTAAGGGGCGTTAAAAATTACCTAAAGCCGTGCTTCACCTCTTGCAATACGTTACAAAAAAATTATTTTTGAGTTCTTACCTGTTTAACTACCGGTAACGAATAGCTTAAAATAGAATATGTTACGATTTCAACATACTGAGTATTTGTGGGCATTAACGCTGCTACTGGTATTACAGCTGGCCTTTCTGGCTGTATCCTGGTGGAAACGCAGGTCCATTAAGAAGATGGGGGATCCTGCACTGGTGGAGAAACTGTTTACCGGTTATTCCCGTAAGCGCTTCATCTTCAAATTTGTGCTGATTTTCCTGGCCTTCTTCTTCGGCGTAGTAGGATTAGCCAATCTCCAGAAAGGCAGCAGAATGGAAAAAATCACCCGTAAAGGAGTGGATGTAGTCATTGCCCTGGACGTGAGTAAAAGTATGCTGGCATCGGATGTACAGCCCGACAGGCTTACCCGCGCCAAACAGCTGATTACCAAGCTAATGGACAAACTGGAAAATGATCGTATAGGCCTGGTAGTTTTTGCGGGAAATGCTTACCTGCAAATGCCGCTCACGATCGATTATTCTGCTGCAAAAATGTACCTGAGCACCGTTTCACCGGATATGATCCCTACCCAGGGAACTGCTATCGGCCAGGCCATCCAGACAGCTGATGATGCTTTTAACAAGAAAGAGCGCAAACATAAAGCATTGATTGTCATTTCAGATGGTGAAGACCATGACGAAACTGCCATTCAAAAAACAAAAGCAGCTTTCGATAACGGTGTTGTTACCAATACCATCGGGATAGGTTCCGTAACAGGATCCCCGCTCCCCGATCCGGAAACCGGCGGTTACAAAAAAGACCGGGAAGGAAATACGGTGATATCAAAGCTGAACGAAAATGAACTGAAAGGCATCGCCTATGCCGGTCATGGTATTTACGAACACCTGGAAAACAATACAGACGAAGTTGTAACCTCCCTGGCTACCAAAATAGACAGCATGGAGCAGAAAGAATTCGGTGAAAACATGTTCACAGACTATAACAGTTACTTCCAGTATTTCCTGGGCGTAACACTGGCGCTGTTGCTGATTGAATTCTTTTTACCCGAAGTGAGTACCAGGAAAAAGAAAGAACTGCCCGCTACAGTGGCATAACTTAATCGGATCATGAGAATACAGTTAACAAAATATGGTTTATTCGTTGCAGCACTGTTGCTGGCAGGTATTTCTGCCAGCGCCCAGCAGAGCGGCAGCAGCAATAAGTATATCCGTAAGGGAAACGAATTGTATAACAAACAACAATATACCGACGCTGAAGCCAACTATAAAAAAGCATTGGAACAAAATGCCCAATCTGCCATAGGTAGCTACAACCTCGGAAACTCCCTCTACCAGCAAAAACGCTACGACGAGGCACGCGCGCAATATGCCAACAGCCTGAAAGAAGCGAAAAAAGAAAATGTGAAGTCTGATGCCGACTACAACATCGGTAATACCTTCATGGAAAACAAAAAGTGGGAAGAGAGTATCAAGTCGTACAAACAGGCACTCAAAATCAATCCCAACGACGAAGATGCCCGTTACAACCTCGCCTACGCACAGGCTATGCTGAAAAAACAACAGCAGCAGCAAAACAAGGACAACAAAGACAATAAGGATAACAAAGACAATAAAGACAAGAATAAGGACAAGAACAAAGACAAGGATAAAAACAAAGACAACAAAGATCAGGATAAGAAAGACCAGGACAAGAAAGACCAGGATAAAAAGGATCAGGATAAAAACAAAGATCAGAACAAAGACCAGAATAAAGACAATAAAGATAAAGACAAACAAAACCAGCAGCAGGATAAACCAGAACCACAACCAAGCAAGTTAAACAAACAGGAAGCGGACCGTTTACTGCAGGCACTTTCACAGGAAGAGAAGAAATTACAGGACAAAAACAAGAAAGTGAAAGGCCAGGTTGTTCCAGTAGAAAAAGACTGGTAAATCATCTACCTGAATAACTTTATATAATAAAAAATCCCCGCTGACATCAGCGGGGATTTTTGTTTTGCCTATACCCGGATTCCCGCTATTAACGGGAGTTTCCGGCATACAGGTCATCACTCTTACACACTTTCTACTTTGCAGGATGTAAAGCAGTTCCTTCTTTAATCTCATCTGTTGCATTCTGTACAATCATGTCATTGTCTGACAGACCGCCAAATATCTCTACCATTCCATTTGATTCATTGCCTCTTTCTACAGGAACCCAAACAGCCTTGCCGTTCACAGATTTTATAACAAAAACTTTTTCAGAATTAACCACGATGGCGCCTTTAGGCACAACGTATACATCTTTCTTGCCCGGTAAAGGCACGTTCACTTCTGCATACATGCCAGGCAGTAATTTTCCGTCGGTATTATTGATGTCCATTTCCAGCTGTTCTGAGCGCAGTCTCACGTCCAGGCTACCGGCAATACGATTCACTTTGGCAGTGAAAGTATCTCCAGGCATGGACCTTACCGTAAACTTCACATCTGTAGCGTGTCTTACGTCATCAGTATACACTTCAGGTACGGCAATCGCCAAACGCAGTTTACGTTGTTCTTCCAGTCTGAACAGTGGCTTATCAGAACCTTTACCTGCCGGGCCAACATAAGTGCCCGGGTGGATATTACGTTGTGTGATGATACCGCTGAAAGGAGCACGGATTACCAGATAGCCCAGCATTTGCTGTACCTCCTGGTAAGAGGAGCGGGCGGACAACAGTTCTGCACTGTCGGCACTCATTTTTTCCAGGGCCATTTCCAGATCATTTGGCGAAATAGTACCAGGAACACGGCTTGTTTTCAGCAAACGGTTATAGGTAGAGGAGCTGGCACGGAACATAGCTTCCCTGGTATGAAGTCTGGACTGCGCTTCCATCAGCTGTGTATTCATTTCCGGCGCCTCCAGCGTTGCCAGTACCTGACCTGCTGTTACCTGCGAACCCATATCAACATTCACAATTTTCACATAGCTGTTCACTTTTGCATAGAGATCCGCAAACTGGTAAGGCTTTACCTCTCCAGGCAATTTCAGTTTAGACCCCAGTTGTGTTTTCTGCAAGGTGATTACTTTCACCGCAACAGTTCCGGAGTTTTCAGCGCTTTCATCATCAGCAGCTTTTGAGGAATTACAGGCAGAGAACATTAATCCCAGAGGTAATAACGCTGCTGCTGCAAGGATTAAACGGGTCGGACTGTAGTTTTTTATGGTCATGATATTAATATCGTTTATTCGTTAAGGTTATACGTATTTAGGGCCTGGTACATAGAATTGACTTTCTTCATCTTCCGGATCGAGAGAAACGGATTTGGTAGTCGTATTTTTCTGTGCCCATGAAAACACCAGTGGCAGGATAAACAGCGAAGCCACTGTACTAGCCAGGAGACCACCGATAACGGCCCTTCCCAGCGGCGCTGTCTGGTCGCCGGCTTCACCGAGGCCGGAAGCCATTGGTATCATACCTACCGCCATGGCTATACTGGTCATCAGGATCGGACGAAGGCGGATAGAAGTTCCTTCCAGCGCCGACCTGGTGGCGTCTCCATTTTCCAATCGCAGCTTTTCGGCGTTGGTAATCAACAAGATAGCGTTGGACACCGACACCCCTACCGACATGATGATCCCCATATAAGATTGCAGATTAAGTGTAGAACCCGTAGCCAGCAACATAATCAGGGATCCTGCCAATACCGCCGGTACCGTGGCGATGGAAACAAAAGCCACTTTGAATGACTGGAAGTTTGCCGCCAGCAATAATACGATCACAATAATTGCTACCAGCAGACCAGACTGCAGACTATCAAGGGTCTCGTCCAGGAGATTCATCAGGCCGCGCTTCTCTACCTTCATACCGCGTGGAGGCTCACCTGCATTTTTGATAGCCTGCTCTACTGCCTTAGTGGCCGCGCCGAGGTCTTTCTTGTTGATATTGGCGCCGATACTGATAACACGTACCGCACCAACGCGATCGTACTGCCCAACAACCGTATCCGGTGTAAGGGTGGCCACATCGCCCAGTGAAGGCCTTGCCTTGTCTTTACTCATCGGAATGGCCGCCAACTCGTCCATAGATGCCATTTCATTCTCAGGAACAGCAATCTGTACAAAGTAGGAGGTCGCGTTTTTCTCATCCAGCCAAACGTTTTTTTCTGTAAAACGGCTGGAAGATGTTGCTGCAGTCAATGAACGGGAAATCTCTCCTATAGATAATCCTAACTGGGCAGCTCTTTCCCTGTCTATATTAATACGTATGGCAGGATAGTCCAGCGCCTGGTTGAAGTGGAGATCACGCAGGTATGGAATCTTCTTCATTTCCGCCAGCACTTTATCTGCGTAAGGCTTACTCTCTGCCAGGTTCTTACCCATTACAGCCACTTCGATCGGCGTAGCAGCACCCTGGCTCATCACCTTATCTGTCAGGTCGATTGGCTCAAAGGCCATCGACACTTCCGGCATTTCTGCGTGTATCCGTTTACGTAATTTTTCCTTTAATTTATCCAGGTTAACTTTATAATCTTCTTTCAGATTTACCTGTAATACGGCCTCATTAGGACCCGCCATGAACAGGTATATCGGGTTGGTAGAATAAGAAGATGGATGGGTACCAATAAAAGAGGAGGTGATATCGATGTTCTTCGCTCCCACTATTTCTTTCAGGATATCGGTAGACTTAATAAGCATGGCCTCCGTACGTTCGATACGGGTTCCGGTAGGCTCTTTAAGCCTTAATTGAAACTGTCCGTTATTCAGTTTGGGTAAAATATCTCTACCGATAACACTCATACATAAAACCACGATACCACCAACTCCAATAAAATATGCTGCTATAACCAATTTCCGACGTTTCATCATGGCTTCCAGCCAGCCCATGAACTTCAGTTTGAACTTATCAAACCTGCTGAGGGTTTTCTGATGCTGTTTTTCATCTGCCAGCTCTGTTTCTATATAACCGGCAGTTTTATGGGCATCATTGCTGTATACATGATGATGGCCGCCATGATGCTGGAATTTCTCTGCCTTCAACATCCAGTTTGCCAGCACAGGCACCATCGTTTGAGACAGCAGATAAGAGGCGATCATAGAGAAGCCTATGGCCAGCGACAAAGGCAGGAACATGGCACGAGGCACGCCCGACATAGTAAAGGAAGGCACAAATACTGCGAGGATACACAGCAGGATCAGCAGTTTCGGGAACGCGATTTCCTGGCAGGCATGCCATATGGCCTGGGCCTTTGATTTCCCCATCTCCAGGTGCTGGTGAATATTTTCAATCGTTACCGTGGATTCATCCACCAGGATACCAATTGCCAATGCCAGACCAGAAAGTGTCATGATATTGATGGTTTGCCCGAACAGTTTCAGGAGCATCACGCCAATGATCACGGATACCGGGATGGTGATAATTACGATATAGGCACTTCGTCTGTCGCCAAGGAATAGCAGTACCATAAGGGCAGTGAGCATGGCGCCTATAACCCCTTCACTGATAAGGCTTTTCACGGCATTCACCACATATACACTCTGGTCGAATACAAAAGATACTTTCACATCTTCCGGCAATAATTTCTGAATATCCGGTAAAGCAGCTTTCAGGTTGTTTACGACCGTCCAGGTACTTGCGTCTGCGGTTTTTATTATAGGGAGATAAACAGAGCGTTTACCATTGATAACTGCATAGCTGCTGGTGATATCTGCGGCATCTTCCACTTTGGCAACGTCTTTCACGAACACCGTAGGGCCGCTTCCGGCTACCAGTGGTATATCTTCAAATTCTTTTACTGTGCGGATGACCGTATTCGCCGGCGTCAGATAGGTGATATCTCCGATACGCACGTTACCTGCGGGAGAGATCTGGTTATTATCTTTTACGGCGGCCACTATCTGATCGGGCGTCAGGTTGTGGCTACGCATCAGCGCAGGGTCTACGTGAATAACGATCGTTCTGGAGTTACCACCGAAAGGGGCCGGCGAGGTCAGACCTGCAATGCGGCTAAACGATGGGCGGACGATGGTCATGGCAAGATCCTGCAACTGGTTGTTGGTACGCGTCTGGCTACTCATGGCCAACTGGCCGATAGGCAGTGTGGAGGCGTCGAAGCGAATAATGAAGGGCGGCTGTGTACCCGAGGGCATGGCGGAGAATGCGCGGTTAGCCATTGCCGTTACTTCCGCGGCTGCCTGGGCCATGTTAGTACCTTCATAGAAGGTAATCTTGATCATGGTAAGCCCCTGAATATTTTTTGCTTCAATATCTTTTACCCCTGTTACATAGAGGAATAAGTTAGAGTAGTTTGTTGCGATGAAACCTTCCATCTGCTGGGCCGACATACCGCCATAGGGCTGCGATACGTAAATAGCAGGAAGATTGAGGTCCGGGAAGATATCAATTTTGATAGTCCGCACGGCGTTTATACCGAAGAACACAAGTCCAACTACCACCACCATGATAGCAATTGGTTTGCGTAAGGCCGTTCTGATCAGATTCATGGGAATGAGTATTAGATGATTTTACAGTTGATGCAGGAAGACCTCCAGGTCTCCTACTGTGGCGGCTTTATACAGTAATGCCTGCCATACGCCGTTATAGGCGATATCACGATCTGTTTCAGCGCGGTTGATATTATATAATGCCTGTGAGAGATCAGCGATGTTACTTAAACCGTTCTCGTACAGGGTGCTTTTTTGCAGAAATGCGTCACCAGCGGCTTTCAGACCAATCGGAGCTTCCTTGTATTTCTTCACTGCATTCAATAACTGCTGCTCAGACAATACGAGTTGTTGCGAAAGGCGGTGATATTGCTGGTTATACTCGTTCTTTAAGGCTTCCGTTGTATAATGCTGACGGGACACCTGTGAGTGTGTACGCCAGAGGTCCGTGATGGTCCAGGAGAGATTGAGTCCCAGCAGGTAGTTAGACCTGGTAGGGTTGATGCCATCCCAGTATCCGGAGCTGTAGCTGCTGAGGTTAGCGGCACTATAGTCGGAATTAAAACCGGAACCACGTGTCTGGAAAACGCCCATCAGCGACAGTTTTGGCATTACGTTCTTCGAAATGAACTGTTGGTTTGCCTGGCTGAGATCAATACGGGTATTGTAGAATTTCAGCAGTGGCTGTGATTTGAGTGTGGTACTATCCTGTGGCGTAATGGTTTCCAGCAGTTCGTTGGGAACCTTACTCACGAAGGTCGTATCCAGTATAAAGTCCTGTGGTGGCACGTCCATCATTTCAGCCAGCTTGTTGCTCTGTTGCTGCATGTAGGTATCAGCATCCACGAGCGAGAGTTTGGCTTTGGAGACTTCAGCATTGGCGATGGAGCTGTCGACACCGGCATTCAATCCGTTGAGGGCGCGTGAAACGATCATGCGCTGGAGTTCCTGAGCCCGGAAGAGGTTGGACTCCATGGACTTTCGCAGACGTTGTGCGGCTAAGAGATTGAGATAGGCGCCGGCAATCCTGACCTGTTGTTCAAATTTTTCCTGTTCGAAGTCGGCGTTGCTGTTGTTGAGCTGTTGTTTGGCCAGTTCTACTTTAGCAATGCGTCTGCCGAAGGTGACAACATCCCAGGAAATGTTTGCCAGGTAAAGGCCGCCGAATGCGGAGTTCCAGTTTTGTGAAGGTAAGGCTGGGCCGGAAGCACCGGTAGTCCATCCTTTGTAGCCCCACATAGGGCCGTTTTGGCCGTTTACAGTTCCGTAACTGTTTTGAGCGGAGAGGTTCAGGTCAGGAAGAAATTCTCTTCGGGTAGCGCTGATGTTTTCACCAGCAGCTCTGGCATAATTCTCTTTGGCTTTGATGGATTGATAATTGGTCAATCCTGTTTTAAGGGCATCCTGCAGGGTGAGCGGCTGGGTTTGCGCAACTACCACTGCAGCACTGTTTCCTGTGACAAAAGCCAGCAGGAAAAGCGGTTTCCAGATGTTCATACTTTAATCTATAGCGTCCAATAATAGCAAGGCAAATAAGTCACGCAAAGGTAGATGCAGGTAAAATCATCTTCGTTGGACAATTAAGCTATTGACTTGGACTATTTGAACATCATATCTCTGAAGTCCTGGGGAGAGATGCCTGTATTGTTTTTAAAAAAGCGGGAGAAGTAGGCCGGATCTTCGAAGCCAAGCTCATAGCAGATCTCTTTCACGCTCTTATGGCTGAAAGCGAGGTTGCGCTTGGCTTCCAGCACGATCCTGTCGTGCAGCAGCTCTGTGATAGTACGGCCGGTGGTTTCTTTGGTGATTTCGTTCAGGCGCTTGGGCGTAAGGGCAAAGACGTTGGCATAAAAGGTTACCTGATGTTCGCACTGGAAGTGCTTTTCGATCAGACGACGAAGCTGAACTACCCTGCTGTCGTGATGATGAGGCATCATGATCTCTGCGGCATTCCGTCTCTTCTCTCTTTCCGCCAGCAGCAGGAAGGCATTGAGGTAATGCTTAATGATACTACTGTTGCTAAGGGAGCTTTTCATCTCCCTGGACATCAGGTCAGACAAAAGGCGAAAAGATTCCGATACACACGTTCCTAGTCGTACCGGCCCGTAACCATGCCAGCTGTCGAAGAGGTTGGAGAAATCGTACAAAGTCTCCTTATCATTTTTGTTGGTGAAATAGAATTTTTCTGTGAAGATGATAGAAATTCCGTCTCTCACACAATCCAGTTGGTGTACCTGACCGGGGCGTAACAGAAAGAGCATATTATCTTCCAGCTCATACCAGACGAAGTCTACCATATGACGGCCGGCGGCTTTTGTGAACCATATTATCTGGAAATGATCGTGTCGGTGTGGCTGCTGGGTTAGCTCGTGGGAAAAGGTCCCCAGTGGGAAAATGGAAAACTGTCCATCAAAAGGTAGCTCCTGGTACGGAATATCAGCTCTTTTGTTCGGTAACATAATAATAATTCAAAAATACGCCTTTCGTCCTTTATTTAGCATACGCTGAGGATTCCATTCATGGAATTTAATGTAGCTTTAAGCCCGTTAAAATTGAGCACCTGTTTATTAACTTTGCATCAGCAGGAAAACATAATCGCATGCAGCTTTATTGCAATTCATTAACATCGTACAAACGCCTGGATACCCTGGAGGTAAAAGTTGGGGATCTGTTGATTGGCAACCACCACCCTATTCGTATTCAGACGATGACTACCACTGATACCATGGACACAGCGGCCACAGTGGCGCAAACTATCCGTTGTATCGAAGCAGGTGCTGAACTGGTAAGGATCACCGCTCCAAGTAAAAAAGAAGCAGAAAACCTGCTGGAGATCAAAAAAGAACTCCGCCGGCAGGGATATCATACACCGCTGGTTGCGGACATTCACTTTACGCCTAATGCCGCCGAAATAGCCGCACGTATAGTAGAAAAGGTTCGTATTAACCCGGGAAATTATGTAGATAAAAAGAAATTTGAAACTTTAGACTACACTGATGCTGAATACCAGGAAGAGATTGACCGCATCCGCGAACGATTTACACCGCTGGTAAAAATCTGCCAGGATCATGGAACTGCCATGCGTATAGGCACCAACCATGGCTCGCTCAGCGATCGTATCATGAGCCGCTACGGCGACACCCCAATGGGAATGGTGGAAAGCGCTATGGAATTCCTGCGTATCGCAGAAGACCTCAGCTATCGCAATATTATACTGAGCATGAAAGCCAGTAACCCACAGGTAATGGTACAGGCCTACCGACTCCTGGTGCAAACCATGCAACAGGAATTAGGCCACTGCTACCCGCTCCACCTCGGTGTTACAGAAGCCGGCGACGGTGAAGATGGCCGTATCAAATCCGCTATCGGTATCGGTACACTCCTCGAAGATGGTGTCGGCGATACCATCCGCGTGTCGCTCACAGAAGACCCGGAATTTGAATTACCTGTTTGCCGCGACATCGTTAAACGTTATACTAACAGAACCGCAACGCCGGAAGCTACTTCCGCTCCGCTCATCCAGGTACTTTACTCTCCTTTCAACTACAAACGCCGTGAAACGGAACAGGTAGAAAATATCGGCGCCAAACAGGTACCGGTAGTAGTGGCAGACTATAGCGCAGCCACCAACCTGCAACCAACGGATCTTGTAGCCATCGGTTATACCTACGATGAGCCCAGCGACAAATGGAATATTGCAGATGCTGCCGCCGATTATATATATACTGGCGATAACCTGCCGTCTTTCGGACTACCAGGCACTTTGCGCGTTGTTACCAACGCCGGCAACCGGGCTTCTCTGGCAGACAAAGCGGATTACATTCCTTACTTCGATACAGCAGCTTATCTGACAGCTTATAAAGCCGGACAGACAGCCAAAGAAAATTTTGTAGCGGTAAACTGCGATAACCTGGATGCACCTGCTATCACAGCATTGCTGGAAGCAGCTACAGAAAAGGCATTTGCGGCGCAGACCGTACTGGCAACCTATGCCGGCGGCCCTACCGCTATGGCTAACATACGCCGCTTCTTTACGCTGCTGCTGGAAAGAAATATCGACATACCGGTGATCATCCACAGTATCAGCAAAAATGAAACAGCAGATGAACACCTGATCCACCACGCTACCGAAGCAGGCGCCCTGCTCCTGGATGGTTTCGGTGATGGATTATGGCTTGCCAACAGTGCCGATGTTGCCAGTCAGCGCACTACGCTGAATAACATTGCCTTTGGTATCCTGCAGGCTACCCGTACACGTATTTCCAAAACAGAATATATCTCCTGTCCTTCCTGTGGCCGTACCCTGTTCGATTTACAGGAAACAACAGCACGTATCAGGGCAGTTACTCACCACCTGAAAGGTGTTAAAATTGCCATTATGGGTTGTATCGTAAATGGCCCTGGTGAAATGGCTGACGCAGACTTCGGATATGTAGGTAGTGGTGTGGGTAAAATTACGCTCTACAGAGGTAAAGAGATCGTTAAACGCGGACTCAACAGCGACGTGGCCGTTAACGAACTCATCAACCTGATCAGGGAGAATGGCATGTGGGTAGAGAAAAATTAAATCTCCCTTAAAATGACGGAACGAATCGAAAAATGTCTTAATTTTTCTAAAACATATTTTCTTATGAAAAAGTTCCTCACCGCTGTTCTGGCTATGTTTCTGGGTATGACTGTAGCCATGGCGCAAACACCTGCAACTGCTCCGTCTAAGAAAGATGCTAAAGAAGCGAAAGCTAAAGCTAAAGCTGACGCTAAAGAAGCTAAAGCAGACGCTAAAACCTCCGCTAAGGCAGACACTAAAGCTGCTAAAGCAGATGCTAAAACAAAGGCCGCAAAACCTGAAGCTGAAGCTAAAGCTAAAGCAGCACCTGCAACCGCTTCTGCTGAGCATGTAAAAAAAGATGGTACCCCTGACAAACGTTACAAAGACACCAAAGGTGCTACCACCACGCCAGCAGCAGGTCCTACCAAAAAAGACGGTACTCCTGACATGCGTTACAAAGCCAATAACCCAAATGCAGGAAAGAAGAAAAGCTAATTAGTGAGTAAACATAGTTAAAAGGAGCCTCGGCGAGGCTCCTTTTTTTATGCCCCGAAATATAGCCTGATACTACATTTATCTGATTTTGATTACTTTTAATGCATGTTCGATTTCAGACTTAAAGTATTTCATACTGTTGCCAAGCGACTGAGCTTTACGAAGGCTGCAGAAGAATTATACATTTCTCAACCTGCGGTGACCAAACATATCCACGAGCTGGAGCAGCAACTGGGCATGGCGGTGTTTGAGCGTATAGGGAACAGAATTAAACTTACCCGCGCAGGCCAGCTGGTGATGCATCATACAGAGATCATCTTTGCTGATTACCGCAATCTGGAATACGATATCAATCAACTGAAGCATACGCAGGGCGGCATGTTGCCCATTGGCGCCAGCACTACCATTGCGCAATACCTGATACCGCCGCTGCTGGCGAAATTCAACCAGCGATATCCGGATGTAAAAACATCCCTGTCTACCGGTAATACTGAGCAGATAGAACAGGCATTATTTGAGAAAAGCATACAGCTGGGTATTATAGAAGGAAGTTCCAAGAACCCACAGTTGAAGTATGTGGAGTTTGCCAAAGATGAAATTGTACTGGTAGGAAATCCAAAACATATCTATGGCAATGGCGAACCGCTATCTGCTGCTGAATTAAAAACCATTCCATTATTAATGCGTGAGCATGGAAGTGGTACCCTGGAAGTGATCACGGAGGAGCTGAAACGGCTGAAGCTAAAAATCACCGACCTTAATATAGCCATGTATATGGGCAGCACAGAAAGTATTAAATCCTACCTGCATCATGCCCCTTGTGCAGCCTTTATTTCGCTGCATGCAGTTCACCGGGAAATTGAGGCCGGGGAATTTGTTGTGCTGCCGGTGAAGAATTTCAAGTTGGTAAGAAAGCTTCATTTTACGTACCTGCAAGGTCAGCAGGACAAGCTGGCACAGTTGTTCATTCGTTTTACACGCAATAATTTCACTGAATAGGCGGCCTATATTTTGGCTGGCCTGCTGATTTGCCAGTGCAGCATTTCTCCCGATTTGTGTGTCAGTCGCATACCTAGTTTCTGTAATACTCTCAGGGATGGTACGTTGGTAGCATCGCACTCAGCAACGATTTTTCGTACGGGTGATTCCGTGAATGTCCATTTAATAAGGGCTGCCGCGGCTTCAGACATGAAGCCACGACTCCTGTAACCTGGTATCAGGTAATAACTTATCTCCACCATTCCATCTTTATCGGGGCGGCCTTTGAAGCCGACGTTGCCGATTACCTTTCTTTCTTTTGCAGCTACTATAATCCAAACCAGCCATGGGAATGACTTTGGATCATGCTGTAGCATTTCCAGAAAATATGGTAGCAGTTCTTTAATTTCTTCCGGGGGCCATTCATTCGGGATGACAGCCTCCAGTGTTTCTGTCGCATGCGGATGCCTAAGGTATATTTCCGTCAGCAAGGGTAAACGACATGGATATACGAATAGTCGGTCAGTCTGAAGGGGTAACATGAAATAAATATTAGGACAAACAGCTTACCACTGTTTGAGTTTGAGCGAAGAAGTATCTAATTCTTCTCCAGGCTTCAGTGCGTGAATTTCCAGTTTATTAAGGTCTTGTGTCAGTTCTTTCAATCGTTCTGGTGTTCCGGAGAGATAAGACATGGAACCGTAGTGACATGGAATTACGTGGTTTACTTTGAGCAGTCTGGTAGCGAAAGCTGCTTCCAGTGGGCCCATGGTAAATCTGTCGCCAATGGGAAGGATGGCGATATCCGGCTCATAGATTTCTCCGATAAGGCCCATATCGCTGAACACGGCAGTATCGCCGGAATAGTAGATAGAAACATCATCACTGAGCCAGATGATGAATCCAACGGTACCGTGCAGGTAACCCATTTTCCCATCTGGTTGGTTGACATGAGCCAGGTGAACGGCGTTAGTCATTGTAATCTTGAGATCCATGAGAGAAACCGTACCACCTACATTCATGGCATCGAATACATGATCGGGCACGCTGTTGTTCATCAGATAGGCTCTAACTGCCGGATTTGCAATGACTTTAGGCGAGTAAGTACGTATATATTCGATTATTTTTTTATCGAGATGATCACCATGTCCGTGGCTCTGGAGGATCAGGTCAACATTTTCCGGAAAAGTTGTTCCGGCGGGGAGGAACGGGTTGTCAGTATACCATGGATCAATCAGAATGGTACGGCCTTCCGGGGTAGTTATTTTAAAACTAGCATGGGCAAGGAACTGGATTTTGGTGTGCTGGATGCTCATAATGATGCTGCTTTCTTTGTAATTAAATATAATAAAAAAAACCGGCTCTGCTAAGCAGAGCCGGCTCATATAAGTTATTATAGAAAGTTATTACTGGCGTTGCAGTGTATAAATGATGGCGGCGTTATTTCCTTCGAAATTAACGTTCGCTCTCCAGGTCATGGTGCTACCGGCGCCGAGGATATCAACGCGGTAACCTTCGGTGATGTTTTTAGCTTTTTCGCCAGGGTACAGATATTTGAACTGGAACTGAGTGGTGCCACCATTTTTGAAGATAGACCATACTATTTTCTGTGTTGCAGGAGCGCAGCTATTGTCGGTTGGGTTGAGTGTGAAAGTACCCATAGCAGCGTTGTCAGGCAGTACCCATTTGCTTCCGATGAAACATTTAGCTGCAGCCTGGTCGAATACGGTTACTTTGGCGTTGTCTGGAATCCCTTCATATTTGATATCGGTGAGTATCCAGTTTCCTTTTACGGAAGCCTTGTTAATGTCGGTGGTTACTCCTTGTTTAGGCGCGCAGGATGATCCGAAAATAGCGATCATTGCAAGCAGAACAGCAGCAAATGACAAATTTTTCATGGGAAGTTTTGTTTGTTTATTTTAAATGCTCTTTTGTATTCAACAACTGTTAACCGCTAAGGTTTACAACTGTATAAATCGCTGGCAAGTTCAGCATTTACAATAAACGTACCAAATGAAATCCCTAAATTCTAATGGGTAGTTGAGGAAGAAGGAACTTTCAGGCGGATGAGTGCGTCCTGAAGATGATTAACCTGGTTATTGAGATACCAGGTAGAAGCGGCAAGGGCCATTACTAATACACAAAGGGCGATAAAGGCGCAGCGCCACCAGATGCTGACAGTAATATCACGTTTCCAGCCCTGTTTGATTTCCAGATAATCGTTACCGTTACCATTTCCGGAATTCGTATAACCGTTTTTGTTATGAGGCGGGCGCCTGTTGGTATCGTCATCGCGGATACGCTGCATGATTTCATGCTTTACGCTGGCGGGTGGCATGACGGCATCTTCCAGGAACAGGTGCTCAAACGTGAGTTCAGTATTGGCAGCCTCCACATCCACGGTTGGAGATATCATTCGGAGAAAATGATATTCCCTTACCTGATCCGGAGTTGCCAAATTGAGCAGCACACGTTCGATATTGCCTTCATCGATGTAATGTCTGATATTCAATTTGATCTAATTAAATAGGAATAAAAGGAGAATATATTTTATTAAAATATACTATAAGTCTATTTACGATTCTACAGCAGGAAATGGATTCCTGATAAAATAATATTTTTTATTCCCCTCAAAACGTGTTAGCTCCGACTGATATTGTATGGCGTAGTGTCAGGAGTACTAATCGAATGTGGAGTAATGATGAGTTGCCCGGTTTTTTCCTTCATCTGGGCATATTTGAGATAATAAAAGATACTGAAGAAGAGAAATATCTTCGCCAGAATGATGAGCATAAAAATAAAGATGCGCCAGTTTTTGTGAACCATGATCTGGTCGCCATCTTTTGGCTGAATGTTGATAAAAGTATAGTTCGGGGGTACGTCATTGGCGGAACCGCCACCATTGCCATTATCCCATCTGAATGCCTGTAAAACTCTTTCTCGTGTCTCCATCGGAGGAAGCACAGCATCAGCGTAAGCGGCACGGTGAATGCGGCGCTCTACGATCTCGATTTCTGTTTCCAGCTCCGGATAGAGCTTTCTCATCAGCTGAAACTCTTCAGCTTCATCTTCTGAGATCAGACCCATTACATAGGATTCAATTATCCCTGTTTCTATGTAAAACTTTAGTTCCACGATTCTTTAATGTATTTTCTGAAAGCCTTCATGGCTGAGCTGAGCAGTTCATTTACCTGTTCATCCGGCAAAGCCAGCATTCGGGCTATCGTTGTGATGGATAATCCTTTAAAATAACATAGTCGGAAAACTTGTTGTTCTTTTATGGGTAACTCGAGATAAAATCTTTGTAACATTCCTTCTTCCTGTTTCATAAGCTCTGCGCCGGTTAGCGCTGTCTCAGGAATCGCTTCTTTGATTGCCAGTTCCCTGGTTTTACGTAACATCCAGGCGAAAAGAGTATGATACCCGGAGTTGCGGAATGTTCCGATATTTTGAAATGCCCAGATATATACCCGGACTATCACATCATTTGCTGTTCTTTCAATCGGGACCAGCTGCAATACTACACCGTACAGGGCCCCTGAAAAACGATCATACAAAAACTCCCTTGCCTGCGGATCCCCTGCTAATAGTCGATCCACCAATCCATCCTCGGTAATATTTGACAGATCTCTACGCAAAAGTTGTAGTGTACTCGTTTAGATTGCTAAAATATAACATTTGTCTCTGAAAGCGAACAAGTAAGCCCATCATTTTTTATGCACATAAATAACTAAAATGGACAACTTTTCATAAATCCATTCGGTAAAGCCAGTATTGTGCCCCAAAAATCGGGTCCAGTTCCCTGATCAGCCGGAAGCCGAGTCGTTCATAAAGTCGCCTGGCAGTGGGCATTTCCGTACTGGTATGTAATCCAAGTACCCTTTCTCCGGAGGCCTTCGCCGCCGATATGGCCATCCGCATCAGCTGCTCCCCTATCCCTGCTCCCCGAAAAGACGGATCCACCCCCAGCAAACGGATATAACTCCAGTCTGCCGGATAAATCGCCGTCGGATTACCCGATGGCACCAGGAAAACAACCCCGGCAAATGTATTATCATCTTCCTGAAAACATATAAAAACAGTACCTGACAAGATAATCTCCCGCAGACGATCGCTGTCTGCCAGGTTTTCCAGCAAACGCGGGCCATTATCTCCCGGAAAAAGAAACCTGAACTGTTCATAACTCTTCAGCAGCAATCTGCAAATCGCTTCAGTATCCGCCACTGTACCTGTTCTGTATTTTAATATAGCCATCTGCGTTAGTGATAAGGATGATTTTACAACAAATGCCCTTCTTTTCTTGTTCCTCTTTTTTTAAATATCTATCGTGTTAAAGTACAACATGATATTATTCATAGTTTGTAATCTTCCCGCACGATAACTTAGTCATACAACAAACCTGATCATATGCGCTATTTAGCAGCTACTGATGCCGTAAAACTTATCAGCTCCGGAGATACCGTATTTATCCATACTGCCGCCGCTACACCCAAAACCCTCGTAAAAGCGATGTCTGAGCGTAGCAATGAGTTACAAAACGTGCGACTGGTAAGTATTCATACCGAGTGGGACGCAGATTACGCAGAACCGGAGCACGTTCACGCTTTTCATGTAGATTCTTTTTTCGTAGGTAAAAATATACGCAAGGCGGTAAATGAAGGCAGGGCCAATTATGTTCCGATGTTCCTGTCAGAGATACCGAAATATTTCCGTTCACTTGATCATCCGATAGATGTTGCGCTGATTTCTGTTTCTCCTCCTGACAAAAACGGCTACTGTACGCTAGGTGTTTCCTGCGATGTTTCCAGATCTGCCATCAGCCTGGCAAAAACGATTATAGCAGAGATAAATCCTTTTATGCCAAGGGTACTGGGAGATGGCGTTATTCACATATCCCGTATCAGTGCCGGCGTGGAGGTATATTATCCGATTTATGAACAGCCAGTAAAGGCCCCCACGGCTACAGAACTCGCCATCGGACAGCATGTAGCCTCACTCATAGACGATGGCGCCACTCTGCAGATGGGTATTGGCGGTATTCCGAATGCAGTATTGCAATGTCTCCATAATCATAAAAACCTGGGCATTCATACAGAAATGTTCTCTGACGGCATTATCGACCTGGTGGAAAAAGGCGTCATCAACGGGCGTAAAAAGACCATTCAGCCGGAACTCCTGATATCCAGTTTTGCGATAGGCTCCCGGCGGCTATACGATTTCATGGACAGCAACCTCATACTACGGCTGCTGGACGTGGAATTTGTGAATAACCCTTCCATCATCCGTAAAAATCCCAAAGTAACTGCTATAAATAGTGCAATAGAGATCGATATCTTCGGCCAGGTATGTGCTGATTCTATCGGTTTCAGGCAATATAGCGGAGTAGGCGGACAAATGGACTTTATGCGCGGAGCCGCACTATCAGAAGGGGGCAAGCCCATCATTGCCATTCCTGCCACCACTTCAAAGGGCATTTCCCGGATCGTATCCAGGCTACACCCAGGCGCCAGCGTTGTTACTACCAGAGCGCATGTACACTATGTAGTAACAGAGTTCGGTATTGCCTATCTACGCGGGAAAAACCTGAAACAAAGAGCACAGGCACTGATAGATATCGCACACCCCGATCACCAGGAACAGCTGTCGAAAGATGCCTTCGAAATCTTTAAAGTTTTTTAATCTTGATATTGTCAACAATACCAGATGCCCTTCGGTTATTTATGCATAGGTTTCAGAAGAAATGAGGCAGCATAAATATTAACAATGAAGCATTCGTTAATTTGTTTTATCCTTTGCATATTATCCCTGACATCAACGGCACAGATCACACAGAACGCTACCAGCATTCTGAAACTAAATGAGATTGATGATTATTTCAATCTCTGGGGAAGAGGAACAGACAGAGCATATACCAATGGAAGCTGTATAGGATATCTCTACATGAAAAAAAAGGATGACCGCTTTCTGGATAAATGGGTAATGCCAAAAGCCGGTAAATCCGCTATTAACGTATGGGATTGGAGTCTCATGGAAATGATGATGACACCCAACAACCTGGAAGACAGTAATTACATACCCAATGATTTTTACTATGCAGGATCTTTTTTTGCTATTCATGGACTCACCTCCTATAATCCGCAGAAAAAATACAGCCTGCATTCTGAAATTGTATTTGGCTTTATGGGGCCATGGGCACTAGGCGGCGAGCTCCAGAAAATGATGCATTCGGCCCTTGGCGATGAGAAGCCACAAGGTTGGGGCAATCAGCTTCCCAATGCGCCACTGCTCAACTATAATTTTACGTTTCAGCGCATGCTGTGGAACCCGAAAAAATACCTGGAAATTGTAGGCGCCGCAACGGCACAGGGAGGCACGATGATAGACGGCTTAAATGCAATGGCCACTATCAGAGTGGGACTATTCAATCCCTACTTTGGCGACGAAGACCTTCAAAAGGCTACCAGGCATAAGTTTCAAGTCTACGCATTCTTCAACCCTACGGCCAGTTACGTAATGTATAATGCCCTGCTCCAGGGAGGCCTGTTTCGCTCCCAAAGTCAGCAATTCCGTGAACAATCCGCGGCGCAGGTAACCCGCATGAACCCTTTTATTGCCGGATATGACTATGGTGTGGGGTTTGTCGTCAACAGGTGCTCCTTTATTTATTCCCAGCAAACAGCTACTGCCTGGATGAGTGGTACCGGCAAACATAGTGTTGGTAATATCATGGTGCTGATTGCCCTGTCGAAACGCCCGGTACCATCACCATCATCTGGCCAATAGCATATCAGGAGGGCTGTCGGAATAGACCTCTGAAAGCATTTTTAATCAGGCTGTGGTCAACAATACCAGATAGTCGCCGGTTATTTATGGATAGATTTCAGGAGGAAAGGCAGCATAAATACTGACAATGAAGCAAACTTTACTTTGTTTAATCCTTTGCATATTATCTCTGATCACACAGGCACAGCTTACTCAGAATGCCACCAGCCTTCTGAAAATTTATGAAGATGATGATTTCTTCAATGTCTGGGGCCGTGGAACAGACAAGGCGTATAGTAATGGAACGAGTATCGGTTATCTCTACATGAAGAAAAAAAATTCAAAATTTGTAGATAAATGGTTGATGCCCAAGGCCGGAAAAATTGCTGTTAACGTATGGGAATGGAATATCATGCAGATCATGATCACCCCCAACAATATTTCTGATACCGGCTTTATTGCGAATGATTACTATTATGCAGGTGCATTATTCGCCCGACATGAGCTAACCTCTTATAATGCAGTGAAAAAATATAGTCTTCATTCGGAGATTCTCTTTGGGGTAATGGGGCCATGGGCCTTTGCAGAACAAACGCAGACCTTTTTCCATGAACTCATACACTATCAGACGCCGCAAGGCTGGGGACATCAGGTACCTAATGCACCGCTACTCAACTATAATTTCACTTATGAACGGATGTTATGGAACCCGGTGAATTACCTGGACATTCGCGGTTCGGGAACTGCCCAGGCAGGCACCATGACCACGGCATTACAGGCAAAAGCATCCGTGCGCGTAGGTCTTTTCAACCCCTACTTTGGTGATCCTGATATGGCCAAAGCCACCAAAAGGAAATTTCAGGTGTATATTTTTGGTAACCCCATGTTTAACATAACTATGTATAATGCGCTGCTGCAGGGCGGTATATTTCGCTCAAGAGATCAGCAATTCGTTGATTATAATTCTGAACAGCTGACCCATATGCGCCATTTCACCTGGGGTATAGACTATGGTATGGGATTTGGCATAAATCGTTGTTCGTTTATCTATACACAACAATCCAGAACAGCCTGGATGAGTGGTACCGGCAAGCATAGCGTTGGTAATATTACCCTGTTAATATCCTTGTCTAAACGCCCGGTGCCGCCACCTTCTATTCGGTAAACCTTTAAAAAATATAGTATGTTGAAGTATCTGCTATTTATTGCCTTCTGCTGTGTATTTGCCTATGCCTGCCAGGAATCTGAGGACAAAAAACAACACAACGACCAGGACACTGCCTTTGCAGACACACCAGATCCTATCGCACAGCTGAATGTAAACCCGCTACCCGGTTATTTTGTGAAAAACAATATCACCGTTTCCGATAGCCTGACCTTTTGGGTAATCGACAATCAACAACAGTTTGATAGTATTTTTGGAATGGCGAAAACGATGAAGAATGATATTCCAAATCCAGATCTTGGTACACAGGTAGTAATAGCTGCTACCATGCCGGCAACTTATTACCAGACGCAGATCTCACTGGATTCTTCCTATGTCAATACAAACGATAACAGCGCTTCGCTGTATTTTTCGGCCAATGGCCAGGACAGCAAAAGTTCCAGTTCCATCGTTCCATTGTGGCTGGGCAGCATTCCGAAAAATGGCAAAACGGTGATAAAGCTCTATAACGGCGGACAGCTGGTGAGTGAAGTGAAAGAAAAAGAGTAGCCTATTCCATAAATGTATGGCCGGAAACCTTGCCTGACCTGTAGTTAAAAAGATCTTCCAGCTGTTTCTTTACAAATACCTGATGGGCCAGTGTTCCCAATATGCCCAGTGGCATCCTGTAGTGCACCAGGTCTGTCATTCGTACACCTCCTGCCACTACTTCAAAGTGATGTTCGTGATGCCACATACTGTAAGGGCCTGTGCGTTGTTCATCCACAAAATATTGCTGTGGGTGGACATGCGTTATCTCTGTGACCCATGTCAGCGGGATTCCTGCTACAGGGCTCACTTTATAGGTAATGATTTGTCCTGCGTAAATCTGTCCCTGGTGGGGAGGAGAAGTAACACGGAAATTCATATACGCTGGTGTCAGGTCGATCAGGTTTGCCGGAGAAGAAAAATAATTCCATACCGCTTGCAGAGAAGCGGGAATTACCTGTATCCGTTGGAGAGAATAAATTCTTGACATAAGGTATCGATCAAGTAGTCACTGCAAGATCGTACAACTTAATGTATTTTCGTACTTTATATATGGAGATGGGGCCAGCGCACCATCAAATAACTATTTGAATTACAGAGTCTTATATTTTTACTTATAGCTGACTGGGGAGGTAGCTTAAATATAGTAGCCGCTTTCCGGGCATTTCGTAAGTTTGCCAAATATTTTTAATTCATGATTCGACATTTCCGGAACTGGGCCTTCTGGCTGATATTTATAACAGTAGCTGTATTATCATTTTCACGTTGCGCCAATATAGTGCCACCGGGGGGTGGTCCTAAGGATACATTGCCACCGGTATTATTACAGGCGAGGCCACAGGATTCGTCGCTGCACTTTACCGGGCAGAAGATCTCCTTTGTTTTTGATGAATATGTGGAGCTGGATAACATCAATGATAAACTGATCGTATCCCCTACCCTTAAGCGTCAGCCGGTAGCAACCGCCAAGCTGCATACCGTGACCGTTACCTTCAAGGATACACTGAAACCTAACACCACCTATACTTTCAACTTTGCAGATGGTGTGCGCGACATCAACGAACGTAACGCCATCCCTGATTTTCAGTATGTATTTTCTACCGGTAATTACCTGGATAGTCTGCAGGTAACCGGTCGTATCATTGATGCTGAAAGCGGCAAACTGGATAGTAACATTGCTGTAATGCTGTATCCTTATCCGTCTGAAGACTCCATCGTGTCGAAGGAAAAGCCTTTGTACTACGCTAAAAGCAAGGGAGATGGCTCTTATCGTTTTAAGAACCTGGCGCCGGGCACCTATAAAGTTTTTGCGCTCAAGGAAGAAGACAAAGACCTCTTATATACCTCTTCTTCTGAGCTGATCGCCTTTCTGGACAAGCCAATCGTGCTGGAAGAGAAGAATATATCGGATGTGAACATGCTGTTGTTTATGGAAAACGACAGTACTGTTAAAAAGCCTTCTGAATTTGGTACAGATTCTCTTGATCAGGCGGAGAAGGTAGAAGAAACGGCGAAAGAGAGAGAAGAGAGAATAAAGAAATTACCCAAACTGACCGCACAGCCGAAGCTGGAGAATAATAAGCAGGAATTGCCACTGCCTTTACTGCTGACTTTCACCATGCCGCTAAAGTATGTGGACAGCAACCGTATACAGCTGCTGGAAGACTCGGTATTTTCGCCGGTAACTTTCCATGCTTCGCTGGACACCACTACCAAAAAGGATCTTTCTTTCTACTATAAGTGGAAAGAGAATACCCCTTACCGGCTGATCATTCCTAAAGAAGCGGTCAAGGATACGCTTGGACAGGCCCTTGTCAAGAATGACACCGTTAACTTTGTGTCCAAGAAGCTGGTAGATTATAGCATTTTCAAGGCAGACCTGATTATTACGGATAGTACCAGGGAGGCGATTGATGATAGCACGATGCATTATGTGGTGCAACTCGT
Organism: Chitinophaga sp. Cy-1792; assembly: GCF_011752935.1. Taxonomy (NCBI): domain Bacteria; kingdom Pseudomonadati; phylum Bacteroidota; class Chitinophagia; order Chitinophagales; family Chitinophagaceae; genus Chitinophaga; species Chitinophaga sp. Cy-1792. The sequence continues at coordinate 508,764 of NZ_VWWO01000001.1, forward strand.
TCAGGATAAGACGATTAAGTATTCAGGCACCACCGTAAATGGTAAATGGACCCAGGAGCTTATCACACCGGGAGAATATGAAGTACGCATACTTTTAGACAGGAATGGTAATGGTAAATGGGACCGCGGGAGCTATTATACCGAGCCCAAGCGTCAACCGGAGCGCGTGATTCTGCTTCCTGACAAATACAACCTGAAAGCGGGCTGGAACAACTTAAAAACACTGAAAATTTAGGCGTACAGGATTGCCTACCTTTGTAACATGGTATTTTCTTCTGCACTGATAGAAAACGCGGTAAATGAATTTTCCCGGCTTCCCGGTATCGGGAAGAAGACCGCACTGCGCCTGGTATTGCACCTGCTGAAACAGGAGCCGGCCCAGGTACAGCAGTTTAGTGATGTAATTGCAAGAATGCGTGAGCAGATTAAATTCTGTAAAGATTGCCATAATGTTTCCGACGAAGAGATTTGCAGCATTTGTGGCAGTCATACCCGGAACAGGCAGGTCGTTTGTGTGGTAGAGAGCATCCGGGATGTGATGGCGATCGAGAACACCCAACAGTATAATGGCCTGTACCATGTATTGGGCGGCATTATCTCTCCATTGGATGGTGTTGGGCCAGACCAGCTGAATATACATTCGCTGGTAGAGCGGGTAAAGCAGAAAGGGGTTACAGAAGTGATTATGGCCCTGAATCCTACTATTGAAGGAGATACTACCATTTATTATCTCTCCAAAAAGCTGAAGGAATCGCCGGTAAAGATCACTACTATTGCGCGTGGTATTGCTTTTGGGGGAGAGTTGGAGTATGCCGATGAGATGACATTGGCCAGGTCTATTTCCAACAGGTTACCGTTGGAAAGCTATGTACAGCAACGATAACAAGTTTTTTTATAGTTAAAAAGCCGGTCTCTACTGAGTAGAGGCCGGCTTTTTAGTTTAGGGTATAACACAAAAAAATACGGGTACTGAATAGTACCCGTCTTCGTTTAACCTGTAATTCCACGTTATGAAAATTTTATCGGGATTGCTATTGCTCTCCTTCAATGATGTTATGGTTGGTCGTTGATTTTTCTTTTTCCTTTAGCTCTTTCCAGCGCTGCATTTCAACCTTATTCAGGAAACAGATTTTAAATACCTCCTGACTACCTGATTCCTGATCTGGTACTGGCTGAAGCCCCAACCTTGCCAGGTGTTCACGGAGGGTATGGATATGCTGAGATATCGACATGACTGGTTAAATTTTGTTGTAAAGATGTAATAAGATAATAGCGTTAATGAATGACAGATAATATCAGAGGCAGATACATCGGGATGCCGGGTTACAGCAAATACCGGGCTGGTGGGGAGCCGAGGCCGATTGTTGCATTGTCTTTAAATATTCTGATTGCATGTGCTTTATTATTACCCTACAAATATAGTAGACTTTATAGACTTCTTCCAAAATTTTTTATAACATATAAACAAAATCTATTTCACAGACCCATAATATCACCACTGACTAATAACCACAGTGTCCTTAAAAGGGCTATAAATACTAGGGAATATTGTATATTTGCAAGGATATACAGGGTGGATTTGTTTATTGTTCGACCCTGGTTTAAACCGAAACTAATAAACGCCTTTACAGACATGAAATCTTTACAAGACTGTGCAAATGAGCGCGTGCTCATCATCGATGGTGCCATGGGTACCATGATTCAACGATACAAGCTTACAGAAGCTGATTACAGAGGCACTCGTTTTGCGGATTACCCAAGCGACCTCAAAGGAAACAATGACCTCCTCAACCTCACGCAGCCACAGATTATAGAAGCTATTCACAAAGAGTACCTGGAAGCTGGTGCCGATATTATCGAAACCAACTCCTTCAGTTGTACTTCTATTGCAATGGCCGATTATGATATGCAGGAATTAGCATTTGAGCTCAACATCGCTGCTGCCAGCATTGCTAAAAGGGCGGCGGTGGAGTATACCGCTAAAAACCCTGACAAGCCGCGTTTTGTGGCTGGTGCTATCGGGCCGTTGAATAAAACGTTGTCCTTATCTCCGGACGTTAACAACCCCGGGTATCGTTCGGTCACCTTCGACGAAGTGGCAGCTGCCTACCAGGAGCAGATCCATGGCCTTGTGGAAGGTGGTGTGGACATCCTCCTGATTGAGACCATCTTCGATACATTAAACTGTAAAGCTGCGATCTACGCCATCAAAAAATACTTCCGTGAATCAGGTAAGCCACCATTACCTATCATGATTTCCGGTACGATTACAGATGCCTCCGGCCGTACCCTGAGTGGCCAGACGCTGGAAGCATTCTATATCTCGGTAATGCATGCCAATCCGTTTTCTATTGGGTTGAACTGTGCATTGGGCGGACAACAGATGCGTCCTTATGTAGAAGAGCTGTCCAACATCGCCAGCTGCTACGTAAGCTGCTATCCGAATGCCGGCTTACCAAATGCCTTTGGGGAATATGATGAGGAGCCGGAAGATACCGCCTGCATTATTGAAGACTTTGCAAGCTCCGGTTTCGTAAATATAGTTGGTGGATGCTGCGGTACTACCCCAGACCATATCCGACACATTGCAGAACATGTGAAAAATATTCCACCACGTCTTAAACCTGTACAGACAACCACTCTGGCATAGTTTATCATTTTATTCCGACTTACAGCAACAATGAGCGTATCTACAATAAATAATGAAGCGGCATCTGCGGCAGCTGAGCGTGAACAAAGAATTATTCCGCCCTATATGAGGCTGAGTGGTCTTGAACCGCTGGTTATCCGCCCGGAAGCCAACTTTATCAACGTCGGCGAACGTACCAACGTTACCGGTTCCAAAAAATTTGCCCGCCTTGTTCGTGAAGGCCTGTATGAAGAAGCACTTTCAGTAGCGCGTCAGCAGGTAGAAAACGGCGCCCAGATCCTGGACGTAAACATGGACGACGCCCTCCTCGACGGTGAAAAGGCAATGACCACCTATCTGAACCTCCTGGCAGCAGAACCGGATATTTCCCGTATCCCTATCATGATCGACTCCAGTAAGTTCAGCGTAATTGAAGCAGGTCTGAAATGCGTACAGGGTAAATGTATCGTAAACTCCATCTCCCTTAAAGAAGGGGAAGAGAAGTTTATCGAACATGCACAAACCTGTAAGGCATTCGGTGCTGCTGTGGTGGTAATGGCATTCGACGAAAACGGCCAGGCAGATACCCTGGAAAAACGTGTTGAATTCAGTTACCGCGCCTACAAAATCCTTACTGAACAGGTAGGATTCGACCCACAGGATATTATATTCGATCTCAACATCTTCGCTATCGCCACCGGTATCGAAGAACATAATAACTACGCGGTAGAATTCATTGAAGCTACCCGTCGTGTGAAAGAACTGATGCCACTCACCAAAGTAAGTGGTGGTGTAAGTAACGTGTCTTTCTCTTTCAGAGGTAATGAAGCTGTGCGTGAAGCCATGCACTCCGTATTCCTGTACTATGCCATCAAAGCAGGTATGGATATGGGTATCGTTAACGCAGGTCAGTTACAGATCTATGATGACATAGAACCACAGCTGAGAGAACTTTGTGAGGATGCCATCCTGAATCGCCGGGATGATGCAACGGAAAGACTGGTCGCTTTTGCAGATACCGTAAAGGCTAAAGGCAAGGTCATTGAAAAAGATGAAACCTGGAGATTAGGCACAGTAGAAGAACGACTGAGCCACTCTCTTGTGAACGGTATCACTGATTATATCGAGGCTGATACAGAAGAAGCCCGCCAGAAATACCCTCGCCCGCTGGACGTTATTGAAGGTCCGTTAATGGATGGCATGAACGTCGTGGGTGACCTCTTCGGCAGTGGTAAAATGTTCCTGCCGCAGGTAGTAAAGAGTGCCCGTGTGATGAAAAAATCCGTAGCCGTTCTTACGCCGTTCATCGAAGAAGAAAAGCTGAGAATGCAGGCGGAGTTTGGCGGAGAAATAAAATCTGCCGGTAAAATATTACTCGCTACCGTTAAGGGAGATGTACACGATATCGGTAAAAATATCGTGGGTGTGGTATTAGCTTGTAATGGCTACGAAATCATCGATATGGGTGTTATGGTGCCAGCAGAAAAGATTCTGCAGACAGCTAAACAGGAAAAGGTGGACATTATCGGCCTTAGCGGGCTGATTACGCCTAGTTTGGATGAAATGGTACACGTAGCCCGCGAAATGAAAAGGCAGCAATTTGAGGTACCGCTGATCATCGGTGGCGCTACTACATCCCGTACCCATACCGCCGTGAAAATTGCGCCGGAGTATGAACATGGCGTAGTACACGTACTGGATGCCTCCCGTAGCGTGACGGTTACCGGTAGTCTGCTCAACAAAGCCCTGAAGAAGAACTTCCTCAGCACCATCAATACAGAATACAACAAACTCAATGAATCTTTCCGGAATAAAAAACCGGTAAAGCAATATCTGCCCTTCGAAACAGCGCAGCAAAACAAGACAGCTATTGACTGGAATGGCTTCTCCCCTGTTAAACCTAAGTTTACCGGTATAAAGAAGTTTGAAAATTATGATCTGGGAGAGATAGCCGCGTATATAGACTGGCAGCCATTCTTCATCTCCTGGGAACTGCATGGTAAATTCCCTGCAATCCTGACGGATGAAGTAGTGGGAGAACAGGCTACGCATCTGTATCACGATGCACAGGCCATGCTGAAAAGGATCATCGAGGAGAAATGGTTGGACGCCAATGCGGTTATCGGGATTTTCCCGGCAAACGCAGTAGCAGCCGATACTATTCGCGTAACTCCTGAACAATCCGGCAGCGAACCTGTTAATCTTGAATTCCTGCGCCAGCAGATCAAGAAGGCGCCGGGGCAGCCAAACCTTTCCCTGGCCGACTTTATCGCGCCACAGGAAACCGGTAAACAGGATTATATCGGCGGCTTCGCTGTAACGGCAGGCGCGGGTATAGAAAAATGGCTGGATAAGTTCAAAGAAGAGCTGGACGACTACAGCAGCATTATGCTGAAGGCGCTGGCAGACAGGCTTGCAGAGGCCTTTACAGAGCTGATGCACGAAAGAGTGCGTAAGGAGTTCTGGGGATATGCAAGCGAAGAACATCTTTCCAACGAACAGCTGATACAAGAGGCATATATGGGTATTCGCCCGGCGCCAGGCTATCCTGCCTGTCCGGAGCACACAGAGAAGTACAAACTTTTCGACCTGTTAAATGCCACAGAAAATACCGGTATTACACTCACAGAATCACTGGCGATGTATCCGGCTTCCAGCGTTAGCGGATGGTATTTTGCCAACCCTGAAGCGAAATATTTTGGTTTAGGTAAGATAGAGAAAGACCAGGTTAACAACTATGCCGCCCGTAAAGGCTGGACGATAGAAGAAGCAGAGAAATGGCTTCGTCCTAACCTGGAATATGATATGTAAAAGATTAGCACATCATGCGAATTGTTTCCTATAATGTGAATGGGCTGAGATCAGCCATGACTAAAGGTTTCACCGAGTGGCTGGCCGACAATCCTGCTGACATTATCTGTTTGCAGGAGATCAAGGCCAATAAGGATAATGTTGACTTCCGTAAGTTCGACGAATTAGGCTACGATCACTACTGGTTTAGTGCCCAGAAAAAGGGTTACAGCGGAGTGGCCGTACTGACGAAATTCAAGCCGGATAACGTTGTATATGGCAATGGCAACTCACAAAGTGATGCCGAAGGTCGTTTTATCAGGCTGGATTTCGGGGACCTGACACTCATCAACACCTATATTCCTTCCGGAACCAGCGGTGATGAGCGTCAGACGTATAAATATCAGTGGCTGGAAGAGTTTTTCAGTTACCTGAGCGAATTACGTAAAACCCGCCCTAATCTTATTGTTTGCGGCGATTATAACATTTGCCATAAACCTATAGATATTCATGATCCCGTAAGTAACAAGAATTCCACCGGTTTCCTTCCTGAAGAAAGGGCCTGGATGGACAAGTTATTTGCCAGCGGCTTCGTGGATACCTTCCGTCATTTCAATCCGGACCCGCATCAGTACAGCTGGTGGAGCTTCCGGGCGAATGCGCGGAACAATAACAAGGGTTGGCGTATCGATTATATCAACGTAACATCTCCCCTGAAAGAAAGGCTGAAACATGCCGCCATCTACCAGGACGTTAAACACTCAGATCATTGTCCGGTATACCTGGAACTGGCCAGCAATGCCTGATTACAGTATACCTATATAGTTAGCAGCATACATGATCATTTATAATATTACAGTAAAAGTAGCCACCAGCATACATCCCGAGTGGATGCACTGGATGCGTAACGAGCAGATTCCGGCCATGTTGCAGACAGGTCTTTTCCATGACTACCGCATGTGCCGGCTATTAGAGCAGGATGATAGTGAAGGCCCGACATATGCCATTCAGTACTTCACAGATACCATGGAGAACTATAATACCTTTATGGCAGAGTATTCCGGCGGATTAAGACAACGGGGTTATGACCTCTTTGGCGACCAGTTTATTGCCTTTGGAACGGTGATGAAGAGCGTCTGAAACATCATAAAATTGTAAACTTATCCACAGGAAATCCACTGTTTTCAGGGGGTCGGGAGTTAGGTACGAAAGTTGCGAAAAGTGCTGAACAATGCTAAAAAACCATTGAAACAAGCTACAGCACGGCGTTTCAAAAGATTACACATTTTTGCGTGACCAAATCGGGGAAAGCAGCAATCTGCTGTAACCGTTACCTGTAGCGTTTTTCAGCCGATAAAAAAATGTATAAAAAAGTTGCAAAAAATTTGGTAATCTGATAAAACGCGCTATATTTGCTCACATCAAACATTTCTTCACTAGTTAAATCTTACTAACTATGAACAAAGCCGAATTAATCGACAAAATTGCCAAAGATGCTGGCGTTACAAAAACCCAGGCTAACGATGCTTTAGACTCTTTCACCAAAGCTGTTGCTGATACCCTGAAAAAAGGTGGTAAAGTAACTTTGGTTGGTTTTGGTACTTTCTCCGTATCTAAACGTGCTGCACGTAACGGTAGAAACCCACAGACCGGTCAGATCATCAAGATCAAAGCTAAGAAAGTTGCTAAATTCAAAGCTGGTAAAGCTCTGTCTGACAAGCTCTAATCAGTTAGCACAACTTATTCAAGCAAGGAACAATTATGTTTCTTGCTTTTTTTTTATATCAAACCGCCAGTAGTGTAGAATTTCAGCGATTTGAATTAATTTGCGGCTGTTATAACATCATATTAAAAAACAAACTACAAATCATTTGTTATGGGTAGAGGAGATGTAAAAACCAAAAGAGGTAAGATCTTCAATTCTTCTTTCGGTAAAGCAAGACCAGCAAGAACTAAAAAAACTGCTGCTCCAAAAGCAGAAAAGAAAGCTTAGTTTTCTCGCAGAGATACAAAATTAAAGGCGCAAATCATCTTCACGATATTTTGCGCCTTTGTTGTGTTTAATATGCTTTATCAGGGAGCCAGCCGCTCTATCAGCCAGCTGCTATCCGGCTCCAGTACGTATAATATCCGGTCGTGCAAACGGCTGCTTCTACCCTGCCAGAATTCTATCTTAGAAGGCTTCACCACATAACCACCCCAGTAATCGGGTCTTTCAGGCTCACGATTGGCAAAAGTTTCTTCCACCTTGGCAACTGCCTGTTCCAGGAATCCACGGTTTGCAATCACCTTACTTTGCGGAGAAGCAATAGCACCTATTTTACTGCCATGCGGGCGGCTATTGTAATATGCATCACTTGTCGCCTTATCTGCCTTGCTCACGATGCCTGTGATCCGCACCTGACGCTCCAGTTCTTTCCAGAAAAACAGCAGGCATACATGGTGATTCAAGGCAAGCTCCTGTCCTTTCTGGCTTTCATAATTCGTAAAAAAAAGGAACCCATCTTCATCGAAACTTTTTAACAATACAATCCTTGCAGATGGAAGTCCATCCGGGGTGCTGGTAGCCAGTGTCATGGCATTGGGTTCATCCAGCTCACCGCTGGTCGCCTCTTTCCACCATTTTCCAAACTGCTCCAGGGGATGTTTTGCTACATCTTTTTCATCCAGGGAAGCCATGATATAGTCTTTACGCAGGTCCGCTATTTTCTGATTTAACATGGTCATGGGTTTTAACTAATAACAAAGGTATGGAAGGATAATAGTAATTTTGGCCGACCTGATATAAATCATCTATGAAAAGAATATCCTTATTGCTATTGCTGGCAGGAATCGTACTCTTCTCCTGTAAACAGAAGCCAGGCAGTTCGCAGCAGGACGAAAATGCCGGCATTATTCCCTTAGTCAGTGCTCCCTATTTCTATACATTGCTGAAAGGCACTATGGGCGATAAGCCTGTTACCATGCAATTATTAAAGACCACACCAAGTGTGTACCGTGGCTACTATTCATTTGATACTTCCGGTCAGCCTATCACCATCTGGGGAACAGGAGATTCAGGGTATATCAAGTTATATGAGGAGAATATAGATCCGGAGAACGAGCGGTTTTTCAGTGGTATGCTCGACGATTCCGGGCACCTCACCGGTGTGTGGCATGGCAATGGCACCTCCTATCATTTCAATTTCCACACAGATTTTAAAGATGCCGTACCGCTGGTTGTATACTACGCAACGGACTCTGCCTATATGATTCCAGGGAATACTAAATCTCCATTGGGACTGGCTTCCACCAGTATTTTATGGCCGGCAAAAGACATACAGCCTGAACTTTCTGCCTTTTTGAAACAGGTCATTACGGGCAGCAATATCCAGGACCCGAAGCAATTCATGAAGCGGACGATCGATTCTTTCATCACCAGTTATTCCACTGCTGGCGGCACTGTAGATACGGCAGAGTTACTGGACCCTTCCAGTGCAGGTTCGTGGACCTGGACCACCGAAAATGATATGAAGGTGGTGTATAACCACTGGCCATTGCTCGTATTGGAAAAATATGGCTATGCCTATACAGGTGGTGCGCATGGCAACTGGGGTAGTACTTTTATAACGATTGACGCGGCGAAAAAGAAGGTATTAAAACCTGCGGATGTATTCAAGCCGGGCTACAAGGAAGCCTTCAGCCCTTTACTGGATAAGGCTTTCCGGGAAAAATATAGTATTGATGGGGATGAAGTACTGAGTCAGAGTTTACTGACCCCTACGATTGTACCCAATGATAATTTCATATTTACAGATAAGGGAGTTGCCTTCAGTTATGTGCCTTATGAGATAGGGCCGTATAGTTTGGGGCAGGTAACGCTTTATTTGCCTTTTACCGCTATCAGGCAGTGGATTAAATAATTAAGGCAGTATGCTAATGAAAAGGCCCGTTTCTACGCTGTAGAAACGGGCCTTTTTAATAATATGTATAAAGAAATTAGTGAACGAGGGTACCAACGTTTTTACCCATGATGACGTTCAGGAGGTTACCTGGTCTGTTCATGTCGAAAACGATGATTGGCAGTTTATTCTCCTGGCAAAGGGTGAAAGCTGTCATATCCATTACGTTCAGGCTTTTCTGGTAAACTTCAGAGAAGGTGATAGTTTCGTATCTGGTAGCGGTTTTATCTTTTTCAGGATCTGCGGTGTAGATACCATCTACACGTGTTCCTTTGAGGATAACATCTGCCTGAATTTCGATTGCGCGAAGGGAGGCAGCTGTATCAGTAGTAAAGTACGGGTTACCGGTACCGGCGCCGAAGATTACTACGCGACCTTTTTCCACGTGGCGGATGGCGCGGCGGCGGATGTAAGGTTCTGCGATTTGTTCCATTTTAATAGCCGATTGCAGGCGGGTGTAGAGCCCGATTTTCTCGAGGCCGCTTTGCATAGCCATTCCATTGATCACTGTGGCCAGCATTCCCATATAATCCCCCTGAGCTCTTTCGATACCGGTTTCGGCTTCGTTCATTCCACGATAGATGTTACCACCGCCGATTACGATAGCAACCTGTACACCGAGGTCGGTAACAGCTTTGATATCATAGGCATATTGTTGTATCACCTTTGGATCAATTCCATAATTTCCTTCCCCCATGAGGGCCTCACCGCTCAATTTGAGCAAAATTCGCTTATACTTTGGCAACATGACGCTTAAAGATATTGTAAGATTGTGATTTCCTTTTGTTACTACGGTATTCTAAGATACAACATAAACGCAGAAAATGCATTTCCCGAAATTTCGGTGGTGTTGAAAATTCATGCGCAAAAAAAAGGAGAGAAATTTTCATTCTCTCCTTTTTAAAGATATAATAGTATTAACCTAACGCGATACGCTTAAAGCTAGTCACTTTCAGGTCAGCATCTACTGATTTCAGGTAATCGCCAACAGATTTGTTGTTGTCTTTAACGAAAGCCTGGTTAACCAGGGTACTTTCTTTAAAGAATTTGTTCACTTTACCAACAGCGATTTTTTCAGCCATTTCAGCTGGTTTACCTTCTGCTTTCACTTGTTCAACAGCGATTTCTTTTTCGCGTGCGATCAGTTCAGCAGGAACGTTGTCAGCATCAACCGCGATTGGGTTCATTGCTGCGATCTGCATAGCGATATCTTTACCAACTTCTTCAGAAACGGTTTTAGAGAAAGCTACGAGTACGCCCATGCGGTAGTTACCGTGGATGTAAGCAGTAACGCCACCGCCAGTAACGAATTCAAATTTGTTCAGGGTGATTTTCTCACCGATTTTAGCAACCTGGTCGTTCACTCTGTCAGCAACGGTAGCGCCGTCGAGTTGAGCAGCGTTCAGGGCTTCAACAGTGGTGATATTGTTAGCCAGTGCCAGATCAACGATAGACTGAGCGAATTTCACGAAGTCTTCGTTTTTAGCAACGAAGTCGGTTTCGCAACCCAGACCTACGATAACGCCGGATTTACCATCTGCAGATGTTTTAGCGATGATAACACCTTCTTTGGTTTCGCGATCAGAACGCAGTGCAGCTACTTTCTGACCTTTTTTGCGCAGGTAGTCTACTGCCTGTTCAAAATCACCATCACTTTCTACCAGTGCTTTTCTGCAATCCATCATACCAGCACCAGTTTGCTGACGCAGTTTGTTTACATCAGCTGCTGTAATTGTTGCCATGAGCTATATTAAGTTTAAAGATTAAAATTGAGTTGATATTAAACTCAAATTACGAATTACGTTTATGCGGGAAGAATCCAGCAGGAACGCAATTCGTAATTTGTATTTAGATAATATTATCTGGCACCACCTGGTTTGCGAGGACCGCTACCAGTGTTGGAGGTACGACGTTGACCGCCACCCTGGCCACCGCCACGGTTTTGTCCGCCCTGACCGCCACGGTTTTGACCACCGCCACGGTTCTGACCGCCCTGGCCACCACCACGGTTTTGTCCGCCACCCTGGCCACCGCCACGGTTAGCGCCACCACCTGGTCTGCGACCTCTTTCACCTTTTTCGTCGCCGCCTTCAGCTTCGAATTTACCAGCTTTATCTTCTGCTTCTTCTTCCTCTTCAACTTCTTCAGTTTTCTCTGTAGCTCTTTCAGAAAGACCTTCAGCGATAGCTGCGCAGATGTAGCTGGTGATGATAGCAATAGATTTAGTAGCGTCGTCGTTCGCAGGGATAGCGAAGTCAACTTTGGTAGGGTCAGAGTTAGTATCTACCATACCGAAAGTAACGATACCGAGACGTTTAGCTTCTGCCAGTGCGATATGCTCGTGAGAGATATCTACCAGGAACAGAGCAGCTGGAACGCGAGCCAGTTGAGCGATACCGCCCAGTACTTTCTCCATTTTCTCTTTATCGCGGGATAAAGTCAGGCGCTCTTTTTTAGTGATATTGTCGAAAGTACCGTCAGCCAGCATTTTTTCGATGCTCTGCATTTTCTTAACGCTCTTACGGATAGTTGCGAAGTTGGTAAGCATACCACCTAACCATCTTTCAGTAACGTAAGGCATATTGATATTGCGTGCAGCGTCAGCTACGATTTCTTTAGCTTGTTTTTTAGTTGCAACGAACATGATCTTCTTACCGCTTTTTGCGATAGATTTCAGGGCAGAAGCTGCTTCCTGTAAACCTTCAACGGTTTTGTTCAGATCGATGATATGAATACCTTTCTTTTCTGCGAAAATATAAGGCAGCATTTTCGGGTTCCATTTTTTCTTCAGGTGACCGAAGTGAACACCTGCCTCCAGTAACTGCTGCTGCAATGAGGTATTATTTTCCATGTTTATATTGCTCAATTAAAAGGATCAAATAATAATACTGTAGCGGATAATGAAAAGCGCATCCGCCAACAGCTCAAAAATATTAGCGTTTAGAGAACTGGAAGCTTCTTCTAGCTTTTGCTTTACCTGGTTTCTTACGTTCTACCGCTCTTGGATCACGTTTCAGCAGACCAGCTGCTTTCAGTGCAGGACGGAACTCTGGATTCACTTCGCACAGTGCGCGGGCGATACCCAGTTTAATAGCTTCTGCCTGACCTTTGATACCACCACCCTGTGCATTCACTTTCAGGTCGAATTTATCAACCGCATCGATGGTTTTCAGAGGAGCCTCTACCTGGTTCTGCAGGTAAATCAGAGAAAAGTAGTTTTTATAATCTTTGTCGTTAATAACGATAGCACCGGTACCTTTAGTGATATAAACACGGGCAACCGCTTCCTTACGACGACCTATTGTATTTTTTTGCTTTTCCATGTATCAGAGAAAAATTAGAAAGTTAAAGGTTGTGGTTTCTGAGCTGCATGAGGATGTTCAGCTCCGGCATATACAAACAGTTTTTTGTACATTTTACGACCCAGGCGATTTTTAGGAAGCATACCTTTTACAGCTTTCTCAATCATAACCTCAGGACGGCGACGGATCAGGTCCTTAGCCAGCTCGATTCTCTGACCACCAGGGAAACCAGTGTAGTGGATGTATTCTTTCTCATCCATTTTGTTACCGGTTAATTTGATCTTTTCAGCGTTGATAACGATGATATAGTCACCGCAATCAGTATGAGGAGTATAGTAAGGTTTGTTCTTACCTCTTAAAATAGCGGCCATTTTAGCAGCAACCCTGCCAAGTGTCAGATTGGTAGCATCTACGATGTGCCAGTCACGCGTTACGTAAGCGTCGTTTGCCGATTTTGTTTTAAAACTTAAAGTGTTCATTGTTGTATACGATAAAGATTACGTCTTGTAAACAATTCCCCAATTACAGGGAGGTGCAAAGGTAAGTTTCACATTCTTAATAACAATACATTTTCAGCACTTTTTTGCATAGCACCTTTGTAACTAATTGATGTTCAATAAAAATTTTGTTTAAAAGTTATTAACAGCATTTGTCGTCCCCGTTGATAAGTCGATTTTTTCTCATATAAAGAGGCCCGAAATAACAGATATTCAGCAGATCTGCTATTTCGGGCCGCAGTATAATAATATATGATAAGCCTAATCCCGGCTACGACCACCTAAAAATATCATCAGGTATTGTACAAAGGTAGCAATGGATGCCAAAGCGGCTACTACGTAGGTCATAGCAGCCCACCAGAGGGCATTTTTGGCCTTGTCATGCTCCCCTTTCGCCATAATGGTAGTGTTATCCAGCCAGGCCAGTGCCCTCCTGGATGCGTCAAATTCGACCGGCAGGGTAATAATGGCAAACAAAGTGGTTATGCCGAACATAATAATACCTATCAATAATAACTGTGGAAAAGTGTTGATCAGCAATATGCCGCCCAGCAATACCCAGTTTACAATGCTGGCACTCCACTGCACCGCCGGCACCAGTTTGGAGCGCATGCCCAGCCACGGATAATGTGCCGCATCCTGTACCGCATGCCCGCACTCGTGCGCTGCTACGGCAGCGGCAGCCACATTGGCGCCATTATATACATCCGGACTTAAATTCACCGTTTTATCGCCCGGATTGTAGTGGTCAGAGAGAAATCCATCCACGGATCTCACCTGAACATCATATATCTTATTGTCTTTCAACATTTTCTCCGCTATTTCCCGGCCGGTTAGCCCGGAAGAGGTAGGTATCTCGCTATATTCCCGGAAACGGCTCTTTAATACCGCCCCAACCAACATACTGATCCCCACAAAAATCAAAGAAACGATCATTATTCCTGGTGTCATATGCAATAATTTTTACAGAATATCTGAGAAAATGAGGTCAAAAACCCTTCCAACTCATCCCCTTTAACGTTTATTTAGGGGTTACCTGACACCCCTTCTTTTATCCGTCTACCTTTCCGTTCATCCATAAATTTAACACTGCCATATTGGCGAAATAGAACTTTTTTTAAGCATTTTTTGCGACTATTTGTCACACAACCTACCCATATAGACCGATCGGTTTTCATATGCAAAATTCCCTGACATCACCCCTATTTATCAACATTTTATGGCTTGCCAATGAAAGTAATATTGAACCAAAAAGGGGGCTGAAACAAGCGATGGCAGCCACTTTATAACATTAAAAAAATACCTCAAAAGTTATTCACATCGATTAAATAAACTTTTTTATTCTGAACCCATTTAGTAATTTAGACCTGAATTTAATGGGTTAGTAAGTAGAAAGAGTCAACGGAATCTTCCGTTTGGCTCTTTTCTCATTTTAGGGGAATCATTCACCCGGATTTTAATCTTCTTACCTCATCTTTTATCTCCCATATTTTATAAATCCATTTATTTTGTACCTCGCCTTTTCAAAAATCTATGAGTAAAATTAAAACTGCATTCTTCTGTCAGAATTGTGGATATGAATCTGCTAAATGGAATGGTAAATGTCCAAGTTGCGGTCAATGGAACACCTTCGTTGAAGAACGCGTTCAAAAAGATATTCCGCTGAAACAAGACTGGAAAAACCAGGACAGCAATCCGGCACGCACCCAAAAGATTGTTAGTCTGTCTGATATACAAACAGTAGCGGAAAAAAGATTACTGACGCCGGACAATGAGCTGAACCGCGTACTGGGCGGTGGTATCGTTGCAGGCTCTCTCGTACTCGTTGGTGGTGAACCTGGTATAGGAAAGTCTACTTTGTTTCTTCAGAATGCACTTCAACTGAAAGATGTAAGAACGCTTTATATCAGTGGTGAAGAAAGTGAGCAACAGATCAAAATGAGGGCAGACAGAATCCAAAGTTCCAATGATCAGTTTTACCTGTTAACGGAAACATCCACCCAAACGATCTTCCAGGAAATTAAAAAACTGCAGCCGCAGTTAGTGATTGTGGATTCTATTCAAACATTGCAGTCGCCCTTCATAGAATCAGCACCAGGAAGCGTTTCGCAGATCAGGGAAACAACTGCTGAGTTACAGCGATTTGCAAAGGAAAGCAACATTCCTGTTTTCCTGATCGGGCATATTACCAAAGATGGCTCCATTGCAGGACCAAAAGTTTTGGAGCATATGGTTGATACCGTATTGCAGTTTGAGGGAGATCAGCATTATGCCTATCGCATTCTGCGTACTATCAAAAACCGTTTTGGATCTACTGCGGAACTGGGCATTTATGAAATGACCGGCACAGGGTTAAGGCAGGTTACTAATCCTTCCGAAATTCTGATCTCGCAAAGAGACGATTTATTAAGCGGTGTAGCTATCTCTGCTACAATGGAAGGGATGCGTCCACTGCTGGTGGAAGTACAGGCACTGGTAACCCAGTCTGTTTACGGCACACCACAGCGAACCGCCACCGGCTTCGATTTGCGCCGTCTGCAACTGCTGCTGGCCGTACTGGAAAAAAGAGGTGGTTTCCACTTCGGTGTGAAGGATGTTTTTCTGAATATTGCGGGAGGGTTAAGAGTAGAAGATCCTTCTATCGACCTCGCTGTATTATGCGCTTTATTATCTTCCTATGAAGATATTGCACTGCCAAATAAGCTCTGCTTTGCCGGCGAAGTTGGCCTCAGCGGTGAGATCCGTGCAGTCAACAGGATTGAGCAGCGTATTGCCGAAGCTGAGAAACTCGGTTTTGAAAAAATATTTATCTCCAGATACAACAAAAAAGGAATAGATTTCAGTAAATTCAATATAGAAGTGATTGCGGTTGGACGTGTGGAAGAAGTATACCAACAACTGTTTTGATCCAATAACCATTAACGTATGATTTCCCGTTTGTTAACTCCTTTAATGGAGCTATTCTATCCTCATTGCTGTGACATTTGCGGTGCCGACTTAAATGACAAAGCAGAGAAACTATGTATCTCCTGTGCAGCAGGATTACCGGCAACACAATATCACTTACTGGCCAACAACCCGGTGGAGAAGATCTTCTGGGGAAGAGCACCGGTGAGTCATGCCATGGCTGGGTACTACTATACCAAATCGGCAGGAATACAACAGCTGATACATCTTTTTAAATATAAGAACCGGCAGGATATTGCGTTATACATGGGCAGGAAGATGGGACATATGCTGTTACAAAGTGAATGGCTATACGAAATTGATGCGCTGATACCTGTGCCGCTGTTCCCGGGAAAAGAAAGGCAGCGGGGATATAACCAGGCTACCCTGTTGTGCCAGGGAATTGCAGCTATCACCGGCAAATCAATCTGGACCGACGTACTCAGGCGGGAAAAATATACAAATACACAAACCCGAAAAGGGAGGGTGAGCAGGTGGGATAATGTTTCCGATGTTTTCAATGTAAGTAAATCTTTGAAAGGCAATCACTTATTACTGGTAGATGATGTAATTACTACCGGTGCCACCACTGAAGCCTGCTGCCTTGCCCTTCAAAAAGCAGGCGCCAATGTCAGTGTTTCCTGTCTGGCATATGCCTGGACATAGAAAAAACCCAAAATCTAATAACGGATAATTAACTTTATATTTTAATCAGCACATTTAATTTTGATAGGACTAATACCATAGTAATATGTTTAAACTTGCCATTCTATCTGTCGTTATGTTTTTTGCAGCAGCAGCCTCCCACTTATATGACTTTAAAGTAGACGCCGTAGAGGGCGGCAAAATCGATTTCTCCAAATACAAGGGAAAGAAGGTCCTGATTGTAAATACGGCCTCTCTCTGCGGTAACACGCCTCAATATGAAGGGCTGGAAAAATTGTATAAAAAGTATGAAGGTAAACTGGTGATAGTTGGTTTTCCTGCCAATAACTTCGGTAGTCAGGAACCAGGATCAAATAAAGAGATCCAGGAATTCTGTACAAAAAAATATGCCGTAACTTTTCCTATGGCTGCAAAAATTTCTGTTAAGGGTGCCGACATCCACCCATTGTATAAATGGCTGACAGACGAAAGCAAAGCAAAACACATGGAGCCAACGGAAGTGACCTGGAATTTTCAGAAATATCTTTTAGATGAAAAAGGCAACCTGGTTGCTGTATTCTCTCCTAAAACACAGCCGGAAGCACCTGAAGTAATCGCAGCAATAGAGAAAAAATACTAATCTTCTTTCATAATCCTTAGCCAGCTCTTAGTGTATATGTATACGCTACTATCGGTTATGCCCACACGCAGCTGATATAGCCATCTTTTACACCTAGTTCTTTAATGCATGAAACCATATTTAAACCGCTCAGGAAAACTATGCCTTCTAATGCTGGTTGTGTTGTTAATCTCTGGTGTGGCCTGCCAGAACACCATCGACGGCCCTTCGATGAATTGTCCGGGCATGAGTTTTCAATTGAACCTTAACAACCTGCCATACGCCTTAAACCTTAGCAGTAGTACTTTCTTCCGTCAGAAAACAGATAGTGGCGGCCGCAAATACCTAAGCATAGAAGCAGTAAATGACAGCGTGAAAATCATTATTAATGTGAATGATGGCATGTATTCAGACAGCCTGATTCAAAACGATTCCATTACCTACAAAACATATAGCTACTCCAAATCATCCAAAGTGCAGGGTGGACTGGTTATAGTTGGCATACAGGTACCGGGTGACTATGGCTATAAATACCTGGATACTGACACCAGCAGTGTGACTATCACGAAAATTAATCCCCAGACGAAAAAAGTCTATGGTTACTACTATGTATCCTCCTCGGGCCACACGGTACTGGGCAGTGGCAGTTTCGAAAGCACCTGCTATCTGTCACTCCGCTAGACCTGTTTAGCGGCTTTTCATTATCTTGCGGCATGCTTTTTACAGACATTATAGGACAATCTGCCGTATCCAGACAGCTGGTGCAATCCGTACAACAGAACAGGCTTAGTCATGCCATGATTTTGCTGGCGCCGGAAGGTGCCGGAGGATTACCACTCGGGCTGGCATTTACGCAGTACCTGGTTTGTGAAAACAAGCAGCAGGAAGGGGCCTGTGGGCAATGTCCGGGCTGTATTAAAGCCTCTCAGTATATTCACCCGGACATACACTTTTCTTATCCGGTTATTCCCCGTAAATCGGGCGACAAACCTGTCAGCACAGATTATATCAATGAATGGAGGGAATTTGTAGGTGTCAACCCTTATGGGAATGCCTATGACTGGCTGCAATTCATTGGTGCCGAGAACAAACAGGGAAATATTACTGCAACAGAGTGCCAGGATATCATCCGTAAGCTGAACCTGAAAAGCTTTGAAAGTGGTTATAAGATCCTGCTGATGTGGATGCCGGAATATCTTGGCAATGAGGGGAACCGCTTGCTGAAGCTAATAGAGGAGCCTCCTGTTAATACACTTTTTATTCTGATAGCTGAAAACCAGGAACAGATCCTGGCCACCATACTTTCCAGGACCCACCTGATAAAAGTGAACCCCATCCCGAAAGAGGATATGGTGAAATCACTGGTGGAAAAGGGAAACGTTCCTCCACAGCGGGCACAGCAAATCGCTACTATTACTGCCGGCAATTACAGGGAAGCCGTTTACCTGTTGCAGCATTCGGACGACGATTATCATGAATTGCTGCGCAACTGGCTGAACTACATATTTACGGGTAACCGGCCTGCTTTGCAGGAGTGGATCGAAGCTATTTCCAGTGCCAAAACCGGTAGGGAAAACCAGAAACAGTTTCTCCGATATTTCATCAACCTGCTGGAACATACTATCCGGTTACAGTTTATAGATCGTAGTCAGCTGGCATTTTCTGCTGAGGAAATGGACTTTTCTGCGAAGTTGCTGAAACTGGCCAATCTGGAGCAAATGGAGCAGATTATCGAATTATTGGACAATTCCTACTATCATATTGAGCGGAACGCCAACGCCAAGATGCTATTTCATGCCCTGTCCATCAAGCTACAATATATATTCAAAAAGAAAGCTATACCTACAATCTAAGAAGCACCGGACTTTAGGGGCCATATCATCGCGATTTCCTTATCTTTGCTGCATTCCGTCTTTTTGTTTTTATTGCAGGAATACTGTATATTAAAGGATTGGAATGACCTGAAATGCTTATTTCTAAAATTTAAACTAATTAATAATATGGCTTGTGCCGGATGTGGTACGGGTGTAGATGGTAAGCCGTCGGGATGTAAGAGTAATGGAGGATGCAGTACAGGAGGTTGCAACAGACTGAATGTGTTTGATTGGTTGTCCAATATTCCACTCGCAGATAGCTTAGCACCATTTGACATTATTGAAGTAAGTTTTAATAACGGCAGTCGCAAGGATTTCTACCGTAATATTACCAAACAGCACCTGGATAAGGGCGAGATGGTTACGGTGGAAGGTATCAGCGGCTTTGACGTTGGATCAGTAAGCCTGACAGGCGAGCTTGTAAAACTACAGATGAAAAAGCGGCGTGCAGAAGACACACCCGAAGTAAAAAAAGTTCTTCGCCGCGCAACCCACGACGACCTGCAAAGGATGAGTGACAATAAAGCCCGTGAAAAGGAAGCACTGATTAAATCAAGGGCATTAGCCCGCAACCTGGGGCTGGAAATGAAACTCACAGAGGTCGAAATTCAGGCCGATGGCCGTAAAGCAACGTTCTTTTATACTGCCGATGATCGTGTCGATTTCCGCGAACTGATCAAAGTATATGCTTCCGAATTCAGGGCTAAAGTGGAGATGCGCCAGATAGGCGCCCGCCAGGAAGCCGGAAAAGTAGGTGGTATCGGTAGTTGCGGACGTGAACTTTGCTGTTCTACCTGGTTATCTGATTTCAAAAGCGTAAATACTACTGCTGCCAGATATCAGAACCTTTCAATTAACCAGGCTAAGTTATCCGGACAATGTGGCCGCCTCAAATGCTGCCTCAACTATGAACTGGATACTTATATGGATGCGCTGAAGGACTTCCCTGAAGATGCAGACACCATCGAAACCGCCAATGGAGTAGCTACCCTCCAGAAACGTGATATCTTCAAGAGCCTGATGTGGTACTCTTATGAAGGCAGCAACAAACAATACCCGCTGACAATCTCCCGTGCAAAAGAAATCCGTCACCTGAACAAACAAGGTGTTAAACCGGAAGATCTGAAAGCAGTTGAAGTGGTGAATGTCAACAAACCTAAAGAAGCAGATCTTGGTTTTGCGGACGTAGTAGGACAAATCAGTCTGAAATCCCTGGAGAAAACTGTCCAGAAGCGCAAACAAAAAGATAAAGACAAACAAAAACAACAAAAAGCGGAAGCTCCTAATAAGCAGCAGCAACATTCCAAACAGGAACCTAAACAGCAGCACGCCAAACAGGACAACCGCCAGCCAGAGCGCCAGAAACAAAAGCAGGATAATAACAATCGTCCTCCGCAGAAACAGGGTGGCCAGCAACAAAACCAGCCACGCCAACAACGCGATCAGCAGCCACGCCAGCAACAAGGCCAGCAGCAAGGGCAAAAACAGGATAACCAGGGACAGGGTCAAGGTCAACAGCCTAAACAAGACCGCAGACCGCCAAGGCACCACAATAAGCCGAAGCCGTCCAACAATCCTAACAACAACAACAATAATAATAAAGGCTAATTCAGGTCATAAAAGCAATAAAAAACCCTTCTGTCGTGAGGCAGAAGGGTTTTTTATTTTCCAATGTCATTAACTTAAAAGGCCGCCCAGACGGAGCAGCCTTTGTTAATAATTGGTTTTTGCTTATGAGAAAAATTTAAATATCATATTTCTTGTTGCATAATTATCTCACTATAACCTGCTATTCTTCGTTTTCGAACAACAGCTTATAGTAATGCATATTGGTAAGTTCATCAAACCCGCGCTCTATCAGCTCCCGGTTACCATGTATGTATATATGGAAATTCTTATCCAGCTTAACCACACTCTTAAAAGCTTTTTGCTGCTTTTTATAGGCTTGTGCGGATATGTCAAATTCATCAGGAATTTCTTGCTGAAACGTTTGCTGGTATTCATTTCTGTACTCCTTGAACGAGGCAATGGCATCCGGATGACCTAACACTTCATTGGCAAAGTCCTCCATCTGAAACTGCTCCTTTTCCTTGAAGTATGCTGCGGACTTATTCAGCAGATCTACCTGATCTACCCTATCCATCTCGTATTCTGTGGGCAGCTTATTACTAATAAACTGCTTACACATATTTACAGCCGTTTCTGTCTGATGGTAACTGTCCTCCCTACGTTGGACCTGTAAAAAAGCGTCTTTCCAGTAGATAGCTTCGGTTTGTTTGCTGACACTGTCAACAATACTCACCTTATAACCGTCCTCTTCTTCCACATTAAAGATCAAACATCCTTTATCAAGCTTGTTGATATTGATCCCATCTTCATAATTTACCTGGTAATTTTCATCTTCGAGGTAGACTTTCAAATAGGTATCGCGGTTTTCAGACTTGAAGATTCCTATCGCTGCAACCTCTTCTCCATCCACCTGACACTTGCTAAAGTAGGCTATATACAGCTCTCCGCCTTTGATTTTGGGATGGGTGGAGTGTTTATATAGATGTTTGGCAATATTTACAGACTGCTCCTGAAACTCACTTTGGTCGCCAAATATACGTCGACAATATTGAAAAATCTCATTCAATTGCAAATCCGCTTCATGAAAAAAACGGAAATATTCCGCTGATTTCGTGAATGGCTGGATGAAATATGTAATCAATAACTGGCCTATCGTTTCATCCGTCAGCTCCAATGGAGCCTTGGAAAATATCAGTGGCTCCTCATTTGATGAATTACCTACTTTATGAATGGTCAGGTGCGACAGATCATTAAACTCCGAAACGTGAATCATGCGGGCAAAATTAGTAAAATACCACACATAGAATTTTATGCCGGTCATCTTCCTATATCAGCAAAAAACAGAATGCCCTGCCCGCCCGCATTTCCCGCTAATCAAGTAAAAAATAAATTTTCAGCTTAGTTGAGTATTTTGATCTCCGCAAAAACTTCAGCTATCATGAAAAAAATATGCTTACTGCTACTCGCAGGTAGTAGCATGTCTGCCTTCGCTCAGCAAGCCCCTGCCGCACGGCCGCTTTACACCGCCCAGGACCTGACCGCAGAAAAGATGTTCTCTGTAAATATTGAAGGACCAAACTTCGATAAAGCCGGTAATTTCTACGTGGTAAACTTCCAGAAAGACGGCACCATCGGGAAAATCGATACCAAAACCGGTGCCGGCCAGATCTTCGTTACGCTCCCCGACTCCAGCATCGGCAACAGCGTGAACTTCGACAGCAAAGGAACCATGTACCTGCCCGACTTCAAAGGCCATAACATCCTGACGGTGGATATGAAAACAAAAAAGGTAGGCATCTACGTACATTCTGATCAATTCAATCAACCTAATGATCTGTGTATCAATAAAAAAGATCAAATTTTCGCCTCTGATCCCAACTGGAAAAACAGCAAAGGTCAGCTGTGGAGAGTAGATAAAGACCGCAAACCAGTACTGCTGGAAACGGACATGGGCACCACCAACGGGATAGAACTCAGCCCGGATGAAAAAACGCTCTACGTCAACGAAAGCATCCAACGCAATATCTGGAAATATGATGTGGACAAAAATGGTAATATCTCCAATAAAACCCTGTTTGCCACCTTCCCGGACTATGGCTTCGATGGCATGAAATGCGACAAAGCCGGCAACCTCTACGTAGCCCGCTGGGGAAAAGGTACTATCGCTGTACTTTCTCCCGATGGGAAACTGGTCAGAGAAGTTCCCCTGAAAGGAAAACAGTGCAGCAACCTGATTTTTGGAGACAAAGATGGCAAAACCGTATATGTGACGCTGCAGGACAGGAAATGTGTAGAGACTTTCAGAGTAGAAACTCCTGGGAAGAGATATTAATTTTCTTTTCTGTCCTTCGGACAGAAAAGAAAAACAAAATGGGCGACCCGCACCCGCGGATCGCCCATTTTGCTTATTTATAAAGCGCGATTACTTTATTATCAGCAACCATCCTTTTCCTTTTGAAACAGGGATAGCCGCATCTTTGGCAAATACCTGCCCTGGCTGGAAATTACGTACATCCGGCGCCGTAATAGTAGCTTTGGATGGGTCGATACCAAGTGCCTTCCAGTCGATATTCAGGTGAATGGTTGTATCCTCAGCAGCCCAGCTGGCAAGGGATACCAGCACCGCACCGTTTTTACGGTATATCGTTGCCGGCACATTCGGATTGTCGGTTTTAACCGGGTTGTTTTCTACCCAGTAGCCCACCATTTTACTGCCCTGCATACCAAAATCATCCCATACTTTCCAGATGGGACGCGGATCTGCATTGTCAGACCATGGCATACGGTTAGTCATACCATATACCATTCCTCTCCATAAATTACCACCATCCTGCAGCATCTCTCCCATCAATCCGAATGGAATTCCGCTTACTTCTGTCAGGAAGAAATCCGGCGTGTTCTTTTCATAATCGAAGTATTCTCCGAACCAAAGCCGGTTCAGATAAGGGAAATGCTCCATATACAACATGCCGCTATTGATAAATCCATCGGACTTATTATACTGATTAGCGGAGTGCAGGTCGATGATACCGGGATGTCCGTCTTGCGTGAGCACACGCTTGATACGCTTCATAGTTACACGGTCGAAGGCCACATCATCAAGATAAATACCGTCGATGCCAACATTTTGCACCAGCCAGTTCATTCCTTCCACATAATAGTTGTGCCAGCGGTTCATACCACTATTGATGATGGCAGCATCTTTAAATTCGGGCACAAACCAGGCAGCGATATAGTCTTTTTCCACGTGTTCCTGCAGCCAGCTGAAGCCACCACCCTTTCCGGGACTGTATACTTCATGCCCCAGACTACGCAGCGGGAATGTTTCCCAGGCATGGTTGGAAAGCTCTCTGACTGTATTGTAGATCTTCACTTTCAAGCCTTTGCTATGTGCCATATCCACGTAATCCTTCATCTTCTTCCATTCAATAAACGGATAGTTGATCCATGGATTGATTTCATTTCCGTGGTGGATATTCACGACAGTAGCCCCGGTAGCCTTGATGGTATCCAGGTTGTCATATTTATGATAGAAACGGGTAGACCATTGGAAGTCCGTATTGATGGTATGGAATGGTGTGATAAAGAGATGAAAATTATAATACAGCACATCTCCTTTATGCATGGTGCGGGCGCCGGAATACATATTGGCCAGCACCGATTTACCTTTCAGCGCCACTGTGATCCCGCCTTTATCACCATTGGCCCATGAGCCAGGCAACAGTAAAGGTTTTTGCAGGTAGAAGTTTGTATTGAGCGGCCTTACATAATTTTCATCACGAACGGTGAATTGCAGGCCGGCATTGACATCCCCTACCCAGGCGCCATCCTGGTTTTTGTTTTTAACATCCCATTTCCAGTCGATTTTTTCAGGACGGAGGCCACCTTTCTGGTTAAGCCCCATCATGTATTTCGCCACGGAAGGCTCAAACGGAATATGCATGGTGATGTCTTTCAGGTCAACATCTTCCAGTGCTGTCACCTTTACGGTGTATTCCATATAGCCGTCGAATTCGATGCCGGCGTCTATGTCCATTTGCAGTCCTGGTGCGGTATTCTGGGCATGCCAGGTGATCTTTCCTGCATCTTTCGACGCTACCTGCCAGCCTTTGCTTTGCCATTTCAGGTCTTTGCCGTCAGCGGCAGCGAAGAAGTGGAAATGTATCGGCTCTGCGAGCAGATTCCTTCCCTGTTGCGTCATTTCTGTCATTTCAGGGGTGAAGAAAGTCTGGATTTGTGCAGGGAAACCTTCTTTATTAATACCCACTTTACGACCCAGTAAACTGATGACTGTGTCTTTCAGCTCCAGCGGCGTGTATGGTGCGATTACTGCATTTTCCTGTGCCAGTGTGGAGTTCAGCCATTTCAGACGGGTCTGTTTCCATGGTTCATTGAACCCGCTGTTGACAGCAGTTTTAGCGGTAACAGTAAAGGATATACGAACGGGCATGGCGGGCATACCGGCAGGCTTCACCATCGCAGTAGCGCTATAACTTCCTGTGGCGGCGTCTTTGGGCACATCAATACCACACCACATTGCCTGCACTTTGCCGGCAGGAACATTCACGGTATTTACAAAAGGTTTTGCATCGTAGGTAGTTCCGTTGGTATTGATACA
The DNA here is from genome assembly GCF_011752935.1 of Chitinophaga sp. Cy-1792. NCBI lineage: Bacteria > Pseudomonadati > Bacteroidota > Chitinophagia > Chitinophagales > Chitinophagaceae > Chitinophaga > Chitinophaga sp. Cy-1792. The sequence goes on from NZ_VWWO01000001.1 coordinate 534,194, forward strand.
GCTGAATTGGGAAGCAGCGATTTTTCTGCCGTCAGGGCCGATAAGATCCGTGAAAGTGATTTTCACATCTTTCAGTTCCCTGATCGCATAAAGGCCTAACTGGAAAGAATAGTATTCACCTTTATCCGCCTGGCCTTTGAAAGATTGGGAAGGGCCGCTCTGGATCCAGCGTTGTGGCAGATCATCGGTCATCTTGATAACGTTTGATCTGTCTTCCGGGAACACGAGGTAACCGGCGCCTGGATGTTTCAGCAGCAAGGCTTTCATTTCCTTATCCGTGGCAATTACTTCCATCGGATAGGATGAATTGAAAGCATCAACGGCTTCCATTTCTTTAACGGCGGCGTTCGGCTTCAGGGATGCCGGAATAGCCTGTAACCAGCTATCGGCAGCGGTTTGTTCAGGTTGGAGGTAAACGCCTTTAGGGTAATTGGAGCGGCCTTCGTTTTTGTAGGGCAGGTAATAGATGTAGTATTCGCCCTTACCGGAGGTAGGTTCGAAAATAATGTCTCCTTGTTCACGGTTTAACACCAACGTTTTAACGTTGGTAACTTTAGCTTTCGTTTTTGCATCCTGGATGATAATGCGTTTGGCTTCCGGATTTTCGTCGCGGCGGCGCCATGGGATCACTACCCTGGCAGCATTTCCTGTTCCACTGAAAGTAACCACTACCCTGTGATTTCCCAGGGAGTCGGCGTTCCAGGAATTGTTGCCTTCAGTATACTTCAGCTGCTGGGCGGTAATGGTACCTATCATACCCAGACTGAGTCCTGCCAGGATCAATCCTTTTTTAGCGAATGCAGTAAACGGTCGGTTCTGTAACATGTAAATAATATTGATCCTCGAAAAATATATAAAAAATTGCCGAATTCAATGCAAGACTATGTAAGCGGCAAAAAGCGAAGGCTCCTGGCGTTACCGACAGGAGCCTTCTGAGTTTACAACAGATATTATGGGTTCTGAACCAGATTAGGGTTCAATAAGATATCCTGTTCAGGAATATAGTGAACCACCCTTGCATTCGTATATTCAATGGTTTGTGGATTTACCGGATGATATCCAGGGTAATCTCTTACCAGGTTTCTGTTGTTACGGAAGATGTCGAAGCAGCGATGTGTTTCAAACGCAAGCTCCAGGCGGGTTTCATCCAGTACAACATCGAGTACCGTCGCATATCCTTTCAGGTCGCCGGTAGAGAACAATGCGGTGCCGCTGAGTCCTGCACGGGTGCGGATGGTATTTACATCAGCGATTGCCTGATTGTTATTGCCCATTTTCGCAGCAGCTTCTGCTCTGATGAGGTACATTTCCGCGAGGCGGAATACTACAGGAGAGCTGAGTGTAGGGATATTATCCTGATTAGAAAATTTGGTGATGTACCATTTTTCTACCTGGATACCACCAGCTTTACCGCGTGTAGCTACTACTTTTTTACCGGAAGCATTAGTAGAATCTCCACCAGCAGCACTTTTCAGGTAAAGCGGTTGTACAAAAGTATGTCTTGCATCCTGGGGATATTTATCCAACAATTTGCGGTAGGCTTCAGATGCATAGATTTCGCCGTAGCCTAAGCCATTCGGGGAAGTATAATACATAGAACCGATGGAAGACCAGTCGCGATCATCTTGTGCAGTGTGATGGATTGCCCAGATTGTTTCCTTGTTATCCTGATTACCTTTTGTATAATATTTAGGCAGATCATCTGTTGTTATCAGGGAGTATCTATTGGAATTGATAACAGAATCAGCAAAGATATAAGCAGAATCGTTTTGGCCTTTATAGAGATATACTCTAGCCAGCATGGCCAGGGCTACGTTTTTGGTAGCATAACTATTCGGCCGGTCATCTGTATTTTTGGTCATCAGATCTTTTGCTTTACGCAGATCAGCGATTACCTGGTCGTATACTTCTTTAACAGTATTACGTTTAGGCTTAGCTGTTATATCAGCTGTAGTGACCACAGGAACACCCAGATTAGTTTCCGGAGACTGGGCATATGGACGGCCGAATGTACGTACCAGGCTATGATGTACGAATGCACGGATGAAGAGGTTTTCACCTATCATCTGGTCTACATCGGCAGAAGTACCTTCTTTCATTTCCGCCAGCAACAGATTACAACCATTGATAGCTCTGTAAGCTGCACGCCAGTAGGCAGAAGTATTACCCTGGTTAGTCAGATGTCCGTATGTATAAGAATAGAATAACGGGTCAGTTGTAGTTCCGCTCAAAGCGATATCATCGCTGGGGAACTCTCCAATCTGCCAGTAGTTACGGGTGAACTCAGGTTCTTTTAATAATGCGTAGTTACCGTCAGTTGCATTTTGCCACATAGCTGGATCTTTTGCATCTATGTTTGGCACTGCCTGATGCGGTTCTTTATTAAGGGAGCAAGAAGCAGCCAACATCACCAGTGAAAGTCCTGCAAAATATTTTGATATATGCTTCATCGTAATCTCTTTTTAATACCTGTTAAAAATTAATTTCCAGACCAGCGAACCATTTTCTGGCAATAGGATACTTGAAACTATTGATACCACGGTCGTCTACCTCAGGGTCGATACCTGAGAATCTGGTGAGGGTCCACAGGTTATCTCCACCAATAGAAATTCTGGCGTTGCCAATTTTCATGCGGTCGAGCCATTCGTGTGGCAGGGAGTAGCTCAGGTTTACGTTTCTCAGACGCAGGTAGCTACCATCTTCCAGGTAACGGGAGGATGGTTTGTTAGAGTATTTATTTCCGTTGAGTGTGTATTTAGGATGGGTGGCATTATCACCCGCTTTTTCCCAGCGGCTCCAGCCTTTATCCAATTGCATCTGGTTGTACTGTGAGTAGGCGCCATCGTTATCCATCAGTTCTCTGGTTCCGTTATAAATCTGGTTGCCGGAAACAAAGGTGAAGAATGCAGACAACTGGAAGTTTTTATATGCGAATGTATTTCTGATACCTCCAAAGAATTTAGGAGATGCAGATCCTACATTTTGTAAAGTTGCATTATTATAATTGTTGGTAGCTGTTTTGGTTACTTTTCCGGTAGTTGGATCTTTAGTCACCTGTTCCCACAGCGGATCGCCATTTGCAGGATCTACACCCAGCCATTTACGCATGTAGAAGGTACGCATATCCTGGCCTGTTTGCAGCCCAAAATAACCACTCATAGGATCAATGATCAGTGCCTGGTCGCCATAAAGTGAAACAATTTTGTTCTGATTGAAACCGATGTTGAAGTCGGTGCTCCATTTAAATTTACCGATCAGGTTCTCGGAGTTGATAGCAATTTCGATCCCTTTATTACGCACCTGGCCAATGTTCATTGGTACAAAAGAGTAGCCCGCATTTGCTGGCAGCGGAACGTTGAACAACAGATCCTTATTATCTTTCTGGTACAATTCAAGGGTGAGGTTCAATCTGTTCCAGAGGCCCAGGTCTATACCGAGGTTGGTATTGTAAGCCTTTTCCCAGGTAAGGTTAGGTACGCCTATCGTCAGTGGATAAATAGATGGCAGGCCGTTATATTGTGCTTTGGCCTGATATGAACCGATTGCCAGATAATCATCAATATTGGCGTTACCGGTAGTACCATAGCTCAGACGTACTTTCAGGTTGGAAATCTGTCTGATTTGTTTGATGAAATTTTCTTCAGAAGCAGCCCATGAAGCACCAAATGCGTAGAAGTTTCCATATTGGTTTGCATCACCAAAACGGGATGAACCGTCACGTCTGAAAGAAGAAGTAAGGTAGTATTTATAAGCGTAGTTATAGTTTGCCTGTACGAAGTAAGAATTGAAAGCACGGTCAATTTTCAGGCCTTCAATCTTTTGAGGTGTTGCAGCTGCGTTTAATACATCTCTACCAGGAAGGATACCTTTACCGGTAGCGCTGTTGAACTGATAATTTACAGTCTGGAACTCAGCTCCGAGCAATCCATCAATATGGTGATCCTTTTTGATGGTATATCTTGCTTTCAACAGGTTAGAGCTGATATAGGTAGCAGAGTCGATACTACCGTTATACAGTGTACCCAGGTCATCACCACCAGCGGATGTTCTGATGTCGCCGTTGTATTCTTCACGCTCATGGTAGGATTCAGCGCGGTTAGTGCTGCTGAAGGACAACCATTTGGTGATATCATATTCCAGTTTGAATAAACCTTCCAGCTGCTGGCGTCTCTTAGCGTCGTAGTTATACTGCTGATCATAGAGGAAGTTAACCTGATCCCTGTTATACCACACTGGCGCATTGATAGGATTAATTGGTTTCCCGTTGGCATCATATGGTTTATCCCATGGATTGTTAGTATAGTACTGGTACAACGAACCGCCGGAATTGTCATGGTCATTTTGTTGAGAAAATGCGACGTTGGCACTGATGCGGAACTTGTCATTGATATTGTGATCGAGGTTCAGACGGCCGCTAAAGCGCTCCAGTCCTGTACCTCTGAGGATACCATCTTCTTTGTAATAGTTACCACCGAGGTAGAATTTAGTTTTTTCGCTACCTCCACTAGTGCTCAGCTCATAGTTCTGATTTGACGCAGTATGGAAGGCAAGTTTCTGCCAATCGGTGTTCAGGTTTCTGATGCCAGGGTCCATATTAGCGCCTGCAGCCTGTTGCAGATCGAATAACTGGGAACCATTCATCAGGTGGAAATGACCTGTATTTAATTGAGCTGAACCGATATTGGTGCGGAAGGTCGTCTGTGATTTACCAGCTTTACCTCTTTTGGTAGTGATTACCATTACACCGTTTGCAGCGCGGGCACCATATAAAGTAGTGGCTGCCGCATCTTTCAGTACGGTTACAGATTCGATATCACTCGGGTTAGGCAAACCTCCGATGATACCGTCCACTACGATCAGCGGCTGGTTGCCGGCAGTAAGCGTACCGTTACCACGGATACGGATTGTCGGTGCAGCAGCAGGATCTCCGGAGCTGCTACCTATAAATACACCGGATACTTTACCCTGCAGCATTTTATCCATACTGCTGGCGGTTACGTCTTTCAGTTTGGCAGCATTTACTACCTGTGCAGCACCCGTAAGGTTTTTCACGGTGGTAGTGGTATACCCCATTACAACTACTTCATCCAGCTTTTTAGTGTCTGGTTCTAGTTTGATACTTACCTGTGTACGGCCTTCCAGTCTGATTTTTTGCTGGATATAACCTACATAGGAACAAACCAGGGTAACGTTGTTATTCGGAGCATTGATGGTGAAAGTACCGGTCGGATCTGTAACGGCACCTGCAGTGGTACCTTCAACGGTAATCGTTACACCTGGTAAAGCCTCGCCTGTTTTGGCATCGGTAACTTTACCGGTAATTTTTTCTGTGACAGCTTTTGCCGAAGGAGTAATTACAACCAGATTGTTTTCCAGCACTCGATAAGTTACATTCGACTTATCGAAGAGCATTCCAAGAATGTCATCTATCTTCTTTTCTTTCACATCTATGCTGACATTCTTATTCAGATCAGCAAAATCCTCATTGTAAAAAAAACGGTAGTTGCTGGAGTTCTCAATCAGTTTGAAAACTTCCTTCACGCGCTTATTTTCAGCAGAAACAGATGCTATTTTTTCTTGTGCAAAGGTGGTTGCAGATACCTGTAAGAATCCTCCGAAAATCAGCACACTGGTCAGTTTCGTCATACGCAATAATTTTCGCCTGGGACATAGAAATTCCGCCAGGTTTGAAGTGGATTTCATAAACTTGTAAAGATTTTAGTTAAACGAATAGTTACAGTAGGATGTCCGTCGCAAAGACTTCCTACAAAAAGTGATGTTCGTCAATTGGGGTAAGTCGCATTACCCCAATTTTTTTAGTTGTTCATATCGTGCATTAAGCTTGTTTTTACAGGTGACAAAAATGTAGTTTTCCCTTGTTCACTTTATTGCAAAACTTCTTATATACTCCTTTATTATTTATTGAATTTAAACGCGTTAGAATATTTCTCCTTTAATGTTTCATCTAACGACAACATTACTACTCCTGCTTCTATTCTATATTGAAGCGGGGCAGTCAGCTTGAGAATATTCAGTACCTGTTCCAGTGTTTCCTGACGGAAAGTGCCACTGAACTTATACTTTTTCAGTTCTTCATTTTGAAAGACCACCTGTACATTGAATTTTCTTTCCATTGTTACTGCCAGTTCTTCAAGCGATTGTGAGGCGATGATCCAGCTACCATCTTTCCATGCAGTATAGATTTCAGTATTGTTCACTTCTTTACTCACTACTGGTGTTGGCTGTTTTTCAGGTTCTTTTTCATTGTCGGTTTTGTGCGCTTGCTGTACGGACACAGGTTTTTCATATACAACGTGTTCATGTGGTTTCATGACCACATTAAACGGCTGGCGGGTGGAAGAACCGTCAATCTTTACCTCCCCATCGATCAGGGTGGTTACAACTGTTTTTTCCTCCGGGTAGGCCTTCACGTTAAAGGAAGTCCCCAGCGCCAGTATCCTCAAATCAGAAGCCTTTACAGTAAAGGGTTTCTGCGGATTTGTATGTACTTTAAAAAATGCTTCTCCTTCCAGATTTACTTCTCTCCTAAGTGTATTGTATGATTGCGCATATTGCAGTTTACTTCCTGCGTTCAGCCATACTTCTGTTCCATCCGAAAGTTCGATTCTGGTTGTTGCTCCTTTAGGGCTGGTGATGGTCACCATGTCGCTGCCGGAGCCTTTATTTCCTTGTTTTTCAGACCATGCCAGCATGGCCCCGCCTCCCAACAGGAAAGGCAGTATAAAAGATGCGGCTATACGAACGGCCCTTTTCCATTTTGAAAAATTATCAGCAGGTGGTACAATTTGCCCGTGAAGCTCTTTCCAGGCACTCAGGGTATCATAGCCTCCTGATTTGGCAGCTGCTGTCCATGCTTCACGCAGTTCGAGAAAATGCAGGCGATTGGCCATACTTAGCTCAATCCAGTCTTCCAACTGCTGTTGTTCAGATGCGGAAATATCTCCGGATAGGAATGCAGCAATCAGTTCATCCATTTCCTCGCGTGAATAGTTAGTCATAACCAGAACAAATCATTTAATTAGACAATCGCCGATTGCCGATAGGGTGACAAGAAGAAAAAAAAGTTTCCAATTATTTAATATTGCTACTTCAGTAAAGGCAGCAATTCGTCCCGAAGCCTTTTAAGGGCGCGGGTCATTTGTGTTTTCACCGTGTTGATGGAGATGCCCAGATGGCGGGAAATTTCCGGATAACTAAGTTGTTCGAATCTGCTAAGCCTGAATATATCCTGGCACTGTGGCGGCAATCTGCGGATGGCATTCTCCACCATGCCTTCCATTTCCGTACGTTCCAGGTTTTCTGATGGATCGTGAGGTACAGGCAAGCTCATTAAGGTTGTACGTGACTCTATCTGGCGCAATAACTCAGAACCGTACCTGTCGCGGATTTTGGCTTGCTTAAGGTAATTGAGTGCGTTATTTTGCACTGCTCTGTATAGATAGGCTTTTGCTGAAACCTCAATTTTTATTTCTTCATAGCGCTCCCAGATCTTCAGAAATGTATCCTGTACAATTTCTTCTGCCAGTTCTCTTCTTCCAACAAAATCAAATGCAAAAGTGCAGAGTGCATCATAGTGCACCTTGAATAGTGATTCAAAGTTGATTAGTTCACTGTTGTTAGTGGCAATATTTAATATCCTATTCTCCAAAGTATGGCTGGCAATACGAGCGTGTTCACTGTGGCGAAAAGATACGACATCCTGCATTAATAAAAAACGCGGATTTAGATCCGCGTTTTTTATTAATATAAGTAATTTATAATGTTGCGATTACATGCATAATCCGCCGCAAGCACTGATAGTCTGACCTGTAACATAGGAGCTCATATCAGAAGCGAGGAAGAGGCAAACGTTGGCAATATCTTCTGGTGTTCCGAAGCGTGCCAGTGGAATTTGCTGGATGTAGTTAGTAGCAGCTTCACCTTCTTTCAGGTAGCTGGTCATATCTGTTTCGATGAAACCAGGCGCTACTGCATTTACACGGATATTGCGGCTACCCATTTCCTGTGCAATAGATTTGGTAAAGCCGATAATACCAGCTTTAGAAGCGGCATAGCTGCTTTGGCCGGCATTACCCATGATACCGATTACAGAACTCATGTTGATGATGGATCCGCTTTTCGCTTTCATCATCGGACGAATAACCTGTTTAGTCATGTTGTACACGCTTTTCAGGTTGATATTCATCACATCGTCCCACTGATCAGGACTCATGCGCAGCAGGAGATTATCTTTAGAAATACCGGCGTTATTTACGCAGATATCGATGGCACCAAATTCTTTCAGAACATCTGCAACCAGTGTTTCACATTCTTCAAAAACACCAGCATTGGATTTATATGCTTTCGCTTTTACGCCAAAAGCCTTCAGCTTGTCTTCCAATATTTTAGCCTTTTCATCGGAGCTTACATATGTGAAAGCCACATGAGCGCCCTGCGCCGCAAATTTTAAGGCAATCGCTTCACCGATACCACGGCTGGCGCCTGTTACAATCGCTACTTTGTTCTCCAGTAATTTCATGTTATAGTTGATAGGTTTTTAAGCTTTCATATTGGCTGCCGCAAAACGCAGAATTTCTTCCAGGTAATTACGGTCGTTATTCAATCTTGGTATTTTATGCTGTCCGCCCAGCTTTCCTTTACTTTTCAGGAATTCACAGAAGGTGCCTTGTGGCATCACATGTACAACCGGCATTCTCAATGCTATATCCTTATGACGTTTTGCTTCGTAGTCGGAATTGATGGTTTTCAGCGTTGCATCCAGGACGTTAGTGAAGTGTTCCAGGTTGTCCGGCATTACTTCAAACTCAACAAGCCATTCATGGCCACCGTTGCCGTTGTCACTGAAATACACCGGTGCTGCTGTATAATCGTTTACAACCGCTCCTGTTGCTTCGCTGGCTTTAGCCACTGCAATATCGGAGTTTTCCACAATTACTTCCTCACCAAAGGCATTGATGAAGGATTTGGTACGGCCACTCACCTTAATTCTGTATGGCAGCAGTGAAGTAAATTGAATGGTATCTCCTACCAGGTATCTCCAAAGTCCGCCATTGGTGCTGATGATAAGGGCGTAGTTTTTACCCAGCTCCACTTCCTGCAGTTGCAGGGTTTTAGGATTTTCCTTACCCAGCTCTTCCATTGGCATGAATTCATAGAAGATGCCATGGTTGAGGAATAACAATAATCCTTCTTCTCCTACTACATCCTGTGCGGCAAAGAATCCTTCTGATGCATTATAGGTTTCCTGGTAATACATCATCGGCTTGCGGATCAGCTTCTTGAACTGCTCACGGTATGGGGTGAAGCTCACACCTCCGTGCATATACAATTCAATACTTGGCCATACGTCGGCCAGGTTGTCTGTTCCTGTAAGTTCAAAAATTCTTTTGATGAGAACAATGGTCCAGGTCGGAACACCGGCAATACTGGTTACATTTTCATGTATAACAGCGTTGGCCATACGTTCTATTTTCTCTTCCCATTCGTCCATCAGGGCTATGGAAAGGTCCGGGGTACGGATCATATTTCCATAGAACGGCATGTTTTGCAGCATCACCGCACTGAGGTCGCCAAAGTAAGAGTCGCTGCCTTCGGATAATTTATTTACCTGATGACTTCCGCCTATCACCAGTGATTTACCGGTAAGCAGGTCAGAATCAGGGAAATTATTATAGTATAAGGTAAGTACATCTCTTCCTGAACGATAATGACATTCGTCCAGACTTTCAACAGTTACAGGAATAAATTTGCTCTTGTCAGCAGTAGTGCCGCTGGATTTAGCGAACCATTTTATCGGGGTATTCCAGAGAATATTCTGCTGTCCTTCCATCACGCGCTGGATATACGGCTTGATGGTATCATATGTATGAATAGGGACCGCCTGTTTATATTCATCTATCTTATAAATTTTGGAAAAACCATGTTGTTTTCCAAATTCAGTATACTGCGCTGCACTGATAAGGTTTTGGAATACCTGCTGCTGCACCTGGACAGGATACTGCATAAAATGGGCTATACGCCCCATGCGCAGTCTGGCCAATTGTGATATTGCAGGACTTAATATTCTCATATAGGATTGCGGTGGGAATGTATTATTGTTGTTTAGCTGCTTCGTCCAGATAATTTTTACGGCGCAGAATGAAATTCTGGCCAAGATACACTTTTCTCACTTGTTCGTCCTCTGCCAGATCTTCTGCTGATCCCGATTTGAGGATTTTTCCCTCAAATAACAGATAAGCCCTGTCTGTAATAGATAGCGTTTCCTGTACGTTGTGGTCAGTAATCAGAATACCAATATTCTTGTATTTCAGTTTGGCTACAATAGACTGAATATCCTCTACGGCGATAGGGTCAATACCTGCAAATGGTTCGTCCAGCAGGATGAATTTAGGGTCTACGGCCAGTGCACGCGCAATTTCCGTACGGCGGCGTTCGCCACCACTGAGTACGTCTCCGGGGCTCTTTCTAACGTGTTGCAAACGGAATTCTGTTAATAATGATTCCAGTTTGTCTTTCTGTTCCGCCCTTTTCAGGTTGGTCATCTCTAAAACGGCTGCAATATTGTCTTCTACGCTGAGCTTACGGAATACAGATGCCTCCTGTGGAAGGTACCCAATACCCATTTTTGCTCTTTTGTACATAGGCAACTTGGTGATATTCAGATCGTTAAGATAAACATTACCTTCATCCGGCTTAATCAGGCCTACTACCATGTAAAAAGATGTGGTTTTACCCGCACCGTTAGGACCCAGCAGTCCTACTATCTCGCCCTGCGATACTTCTACAGAAACGTGATTTACTACGGTTCTGGCGCCATAACGCTTTACAAGCTGGTCTGTATGTATTCTTAGTGCCATATTTTCAAACTTAGCAAAATTAAACAATTCATCCACTTAGCCTAGTTATAGTTATCATAAGATCAAAAATGGTACTTTTTTACCCGGATGTAGTAAATTAGCAATACTAATGCTGCAACTGATCATATGAAAGTAATCGAACATATCACTCAGGCCAAAGATACCCTTATCTCTTTTGAAGTGTTGCCTCCCCTGAAAGGCAAAAGCATTGAATCCATCTACGAGCACCTCGATCCCCTGATGGAATTCAAGCCGGCATTCGTCAACGTCACCTACCACCGCTCGGAACATATGTTCAAGAAAAAAACCGACGGCTCCTTCGAAAAGGTAGAAATCCGCAAACGCCCGGGCACCGTTGGTATCTGCGCAGCAATCATGAACCATTATAACGTCAGTACCGTCCCTCATCTTATCTGTGGTGGCTTCAGCAAAGAAGAAACAGAGAACGCATTGATCGATCTGGCGTTTATTGGAATAGATAACGTATTGGTACTCAGAGGAGACGCTCCTAAAAATGAATCTTTCTTTGAGCCTGACCCGCACGGACACAGTTACGCCAGCGAACTCCTCGAACAGGTGGTACATATGAATAATGGCATTTACCTGGAAGATGACCTGCAAGGTGGCGTAAAAACAAATTTCTGCATCGGCGTAGCCGGATACCCGGAAAAACATGCCGAAGCCCCCAATATGCAGACAGACCTCCTGAACCTGAAAAGAAAAGTGGAAGGCGGCGCCGATTACATCGTTACACAGATGTTTTTCGATAACCAGAAATATTTCGACTTCGTAAATAAATGCAGGGAAATTGGCATTACCGTCCCTATCATACCAGGGCTGAAACCATTAACCACCCGGAAGCAACTGAGTATCCTGCCGCGTACCTTCAACGTAGATATCCCGACAGATTTCTCCAATGAAATCCTGAAATGTAAAACCGATAAAGAGGTAGAACAGGTAGGTACCGAATGGCTGATCGCACAATCGAAAGAACTGAAGGCACATGGCGTACCCGTATTACACTATTATACACTGGGAAAACCTAAAGTGGTCAGACAGGCAGTGGAAGCTATTTTCTAAAAATATTCATTTTAATAAAGAAAGGGAAGGACGTAAGTCTTTCCCTTTTTTGCTTTCTTTCATATAAAAAATGCCATCATGTAGATACATAGTGGCATATCCCTATAACTGTCACACTTTTAATTTAACTGTCCAAGTGAGCAGCTCCCACCCCTGGGAGCGGCGCTCAATACTATTAGACGCCTGTGCATTTATCTGCCCCTATTCATTTGTAAAAAATAAAAAAGGGCTGCATAAGCAGCCCTTAAGACGACGTACATAGCTGATAATTATTTTACACTTTGGGTAAATAAAAATATAATTATCAATATAATTCAGATATCTATATAAATCAATACTTTATAAATTACCAATCTTCTCTATTCAGTATAAATCCAAAGGAAATACCAAAAGAACGATTGTTAATTTTCAGCTCATGAGACTTGTCAATATCAGAGAGTCCATAGCTATAGTTCACACTGAAAGTAGTATAGTTATTCAGTTCCAGTGAAACGATTGCATTGGCACCAAAATCCCATCTGGATAGCTGTATATTGGTGTTGGGAAGTCCCCCGGAATTAAAATCTACTGATTGATGGGTTGTCTGCACCTCACGTCCTTCGTTGTACACGGAGAGATCATATCTGGCACTGGCACAATACCCGACATAAGGCCCTGCTCCTATTGCCAGCTTTGTTTTGCCAACTGGAATTTTGTATACCAGATTTGCCGGTAATGTCAGATAGTTCAGCCGAAGCTTTGTTGCCGCTATCGTATAAGCATTGGCCGGGCTCTTGTCGGGGTATGACAATGCACCACCTTTTTGCTCATAGCTGAGAACAGGCTGCAGGTACAATCCTGTAGCAACCGGGATGTTAAAAACCAAACCTACATTCCAGTTGCTTAAAGCTTTTGCTCCCGGACTCAACGCCGGTACACTGGGTCTTTCAATCGACAGATTTGAGTTTACATAGCTACCACGTACGCCCACACTTACCTGACCTCTCGCATAAGACATGGATAAACAAGTGGTTACTACCACAATAGTGAAACATTTCATTTAATGGATGTTTGGGATTTTATGGCCACTGTATGACTTGTATTAATTTTCATAGTCGGTCCGACAAAACTACTAACGAATTTTCAACAAGAAAAGATTGTCTAAAAAAATAGTTTTTAAATAATCAGCGGCCGTTACGAAGAACGCAATAGCCGCTGCCATTATGATTTGGAATATGTTTTTATATATAAAACATTAATTATCTGGAGTGAAATTTATATCCAACGGACACACCAAACGTTCCATTATTAAACTTTCTATCGTTATCTGTATATTTCGCACTATTAAGAAAACTTACATCTCCGTTCAAACCAAAATATAAACCCATAGGTAATTGATAACCGATGTTAAGTGTACCTCCAAAATCAAAGCGTTTCAGCTGGTATACCCCTGCGGCATTATCAAATGCACCTACGTTACCATTGATCGTATTTTTATAATTACCACCTACGCCCAGTGCAAAATATGGACCTACACCCAATACTATCCGGCCATTTCCAACTTCAGGTGAAAACTGGAAGGTAACCGGCAATTGCAGGTAACTTAATAGTGCTTTTGTATCTGTGTCTTTAAATTTACCTCCTTTACCTTCATATAGTAACCCTGTTCCGATTCCGCACTCATCTGTTAACGGAATATCCACTGTAACCCCTCCGCGGAAGGTTGTCAGAATGCTGCTATTTCTTTTACTGTTTCCGTCAATAAAATCTCTGTACTTAAAGGCAGAAAAATTTGGACCTGCAATGATTCCCCATTGTACCTGCCCAAATGAAACGATTGCCACAAACAATGCTGCAACGGTTAACACTAGCTTTTTCATCTCTTTTGGATTTTGTTAAAGGGAGAAAGTGCATATACCAGGCTCATATATCACTCCATTTCTTCTCTTCGAGAATTATAGTTTTAACAATGCCTGTTATGCCCTAATTACAAAACCGGTAAAAGATTGTTCTGGCTAATGCGGTCGCTATTCATTATAAACAACTGATAATCATATACCTATAGCCTTAAAAATAAAAACCGGGGAAGATATCTCCCCCGGTTTTTAAAAATATAATTTAGCCCTTACGGGCAGATGCGCTTATGCTGCTGTTTTAAGGTCGCTATTTTGAAGCGGTTGCCTTATCACCTTTATCTTCCCTCCTGGATAAAACCTGGTCCAGCTGTTCCACGCCAAGCCTTTTGGCAACGATTTTCTTCTTTTCATCCAGCAGGTAGACAACCGGTGTAGAATATACATCGTATAAGCGTCTGTAATTGCTGGTAGACTGAGGATCAGATGCATGTATCCAGCCCTTCAGGTGATGATCTTTAATAAAGGATATCCATTCTTCCCTGGAACCTTCCGTTTTAATACCGATCATCTTAACGCCCTGCGCCTTCCATTTTGCATTATAGGCAGAATCAAGTCTTGGCACCTCTATTTTGCAATGCCCGCAGGTAGGGTCCCAGAAAACCAGGATTGTATATTTTGCCTGGGTTTTATACAATGAAATCGCTTGCGAGGCGGTGTCTTTCAACTCCAGCTGTGCCGCCTGCTGGCCGATCAGATTAGGCGCCAAAGCGTAGGCCCTGTTTATAATCTTATTTTTTTGTTCGTCGTTTAACCAATAAGCCTCCCCTCCAACATAATATTTCTCTACCAGGTGAACGAAGACGGCATCCATACCCATATAAGGAGAGGACTCATAATTATATGTAAGCCACCACAATACAAATTTGAATACTTCTTTATTCTTGCGTGTACGATCGATCATTACATCCGCTTCCACATTAATAGAATCCGGCATGCCTATCACCAGCTGGGTGAAGTATTTCTGCAACTTAGCTTCCAGCACAGGCGTACGCACCAGCCTGTCGGAGGTAAGGTCTACATTATCCCAGTAGTGTGTTTTGAAATACCTGTATGCAAAAAGGGAATCTTCATTAGCCGGTTTGGTGGGCACTTCAGGCTCACGCATGGCATTGAAGATAGTAGAGAGAATATTATCCGGATGCTCTTTGATAAATTTCAGACGGTAATCCTGGATTTTCGTCATCAGTGCGGTCTGTAAAGGCTGTACTTTGGCCGTATCGTCGGCTGTTCTGGCAGCCTTCAGTTTGGCCTGGATTTCTTTACCATCCGCATCCTGGGCAGCCAGGAACTTATTATAGGCCAGGAAGAAGTCGTTATCCGCAGAGTTTTTATAAGTGGTTTTGTTTACAAAATCACTGGTATCGATACCTACTTCAAATACCTGGTGCTTATCGATCAGGGTTTCTATATATCGTTGTTTATCAGGCATTACCAGCAGGTAAATACCGGCATTTAGCGGCGTCTTGCCTTTCAGTACGGCAACTCCGGCCGGACTAATATCAGCAGAATCAGCCAGGAAGGTGCTTTTCCCCATATAATGCCCCAGGAATAGCTTCCCGTCTTTATAATTCTTTAGTTTAACTGTCAGCTGGTAGCCCTGGGCCATCATTTGGCCGTGTACCAGCAAAGTAGCGATCATCAGTAACAGCAGTCTTCGCATAGGATATTTTAAGTACAGGTAAAAATACCCCAAAATCTTAAAATCCATTTACCTTTGCAGCCGTGAGGAAAAAAAATGTTGTATTAGAAAATGTACCTGTCACTGCGTATGCAGCAGAAGGTAAGGCCCTGGCCCGTTTGGATGGCAAGGTCATTTTTATTGAAGGTGGCGTAGTACCCGGAGATGTGGTAGACGTCAGGCTTGGTAAGAATAAAAAAGACTGGGCAGAAGGTAAAGTTGTTCATTTCCATTCTTACTCCGACAAAAGAGTAACGCCTTTCTGTGCCCATTTCGGCACTTGTGGCGGATGTAAATGGCAGATGATGCCCTATAGCCTGCAGCTGGAATACAAGCAGCAACAGGTAGCAGATCACCTGCAACGTATCGGCAAGCTGGAACTTCCGGAAATGAGCCCTATACTGGGTTCGGCCAACACCGAGCACTACCGCAACAAGCTGGAATTTACCTTCAGTAACAAAGCCTACCTCACCGATGCGGAGATAAAAGCCAATAACGGTGAGATAGAAAGAAAACCGGCGCTGGGCTTCCACGTTCCTAAATTATTTGATAAAGTATTGGATATCAACACTTGTTATCTGATGCAGGAACCAGTAAACCTCATCCGTAATACCATCAGGGAATACGCAATTGCCAACGACCTCACATTTTTTGATATCCGCCAACAGGAAGGCTGGCTGCGTAACCTGGTTGTACGTTTGTGTACCACCGGCGAAATAATGGTTAACCTCGTTATTCATTATGAAGATAAAGCTAACCGGATCGCACTGCTGGACCACCTTTTAAAAACAGTACCGGCCATTACGACCGTTTTATATACCGTCAATCCCAAAAAGAACGATTCTATTTTCGATCTGGAACCTAAAACCTATTTTGGTAAAGGATATGCAGAAGAGAAACTGGAAGATTTCACTTTCAAGATCGGGCCTAAATCCTTCTTCCAGACCAACACCTATCAGGGTGAAGTGCTGTATAAGGTTACCCGCGATTTTGCAGGATTAACAGGTACTGAAACCGTTTATGACCTGTATTGCGGTACAGGAAGTATCGGCATCTTTGTTTCCCGTCAGGCGAAAAAAGTAGTGGGGATTGAGCTGATTAAAGAAGCCATTGACGATGCCCGTGAAAATGCGGCTATGAATAATGTCACCAATGCCGAGTTTTATGCCGGAGACGTGGTAGATATCTGTGATGATGCATTTTTTGCACACCATGGCCAGCCAGATGTAATTATCACGGACCCTCCACGTGCAGGTATGCACGAAAAACTGGTGAATAAATTACTGGAAATAGCTGCACCTAAAATCGTTTATGTAAGTTGTAATCCTGCTACACAGGCCAGAGACCTGGCTTTGCTGGATGAGCTTTATACCGTGGAAAAAGTGCAGCCTGTTGATATGTTTCCTCATACTCATCATATAGAGAATGTGGTGTTATTAAAAAAGAGAGCGAATAGATAAATATTAAGTTTAGCCACAATGAATAATGCATTTAGGCCCAGAGGTTTTCACATACCTACTGTCATTAAGAATCTGTTAATCATCAATGGATTGGTATGGCTGATTCAGGTAACCCTGATATACAGGTTCAACTATAACCTGTCGGACCTCTTTGCATTGCATTACTGGAAATCAGATCTGTTCAGGCCATGGCAATTTGTAACACACCTGTTCATGCACGATACTACCGGCGTGGGACATATCGGGATGAACATGCTTACATTGTGGTTTTTTGGCAGCACCCTGGAAGATTATTGGGGTTCCAAACGATTCCTGTTGTTCTACCTGATATGTGGCATGGGAGCCGCTTTCTGCTATATGGGATGGCTCACCTACGATAATATTAAGCTGACGCATGAGGCGGAAGCCTTCCTGAACAATCCTACCCTTAATAATTTTGTCATCCTGGACAATCGTTATGACCTGGGCTTACTATTGCAGAATTATTATAATATGAGCGGCATGCGGGAAGCGATCGGCAATCACGACCCGGCAGCTATCTCTATTGCTAAAGATCTCGTCTATAACCTGGTGGCCGCTTACCGCGATATGCCAATGGTAGGCGCTTCGGGAGCTATCTATGGTATTCTGTTTGCTTTTGGTTACATGTTCCCTAATGATTATATCTACCTGTTTTTTCCTGTAAAGGTGAAATATGTGGTAGGTATTATGATTGCAATGGAACTGGTGCATCAGCTGCAGAGCACATCAGGCGATAACGTAGCGCATGTGGCCCACCTTGGTGGTGCTTTGTTTGCGTTTTTACTGCTCCGGAACTGGAACAGGAAATTGTTGTAATGCACCGTTACTACGGTAATATTGCCGTAATTTTGTATTGAAAATATCTGATACCATGCATACCCTCGAAAAAACGAAGATGTCGGGCCTCTCTCTGGGAGCAGGAAAGAATATGGTAACGCAGTTACTGGTAATCAATCTGACTGTATTTATTTTTCTGTTATTCACGAAAGTGATTTATCAGATGGAAAATGTGGGTGTACCACAATTCTACACGGATATCATGTCCTACCTGCGGGTTCCTTCAGATCCCGGGTTGGCTTTGCGTAGACCATGGACAGTGCTAAGCGCTATCTTCACTCATATTGAAGTGTTACCTGTATTTACCAATATGGTTTGGTTATGGTGTTTTGGCTCTATGCTGCAGCACCTGGCTGGTTATCTGCGTATCCTGCCTTTGTATATTTTCGGGGGGGTAGTAGGTAATATTTTTTATGTACTGGGTATGCAGTTTATTCCCGGCTTCCAGGCAATTGCCGGTGGTGCCGGTGCTATGGGCGCAGCAGGTAGTGTAATGGCAATAGCCATAGGTGCTACCATCATTGCTCCTAAGTACCGTATATTCCCACTCCTGGCAGGTGGCGGTATTCCTCTCTGGATTATTACCGCTATTTACCTCGTGCTCAACATAGGTTCCCATTTCACCAGTACCGGCGGCGTGGTATTTCTGCCTATGCTGGTTGGTGGCGGCCTCGCAGGCTGGGTTTATATGTCGCAATGGAAAAAAGGCAATGACCTGGGTGGTGGTTTCAACAGAGTATCTTTCAAACTTTCCCATATGTTCCATCCGGCGGCTGAACAAAAACTGCCAACCGAACTGCAGGAACACGCAGCAGCAACCGATGACGCAGAACCTCCTTACAAAAGAGTGGGCAAAGTTCCGGAACAACGGCTGAATGAAATTCTTGATAAAATAAATGCCAACGGCATTACATCACTTACTCCTGAAGAAAAGGAAACCCTGGTACGTGCCAGCAATCCTGAAAATTAAGGGTATTTGTATATAGAGATTTGAGTATTTTGTAGTGATTTTGTGCTACAGAATACTCAAATTTTTTTTATCCCAAATACCTGATGAAAACGTTCCTTCGTTTCCTCCTGATCTGTGTCAATATACTTGTACCGCTGGCTTTACTGGCGGCGACCTTCTTCCCTTTTATAGATCCGCATGGCTTCTGGCCCGCCGGATTTGCCGGACTTACCTTCCCGGTATTTTTCTTACTAAATCTTCTCCTGCTCCCCCTCTGGATAATATTAAGAAAAAAATACTGGCTGTTACCGGTACTGGCATTGCTTTTCTCAGCCGATGCAGTGCTTAGAACCTGGGCCATACACCCTTTCAGGGAAAACAAGATGGATAAAACCTATGGTAGCAAGGAGTTTACCGTTATGACCTATAATACCAGCAATATGGGGCTGTTGTATTATAAAGATGTAAAACCGGTGAGAAGCAATGTCTATAATACCGTCGTTTATGCGCAGGCAGATATCCTTTGCCTCCAGGAGTTTTACACCAACGACTGGAAAGAACAGTCCAATAATATCGACAGTATCCGCATGAAGGCGGGCTATGAACATTATTATTTCACGAACGATAAAACCCACTGGGATACTTGGCACTATGGAATTGCCCTGTTTTCCCATCATCCTATTCTGAATGCGACCACTATTCCCTGCGGTTACAGCTCGAATGGCAGTGGCAGCAGCTTTTTACAGGCAGATCTGCTGGTAAACCAGGATACCATCCGGGTAATTACGGTTCAACTGGCATCGTACATGTTTACCAGGGCTGAGTTTAGAGAGATGTACAACTTCAAACAGGGCATGGTAGAGCATAAGGAAGATATTAAGAACCTGGCCAGGAAGATGAAGATGACATTTACCCGAAGGTCGGATCAGGCACGCCAGTTGAGGGCACTGATAACCGCTAGTCCTTACCCGTTGATTGTTTGCGGAGATTTTAACGATACGCCGGTGTCCTATACCTATCAAACGGTGGCAGCACCGCTGCAGGATGCGTTTCTCCGCTGTGGCAGCGGCTGGGGCCGGACGATGTCGTATATGTCGCCCAGCCTGCGGATAGATTACATTCTCCCTTCAAAACAGTTTGAAATTGAGGCCTGTGATGCCATTCGTGTAGCGGACTCAGAGCATTTCCCTGTAATCGCCCGACTGCTATTGAAAAAATAGTAACTTTATACGTTCAACAAAGTACGTAGACAGTGCGATTCTTAAGACTTTTTACAAAAGGATTTTTTGTAATACTGAATATCGCCCTGGTTATATTATTTCTGGCAGCCTGCCTGGCACCCTATATCTCGCCAGCCTGGTTCTGGCCCATCAGTTTTCTGACGCTGGCGTTCCCGTTTTTGCTGGGGTTGCTGGTGGTGTTTATGCTGGCCTGGTTAGTTTTTAATTATCGATATGCGCTACTTTCCGTTATTGCAATATTGTTAGGCTGGAAATCGATTAGTGCATTTGTCGCCTTCAATATGCCGTCAGGAAATAAACCGAAACCTGCCACGGAAAGTATCACGGTAATGAGCTATAATGTAAGCCAGTTCGGCCTTTATAAGGAGCGGGACAGTAAATATAACCGTCAGGCAATGTTTGCGCTTATAAAAAAACAGGAGCCGGATATCGCCTGCTTCCAGGATTTCTATACCGCTGAAAGAAAAAATGATTTCAATAACCGGGAAGATATCTCACATGAGATGAATCTCCCATACAGGTTCTTCTCCAGTGATTTTAACCGTAATGGTAATCAGCACTGGGGTTCTATCATTTATTCCAAATACCCTATCATTGCATCAGATAAGGTAAAGATGAGTGAGGGGCCCCTGAGTGAGAGCCTGATTTACGCAGATATTGTGCGGGATGGTGATACGATCCGGATTGTTAATATGCACCTGGAGTCGTACCGCTTTAATCAAAAGGATTATAAGGCCATCAAAAAAATCAGGAACCAGCAGGACACGGGCCTGGTAGCTACCAAAAGTATTGTGCAAAAGATGCGTGAGGCGTATATTCGTCGCAGTCAGCAAGCCGATATTGTGGGTAATTTTGTCAGACAAAGCCCTTATCCTGTAATTGTTTGTGGAGATTTTAACGATACACCTGCATCTTATACCTACTTTAAGATAAGAGGCAACTTACAGGACGCTTTCCTGCAGAAAGGATTAGGAATAGGCCGCACTTTCAGCGGACTGGCTCCTACCCTTCGCATCGATTATATTTTTGTTAGTCCTTATTTCAAGGTCAACAGTTTCCGGAAAATAAATTCCGATCTTTCTGATCACTACCCGGTGATTTCCAACCTGAGTATCGTTGGCGAAAAACCGGCAGCAGACATGGCTAAATAACAAACGATAAACATTATGAAACATTATTATATTTTTAGTACTGACCGATGTTGTAACGTCTCTTTTTAAACGGGCGACAGAAACAATATTTATCTTTGCAATCCACAATTTTAAACAAGGCATAAGGATTAAATGCCGGTATTACAGCATATGTCAGAACTCAAAATATACAATTCACTACATCGTCAGAAAGAAGTATTTACCCCTATACATCCCGGTCACGTGGGCATGTATGTGTGCGGCCCTACTGTTTCGGGTGAGTCCCATCTCGGACATGCGCGTCCATATATCACCTTTGATGTAGTATTACGTTACCTGCAATTCCTCGGATATAAAGTTCGTTACGTACGTAATATCACTGATGCCGGCCACTTCGAAGAAGAAGGCCGTGAAGCAGAGGATAAAGTCTCTAAAAAAGCATTACTGGAGAAACTGGAGCCTATGGAGCTGGTACAGAAATATACCAATCTCTATCATTGGGCCATGCTTCAGTTCAACAATATTGAACCAAGCATCGAACCTACTGCCACCGGTCATATCATCGAACAGATTGAAATGATCAAAACCATCATGGAAAAGGGTTATGCCTATGAAGTGAATGGCAGCGTGTATTTCGATGTAAAAAAATATGCCGCTTCCCATGATTATGGTATCCTGAGTGGCCGTGTATTGGAAGATATGCTCGAAACCACCCGGGAGCTGGAAGGACAGGATGAAAAACGCAATAAAGTAGATTTCGCCCTGTGGAAAAAAGCACCACCAGAGCATATCATGCGTTGGGCAAGTCCATGGGGCGAAGGGTTCCCAGGATGGCATATTGAGTGCTCTGCAATGAGTGCCAAATACTTAGGTGATCAGTTTGATATTCATGGCGGTGGTATGGACCTTCAGTTCCCTCACCACGAGTGCGAAATTGCCCAGAGCGAGATTGCACATGGTGAAATGATGGCCCGTTACTGGATGCACAACAACATGATTACCATCAATGGCCGTAAAATGGGTAAATCTTATGGAAATACCCTGACGCTCACAGAAATGTTCTCCGGTAACAACCCTCAGCTGGATAAGGCTTATGGCCCGATGGTCATCCGTTTCTTCATCCTCCAGACGCATTACCGCAGTACGCTGGACTTCTCCAACGAGGCGTTACAGGCTGCCGAGAAAGGCTTAAATCGTCTCTGGGCTGCATATGAACTGTCGCAGAAGCTCACCTGGAGCAGCGATGGACAAGCCATCAACGAAGAACTGGACAAACAGGTACGCAGGCTTTGCGAAGAATGCCCTGAGTTCATGAACGATGACTTCAGCACCGCCAAAGTACTCGCCAATCTGTTTGAACTGGTACCTATTGTGAATTCACTGAAAGGCGGCCAGATAAAAATGCATGAACTGAGCGAGGATACTTTCCGTTTATTACAGGAAACCTGGAAACTCTACCTGGTAGAAATTCTGGGTATTAAAATGGAAGTACTGGGTAATGATGAAGATCTGCTCGATGGCGTATTGCAAATGTTGATCAACATGCGCAAAGAAGCCAAAGCCCGTAAGGACTATGCTACTTCTGACAAAATCAGAAATGAGCTGCTGTCTGTAGGTGTTCAGCTGAAGGATGAAAAAGACGGCAGTGTATCTTACAGTATTCAAAAAGACTAATTATATAAAAGATAATGCGCAAAGCTCTTATCGCTTTAATGGCGCTGGCTATGACAGCCGGCGCCTGTCAGCAAAACGGCAAATCATCTGAGGACAACAATTCCGATAGCACAGGAGCAAGTAAAGTAGCCAAAATAGAAGCACCTGTACCTGCTTTCTCTGCTGATTCGGCCTACGCTTTCACCGACAAACAGGTTAGCTTCGGGCCAAGAATCCCGAATACCCCTGCACAGGAAAAATGTGCGGACTGGATTATCGGCAAGCTGAAACAATGGGCAGACACCGTGTATATTCAACGTACCACCGTTATCGGTCCGAAAGGCGAAAAACTCCCTTGTATCAATATCGTGGGCAGTTTCAATCCGGCCAACAAACAACGCGTATTGTTGCTGACGCACTGGGATACCCGTCCCTACGCCGATGAAGACGCTTTCGATAAGAAGAAAAAGCTGGATGGCGCCGACGATGGCGCGAGTGGCGTAGGTGTATTACTGGAAACTGCCCGTCAGTTCCATGCACAGAAGCCGGAAGCCGGTGTTGATCTGCTCTTTGTTGATGTGGAAGATTATGGTATTCCTTCAGATGAGAACTCTTTCTGTCTGGGTACCCAATACTGGGCTAAAAACCCGCATGTTCCGGGATATAAAGCCAATTATGGCATTTTGCTGGACATGGTTGGTGGCCGTAATTCAACATTCTACATGGAAGGTTCTTCCAAGCAATATGCAATGGGCCCGATGAAACTGTTCTGGGATGCAGCCAACAAGATTGGTTATTCCGACTTTTTCAGGTACGAAGATTATGGTTCTTATATTACAGATGACCATATTCCCGTAAATACAATAGCGAAGATCCCTACATTCGATATTATCGCCTGGCAGCAGACAGGGCAGTTTCCTGCACACTGGCATACTACCAACGACAATATGAGTGTGATCGACAAGCGTACGTTACAGGCAGTAGGTCAGACCATACTGCAGGTAATCTATACGCAGCCTTTCAGCTACTAAATTGCTTTTTGCAGGAATTGCATTTATACGCCGGTACAATGCGTAGTAGTGTCTTAACTTAGTGCTATGAGCCTGCAGGGAAGTTTATTTGAAGCCGAAAACACCGGTAAGGAAATCATCCTGATAGCGGATGAGCTGATTTACTATCCGCAATTTTTTTCAATTGCAGATAGCAATCGCTACTGGCAGATATTGCTTGATACCATTAACTGGAAACAGGCGTCCATGATGATGTATGGCCGCGAGGTTTTGTTTCCCAGGTTAATGGCCTGGTACGGAGATGCCGCCACCTCTTATGGTTTCTCCGGAAATACATTTACACCGAATCCCTGGACGGATACGCTGCTCGAGATAAAGGAGCGTATCCGGCAGGTATCGGAATCTCCCTTCAACAGCGTTCTGCTGAATTATTACCGTAACGGAAACGACTCTATGGGCTGGCATGCAGATGACGAGCCGGAGTTAGGTCAAAACCCCGTAATTGCCTCCATAAACTTTGGCGCCACACGCCGCTTCCTGCTCCGACAAACAAAGAACCATTCTGTAAAACATGAAATTGCGATGCAACATGGTTCTCTCCTGCTCATGAAAGGAACCTTGCAACATCATTGGGAACACCAGGTCCCCAAAACGGCCAAACCTGTTGAAGGCCGTATCAACCTGACGTTCCGTTACATATATACTTAAAACCGTTACACCTTATGAACGATCTGGTATTACTGGTAGGAAATGATATTAATAACATTTCCGCCGGGCAAAGCTGGAAAGACCTGCTGCAGGATATCATCGCCTATTGTCATACTACCGATTGTATTAAGGTAGATGACCGGAAACCTTTTTCCCTGCTGTACGAAGAAATCTTCCTCACAGGCATTAAAAAACAGCGCATCAACGAAAAGGACCTCAAGGCCTTCATTGCAGCCAAAACTGCTGAAATACGCCCTAATGAGGTGCATACAGCCATCAGGGAATTGCGTCCTGCACATATCCTTACCACCAATTATGAATTCACCCTGGAGGGAAGAACGCCGGAGCACAGTAATAGTCTTATTAAAGAGCGTTTTTACAGCATTTTCAGGAAGTATACCCTTGATGGTATTCATTACTGGCATATCCATGGCGACTGCCTGAACCCGATGAGCATCAATCTGGGATTTGAGCACTATGGCGGACAGCTGCAATTAATGCGGAATTATGTAGTCAGCGGTACGGTTTACGCCAATAATGAAGTGCCTAAAGCCTCTCTGATAAGGCGTATTCATAACGGGGAAGTTTATTTCCATTCCTGGATCGACCTGTTTTTCACCAAAGACATACATATCCTGGGGCTTTCGCTGGATTTCACGGAAACAGACCTCTGGTGGCTGCTCACCTACAGGGCACGCCAGCAGTTTAACTATCGTAACATCAGTGTTCCTAACAATATCTACTATTATATCCCCGATGAATATACGTTGAGCTCCCAACTAAAGATAGACCTCCTGAAAGCCAATGGCGTGACGGTTATCAGCTTCCCAGGCAAAGATAAAACCGCGTACTACCAGCAAATCATCGCCCAGATAGGCCAATTAGGATACCGGAACAATCTTTGTATAAAGCAGACTCAGATGTAACAAAACAGAGAACCTGAACGCTCTCTTTATTGTTAATAATTAAAATCTTAGTTTATGTTATTGAAATTAGCAGTGGCACTGAGCACATTATTTGTGTCGGCCCAGCAGCAGCCGATTACCCCCAAAACAGAGGTGATGTATGTGAAAGAGAGCAAGGTCCCATGCACGGGAGTGGCTCCCATGGAGTGTTTGCAGGTAAAAACAGCGAACGAATCCGATTGGTCTAACCTATATCAGAATATACAGGGATTCAACTATACACCGGGATATCAGTATAAATTGCTGGTAATGGTATCTCCTGTAAAAAATCCTCCGGCAGACGGATCTTCTATAAAATATACCCTGAAAAAAATATTGGAGAAAAAGAAAGTGACTATTAATACTGGCGCCTCTCCTTTTGTTGCCGGCAAACGCTGGACACTGGAGCAGATGAACGGCGTAACGCTTGATGGTGATAAAATCTGGCTGGAATTTGAGGCCGGAAAAAACCGTTATCATGGTAATGGTGGCTGTAATGGTATTGGCGGTGAGGCAAAAGTGAATGAAGCCGCGGGTATTGTTAGCTTTACCAGGGGCATGAGCACCATGATGGCATGTATTAATGAGCAGGATATGCGCAACGAAACCAACTTCCAGCGTGCATTGGAAGGCAAAACATACAACTACCGCGTTGAAGACGGTCACCTGAACTTCTATGGCAACGGCAGGTTAATGCTTTCCTTCAAACAGACCGGCAACGACCAGAGCTCCAATGAACAACCGGATGTATGGACGTTCATTTCAAGCAAGAAATGGAACCTGATAAAACTGGGTGATAATACTTTAACCGAGTCGGGTATCTGGCTGGAGTTTGATGTAAAGAAAGATCGCTTCTTCGGCAGTGGTGGTTGCAATAGAATCAATGGTGGTATGAAAAAAACCAAAAGCACCGTATCACTGACGCAGGCCATCAGCACCAGAATGGCTTGCAGCCCGGAAATTATGAAAAGAGAGCATGAGTTTCTGCAGGCTATTGGCGGACAAACCTTCAAATTTGATGTAGCAGAACAAACACTTAATTTCTATCAAAAGAATAAATTAGTGATGATCTTCGGTATGCAGGATAAATAATCAGATCAACGTTACGAGCAATAGATTTAACTGAATTCTTCTGACTGTTTCCAGAAAACTTATTATATCTAAACCGCAACAAAAAGAAAAGGTCTTCAATTGAAGACCTTTTCTTTTTGTTACTAACTGCAATTACTTAGTGGGAATGGCGGCCGCTAGCAATGCAGGATGAGAGTTGTATTCAAACAAAATCGGATTAGAACTTTCCTCACCTACGATTACCATCACCGGTACTGTCCCTGCTTTATGAGGTGGTACTTTTACTAAGAGATACTTTGGTGTTGCATCCACTACAACTGCCTTCACATCACCAAATTTTACCACGTTCTGCAATCTATCATTGCTGAAACCGTGTCCTTTGATCCTGATAAAGTTCCCGGAATTACCACTTACCGTTTCCTTTGCCAGGGGTTCTTTCTTTTCGTTTTTGGGGGTGCATGCAATAATGCAAACAAATAACATAGCGAGGGGTGTCGCAAACAATTTCAAATTTTTCATTTCTTAATGCTTATTTGGGGGTCACAAACCCTGTTACAATAAATTACCGGGGGTTAACATGGTTACACCTGATACGTGTATTAACTTTGTGTGTAACATCGATTCGGTATTCAAACGGTGCAAATTTACCGAGTATCTTTAACAAAAATCTACGTAGATATACGCTAATTAAAAAATACGTATAAATACGTATAAATACGCATACGGCTATATGAAGCTGATAATCAACTACTTTTTCAGAGCATGTGCCTTGTTGAACTCCCAGTTCATACGTGCAATATGCAAAACAGAGATCTCCTGAGGGCATTCCGCCTCACAGGCTTCCGTATTACTACAGTGCCCGAACCCCTCCTCATCCATCTGCTTTACCATATTCAGCACCCGTGCCTGTGCCTCCTCCTTACCTTGCGGCAAAAGTGCCATATGCGTAATCTTCGCACTGGTGAAAAGCGCCGCACTTGAATTTTTACATACCGCCACGCAGGCGCCACAACCAATACAGGCAGCGGCATCAAAGGCCGATTCCACCAAAGGAGAGCTTATCCGGGTAGTATTAGCCTCCGGCGCCTGGCCTGTATTCGTAGAGATAAATCCGCCCGACTGGATAATTCTGTCAAAGGGACTTCTATCTACCTTCAGGTCACATTTAACCGGAAAGGCCGTTGCCCTGAATGGTTCCACATATATTTCATCTCCGTCCCTGAATGTCCGCATATGCAGCTGACAGGTAGTAGTATTCTTTAACGGCCCATGAGGGCGCCCGTTAATCATTATTCCACACTGCCCGCAAATGCCCTCCCGGCAATCGTGGTCAAACTCCACCGGCCGGATTCCCTGTTTCATCAATTGCTCATTCAGCATATCCAGCATCTCCAGGAAAGACATATCATCACTCACATTATTTAGTTCGTAAGATTCCATCTTACCGGCAGCATCCTGAGTTTCCTGCCTCCATACCTTTAAGCGTATATGCATTACCGATAGTTTTAGGTTATTTATACGAACGCACTGTTGGTGTAACAAATTCAAAATGAAGTGGTTCCTTATGCAGCAAAGGTGGCTTATCCGCTCCCTGCCACTCCCAGGCAGAGATAAAGGAAAAGTCTTTATCGACACGTAATGCCTCGCCGTCAGGAGTTTGATACTCTTCGCGGAAATGCGCTCCGCAGGACTCATTGCGGGTCAGCGCATCATAACACATCAGCTCTCCCAGTTCCAGGTAATCGGCCACTCTTCCTGCCTTTTCCAGTTCAGCATTTACTCCCAGACCCTGTGGCACATACAGGTCTTTATAAAAATCTTTACGCAAATCTTTAATGGCTGTTATAGCTTCCTCCAAACCCGCGGCAGACCTGGACAATCCACATTTATCATACAGTATTTTCCCTAAGGCCCTATGAAAGAAATCAGCAGGCTGCTTTCCCTGTATAGCCAGCAATAGCCGTAGTTGTTCCTTGACATTATCTTCTGCCTCCGCAAAAGCAGGATGGTTAAGATCTGCCAGCGGCGTACGGATTTCATCTGCCAGGTAATTCGCTATGGTGTAAGGGGTAATAAAATATCCATCTACACATGCCTGCAGTAAAGAGTTAGCACCCAGTCTGTTAGCACCATGATCAGCGAAATTGGCCTCTCCCAATGCATAGAGTCCGGGGATGGTGGTCATCAACTCATAATCTACCCATAATCCTCCCATAGAAAAATGCGCTGCGGGAGAAATACGCATCGGTTCAGTATATGCGTTTACGTTAGTAATCTTCTGGTACATCCTGAAGAGGTTACCATATTTTTTCCGGATGGCGTTCTCTCCCTGTTCACGTATAGCCTTGCTGAAATCCAGGTATACGGCGTTTTTCAGGGGACCGATACCGTAACCGGCATCAATTCTTTCTTTGGCCGCCCTGGAAGCAATATCCCGGGGAGACAGATTACCAAAGGCTGGGTAACGTCTTTCCAGATAATAATCTCTCTCCTCTTCCGGTATCTGGTTAGGGGGCCGCTGGTCATCCTTTTGCTTTGGTACCCAGATTCTTCCGTCGTTCCGGAGTGATTCAGACATCAAGGTAAGTTTACTCTGGTATTCGCCCGATTGCGGTAAACTGGTAGGGTGTATCTGCGTCCAGCTGGGGTTTGCTATGAGTGCGCCTTTTTTATGGGCCCTCCAGATGGCACTGCCATTGCAGCCCATCGCTAATGTGGAAAGGAAATAGATCTTTCCGAAACCGCCGGTAGCCAGGATCACCGCATGTCCGGCATGGCGCTCAATAGCGCCGGTATCCATATTTCGTATGATCACACCTTTAGCCTTGCCATCTATTACCACCAGGTCCTGCATTTCGTGACGTGCAAACAGTTGAACAGTGCCGGCAGCTACCTGTCGCATTAAAGCCTGGTAAGCGCCCAGCAGCAACTGCTGCCCTGTCTGGCCCCTGGCATAGAATGTTCTGGAAACCTGTACCCCACCAAAAGACCTGTTATTAAGATATCCTCCATATTCTCTCCCAAACGGCACTCCTTGCGCTACGGCCTGATCTATCAGACTGGTACTACATTCTGCGAGGCGGTAAACATTCCCCTCTCTTGCCCGGAAGTCGCCCCCCTTAATGGTGTCATAAAACATCCTGAACACGCTGTCGCCGTCGTTTTTATAATTCTTACAGGCATTCACGCCTCCCTGTGCCGCTACAGAGTGAGCTCTTCGGGGAGTATCCTGAAAACAGAAACTTTTTACCTTATAGCCCATCTCCCCCAGGGAGGCCGCAATGGAACTACCTGCCAGCCCGGTACCAACGACAATGATTTCCAGCTTTTTCCTGTTGGCAGGGTTCACCAGTTTCGCATGTGCTTTGTAGTTACTCCACTTATCTTCAAGTGGTCCATCAGGTATTTTAGATTCCAGCATCACCAACTATTTTAGAAAATGAACGTATACGGGTATGAATGCAAATCCGGCGCAAATGCCTACACTATATATCCAGCCAAAGATTTTTATCCAGCGGACATACTTAGGATGATATACGCCCAATGTCCGGGCTGCGCTGAAGAAGCCATGCAACAGATGATAACAGAGCGCCACCATACAAAGTACATACACGCCTACATACCAGCCAATACTGTAAACGGAAACAACCAATGTGTATAAATCCTTATGGCCGGCGGGATCCAGCGGCAAGGAACCGAATTTGTATACATACCAGAAATCCCTGAAATGTATCACCAGGAAGATAAAAATGATGGTACCCAGCAGGCCCATATTCCTGCTCTGCCAGGTGCTTACAGCGCTGCGCCTGTCGTAATGATAGGATTGTTTACGCGTACGTTTATTCTTCAGCGTTATAATGGCAGCATATACTATATGCGCTATTATGCTGGCATAGAGTATATAAGAAATAATATTGATGATGATATTGCCCGAAAGCAGGTGCGAGTAAGCATTAAACATATCTCTCGATCGTTCTCCCGGAATCAGCAGCTGCAGGTTTCCCAGCAGATGAATAACCAGAAAAAAACAGAGAAACAATCCGGTGAGTGCCATCCAAATTTTCTTCGTAAGTGTAGATTGTTGCATAACAATGATTTTAAAACTGCCTGAATCATAAAGCCCATTAGTTGCGTGTATCCATTCCAACAACTTAACAGCTAAACCGCCCTACTTGTTATAACCTGCATTGTACCTGTAAAATCATCAGGTTGCTATTGTGTATTTTTGTGCCGGCAATATCTTTCTGATAATCATCAATCTGCATTCCTAACTGAATTCTTCCTCCATAATCTTTTAAGAAAGCGAAACTGATCATAGGTATATAAGTATTCCGGCCAATACCATCGTGCTTTTCATTCTCATTAAAATATTCGTATCTCATCGAAAACTCAATGGAAGTGAGTTTTTTATACCGGATATTATAGCGGAGGTTGGGTAGTATGTAGATGCCTCCCATTACATATTGATCAATGGGATATTTACGAAGCGAGTCTGGTAGTCCGTAATACAGTACATGGTTGGTGCCGCGTTTATATTCGGATTGCAGTTCCAGGTCGAGCTTAGGGGCGATGGGTATAACGGTACTGACGTCTATCCCGGTCGCATATACGCCTTTATTATGTACATTTCCCCAGCCACCATTGAGTCCAACCGCGATCACACTGGCTTTTCCCAGTTCGAGGCGGCCGGTCACCAGTTTACCGTTGTCATTGTCCTGTACCTGGTTGCGGTTGTTGCCGTTTACTGCTGAAACCGCATATTTTATGGGGATATTACCCGTTTTATTGAATTCGCCGAACATGGAAATACCCAGCTGAAAGCTTTGCCAGCCGTTATTACCGAAAGCATAGTATTGATTGGAGAAATCCATGGATTTCACGATATCCACCGGATAGAGGTCTTCCAGTCCGAAGGATGGGCGGAATTGCCCTATGGTAAAGTGAATGGCGTCATTCCATTTGTAGGAGATATAGGCATTTTCCAGTACTTTTCCTTTAGGGTCTGAGGCAAAATCAGCGAGGTTGACCAGTACTGCCGCCGTAAGGCGGTCGCTGACATCAGCTTTCAGCTGGAGGCGTGCTCTTTTCAGGCTAAAGCTGTTACGCACCACATCGACACTATCTGAAGGCCGGTAATGGAGCCCATTCACATCGACATTATCATTTAGAGAAACCGTATACCGGGCCTGGAATACACCACCGACCGTAATTTTCTTCAGGAAATTCTTTGGCACGGAGTCCGTTCCTGCTGTATCTTTTACTGGCGGGGCAGGCAGCAGCAGCGCAGCCCGGGCATTGGCAGAGATCAGCAGACAGCACAGGAAAAACAAAATTCGTATATGCATGCACGATGATGATTGTCTCCGTGATTAACACCGCATAAAACGAAAATGTTTGAAATAAAAAGCCCGCCTCTACTGCGTAGAGACGGGCTTCAGTTTTATTAAAGACTGAAACTATTTTACCAGTTTCAACTCGTTGATGATATTTTTAGCACCACCCAGTTTTTCGATGCACCACAGTACATAGCGTACATCTACACAGATAGTACGGTTGTAGTTGGAGTCGAACTGGATTTTGTGGCTGAGTGCTTCGTAGTTACCATCGAAGGCCAGACCGATCAGTTCACCGTTAGCGTTGATTACCGGGGAACCAGAGTTACCGCCGGTGATATCGTTGGTAGTGATGAAGCAAACTACGACATCATTACGTTTCGCATCTTTATACTGACCGAAATCTTTTTTGTTATAGAGGTCTACATAGTTTGCCGGCAGATCGAATTCATAATCACCAGGAACATATTTCTCGATAACCCCTTTCATCGTACATACGTAGTCGTAGTTAACGGCATCACGCGGAGAGTAAGGTTTCACCTGGCCGTAAGATACGCGCATGGTGAAGTTTGCATCCGGGTATCTGTTGGCGTTAGGCTGCATTTGCATTACACCTTTCAGGTATTCGCGGCCCAGGTCATTGTTTTTAGCAACAAACTGCTGGTACAGCGGCAGGTATTTACCCTGATAGTTTTTCAGGAATGCGCTTGCATAGGCAAAAGCAGGATCATTCTGCAGCGTTACTGCATCCGGGTTAGCGATGAAGGCATTCCATTTGGCATCGTTGAAAATCATGGTGTTAGCCATGAGATTAGCTGCCCACATGTTATAGGTTTTATCTTCATCCAGCGGACCATATTTCGCTTTCAGCTCATCATAGAAACCGCCTGGTTGCTGATCTTTAGGGATATCAGTGTAGAACATATGACAGGTAGCTGCCAGGATTTTCTGATCGCTTGGTTTATTTTCAGCAGCGAGGAAATTTGTTCTTGCTGCTTTAGCTGCTTCGATCGCCTGCTGTAAAGTTTCTTTAGGAACATTGGCAGTTGCCAGTGCTCTTTCCAGACCTGTCAGGGAACCAGCAAAGGCAGCTACCGGAGAACCCAGTACACCTTCGGTCAGGTATATACGGCCTTTTGCATAAGGGCTCCAGGCTTTATAGGCAGCAGCATAGTCATTAAATACGCCGGCAAACTCTGGTTTGTCCTGCGCCCATTTAATAAAAGCAGCTTCCTGTTTTCTTTTTTCATCCAGTACGTGGTATTTTTCCAGCTGTTTGGTTTCGCCGTCGAAGAATTTCCAGTAGTTAGCGATGCCGGCATAGGAAGAAGCCAGTTGCAGTTTAACTGCAGGGTCTTTCTTCATCTGCTCGAACATTGCTTTCAGGCGCACGTCGCGGAGATTAACAACAGAAGGGTTTTCCACAGTAGTTTTCAGCTCCACACCGTAAGAAGTTTCGTAACGGTTGGTACCACCAGGATAACCAAAGATCATGGCATAATCATTTTCTTTGATTCCTTTTATGGAAACCGGCAGGAAATGTTTAGGTTTCAGCGGAACGTTTTCTGCAGAATATGGAGCTGGTTTACCATCTTTGTTGGCGTATACGCGGAAGATGGA
Organism: Chitinophaga sp. Cy-1792; assembly: GCF_011752935.1. NCBI lineage: Bacteria > Pseudomonadati > Bacteroidota > Chitinophagia > Chitinophagales > Chitinophagaceae > Chitinophaga > Chitinophaga sp. Cy-1792. The sequence continues at coordinate 567,701 of NZ_VWWO01000001.1, forward strand.
GAAATCGCCGGTATGACGTGGCCATTCCCAGTTGTCGGTATCGCCACCGAATTTACCAACGCTTTCAGGTGGAGCGCCAACGAGGCGGACATCTGTATAGCGTTCGTAAACGAAGAGCAGGTATTGGTTGCCTTTGAACATCGGAACTACTTTTGCTTCGTAACCGTTGCCATTAGTAGCTTTAGCGATGATATCGGCATAAATTTCCTGTTCTTTTTTGGCTCTTTCGGCGCCATTGAGACCTTTTACAACGTCTTCTACCTGTTTGGTAACATCATCTACCTTTACCAGGAACTGAACAGATAACTTCGGAGAAGTAATTTCCTGTTGTTTGTTCTGGGCATAGAAGCCATTTTTGAGGTAGTTATGTTCTACTGAGCTGGCAGAAGCGATTGCATCATAGCCGCAGTGGTGATTGGTGAAGATCAGCCCTTCGTTGGAAACTATTTCACCGGTACAGCCACCACCAAAAATTACGATTGCATCTTTGATGGACGCTTTGTTGATGCTGTACAGTTGATCCTTCGTCAGTTTGAGGCCTCTTTTCACCATATCGTTATACGTCTGCTGCCCCAGCAAATAGGGAAGCCACATGCCCTCATCCGCTTTGGCCCATTTAATACTGAAGGCCATCAGGAGGAGCAAAACCACTAGATGTTTTCTCATAGTTTGTGCAGATTTATTTTTAAGGACCTCAAACCTAGGCTTTTTTTTCGTTATAAGCAGCAGGAAACAGTTATTGACGGCTAAATGCAGGGGATCTCTCCAAATAAAATCATCAAAAATGTGTATCAAAATAAAAAACTGGAATATGTTTTGATTATGGGAGCTTCAAATGGCCATGCCAATTATTATAAATCCCCTGTGAATCAGGATAAATTCTTTAAAACCTGTAGTATATGAATAAACTATTTTTCGTATTTGGAATCGCGGCACTTGTTTCCTGCCATTCCGGTACTACCCAGGAAGAGAAAAAGGATTCTGTTAAGAGTGACCTGCAACAGGCAGGCGACAATTTAAAATCAGCAGCAAATAATGCGGGTGATTATCTGCAGGAGCAGAAAAAACAGACGATAGACACCCTGAATGACAGGATTGCTGAATTAGACAAGGCGGCTGATGAATTAAAGAAAAAAGGTGATAAAAAAAGTCTGGAAGCCAGAAAGAAACTGGAAGAATTGAAATTACAGATGCAGCAGGAAATCGAGGATGTAAAACAGGCCAGTGCTGAGAAATGGGACAGCACCAAAAAAGCGGCAGATGAATTTGGAAAAAAATCTGAAAAGCTATGGGCTGATTTTAAGCACGATTTCAAAGACCTGTTCAAATAGCACGGGCCGGGAGCTTGTTCCTTGTCGATTATTCATGTAATTTTACCCGGCTTAACCGATTGAACTTTGCTACTAACTCGATATCAGGATTTATTCTACGAAGCTGGCTGTGATGAAGCCGGACGCGGGTGCCTCGCAGGACCCGTATTTGCGGCGGCGGTAATATTACCGGCCAATTTCAAGCATCCTTTGCTGAATGATTCCAAGCAGATGAAAGCTACGGACAGGGATAAACTGAGAAAGATAATAGAGAAAAAAGCTATCTGTTATGCAGTTGCCAGTGTTGATAATGTGGAGATTGACAAGATTAATATCCTGAAAGCATCCTTTAAAGCGATGCACCTGGCACTGGATCAGTTGGTACAACGCCCGGAATATATCCTGGTGGATGGCAACAGGTTCACACCCTACGGCGATATTCCATACGCCTGTATTATTGAGGGTGACGGAAAATATGCTTCCATTGCCGCTGCTTCTGTGCTGGCGAAAACATATCGCGATGAGTACATGCAGCAATTGCACCAGGAGCACCCTCATTTTGGCTGGGACACCAATATGGGATACGGCACAAAGAAACACCGCGAGGCCATACAGGTACACGGTGAAACATCTTACCACAGGAAATCATTCCGTTTGCTGCCTGAGCAGCTGGAACTGGACCTGTAGGGAATTTTTAAAATATAATTCACCAATCACTGCTAAAATGATTGGGACTGAGATATGTTAAAACAGACACAACAACAAAAGTTATTACAGAAGCTGTCGCCACAGCAGATTCAGTTAATGAAGCTGCTGCAGGTGCCTACTGTCAATCTGGAAGAAAGAATCAAAGAAGAACTGGAGGAAAATCCTGCCCTGGAATATGGTGAAGATGCACACGAAGATGAGTTCAAGGAGCAGGATGAATTTGAATCCGGCGATGATGATGATTTTGAGCCGGATGGCAGTGAGTCTGAATATGATAATATTGATATCTCGGAATATGTGAGTGACGGAGATGATGAAGTAGCAGATTATAAATTAAGAGATGATAACTACCCTGATCCGGATGAAAGCAACAAAACCATCCCGGTGAGAGTGGAGACCTCTTTCCATGAACATTTATTAAGTCAGCTGGGCATGCTGGAGCTGGACGAGCGCCAGAATGCCATTGCAGAACAAATTATCGGCAGCATCGATGATGATGGTTATCTCCGCAGGGAAGTAAGTGCCATTGTGGATGACCTGTCTTTCTCCCAGAATGTATCTACAGACGAAGAAGAGATTAAGGAGCTGATTAAGAAGATACAGGAGTTTGATCCGCCGGGTGTTTGCTGCGGGGATCTGAAAGAATGTCTGTTATTGCAGTTAAAACGTAAATCCCAGGAGGATCCGGGTGTACGTACTGCGTATATGATCCTGGAGAATTATTTCGACGAGTTTACCAAGAAACATTACGAGAAAATACAGAAAGCGCTGGGATTATCTGATGAGGCGCTGAAAGAGTCCATCAACCAGATCATTCGTCTGAATCCCAAGCCTGGAGGCAATTATGCTACGCTTAACAAAGCAGAAAGCTATGTATTGCCAGATTTCTTCATTTTGAACAACAGCGGTAAACTGGAGCTGACCCTTAATTCCCGGAATGCGCCTGATTTACGTATTTCCGGTGGTTACCGGGAGATGCTGAAGGAGTATGACCGTGGTGATAAAAAAGATAAGCGTCAGAAAGAAGCTGTTTTATTTATTAAACAGAAGATAGATGCCGCGAAATGGTTTATTGACGCCATCAAGCAACGCCAGCATACGTTGTTGTCTACCATGGAGTCTATCATGGATTACCAGCGTGAATTTTTCCTGACGGGAGATGAAACGACCATGAAGCCAATGATCCTGAAAGATATTGCAGATCGTACCGGACTGGATATTTCTACTGTCAGCCGTGTGGCCAACAGTAAATATGTACAAACAGAGTTTGGTACGTTCAAGCTGAAGTTCTTCTTCTCAGAATCGCTGTCGACAGATAGTGGAGAGGAAGTATCGACCAGGGAAGTAAAGAAGATTTTATCAGATCTGATAGAAGCGGAGAATAAGCGTAAGCCGTTGAGTGATGAGCATCTGACGAAGATGTTGCAGGACAAGGGCTACAATATTGCACGCAGAACAGTTGCCAAATACCGTGAGCAGTTGAATATTCCTGTAGCACGATTAAGAAAAGAATTATAACAGCACATGCACGATCAAGCATTACCATACCATGAAAGTCGCCAGCAGCCCAACAATGGAGATCAGGCGCCGGAGTTTTCGAAAGGAGCGAAATTACTTGCACAGGTAGTTTCCTATATCACGCATCCGCTGTTTATTCCATTACTGGTTACTTTCCTGTTATTGCAATCACTGCCGGAATACTTTGTGGCATTCAAGCAGGAGAGCAGGAAATTTCCGTATGACCTGCTGTATTTCCGTGTGGGACTGATCAGCTTATTATTTCCGTTGCTGACGGTGGTGCTGGCAAAAACGCTGGGCTTTATTTCGTCTATTTATCTGAATACGCAGCGCGACAGGATTATTCCATATGTGGCCATCATTATATATTATTTCTGGGCTTTTTATACTTTTTTAGAAGAAGGCAGGGCCCCTAAGTTTTATAGTGCTTTTTTCCTGGGGATGTTCCTGGCAATTTCTATATCATTCGTTACCAATAGTTTCTGGAAGACGAGTATGCATGCTACCGGTTGGGGTGGCGTGATTGGATTTTTGTTATCGCTGATGTGGGGAATGCATATGAATGTGGCTATGCCGCTGGTAATTACCTTTATGGTAGCGGGTATTGTTGGCACCTGCAGAATGATATTAAAGGCGCATACGCCGGCGGAGATTTATCTTGGCTTTAGTATAGGAATTATTACGCAGCTGGCTTCCTGCTGGATGCTGGTGGTATAAATAAAAAGCCCGTTTCTCTGTTGTTAAGAACAGGGAAACGGGTGTGAGGAGCTTACAACAGGGGAAGAAAGAGTTTTTGGGGTTGACCTTTACAGCCTTTCGGGCTGTAACGTTGGATGTAAGGCCAAGGGGTAGGCTAACAAACAACTAACAAACAGTGTGGGTATAACTTCAACAACTAAACTTGACAATACAAAACTCCAAAATTTTTCATTGTAACTCAAGCGTATAATTACGCTTTTTGAAAAAGCGGTATTAGTCGCAGTTCTTGCGTAGTCTTGCCCAGAGAGGATTTACAGCATTAACCCCTTATTATTATAGTCCTGTTTTTCAGGTTTTCGGAAAGTTTTCGGGAGATAAAAATCATTACGCACATTCAATGCGTAATGCGTTGCGATCTTTGTTGTGTTGATGAGCGATAAGCTTTGAAACGAGCTACAGATACTAGTTTTTTTAGTAATTAAAATAAAATGCTAAAAAATTTAGGAAAATCAAAAAATAGTTATAATTTAGCAGACCAGTTTAGTGATTTGCTTATCATTTAAATTTGTAAAAAAACTAATTATATGTCTACAGCCAATGCAGAAAAATTGAAGGCACTTCGCCTCACAATGGACAAGATTGAGAAAGATTTCGGTAAGGGATCTGTGATGATGATGGGAGAAAGAGCAGAAGCGCCGATGGAAGTAATTTCTACAGGTTCTTTGGGCTTAGATATAGCACTGGGTATCGGTGGTTTTCCAAAGGGCAGGATTATAGAGATCTATGGACCTGAGTCTTCCGGTAAAACAACTGTTGCGATTCATACTATTGCAGAGGCACAGAAGAAAGGTGGTATCTGCGCAATTATAGATGCGGAACATGCTTTTGACAGCAGCTATGCGAAGAGACTGGGTGTTGATGTAGATGCGCTGTTGATTTCACAGCCAGACCATGGAGAGCAGGCGCTGGAAATTGCTGACCGTCTGATTCTTTCCGGAGCGGTAGATGTAGTGGTAATTGACTCTGTTGCGGCACTGGTTCCAAAAGGTGAGCTGGAAGGTGAAATGGGTGAAAGCAAAATGGGTCTGCAGGCTCGTCTGATGTCTCAGGCGTTGCGTAAGCTGACTGCTACGATTGCTAAAACCAACTGTTGCTGCATCTTTATTAACCAGTTACGTGAAAAAATCGGTGTTATGTTTGGTAACCCTGAAACAACAACTGGTGGTAACGCACTGAAATTCTATGCTTCTGTAAGGCTGGATATCCGTCGTATGAGCCAGATCAAAGACGGTGACGAAGCAATTGGTAACCGTGTGAAAGTGAAAGTAGTGAAAAACAAAGTAGCTCCTCCTTTCCGTCAGGCTGAGTTCGACATCATCTACGGTTATGGTATCTCCAAAACTGGTGAGATCATCGATATGGGCGTGGAATACGGTATCGTTCAGAAAAGCGGTAGCTGGTTTAGCTACGAGAGCAATAAACTGGGTCAGGGCCGTGATGCGGTTAAACAACTGCTGATGGATAATCCTGAACTCTCTGCTGAAATTGAAGGCAAAATCAAAGCTAAACTTGCTGAACAAGCAGCAGCTGAAGCTTAATGATGCCCAGGCGGATGGGATGCGGATATGGATATGTTGTTAAATCAATTATGGTTTAACGCTGTAACCACAATCATAACCATAAAACATAAGGCGTAGCGCTTAAGGCATAAACAACCATAAGCCATTAGTTATGAGCCGCCAGTCAGCAATTATCAAAGAAATCCATTAACATACAATAGTCGTTCAGTAACGTCATTTTACATCTGCGAAAGCAGTACCGGACAGCTATTGCCTGTTATTCAGATAAAATAATCAGATATCTGTATCTAAAAAAATAGAGATATCTATAAAATATCAGTTAAACGTCGAAGCCCGATATTTTCATTGGAGCAATGACAATGAAACAGTATCAATTGTCTGATATACCTGTAATAAAGCCCCCCGATTGTTAACCCCAAAATGCAACAGGTATATCAGGCAATCGATCAATCGAAATAAGCAACGACCATTAACTTAAAGATCGTTTTAGTTTTAGTAAGCATTGGGTTAGTATGCACATCCCTGCCTTTTCCTGGGCGGGGATTTTTGTTTTGTATCCTTTCTAATTCACCACTATCCAGTATTCCCCCTCTCCGTTGGCAGACTGCTATATAAGATCATATTAGCCGTTCAGCATTGGCAGATGCCGCAGGATCTGCCAATGCTGAACGGGGATGTTGTGGCACCAGAGGTGCCACAACATCCCCGTTCAATTTGTACGCATAAAAAAACCGGTGAAGGATATCTCCTCCACCGGTTATATATTTTAAACTTCAGCTGATTAAGCTTCTGCTTTCATGCTTTTTGCAGTTCTCTTACGCTCTTCTTCATCCAGTATTGATTTACGCATACGGATATTGTTAGGCGTAACCTCGATGCACTCATCATGCTGGATATACTCCATACATTCTTCCAGTGTCATCAGGGTTTTAGGCGCAATGTTGGAAGCACCGTCAGTACCACTTGCACGCATGTTGGTCAGTTTTTTACCCTCGTTAGGGTTAACTACCAGGTCACCAGGTTTGTTGTTCTCACCGATGATCATGCCTTTGTAGACTTCTTCTCCCGGATCAACGAAGAAAAATCCTCTATCCTGTAATTTATCCAGAGAGTAAGCAGTAGTAGAACCAGCTTCTTTAGCGATCAACACACCGTTGTTACGGCCAGGGATTGCACCTTTCCACGCTTTATAATCGTTGAAACGGTGTGCCATTACAGCCTCACCAGCAGTAGCAGTCAGCATCTGAGTACGTAAACCGATCAGACCACGTGAAGGAATTTCAAATTCCAGGTGCTGCATTTCACCTTTGGTTTCCATGATCAGCATCTCACCTTTACGACGGGTTACCAGATCAATCACCTTACTTGCAAACTCCTGCGGAACATCCACTACCAGGGTTTCATAAGGCTCACATTTCTTACCATCGATGTGTTTAACGATTACCTGTGGCTGTCCTACAGTCAGCTCGTAACCTTCACGACGCATAGTTTCAATCAATACGCCTAAGTGAAGGATACCACGACCATAAACCATAAAGCTATCAGCACTGTCTGTATCCTGTACACGCAATGCCAGATTCTTTTCAGTTTCTTTCATCAAACGATCACGCAGGTGACGGCTGGTTACAAACTTACCATCCTTACCGAAGAAAGGAGAGTTGTTAATACCAAACATCATGTTCATGGTTGGCTCATCCACACTGATAACTGGTAATGCTTCCGGCTCTTCACCATCTGCAATAGTATCACCAATGTTGAAGTTTTCAATACCAACAACTGCACAAATATCGCCAGCGAATACTTTCGCTACTTTTCTTTTACCTAATGCTTCAAATATATAAAGCTCACGCACTTTCTGTCTCTTAGCAGTACCATCAGCCTGCATCAGGGTAATCCACTGTCCTTCTTCAATAGAAGCACGGGTTACTTTACCTACTGCAATACGGCCGAGGAAAGAAGAGTAATCCAGTGAGGTAATCTGCATTTGCAGGTTTCCTTCCGGAGTTTTAGGTTGCGGAACATATTCCAGGATACCATCCATCAGTGGAGTGATATCATCACACTGAGTCAATGAATTGTTGAACCAGCCATTCTTACCAGAACCGTAGAAGGTTGGGAAGTTCAGCTGCTCTTCATTTGCATCCAGGTTGAAGAACAATTCGAATACTGCATCATGCACCTCATCAGGACGACAGTTAGCCTTATCCACTTTGTTGATAACAACAATTGGTTTCAGGTTCAACTGTAACGCTTTCTGCAGTACGAAACGTGTCTGTGGCATAGGTCCTTCGAAGGCATCCACCAACAGGATAACACCATCAGCCATTTTCAATACGCGCTCAACCTCACCACCGAAGTCGGCGTGGCCCGGAGTATCGATCACATTAATTTTGGTACCCTTATACTCAACAGAAGCATTCTTACTGAAGATAGTGATACCACGCTCTCTTTCGAGATCATTACTATCCATGATCAACTCACCGCTTTCCTGATTCGCACGAAATACGTTGGTCTGATGAAGGATCTTGTCAACCAAAGTAGTTTTACCGTGGTCTACGTGTGCAATAATAGCAATATTACGAATATTCATATACTTATGTCTTTAGCTATCAGCCATTAACTAATTTTACGCTAATAGCCACAAAAAGAAGGCGCAAAGGTACGAAAACCTTGCGAGATTGAAGGAATACTCCTTTAAATAAATGTAATCATTTGGTAAAGTACACTTTTACCCTTGTAATTGTTTTATAATCAGCCTTTTAAACGTAGAATTCATATAAATTTCATACTGACATCACATAATCCGATAGCTTTGTAAAACATTCAATTCCCCTACATTAACAAGCGGTACCATGAGACAAAAGTTGATGAGTTTGCTGTTGGTCTTATCCACCATTCTGACTATTAATAATTCCCTGGCACAAACAATTACTGCCCAGGATGCCATGTTATCCACCTACACCTACCCTTTCCCGGTACATTTCCTGGAACTTCATATTCAAGGAGACACGCTACAGATGGCCTTCATGGATGTAAAGCCCACCCAGCCCAATGGCAAAGTGATTATGCTCCTGCACGGCAAAAACTTCAACGGCGCCTACTGGGAACAAACAGCAAAAGATCTCAGCAAAAACGGCTACCGGGTGATCATCCCCGACCAGATAGGCTTCGGTAAATCTTCCAAGCCAAAACACCTCCAATATAGCTTCCAGTTACTGGCACAGAACACCAAAGCACTGCTGGACTCACTCCAGATACCACAACTGGCCGTATTGGGCCACTCTATGGGCGGCATGCTGGCCACCAGGTTCGCACTGATGTACCCGGAAATGACAGAGAAACTTATTCTGGAAAATCCTATCGGACTGGAAGACTGGAAAGTGAAAGTGCCCTACCAATCGGTAGATAAATGGTACCAGACTGAACTAAACCAGAACTATGAAAAGATTAAGCAATACCAGATGGATAGCTATTATGCCGGCAAATGGACGCCGGCATTTGAAAAGTGGGCTGCGCTCCTTGCCAGCAATACCTCCAGCCCGGATTATCCTGTCGTAGCCTGGAATAACGCCCTGACCTACGATATGATCTTTACCCAGCCGGTATTCTATGAATTCGAAAACATCCAAGCCCCTACCCTGCTTATTATCGGGCAGCGCGACCGTACAGCGCTGGGCAAAGCCAGCGTGCCTGAGTCCGTCCGTAAAACATTAGGAAACTATCCGCAATTAGGACAAAATGCAGCAAAAAGAATCCCACACGCCAAACTGGTGCGGGTGGATAACGTAGGACATCTGCCTCATATAGAAGCCTATCCGCAGTTCATTACGCCATTATTGGATTTCCTGCGACAGTAGCCACTATCGCTGTTGTACCATCTTCAGCACATACTCCAGTCCACTCTGGTTAGCCGGGTTATTGATCGCATCGGCGATGTCCATTTTTTCCCTGGATGTCAGGTGCCATGATAGCGCCGCCGCCTTGTCCTGGCGCTGCGGTACATACTGGAAAATGATACGATGGAATTTATTGGGGAAATAACCTTCCATATAGTTGACAAGGTCGTCCTGATCGAAGTCCTGCATGGCGCTCCAATGCTGCTGCATGGTAAACAGCGGTTCAAAAATCAGGTCGCTGAGGTCTTTGGTTTTCTTGATGGCAGAAATATCATTTTTACGGGTATCCCTTACCTGGATATAAATCACGCCGGAAGTATTTTCATTGATCCATTCCCGGAAGGTATAGAGGTACCGTAAGCTTGTCTGCTGGCCGAAATTATCACGGATACCAGCGTCCATCACATCTACAATCGGATTGCTTGGCAGGAAGGCATTCGGCAAAACGTACGGGAAAGTAGCGCACATCCTTATAGCACTCGTTACCCGTAGCTCACCCGCATCCTGGCGGGCAAAATACTGCCCGAAATCCACACCATCCACATCCCGGATAGGCCTGGTCGGATACTTATATTCCGGCGCACACAGGTAACTCACCGGCAATGGCGAAATCATCAGCCGGCGGCCATCAGCATTGATGGTAGAATTCCATATCAGCATAGGGATTTCTGCCTGCTCTTCTGCTTTTTTATAGTAAGAGATAGTATGATTCAATACATTATCCGTATTCTGGTTCAACTGCATTTCAAAGGCATAACCTCTGTCTTTCGCATAATGGTTGGAACCAATTTTAAAACTCCATACCGGTGCAATGAAGTCATTCACGGCCATGGCCGTAAACACGGGATTGAGCAGGTCTTTGGAAATCTTTATGGGATATGTAGTATCATTCAGGTGAATGTTTTTTCCCTGTTGCTGCTCGTAGAATAGTTCTCTGAAATAAGTGGCACCCATCATACCTCCGGAAGCCCCCGTCATGAGTACTGTATGCTTCAGCAACTGGCCATTGAGGATACTATCGAGTCGTTGCAATACGTGTACGGACCACTTTGCAGAGCGGCTGCCACCACCGCTGAAATTCATTACTATCAGCGGGGGTTTGGTGTCTTTGGGGAATTTCGCTTTCCAGCGCTTCAGGACCTCTATTGTATTGGCCTTATCTGCTTCATATCGCTCTTCATTAAAAAACTGCTGTAAAGCCTGGGTGCTATATTCCGGACGGCCCTCTTTCTGATGGTAATTAAGGCCATAGGCCTTGTTTCTGTTATCGAGCAGGTTATGTTCCACCAACCAGTTCACACCAAACAGCATTACCAGCAAAATAGGGATAGACCAGCTTTGCAGCATATAGCTGAAAGCACCGGCAACTCCGATCAGGAATGCAAAAAATACGAGGACACTGGCGCCGGCAGGGATACGAAATATGTTATAGTCCATCATGCTGGCCAGTATCAACATGAAAATCAATGCACAACCCACCGTAATCATGGCTGCGAAGTGGTGTTGTTTCAGGATGGAATCCAGGTAGTGCTTGTTGTAGTGATCAACATTTCTTGCCCGGCGTATTTTGATGGGTGTAGAGAAATAGTTGTTTACCGGAAGGGCGTTTTCGTCCGGTTCCTGCGTAGGCTTCAGGATGGTGCGTAGAAAGTTTCTGGGATTACCGAACTTCCGCTCTAATCTTCTCCCGATATTTCTATCTGCATTAAAAAAATAAAAAAACGAGAAGAAAATAATAAATAATACCCCGCTGATAAATCCTTCTGCCAGCAAAAGAATTTCGGGCACACTGCTCAGCTCTTCATAGCGTTGGTATTGCCAGCCCCGGATCACCAGGCAAACCAGGAAAGCGAGTGGAATGATGGAGTTATTCAGGCAGTACCTGAAAAACGGCTGGGAAGTGGTAGCAAGAAATTTAAAACGGCTGGTATGTAGGATGAAGGTGGTGATATGCCAGCTCATAATGAATGCACCGGTGGCCATACCCAGGATGGCGGTGCTATAGAAATTCACTTTCCCCAGGTATTCCGGCGCCAGAAACAGCGCATCCCCTCCAAAAACCTTGGCAAATCCACCGTTTATGGTGCTAAACAGAATCACCCAAAATAGCAGCAGCACCTGGTACTTTCTGAAATGCAGGAGCAGCAGCTGAACAGGGAAAGAATAGTATGTCTTTATAAGCAATAACTTCAACTTCATCAGACGATAATTACAAATAAAAATACGGATTTGCAACTATGAAACAGCATTTCCTTGTTGCGAATCCGTATTATTAATTATGCGAAGTTATCGTCTGTGCTAGTTGACTGCTTTACCGCGGCTCAGATAGAAGGTCCATACGAGCGATAAAAGCAGTAGCATTCCTACGCCCTGGTGCAGGATTGCATAGGAAATCGGGATATTGATCTGGCTATTGAGCAGGGTGAGTACACCGAGTAATACCTGCAGTAATACCAAGAGCAGCGGCAGATAACGAACTGCATGTAACTGGCTGTTTGCCGGCACTTTGGCAGATTTCACCCACCATATCGCGATTATAATCGTAATCAGATAAGCTAATCCGCGGTGAATGAATTGAATAGCAATAGGGTTATGGAAGATATCATGGAAGAAATTACCACTGGAGAACATACCTGCAGGCACCCAGGCGCCGTTGATATCAGGCCATGTGTTGGCATTCAGGGCAGCATGAATACCTGCCATAAACGCACCATATATCAGTTGTAAAGTCAGCAAAACCAATAAGATAACATTCAGTTTGCGTAATTCCGGCACATATAATATCTGCTTTTCTTTAATGCTTAAACGCATGGCAAACCAGAATACATAGCAGAGCAGTACCAGTGCAGAAATAAAGTGAATGGCCAGACGGATGTGGTTTACACGGATATCTTCGTTGTTAAGTCCGCTCATTACCATCACCCAGCCGATCAGTCCCTGCAATCCACCCAGCAAAAGGAGGATCAGCAAAGGGTTAACCATTGTTTTATCAATCTTACGCTTATAAATAAAATATATAAATGGCACCAGGAATACAACGAACATGAACCTTGCCCACTCGCGGTGAAACCATTCCCAGAAATAAATATGTTTAAAATCTGTCAGAGTGAAATGGCTATTCACCAGTTTATACTGTGCAATTTCTTTATATCCATCAAAAGCACGTTGCCAGGCAGCGTCATTCATTGGGGGCAAAGTACCTAAAAGTGGTGCCCATTCAGTAATTGACAATCCCGAACCTGTCAGACGGGTGATACCTCCCAGGAGTACCTGCACTATCAGCATGCCCACACCTATATACAACCAGATGGCTACAGGGCGATTATTTTTTAAATGTACTGTTTCCATAAACGATGCGAAATTAGGACAGAAAACAACATCGGGTTCATATTTTCTCACATTATTTTAACAAAGGCGTAATGTTCACTTAACGCAGGCTTCTGATCTTTGCATCGTTAAAAGCAAAAAGGCACCATTGTATTAGCTAATACCAGCCCTATTAAAGAAAAACACATTAAAAAATTAATGTCATGAAACTTGTTTTAGCACCCAAAGTGAAGATGATTTTGACCGCAGCAGCGCTGTTAGGTTCATTAAATGTGATGGCTCAGGAAAATGATTACGCTTTCGGCACAGCGAAAATGACAACAGCTGTAACTGAAAACGGTTCCCCCAAAGCAGCTGTTAACATGCAACTCACACAACTCAACAAAGATGGGATTACTTTCAACTTAGCAGTTGAAAATCCATCCAATGAAAAGTTGGTGTTGTACATTAAAGACAAAAACAATTTTACACTGCACCGCGAAATACTACCTACAACTGTTAGATATGCGGGTAGCTATAATCTGGATTCTCTGGAAGATGGCGACTACACATTCGAAATCAGAAGCGGAAAAAATAAACTGGTTGAAAAAACTGTGGGAATTCACACTTCTACAGTAGTTAACAGAAATGTTTCTGTTGAGAAATAAGCCAGGATTAACACATTAAAAATAAAGGGCCTTCCACGTGAATATGGAAGGCCCTTTATTTTTTATACGGCGGTATTATTTCACTGCGGCTTCATAGAATACGTCCATCATCTTACCCCTGATATCGAGGGTGGATAATTTCGTATTGGCGCCACCGTTAGGATATACCCTGTTGCTCAGGAATACAAACACCAGTTTGCTGTCCGGATCGGCCCAAACGCAGGTGCCGGTAAATCCGGTATGGCCAAAGGTAGCGCCGGAAGCGAATTTCGACGGGTACCCCTGCTGCCTGGTAGCATTATCTTTTTCTGTTTTATCGAATCCCAGGCCACGACGGCTGATTTTACTGTTATAGGCAGTAAACATCGCCACAGTGGAAGGTTTTATGTATTCTTTGTTGTTATATGTGCCTCCGTTCAGCAGCATCTGCATGATGATGCCGAGGTCACTGGCATCAGAGAAGAGGCCGGCATGGCCTGCCACTCCACCAAACATGGCGGCGGTAGGATCGTGCACATCCCCTCTCAGTAATTGTCTTCTGAAAATGAACTCATTTTCAGTAGGTGCGATCTGTGCTAAAGGGAACCTGTTGCGGGGCAGGAAGCCGGCGGTTTCCAATCCTAACGGTGTGTAAAAGGTTTCCTGTACATATTCATTTAAAGGTTTGCCGGAGAGCTGTTCTACTATTCTGCCCAGGAAGATAAAATCCAGGTCACTGTATACGTAGGAAGGATGAGGCGTTAGCTTGCTGTCCAGGATTTTTTGCCAGAGACTGTCCCTGTAATTATCGCGCAGATAGAGGTCATTTGCCACTCTGGTGGTAAATCCTGGCCCTGCGACAGTATGGAAGAGGGTCGAATCAGGAACACCATTGGCATCAATTACCTCTTTGTAGAAAGGGATATATGGGACCAGACCGGCCTGATGGAGCAGTATATCGCGTATTTTCAGGTTGGCCTTATCGCTGCCCTGCACAAAGGGCAGATAGGTGCCCAATGTAGCGTCCAGGTTGAGCTTCCCTTCATCATAGAGTTTCATTACAGAGATCGTGGTAGCACAGATCTTTGTAACAGAAGCCATATCGTAAATTGATTTCGGCATAACAGGCTCTCTCCTGTTATACTCGTAATGGCCGTAAGTTTTGTTGAATACTACCTTACCATTTTTGAGCGCGAGCACCTCACAGCCCGGGGCTGCGCCACGACCAATCATCTCGCTGGCAAGACCGTCGATTTTAAGCAGTGTCTGTGCATTCAGGCCTTCTGCGGCAGGTGTGGATTGCGGCAATTGTGTGTACTGGTTCAGGGTATAGGTTACGCCTGAGCCTTCGGGATACGTCGGACAAACAGTTACCGGGAGTTTCCCCTGTGGCGCCAGTTTGCCGAAAAGGATATCTGCCGCCACTTTCTGGGTGGTAGAATCATCTTCGTATGCAGCGAGGATATGTGGTGCTTCACAGAAGTACTGGATAGCATAAGGATTTCCGAATACCACTGTTGCGGAAGGCAATTCCTGCTGTAGCTGACGGATCAGCAGTCGCTGTGCGAGCGACAGGCCGAAGTTATTTGCCGGACGGCGGCTGAAATTATGTACAGAGATAATTACGCCTTTATAATCGCGCTGGATACGGGAAACGATCGGTGCGATCTGTTCTACGCTCTGGCGGGCAGTGAAGATGAATGCATCTGTGCCTGGTTTAGCTGCTTTCACTGCATCGATGAAAGCATTGTTGGCGTCTGCCCCTACTGCGATGACAGCCAGCTTCTGCTGGGTCATGGCCGGACTGAATGGAATCAGGTTATCTTTATTGCTCAGCAGTGTCAGGGCTTTCTCTGCAATTTTACGACGCAGGGAATCCGTGCTTTTGTTGATATCATCGGTAATATTCTTTGTGTCGATGACCTGTGGTTTGTTGAGACCGAGGTCGTATTTGGCACGCAATACTTTTTTCACTCTGCGGTCTACTTCCTGCTGACTGATCAGACCTTTTTTGATACCCTTTCTGATGGCTTCAATGCTACCTTGCGCGGTAGAAGGAAGTATCATCAGGTCATTTCCTGCGAGTAAAGACTGTAAAGATTCCTGTCCTTTGGTGTAGAATTTCGCGATGCCTTTCATTTCGAGGGCATCGGTGATGATGAGGCCTTTGAAGCCCAATTCGTTCTGGAGCAGTTGGGTAACAGCTTTATAGGAAATAGACGTTGGGGTATTGGGTTTGTTGTCGATGGCCGGGATGTAGAGGTGTCCGACCATTATAGAGCCCACGTTTGCGGCGATAGCTTCTCTGAAGGGGTATAACTCCAGGGAGTCCAGCTGCTGACGGGTTTTATTAATCGTTGGGAGATCAAGGTGCGAATCGACATTGGTATCGCCGTGTCCGGGGAAGTGTTTGGCGTTGGCCATAACGCCGTTATCCTGCATTCCTTTAATAGTGGCTACTCCCAATCGGGCCACCTGGTATTTATTTTCACCGAACGACCGGTCGTTGATAACGGGGTTATTCGGGTTATTATTTATATCCATATCAGGTGCGAAATCGATGTGGATACCAATTCGTTTACATTGTTCAGCGAGGATGCGGCCGTAAGCGTAGGCCAGTGCGGTATCTTGTGTGGCGCCGAGCATCATATTGCGTGGCAGGGATATTACGCTGTCGAGGCGCATGCCGAGGCCCCATTCACCATCTATGGCAACGAGCATGGGCACTTTGGAGATAGACTGGTAATAGTTGGTCAGGTTGGCTTCTCTTTCCGGGCCTCCCTGGAAGAAGATGATGCCACCCACTTTATTTTCCCGGATATCTTTGACGACGGCGTTGATATGGTCTTGTCCCAGATTGGAGTGTGCCCTGATCATGATAAGTTGTGCTATCCTTTCGTCGGGGGATAGTGCATTAAATACGCTGTCTACCCATGCGGAGGCAGGGTCCTGTTGTACAACGGTTTGAGTAGTCGTCTTTTTATGTTTCTTCTTGTTGACTACCGAGAGCGGAACAGGTATCGCGCTCGTGGTCAACATCAAGCCTGTAAGTCCAGCAACCAATAAATGTCTCATTTCATAAACTTACAAATTCTGGCGCACTAAATCCAGTGGCAATCAACCAATTATTAATAATAATTATATGATTTTGTCTGAAAGAAAGTTAATCACTAATTTCGATAAGGAGTTTTGAAGAAAAACTAGATTTCAGTGGAAGTATTTGAATTATATTTAGTATTTTTCCTAAAATTTTTAGATTAATTCAATCAATCGTATTTTAATTACCTATACATTCAATTGTTTGCTATATTTGCAACCTTGCGAGTTAAGTAAGAAAGATTTAATAAAACATGGTCAATCTCATTTT
Source organism: Chitinophaga sp. Cy-1792 (assembly GCF_011752935.1). Lineage (NCBI taxonomy): Bacteria > Pseudomonadati > Bacteroidota > Chitinophagia > Chitinophagales > Chitinophagaceae > Chitinophaga > Chitinophaga sp. Cy-1792. The sequence continues at coordinate 584,732 of NZ_VWWO01000001.1, forward strand.
ATTTGGCCCTCCAGGTAGTGGTAAGGGTACACAGAGTGCTAATATTATAGACAAATACGGACTGATTCACCTGTCTACAGGCGATTTGCTTCGCAGTGAGATCGGTAATAAAACACCTCTGGGAATGGAAGCCCAGAAGTTCATGGACCAGGGTTTACTGGTACCGGACGAGGTGGTAATCGGTATGATCAGCTCCAAACTGGATTCCAATCCAGATGCACGCGGTTTTATTTTTGATGGTTTTCCACGTACTACTGCACAGGCAGAGGCACTTGATAAGCTGTTAGCATTAAAGAAAACTGCTATTTCTGTAGTATTATCACTGGAAGTACCTGAAGAAGAGCTGGTTAAGCGTCTGCTGAACCGTGGTCTGACCTCTAACCGCAGCGATGATGCTAATGAAGATGTAGTTAGAGCACGTATTGTTGAATACCACAACAAAACCGCTCCTGTGGCTGATCACTATGCCAAATTCGGCAAATTCAAGAAGGTTAAAGGAGAAGGTACTGTAGAAGAAATCTTCGGTCTTTTGTCCAACGAGCTGGATACGCTGGTGGGACAACCTGCCTAAGGCAATACAGATAAGACTTTCAAGAACTTATATACTACGCAAAGATCGTGAAGTTTAACTAATTGATTAAACTTCACGATCTTTGCATTTTATTTTATGGCTGTATCGGAAGATATAGCCTTTTTAAACAGGGTTAAAAGTGGAAAAAGCGAACTTCGTAGATTATATCCGTGTGTTTTGTAAATCAGGTAAAGGTGGTGCCGGCAGTATGCACTTCATGCGTACTAAATTCAATGCCAAGGCGGGTCCTGATGGTGGCGACGGTGGCCGTGGAGGACATATCATCCTTCGTGGTAACCGGCAGCTCTGGACATTACTGCACTTACGCTGGCACAAAATGCTGATAGCCGAAAATGGTGAAAATGGTAGCGGTGATAACTGCACCGGCCGTTTCGGTAATGATATCGTCATTGAAGTACCGCTCGGAACCGTTGCCCGCGATGAAGAAACCGGCGAAGTAGAAGCAGAAATCCTGGAACATGGCCAGGAACTGATCTGGCTCCCGGGCGGACAAGGCGGTAAGGGCAATGCTTATTTTAAATCCGCTACCAACCAAACTCCTGAATATGCCCAGCCAGGTATGCCAGGCATCGAAGGCTGGAAAGTCGTGGAACTGAAAGTACTGGCCGATGTTGGACTGGTAGGATTCCCTAATGCAGGTAAGTCCACCCTCCTCTCTACCATTACTGCTGCCAAACCTAAAGTGGCCGATTATGCCTTTACTACCCTCACCCCACAACTGGGAATGGTGGAATACCGTGGCGATAAATCTTTCTGTATCGCCGATCTTCCGGGTATTATCGAAGGAGCCCACGAAGGTAAAGGTCTGGGACACCGATTTTTACGACATATTGAAAGAAACTCCGTATTATTATTCCTGATTCCTGCTGATAGCGCCGATCATCGAAAAGAATTCGACGTGCTGGTGAATGAGCTGGAACAATATAATCCAGAACTACTCGACAAACAGTTTCTGTTAGCCATCAGCAAAAGCGATATGTTGGATGACGAGCTCAAAGCCGCCATCTCCGCAGAGCTCCCGGCAGATGTTCCACATGTTTTTATCTCCTCTGTAACCAACCAGGGACTCATGGAATTGAAAGACATCCTATGGAAAGCACTGGAAGATGCCAACGACAACATCGATTTCACTGATATGGCTGAACCGGAATAACTGTTCCAAGTACGAGGACAATAAAACCTAACTCAGTTTTATATCCCGCGTATCATGAAAACCTTCTTTCTGATGGCAGCCCTATTGCCAGCCTTCTTTGCATGCCACACACCTGTAACTAAAAAACAGGAAAAACCCGTGCAAATTGATACCATGGAACTGGTAGCCCCGCCCGTAAGCCAGGCTACCAGAGTCGCTTCCAATGAAGTTTCTGTTGCAAAAACAGACAGCACTACGTATATCCGTTTCGGTAGCTCCTACCTGGCACTCGACTGGATAGTTCCGACTCCTGCCAAAAATGACTTCGAATACCATCCGGATACCATCTACTTTACACTACAGGCACCACATACCATCGAAGGACAGCTACTAACCATTACCACTTCCGGCAACACCCGACTGGACGTAGCCCAGCGATATGAAACCAGCGTCATCATTGATGGACCTCCTTCCAGGATACTTCATCAATGGCACCATTTCACCAGCAACTGGGAAAAACTCAAACCGGAAGCGGATAACTTTTACGTGCTCAGGAAATACAGCCGTGAAGAAAGACAGCAATTCCCTGATGTGGATATCGCGGAACTGAAACAGTATACTTACAAACATCTCAACAGAGAATACCATCTCCGTTTATCCACACTCACCACTTTCCCCTCACCGCCCTGCAGCGTCATTATCAGCAGGTATTACCTGCGTATTACCGGTATGCTGCAACATAGCTCAGAGGCCATCGATAAACTGATCGTGATAGATCTTCCTTCTAAACTATAACACCAGCATCTCACTAAATACTATTTTTACATAAAATCAGCACCTCGTGAAATTATTCCTTACCTGTACCTGTTGCCTCCTCATCGCACTCAGTTCCTGCCATTCCGGGAGATCAACGGCACCAGCAAAAGACTCCACTGCAACAGATAGCATCAAAGATGTTTACGCAGCACTAAAAGGAACCTGGTCCGGCGATTTCGGCGGCTCCCCTATCTTCATTACCGTCAACTTTGCCAACGGCAAACAGGCTGCCGGCTACAATATTCACAAAGGACTACGCCGCAATATCCATGGCGCCATGAAAAAGGATGGCGACAACTGGTTGCTTGAACTCACCGAACCCGGCGATAACCCCTACGATGGCAGGTTCGCCATCAACATAACCGGCAACGGCCAACAGCTGAAAGGCAACTGGACGCCCCTCAATGAGAAAAATACCAGTGCAAAATCTTTTGTGTTGTCAAAAGAAGTACATACCGAAAACGAAGGCTTCGACTTCTTTGACTCCTATGATGGTGATCATGGTGAAGGAATATTAACCTTCCGCAGAGACGGCAGCTGTGAACTACAGTTCTATCCTAAAGTGAACGACAGCACCAGAGCCGAACAAGCCACCATCGTACGCGGCACCTGGCAAAAAGTAAAAGGTAACCACGAAAAAATTACTGTCATCTGGAAAACAAACAGTATCTGGACAGATAAATCAACCACTTTTGATGTAGCTTTCTATCCTAATGACCAGGACCATCCTGAAAAAGGTGGATATGCTACAGAGTTTAAAAGTGATAGCTTATCGTTTTATCATATGCCATAATGGTACTGCTGAAGAAAATATTTGTGTGGATAACGGTAGCGGCTATACTCTATGCTACCTGGCTGATGATATTGCTGAGTCTGCCCTATGTATCGTTTAACAGGTACACCAATTTCCTGATGACCAAACAGGTGCAATGGCACATCGTTCATTGGCGCCTGAGTTTCTATACACATGTATTCGTAAGCTCGATCGTATTGATTACAGGGTTATTCCAGTTCAGTAAATATTTGCTTAAAACCTATCCTGCTATACACAGGCTACTGGGGAAAATATATGCGGTTGTTGTCATCGGGATCAGTGGCCCCACCGGACTGGTAATGGCATTCTATGCCAATGGTGGCATCAGGGCGCAGATAAGTTTCGTGATATTATCGGTACTATGGATAGGCTTCACCGTTATTGCCTGGAGAAAAGCACTACAACGCCAGTGGGAAAGTCATAAAGATTTTATGGTCAGGAGCTACGCACTTACGCTTTCCGCCATTACACTGCGTTTTTACGCGTACCTGCTTGGCTTAATGCATATGCCGCTGCGGCCTGCAGCGGCATATGTACTGATATCGTGGCTAAGCTGGACAATCAATCTGCTGATAGCAGAATTATATATTCAACTTACTAAAAACAAACGGAGATTATCTTGATGCCAGTGGTTCATTCTGTTTGTGAATAAAATGTCCATCAGCCCCAATACTATAATAGTCGGTGGCCACCACTGTGCTTTTTACTTCTTTGTTGTTATTAAATCCTTCTTCCTTCGGATTTTTCTCATATTCTATTTCATACTGGCGTATGTTAAACTCGCCATTGGCATTGAAAACCGCTACCCGATAAGGGTCCTCATCTTTTGCCTGTCCGGCAACCAGCATTTTCTCAATAAGTTTTCCTGAAGAGTTATAGCTCGCCAGCATATAATAAGGCCACTGGTAATTATCCAGTTCTTTATCATTGATGGCATACACCAGCGTTTTATACGCAGAATCACTTTTCACAATACCTACATAATAAAATGTACTGCCTGTTTCCCGACTGAATTGCGCTCCTTTCATTTCAGAAACATAGTTTTCAAAATCATAAGGAATATAATAATCATTCAGTTTTGCAGCATAGGATTTATCCAGTGTAAGCGGCATTTGCGCTGTTTTAAATTCTCTGTAGAAAGATATCCATTGCAGTTTATCCGGATCTGTTGCTCCACTAAGCGCCAGGCGCACCACTTCGCGGAAATCGTCCCTCATTGATCTAACATATTCAAGATCAGGATCTTTCATGATATTATTCAGATTAGAATACCCGAATTCTATAGCTGAGATCAGGTTTTCCATCGCTTCGTCGTTTTTCTTTTGTTTGGAGTAAGCGCATGCTTTATTGTACAATAGCTTGTACATTGGCTTGTAATCCAGGTATTCCGCCACCTCATAAGCCTGTACCGCCTCCGGGAACTTTGCGGCGTCTATCAGGGCATTTCCCAGCTCATAGTAAGCCTTTGCCTGTGGCTGTTTTAAGATAGATTCATAAAATAAAGGAATGCTTTGAACAGCTGACTTTTTGTTTCTATACATATCAAGTGCTGCCAGAAATTTCTTTTCAGCTTCACTGTTTTTCGCTTCTTTTCCGGTAAGTGCCGCATGAACAGAGTCGGTATTGAATATAGCCGTTTCCGTTAGCCGATAGGTGCTACTGCCGGTTTTATCGTTACAGGCATACAGGCATACTGCCAGCGCAGCCAAAGGGATAAATCGCATAACAATTGGATTTGATGGGATAAATATACAGAAGTCCGGATGATTGAAAATTAAAATAAGGTTTATGGAATTTTTTCCGCCCTGCATCTTTTTTATATACGAGCAATCTTCTATCCACTGACTGAAAAATATCAACCTTATGAATTATCCACATTATCAGCAGTTTACACAAGACGACACCTACATTGTGCGTGGCAACCTGGCTTCAAAATATGATGCTATTGGTATACTGGCCCGTTATTTTTCAATTGTTACCATTATTGGATTTGTATTATTGCTCATACGGGTAAATACGATCCCTCCTTTTTATTTCTTTAGCACTATGACAGCTGCTTTCGCAGGCTTTATCGCATATTTCTGGGTAAATACGATATCGGCTATACGAAAAGATCTCCGGCATAAAGAGAAGGCAGAATTTATTACCCATGTAGTAGATAAGAAGAGTACCAAGGAGTTAGGTGTAATTTCCCATTATCTGCTGGTAGAGGATAATGAATATGGTATAAAGAAGATAGATGTAACACCAGATATTTTTGATCAGATAGAGACCTGTTGTTTGCTGAAGTTGTCTGTATCCAGGCATTCAGGCACTTTCCTGGAATGCGAGCTGAAAGATTAATAGAGCCAACCATGGGATTCGAACCCACGACCTGCGATTTACGAAACCGCTGCTCTGCCAGCTAAGCTAGATTGGCTGATAAGTTTTCTGTGCGTACAATTTAAAATAAATAGCGGCAGTGCCAATGCACCACCGCTTATTGTTTATGGCTGTGACTTCAACAGGGTTATGCCAGTTCGGGTGTGAACAGCATGGCAGTACAGAGACAGTTTTTAAATCCCTTTGCTGCCAGCACAGGATAGTTTACGCAGCTTTTGCAAGCCGACCAGAATTGAGGGTCATGGGTAATTTCATTATAGGTGACAGGCTCAAAGCCTAATCTGGTATTCAGTTTCATCACTGCCAGTCCGGTAGTGATACTGAATATTTTTGCCGCCGGATACATCATCCGGCTTAATTCGAATATTTTCTGTTTGATAGCGGACGCCACTTTCAGGCGTCTGAATGCCGGCGCCACTATCAAACCGCTATTGGAAACGTAGCTGTTGTTGTCCCAGGTCTGGATGTAGGAGAATCCAGCCCAGATACCGCTTTTAGTGAATGCAATGACGGCCTTCCCTTCCAGTATTTTTTTACGGATATCTTCAGGATTACGCTTCGAAATGCCTGTACCTCTGGCTTTGGCGGAGGCCTCCATTTCGGCTGTAATCGGTAATGCAAAATCTATATCAGTGATATTCGCCCGTCTGACGACTATCTCTTCATCCGTAGCTGTTGCTGTTTCCATTATATATTTATTATGATGATTGTATTTTTTATAAAGCAGTTTATCTGTGCCAGTTGCTAATGATCAGTTGCCCGACAATACTCAGTATAACGATTACTGCGAGCGCGTAAATCAACGAGCGTGATTTGGGAGCGGGTGGTTTAGGATGTACATGCATATAGTGTTCGTTTTGGTAGAGGAATGCCAAAACTTATTCCAGATAAGGCCAACTATTTATTAAAAAACAGTCAGATCCAGTACTATGGCGGATTATACGAAACGTTAAAAGAAAGTACCAGGGAAAGAAATTCCCCGGAAGTATATTATTTCAGAAAAGTATTTACAAAAACTGAATAGTAAGAAACGAAATTTTGCCGTTGACAACCGGCTCAAAAGGGGAAAAACTATTACGGGATCGGGAAAATAAAAACTCCTGGCCACTACAGTGTAGCGACCAGGAGTCAGTTTTCAGATGCGGCATCAACCGCGAATATGCTTATAACAGATTACCGAGTGGGCCGGCAGCGTTTTTCATTTCAGCTTCCCAGGAGTTTTCTGCAGCTTTCAGCGCACGGTTCAGTGCGGTAATGAGCAGGTCTTCCATTTCTTCTTTCTTTTCAGGGACTAACAGTTCTGCAGCGATATCGATGGTTTTCACCTGACGATTGCCATCTACAGCAACTTTTACGGCACCGTTCCCAGCTTCACCCGCCAGCGTTACATTCGCCAGACGCTCTTTCCCTTCTTTCATTTTCGTCTGTATCTGCGACAGTTTGCCTAATAAATCGAACATAAAATGCTATTTTTTCCGGCGAAGATAAGTGATTAGCCATTTTCCCATACACCCCCTATTCATATTCTGCTTTTTTATCATGCAGTCATTCACTGGTATGAACTGCTAACAATTCCGTAACTTCCTGATGGAAATTCTATCAGCGAAAAATTATGGAAACTAAAGTGTGTATTATCGGGGCAGGTCCTGCGGGCGCCTGCGCTGCCCTGCAGCTCGCAAAATTAGGTATATCCTCTATCGTTGTTGACAAGGCAGTATTCCCGCGGGATAAGGTTTGCGGAGATGGCTTGAGTGGTAAAGTACTGACCATTTTAGAACGTATCGACAAGGATATGGGCAAACGCCTCCAGGAGTCAGTGTTCAAGCTGAACAGCTGGGGCGTGAAATTCGTAGCGCCAAACAGGCTGGGAATGGATATCCCTTATAAGACCAATTATAAAGACGATATGTCTGATCCCCGGGGATTTGTATGTAAACGTATTGACTTCGATAACTTCCTGGTAGAGGAATTAAAGCGCAGGCCGGAAATACAATTATTTGAAGGCAAAAGTATCGATAAATACCAGCTACAGGAAGATGGCTACCTGCTTTCCAATAACGACAACTCTTTCCAGGTAAAGGCACAGCTGATCATTGTGGCCAATGGCGCACATTCAGCCTTCACCAAAGATGTCGCCGGTATTAAAATGGAACCCGAACACTATGTAGCTGGCATCCGTGCCTACTATAAGGATATTAAAGGCCTCCATAAAGACAACTTCATCGAACTGCATTTCCTTAAAAATATGCTGCCGGGTTATCTCTGGATATTCCCGCTACCAAACGGAGAAGCCAATGTAGGCGTTGGAATGCTCAGCAACAATGCCCGAAACCAAAAGGTAAATCTGAAAAAATTAATGCTGGATACCATCGCCACAGACCCCGTGATGAAAGAACGTTTCGGCGATGCGAGCCTGGTTGGCTCCATTGACGGCTACGGTCTGCCACTGGGCAGTAAAAAAAGAAAACTGCAAGGCGAACGCTATATGCTGGCCGGCGATGCCGCCTACCTCATCGATCCTTTTACCGGCGAAGGCATCGGCAATGCATTGTATTCAGGAACCATTGCCGCCAATCAGGCAGCAGCAGCCATTAAAGCCAACGATTTCTCCGACAACTTCCTCCAGACTTATAATGATGAAATTTACCGCATTCTCGGTCCCGAATTACAACTCAGCACCAAATTGCAGAAACTGGTCAAATACCCCTGGCTATTTAATTATCTCATGAAACTCGGCAATAAGAACAAACAATTGGCCGAGCTGATGACTTGCATGTTTCATGAAGTAGATCTCCGCAAAAGATTAAGCAAACCTGGGTTCTATGTAAAATTGCTGTTTAACAGGTAAAAAAGATATAACTTGATGCCCCGTTGTAGCCACAGCAATGTGGTTACAACGTTAGGTTATCATTTATCCCTTATGCGCAAAATACTTTTCCTGGCAGTGTTGACCCTGCTGCTAATCCCTGTTGCCCTGCAAGCACAGCGCAATAAAATCTTTACTGACCCTGCTCCAACATGGCTGGTACCACATGCCGTACATCTCGACAAAAAACCAAACGCTAAAAATATCAGTGATGGTTATTACCACCTGGTTCAGGAAGAACAAAAAAACCTGGAAGAACATACTACCTACAGACATATCATCCGTCAAATAGTTTCCGAAACCGGTATCCAGAACGGATCTGAAATATCTGTCGACTTCGACCCCTCTTACGAGAAACTTATTTTTCATCACCTCGTTATTCGCAGAAATGGCCAGGTAATCAACCGACTCAACCCTGCTGCCTTTAAACTGCTGCAACAGGAACAAGACCTCTCCAGGTTCATCTACAGCGGCACCTATACCGCCCTGCTTATCCTGGAAGATATCAGAAAGAATGACCAGATAGACTTTGCTTACTCTATCCAGGGCACCAATCCCATCTTCCCGGACAAAATAAATACTACTTCCTATCTCCTCTCCTTTGAACCCATCGTAAATTACTACAAAGCTATCCTGGTAAATCCCGACAGGAAAGTGGAACTACGCACGTTCAATAAAGGCCTGACACCGAAACAACGCACCTGGCAACATTATACCTGCTATGAATGGGACAGTATTGTTCTCAAACAGCCGGAAACCCGCGACTATATTCCCTCCTGGTATACACCCTATCCCAGGGTGCAATTAAGTGAGTACCAATCATGGAAAGAAGTAGCACAATGGGCCGTTACAATTAACAATGCAACTCCCAACGGCAACGAAATCAATAAGCGTATCCAGTTGCTGAAAGATTCGTCGAAGGGAAATAAAACGTTATACCTACAGGAAGCCCTTCGTTTTGTGCAGGATGATATCCGTTATATGGGAATTGAAATGGGCGAAAATTCCCATAAGCCCAATCCACCGGATAAAGTGCTGCACCAGCGTTTCGGTGATTGCAAAGACAAATCACTCCTGCTGACAACACTACTCCGTGCCAACGGCATTGACGCCGTCATGGCATATGTAAATACTGATTTGAAAGGTACGATCCGAGAAATGCTACCTACACCATATGCCTTCAATCATGTGATCGTATATACGAAACTGAACAACCAGGTTTATTGGCTGGATCCCACCATCAGTATGCAACGCGGGCCACTAAACAATTTCTGTGAACCGGATTATGAGCTGGCACTCCTGGTGGCTGATTCCACTGCCGGCCTCACACCCATCATTCAGAAACAGCATGGCCGTACTATCATTAAGGAAACATTTACATTACCTGACGGCCAGAATGACCCCGGAGAACTTGCCGTGGAAACAATGGTCAGCAAAGGTGATGCGGATGACCTGCGATATGATCTTTCTGCTGCCAGCATACAGGATAAAGACAAATCTTACCAGAAATATTATAGTGATCTGTATGGAGACATTATCATCAAAGACTCCATGCAGGTGAAAGATAATCCGGATAGTAATATCCTCCGGATAACAGAACACTATCTCATCAATAATATCTGGAAAAAAGACAGCAGCACCAACAAGTTGAAATTCACTGCCATTGCACAGGAAATTAACAATTTGCTGCCTAAAGTGGACGAAGACAGGGATATTCCGATAAGATTACGTTATCCCTATGATCTCGATTATACCATCGTATTGAATATGCCTTCCGACTGGCCCATAGACTTCTCTCCTGCCAAAATACAGGCAGATAGCTACCAGATGGAGTTTAAGGCGGAAAAGAACGGCGATACCGTTATCCTGCATTACCGGATGATCACCCTGAAAGATCATATATCCGTAGCCGATATACCACAATATACCCGCGACCTGGCGGCTTTTACCAGCAATACAACCATTGACTTATCGGCAACGATGAATGGCAATCATACCAACAGCAATAAATGTAACTGGCTGACTGTATTTCTGGCGCTTGTTTTTGGGCTGATGACCACCCTGATGGCCATTATGGCTTATAGAGCCAATATGCCGGTGGAGAAGGAAATCCCGGCGCCTATTCCTATTGGCGGCGGACTTGCCATATTAGCGATCGCGCTGGTATTCTCTCCGTTAACAGAGCTTACGATGATTATAAAAAATGGTTATTTCCAGTTCGATACCTGGGCTACGATCGGAATCAGGGCGCATACGGGGAACATTACACTGGCGCAGTTACTGGTTGTTTCGGAGCTGTTTTTTAACATCCTGTTTCTTGGCTTCTCCGTGTTACTGGCAGTACTGTTTTTTAACAGGCGGGATACATTCCCGGTAGCATTGGCCACCTATTATATTATGCTGGCATTATTTATTTATATAGATAAAAAATTGACCCTGCAGATGTTTGAAGTGCCGTCGCAGCCGGATATATTCCAGACAAATTCCATTATCTGGCCAATAGTAAAAATGGCGATATGGATACCTTATCTGAAACTATCCAGCCGCGCAAGAGCAACTTTTGTGATGCCACACCCGGGAAGCCGGCTGGAACACTAGATCGTTTCTGAATCGAAGATGACTACCTTTTCCCAATACTGGTTACAGTTATCAACGAAGTTGAGGTGAATAGGATGCACCTGGTATACATCATGTGCATCCTGATTTGCAAATACACAGATCAGGCAGTAGCTGTAGCTTTTATCGATCACCGGGCGGTCTGTACTAGCCGGTTTGCCCACATTGAATACGGAAATTTCCTCAATACCACCCAGGCTGCTAACACCGGCTTCGAACCGTTTGATATCTTCTGCACTCAACCCAGGTTTGAGATAGAAGTTTACCACATGTACAAATTTCTTGTCGTAAGGTTTCATTATCTATTGTTTAGAGATTTCGCTATTGGTCTTTCAGAATGTACTTCCGCACAGTTACCAGGTTCACGATATATACCAGTATCAACACAGCGACTGCACCGCCAACGGTCCATATTCCCGGCCATGGCGACACCACCATGTCATGCTTTGCCAGCAGCTGTGACGCCTGGAACTGAATACCGGTAACCAGTATAATAGATACCACTCCTATAATGATATATAATGGCACAAATTGCCGGAGGAGATATCGTTGCAGCTGTTTAGGTGCGGTCCCTAATATTACCAGGAGCTGGATTTCCTTTTTGCAGGAAGCAATAATCAGCTGTATAAACATGCTGAAAACCAGCAAGGCAAAGAACAACAGGATCAGTCCGAAAAAGCCTACCACCGATACGATGGTTTGTACGATCAACCTGGTTTTACTGAATTTCAGCTTATCCTGATTGGTCGTATAGCCGTTATCGTCCAGAAACTTCACCAGCTGAGGGTTTGAAGGATCTGCCACTTTGATTACGATTCTGGAAGTTGCCGGAGCGGCATTGCTGCCATATGTTTTATTGGCCCAGTCCATAAAGCTGGCAGGCACCAGAAAGGAGGATATACGATCAGAAAAGCCTACTATATGTCCGGAATATTGTTGGGAAGTGGTATTATTAGAGATGACCACCAGGAGTGGTAATGCTTTGGCTGTTTCCTGCGAGATCTGCGGCAGGTCCTGACTTAAAGAGAAACCAAAGTTATAGAGGTTGAGGAAGTCGCTGGGAAGGATGATCGGGATGGTATTGTCTCCCTGGTTCCATTTCCAGTCTTCTCCTTTAACATCAATAAAGCTGTCGGGAACAGATTCGAAGAACATATCTGTTGCAAAATGCAGGTCGCCGGGCGCCTGTACCACTACATTAAACTCACTGGAGGTGATCAACCCGGAAGCCTGTACGAAGGGCTGTTTCCTGATATTTTCAATTTCTGCCGGTGAGAAGGTAGATTTTCCCGGTTGCCCCATCATGCTGTTGGTCACTTTTTTATTGATGACGAGGAAGTCGGCGGTTTCGTTCTGGTTTTTGTCGCTGTACAGTAGCTGGTTGAAGTCAGTATTGGCTTGTAAAGCGATCAGTATCAGCAGCATAGCGATTCCCAGGCCTACAGCGGCCATGATGAATCGGGATTTACCGACACCTGTTCTTATTATTTTTCTGAGAAGGGCAAAAAAGGCTCGCATAACAAATATTAAAGCTGGTAATGCACGTCATAGGAGAAGTGCTGGTCATCGTCCAGGTCTGTTAAGATAAATCCGGCTTTACGGGCACGGCATTCTTCCGCGATGAGGGCGGCGGCGCGGCGGGTATTTTCCTCATCAAGATGGCTGAAAGGTTCATCCATGAACAGCCAGTCGAACGGCTGTACCAGTGCCCTGATGATAGCAATGCGCTGACGTTCGCCATAGGACAACGTTTTACCGCTCTGGTCAAGGATATGCGTTACGTTTAGTCTTTCTGCCATTTCCCGGACCTTGTCCTGCTGGTAATATGGTGTGGGGTTCATGACCCTTTTAAGTTCTATATTTTCCAGTGCGGTGAGTTGTTCGAACAGGCGGAGGTCCTGGAATATAACACTGAGCTGCTGTTGCCGCATAAAGGCAATATCATTGCGGCTGTAATTGTTCCATGATTTGCCATTGATGAGCACCTGGCCGGAATAGTCGTACCTGATATTATACAGGTAGTGCACCAGCGTGGTTTTACCGGTGCCTGAAGGTGCTTTTACCTTCACGAAGGTGCCAGGCTGGAAGGTGATATTTTTATTCCATATGCCAGAATTCCGTTGCAGGATTTTGTCCTTCAGCGGTATTGGCAGGAGATTATCCAACTGAATTTGCATAGGACTAAGATAATATTTTAGGCACAAGAACAAGTGCCCGTAAAAGAAGAAAGCTGACCGGATAATGGTCAGCTTTCGGGTAATAAGAATGAAATAATATTAGTGCGCTTGTGTATCGGCAGGAACCAATTGGAGCAGGCTATCTTCTGCTGCCTGGTCTTTTTTCCTTTTTTCGTCTTTGGCCTGTTTCATTTTGGCCACTTCTGTTCCGAGTTCCACCAGCTGAACGAGGCTGTTTTTGCTCTCATCTTTGAAGTTGAGAATTACCTGACCGGTCTGAACGTCGCCGCTAACAGGTTGTGCAACCATTGTCAGGTCTTTGAAGAGACTTTTCACGCGGATCATCATTGGTTTCTCGTCTTCATCCACTTTATCTTCAGGGATGGTAGCCATTACTTTCTGCAGGTCTACCCAACCGCCGAACATGCTACCTTTTACTTTAGCAGCGATGCCATCAGGCAGTTCGATTTTTCCTTTACCGCCCAGGTATTGGTCCAGGAGGGCCTGGTCAGAACCGAGGGTAACAGATTTTTCTGTGAGTGACATAGCAGGGAATTGTGCAGCCATATCCGGGTTAGCCAGTACGTATTTGTCGCCTTGTTTGGTGAGCATACCCTGGAATAACGGAGAGGTCATAATTTTATTGAAAGCGTCCTTGTTGGCTACTTTCATATTAAAGATCCATTTAGAAGAAGGTGTTTCGGTAGAGTCTCCTTCGAAATAAGGATTAGGTTTTTTAGTGATCGCGAAATCAGAAGCTACGTATACCAGCTGACCATCAAATGCGTTCAGCAGATCGTCCATGGTGAGGCCGGAGCGCTGAGAGAGGCCCATATTAACCAGGCCGTCCATGCCAACAGATTTGATGATTTCACCCACCATATGGAAATCGAAACCATAAGCAGCGAAGCCGGTAATATTACCACCAGGGTATTTTTCCAGCATGCTCATATCAATTTCTCTTTTACCATATTTTTTGTAGATGGCCAGCATTTCCTTACCCATGTAGCTATTGACAGCTGCGGAGATTTTACCTTTCTCGAAATCAACGGTTGCGGTAACAGCGCTACCATCCATGAGTTTTTTGAAGTTGGCAGGCAGCATTGTCATCATACCGCTGTTGTAGATAGCTTCGGTATTGATGAACATGCCCATGTCCGCTTTTTCTTTCAGGAGTTTTTTGAAAGGCTCCAGGGTACCGGCGGTTTCGTTTTCTTTCAGGTGATAGATATGATCTGCTTCCGTGATGAGGGCTGCTGCTTCTGCAGGAACATCAGCGGTTACATTCGCAGTAGCTGCCGGTTTTGCAGAATCTGCTGCATTTTCTTCACCATCAGGAGAAGGCAGACCGTTTGCACCAGGAAGGTTGTTCAGTTTATTGGTATTGAGATTTACCAGGTAGATCAGCGTTTTATCGTTCCAGGTAATCAGGCCATTGCTTTTATCGTCCCAGGTATATTTAAAGTCTTTACCTGCTTTTACGTTATAGCTTTTGAGGTTTGTTTTCAGGAAGCTTTCGAATTTGCCGGCATCTTTCAGGGAAGCGGTAATTTCGGCGTAAGACTTATTATCATTGATGGTACCTCTTACGATAACAGAAGCGAAGAAGTTGCTGGTCAGGTCGATGCCGGAGTTCTGGGCATCTTTCCAAGATTTGGACATGGCGTCTGCAGTATCTTTGGACTGAGCGGCAGCCATGAGTTTATCCATAGTGAGGCCTTCAGTAAGCAGCTTCTGGCTTATCTGTTTGGCATTAATTTCGAAGATAACCCCTGCTTCTTTAGGGATATATTTACTTTCTTCTGGCACTTTGGAGCAGGCCGATAACAAGACCGCGGCTGTGCCAGCGGTTAACAACAATTTGGAAATGGTTTTTTTCATAAATGCTTATAATATATTAGGACTATAGAATGCGTACAGTTAGCAATCGGCGATGATGGGAAATCAGGAGTCACAATAACCGGGCATCACAAATCAACAGGGACAACTAACGACATTCCCACAATCGTGGTATTTTACGACATCAAAAGTACGTATATTTTTGTAGCTTATATGTCTATTTTTCCCTGGCCTTTACAATAATTTCT
The DNA here is from genome assembly GCF_011752935.1 of Chitinophaga sp. Cy-1792. NCBI lineage: Bacteria > Pseudomonadati > Bacteroidota > Chitinophagia > Chitinophagales > Chitinophagaceae > Chitinophaga > Chitinophaga sp. Cy-1792. Next base: position 600,214 of record NZ_VWWO01000001.1, read on the forward strand.
TTACCGATATAGTTAATACCTTTGTTACAGCTATGAAAATTTTCACTAAAACCATCGAAAAACCGTTATGTACCTGATCTTATTACAATACATCCGTCCTGTAGCGGCTGTAGAGCACTTTATGGAGGCACACACTGCTTTTTTGCAGAAGTATTATGAGTCCGGCAAATTCATTCTTTCCGGGCGCCGTAAGCCTAAATCTGGTTCACTGATACTTTGTAAGGCATCCAGCCGAAAAGAGGTTGAGGAAATCATGAAGGAAGATCCGTTGGAGAAATATCAGCTGGCGCTTTACGAGATAATAGAGTTCGAGCCGACTACGTACGCTACGGTTCAGGAGAAATAGCCAACAGACATAGAGAGCGCGACAATAGACGAATCACCAGGCCAGCTTTTATACCCACTCTTTCTATCTATCCCCGTTATTTCATAAAGTAGATGACTTTTGTAAGCCATTTGCTGGAATCTTTTTCATTGGCCGGATCTGTTACATACATTTCCATTATCGGAAGAACAATTTTCTTTCCGTTATCGTCTGCGTATTCGTGCAGGGCTACGTGTGCGTTGGCAATTTTGTCATAAGGCCCGTAATAATCAACGTAATACGCTTTAGCTGCCGGCAGTTTTATTATCTGTATACCACCACCTTTCAGGATGCTGCCTTCGGGCACTGGCACCGCTGCGGCCATATCTGCCTGATGCGTAATTGTATCCCAGGCAAAGAACAGGCCGCAGGGCACCCCTGGCTGTAATTTGGCAGCAGTAGCTGCGATATATATTTGTTTCAGGTTATTTCTGTAGAAGGCGGTAATGCCTTTTTGAGGGATAGATTTGCGTATAGCCGCGTACGTCGTGGCCGGATAATTCATTTCTTTCACCGTTTCATTCACTCCATTAGGACTGCCGGGGCCTCTTTTATCGGCCTCAGCCATACTTTTAAGGTTGTTTAAACCTTTCTGGAAGTCGGACGAAAAGGCGCCTTTCATAATCCAGCTCATCAGGTTCTGCGGGCGGTTGTACCTGGCGTCAAAACTCCAGACTACCTTGGTTTTCTTTCCTGCTTCAAAGAGGTTAAAGGAAACGTCGGCTTCTGATTTAAAAGGTTTTATGAAAGTCAGCTTCTGTTGTACCAGTTTATAAGGTTCGAGAGAAAGGTGTTGTAATTTTCCTTCTCCGATTTTTTTTCCGTTCCAGGAATAGGTGGCGCCTACGGTGCCATCATCTCCCAGAATAGTATAAGTGGTGGTGGAATCCATTTGCTTCCATGCGCTCCATTCGTTGAATTTCTCAAAGCGGACAATGTCGTTCCAAACGATACTGGCGGGGGCGTCAATTTCTACAGTTGCCTCCACATGCATACGGGTTGGAGCAATGAATATCAATACCAGAAAGAGAAAAACCAGCACTCCTATGATCCAGGCGAATGTTTTCAGCGCTTTCATAACTGCAAGGGGTTGATTACTATAAAAATACGGTTTTTTACGGTGCTTCCCTACAGTATTGTTGGCATGTTGGCAAGAAAATTACTATGATTCAGCCGGGTTGTTTTTTTCCTGGAAGTCTTTGTCCAGGTCTTTTGCCTGTTCAAAATCCAGGATGACAGAATTGATACAGTACCTTAATCCGGCAGGTGGCGGGCCATCGTCGAAGACATGCCCGAGGTGTGCGCGGCAGCGTCCACAAAGCACTTCGGTTCTATGCATTCCATGGCTGTTGTCAGGTGCATAGATTACGCTGTTTTTGTTTACCGGCTGAAAGAAGCTCGGCCAGCCGCAGCTGCTTTCAAATTTTGCATCAGAAACGAAGAGCGGGTTACCGCATGCAGCACAGAAGTAGGTGCCTGCATCTTTCTGGTTCCAGAATTTTCCGGTAAAGGCCCATTCGGTACCTTTCTCCCTGGCGATGTGATAAACCTCCGGTGGCAGAATTTTTTTCCACTCTTCATCCGGCAGGTTTACCTTCTCCGTTTCGGTACGGGAGTAAACTGCAGACTTTTTTGTTGCGTCGTCCATTTAATTTTCGTTTAGTCGTAATATGAGATGAGTATTTACAGTTGCAAAACCGTCCATGGCAATGGCATTGTGCCTGGGTTCCGTTGGTTCATAGCTGTTGGCATAATTGTATTAACGACTGATTAACACTAAAGTTGTCTTATTTACTAACAGATAGAATTACTCTAATATATTTTTTTGTACTATAAAAGTACGTATGAACACGCGGAATGGATTGTTCAGAACTGTAAATCAGCCGGATATTTAACAGATTTATCCACATAATGTTCTAAACTGTTTGATAATCACCCGCGAGCAACTAGCGATAAATTGTTAACTTAGCGGCAAAAGGCTAGTAAGTGGCGGATATCATCAATTTATTACCAGACAATATAGCGAATCAGATAGCTGCAGGAGAAGTTATCCAGCGACCGGCATCAGCGGTGAAGGAGTTACTTGAAAATGCAGTGGACGCAGGCGCAACAGAAATTCACCTCATCATTAAAGATGCGGGGAAAGAGTTAGTACAGGTAATCGATAATGGCGGCGGTATGAGCGAAACCGATGCCAGGATGTGCTTCGAACGTCATGCTACCTCCAAGATACAAACCATCGAAGACCTGTTCTCTATCCGTACAATGGGTTTCCGTGGTGAAGCACTGGCTTCCATCGCGGCCGTTGCCCAGGTAGAACTCAAAACCAGGAAAAGAGGCACCGATATCGGCACCTTCATCGAAATCGAAAACAGTGCGGTAAACATGCAGGAACCCTGCCAGACTGCAGAAGGTACCAGCATCTCCATGAAGAACCTCTTCTTCAACGTACCCGCACGCCGCAATTTCCTTAAAAGCAATGCTGCCGAAATGCGCCATATCGTGGATGAATTTATCCGCGTAGCCATGGCCTTCCCACAGCTGCAATTCACACTCACCAGCAATAACCAGCAATTATTTCACCTCGACAAAGGCTCCCTGAAACAACGTATCATAGCCATCCTCGGCCAGCACTACAATGCCCGCCTCGTCAACGTGAAAGAAAGCACCGATTATATGAACGTCTACGGGTTCGTCGGCAAACCGGAAACAGCCAAAAAAACCCGCGGCGACCAGTTCTTCTTCGTCAATAACCGATTCATCAAAAGCCATTACCTCCATCATGCCGTAATGAACGCCTTTGCTGACATCATCCCGGCAGACAGCTACCCGCTGTATGTCCTCTTTATTGACGTAAACCCTGAACATGTCGATATCAACGTTCACCCTACCAAACAGGAAATCAAATTCGATGACGAGAAAGTAATGTACGCCTTCGTACAGGCTGCCGTTAAACACGCCCTCGCACAATTCAGCGTTACGCCTACCCTCGACTTCGACCTCGACCCAAGTATTCAGCAGCTGGACGCTGTCAGCAAACCTTTTACTGCACAGCAACAAACGGAATCTACCCATTCCCCGCTCTACAAATCCTTCACCCAGGCCCACCAGGCCCACGTGATCGACCGTAGCAGCAATTCCAACAACCTGAAAAACTGGAGAGACCTCTACGATAAACCAGCGGCCTCACATAGCGAAAGCTATACCATGAGCGCCTACTCTGCCGATACTGAAACGGAAACTTCTGAAGAAGTTACCTACACCCAGCCGGCAGCCACCGCCACCGCTTCTGCCATCGATGAACGCTGGCAGGAAACCTCCAAAGACCTGAAAGTACCCGTACAGGTACATCAGCAATATGTGCTCTCTCAGATCAAATCAGGATTTATTCTGATAGATCAGCACGCGGCACACGAACGTATCCTCTATGAACGCTACCAGCGTGCCATCCAGGAAACACCAGTGGCTACCCAGCAAAGCCTCTTCCCACAAACATTACAGCTCCCCCCTGCGGATGCTGCCATCGTTATGGAAATGCTCCCTGATCTTCAGACACTTGGTTATGACCTCGAACCATTCGGTAACAATACCTTCGTTGTTCGCGGTACTCCTGCCGATATCCAGACAGGCAACGACCAGGCTACCATCGAAGGTTTGCTGGAACAATTCAAGCACTTCGCGCATGAACTGAAAGTAAACAGACGCGAACAGCTGATCCGCTCCATGGCACGTAACAACGCCATACCAGCCGGTAAAATCCTCTCTGCCAAAGAAATGCAGAATATCATCGATGAACTCTTTGCCTGCACCATGCCTAACGTAGCACCAGGCGGCAAATTCACGTTTATCTCCTTCAAACTCACCGATCTGGCAAGAATGTTTGAAAGAAATCAGTAATAACTTCTTATTATATAAAGCAAAAGACCCTAAGCCTCGGCTTAGGGTCTTTTGCTTTATATAATATTACCATTGCCAGTTTTTCAGCCGGCTATATAATTCTTCATATGCCTTAAACTTCCGCTGGTAAAAGTCTGCATAATCATCCCCCGGGTAAAAAACAACAGGAGCAATGGTTTCGGGAAAATCTACGGGAATACCCAATGTCTGGGCTGCCAGCTTAATCGCTCCCAGGGTGGAGGCGTCACTCTCTTCCTTCAGCGTCATCGGCTTCCCGAAGATATCCGCCATTAGCTGTATCCAGCCGGGAGACTGTGTAAAACCTCCGCTCACAGAGACTTTCCTAATGGGTCCGGCGGTTTCTTCCAACGCCTTACTGATACTGAGCAGCACGAAGCAGATGCTTTCCAGTACTGCTCTTACAAAGTGCGGCGCGGTATGTTCCGGGCCAATTCCCACAAAACCCGCGCTGGCATTGCTGTCCCAGATAGGTGCACGCTCTCCCAGCAGGTAAGGCATACAAAGCAGTTTATCCGGCGGCAGGGCCAACGCTTCTTTTATTAAGTTATCCACCGGCTGTTGGCTGTTCAGGAAATCCTTTACCAGCCACTGCAATAGGATGCCACCATTATTACTGGCGCCTCCGGTAATATAAATATTATCTGTCAGCAGATAGGTGAATAATCGTTGCTGCCTGTCTGTTGCAGCCTGGGGGATGGCCATTCTTATGGCGCTGCTGGTGCCGATGGTAAGGGTGGCATGCCCTTCGTCCAGGGCATCACTTCCCAGCTGGGCCAGGCAACCATCGCTGCCACCAATAACGATTGGGGTATCGGCAGGTATACCCAACTCCGCTGCTATCGCCGGTTGCAGGCCGGTGATGACATAATCAGCCGGTACGGGCAACGGTAGCTGTGCGGCGGTAATGCCGGCCGTTTTCAGGGCCAGTTCGTTCCACGTCAGGGTGTGAATGTCGAAAAGCCCGGTGGCGGAGGCAATGGAATGGTCCGTCAATAGTTGTCCTGTCAGTTGGAAGATGACATATTCTTTTATCCCCAGGAATGTTGTTGTTTTCAGGAAGATGTCTGGCTGGTATTTTTTTAGCCAGATGATTTTATTGAGGGGCGACATGGCATGCACCGGTGTGCCGGTGCTACGGTATATTTCTGCGCCGGCAGGGCTGTTACGAAGGGCGACCGCGTTTTCCTGGCTGCGGTTATCGGCCCAGATGATGAGTGGGGTGAGTAATTTCCCTGCTGTATCCATGGCCAGGAGGCTATGCATAGCACTGCTGAAGGAGATCGCGGCGGGCGGGTAACCGGTTTTCTGCACAATTTCCCTGATGCCATCCTTTACCGCCTGTAATATTTCGGCAGCATTTTGCTCACTATATCCGGGGGCCGGATGTGAGGTGGAATATGCCCGCTGAAAACTCATTTTCACTTTCCCGTCAATTCCCAGCGAAATCGATTTAGTACTGCTGGTCCCAATATCTGAACCGATGATATATGTCCTGTTTTCGCTCATAAAAAAACCTTCCGTTTTCGACATTTAATTTATAGATTTAAAACCTGTGATCCATACATAAAGTCTAAAATTTCCACGCAAATGGCTTTTGAAATCAAACAAAAAGGACAGGTCTATGATGTGTGTATTGTTGGTTCCGGCGCTGGTGGCGGAATGGCAGCCAAAATACTCTCTGAGGCAGGCCTGAAAATCGCACTCCTGGAGGCCGGTCCGAAATACGACCCAGCCGACCCGGAGCAAATGACCCAGCTGAAGTGGCCTTATGAGTCTCCTCGTAGAGGCGCCAGTACTACCCGCCCATTCGGCGACTTTGATGCCGCCTACGGGGGGTGGGAAATCAACGGCGAACCATACACGAAAAAGAACGGCACCGAATTCGACTGGTTCCGCTCCCGTATGCTTGGCGGCCGTACCAACCACTGGGGACGTATCTCTCTTCGCTTTGGTCCGCGCGACTTCAAACACAAAACCTATGATGGCCTCGGCGACGACTGGCCTATCAGTTATGAAGATGTAGCACCTTATTACGACCGTGTCGATAAAATGATCGGCGTTTTCGGTTCCAAGGAAAACCTGCCCAATGAACCGGACGGTTTCTTCCTGCCTCCTCCCAAACCCAGACTGCATGAGCTCATGATCAAGAAGGCAGGTGATAAACTGGGCATCCCGGTTATCCCGGCCCGTCTGTCTATCCTCACCCGCTCTGTAAACAAGGACCGCAGCCCATGCTTCTACTGCAGCCAGTGTAGCAGAGGTTGTAGTGTTTATGGCGACTTCTCCTCTTCTTCCGTATTGGTTAAACCAGCCATGAAGAGCGGACATGTAGACCTCTACACCAATGCCATGGCCAGGGAAGTACTCACCAACGGCGATGGAAAAGCTACCGGCGTACTCTATGTGGATAAAACCGACCTGCAGGAATACTCAGTGAACGCAAAAGTAATTGTATTGGCAGCAAGTGCCTGTGAATCAGCCAGGTTACTGCTCAATTCGAAGTCTGCCAAACATCCTAACGGCCTTGCCAATTCCAGCGGCGTAGTAGGTAAATACCTGCATGATTCCACCGGAGCTTCCCGCAGTGCTTTCCTCCCGCATCTCATGGACCGTAAACGCTATAACGAAGACGGTACCGGTGGTATGCACCTGTATATTCCATGGTGGGGAGATAACAAAAAACTGAATTTCCCTCGTGGCTACCACATCGAATTTGGCGGTGGCCTGCATATGCCAGGTTACGGCTTTGGCTTCGGCATGGAAAAAATGAACGGAAAATACCCGGGCAAAGACGGCCAGATGAAACCTGCTGGTGGCTATGGAGCCGGACTTAAAGAGGATTATCGCCGCTTCTATGGCGCCCAGGTTGGATTCGCAGGCCGTGGTGAGTGTATCGCCCGCGAAGACAACTACTGTGAAATCGATCCGAATGTTGTTGACAAATGGGGTATCCCGGTACTGCGCTTCAACTACACCTGGACCGACCACGAAATCAATCAGGCCAAACACATGCAGGATACCTTCGAACAGATCATCCATGAAATGGGTGGTGTGGCGAATGGCACCAAACCTGGCGCTGAGACCAAATACGGACTGGAAAACCCTGGCCGTATCATCCACGAAGTAGGTACCACCCGCATGGGCGATGATCCTAACAAATCAGTACTCAACAAATTCAGCCAGGCACACGAGGTGAAAAACCTCTTCGTTGTAGACGGCGGCTCGTTTGTATCCCAGGCAGATAAAAACCCTACCTGGACCATCCTCGCCCTCTCCCTGCGTGCATCTGAATACATTGTTGATCAACTGAAAAAACAAAACATTTAAACTACTCACTACATATGGATAGAAGAAAATCCCTTAAAGCACTCGCGCTCGGGACATTATCCGTGAGTGCGATCCTGTCGGCCACCGGTTGTGAAGATAAAAGCACCGGGAAAGGTAAAGATGCAGGTCATGCCGATGCCAAAGGCTATGGCCGTACGGAGGATGAAAAGGAACGCGACGCCAAACTGAATGCGGAACCGTATTTCAACGACGCGGAAATGAAAACGATCACCGTACTTGCTGATATCATCATTCCAAAAGATGAGCATTCCGGCAGTGCCAGCGAAGCAGCAGTACCTGCATTCATCGGCTTTATCGTAAAAGATAAACCGGAACTGCAGCTTCCTATGCGCGGCGGCCTCCGATGGCTGGATGTACAGACAGCAAAAAGATTCAATAAATCATTTACGGAAGCCAGCCACGAGCAGCAAATCCAGATCGTAGATGATATCGCTTATCCTGAAAAGGCAAAACCTGAAATGAGTCAGGGCGTGGCCTTCTTCAATCTGATGAGAAACCTTACTGCTACTGGTTTTTACACCAGTAAAATAGGTATAAAGGATATCGACTATAAAGGTAATACGCCCAACGAATGGGACGGCGTACCGGATGATGTGCTGAAACAGTATGGCTTGTCTTACGACGAGAAAACACTTGCCCAGTGTCTTAAAATTGAAGACCGAAATAAAATCATGACCTGGGACTAAAATTGTTGTTAGTAAATATCCTTTAAAACTTAATCCTCCAGATTATGCCAGAAAACAAACAAGAAGGAAACCAGGTGTCCCGCCGGTCGTTTCTCCGCAACGGAGCACTTGCTGCCGCGGGGTTTATGATCGTTCCACGTCACGTATTAGGACGGGGCTATGTTGCTCCCAGCGACAGACTTCGTGTAGCAGCCGTTGGTGTTGGCGGTAAAGGCTACGGCGATATTACCAGTTTTGCTGAAGGCCCTGCAGATATTAATTTCCTTTGCGACGTAGATACCCGTCGTGCTGCCGATGCAGTGAAAAGGTTCCCTAAAGCCAAGTTCTACACCGACTTTAGAGAGATGTTCGAAAAAGAAAATAAGAACTTCGACGCCGTTTCTGTATCCACACCAGACCACCAGCATGCTGTTGCCGCCATGGCAGCCATGCAGCTCGGCAAACATGTGTATGTACAGAAACCGCTGACACACGATATTTTCGAAGCACGTAAACTCACTGAAGCAGCCCAAAAATACAAAGTAGTTAGCCAGATGGGTAACCAGGGCTCTTCCGGTGATGGCGTACGCCAACTGATGGAATGGTACAATGCCGGCATTATCGGAGACGTACATACGGTATACGTATGGACCGACCGTCCGGTATGGCCCCAAGGTATCGAGTGGCCTAAAACACCCAGCCCGGTACCGGCAGAACTGAACTGGGACCTCTGGTTGGGCACCGCTCCTAAAAAAGACTATGTGGGTAACCTCGTTCCATTTAACTGGCGTGGCTGGTGGGATTACGGTACCGGCGCACTAGGCGATATGGGCTGTCACCTCATCGAACCACCTTTCCGTGTACTCGGCCTGGGCTACCCTAAATCGGTAGAAGCCAGTGTTGGTAGCGTGTATGTAGGTGAATTCAAACGTGGTTACTTCCCTGACAGCTGCCCTCCTTCTTCTCATGTGATCATGAAATTTGAAGGCAAAAACGGAAAAGAAATCACTATGCACTGGATGGATGGTGGTATTCAACCTGAACGCCCGGCAGAACTGGGCCCTAATGAAATCATGGGCGACGGTGGCAACGGTGTAATCTTCGTTGGTACAAAAGGTAAAATGATGTGCGGTACTTATGGTGTAAGCCCTAAGCTGCTGCCTACTTCCCGTAATGCAGAAGTACACGTTAAACAAACTATTGCACGTGTACCAGAAGGACACTACCTCCAATGGGTAAACGCAGCTATCGCCGGCTACGGCAGCGATAAAGCCAAAGCCCTCAGCTCTCCTTTCGATATCGCAGGCCCGCTGACAGAGAGTATCCTCATGGGTAACCTCGCTATCAGAAGCTACGACTACCGCGAAGCAAAAGCAGATGGTAAAGGATATAATTATCCGGGAAGAAATATCCAGTTACTCTGGGATGGCCCGAATATGAAGATCACCAACTTCGAACCGGCTAACCAGTTCGTAAAACGCACCTACCGCGACGGTTGGTCGTTAGGTGTATAATTCGCGCTATAAATCATATTATAACAAAGGCCTGCCCCGGATCCGGGCAGGCCTTTGTTTATAGCTGTAGTAATTTTAGATAGTCTCTAATAACTCAACGACCTCATTACCATAATGTTCAGTATAATCATATGCCAAAGCAATAAGCAGGTATTCTTTCGCCTTGGGGATATCTCCCAGATCTATATAGATAATACCCAGATGCTTATAAGCATATGAGTTTGACCTGTTCAATTCCAGCGAGTACATTATATTTTCAATACCAGCCTCAGTTTTGCCGAGCTTGTGTTGTACATAACCGAGATTATTGTAAGGGTAGGCAAAAAATGGATTCAGCTCAATTGCACTCTCCAGGTAGACCAATGCTACTTCATAACGCTGTTGTTTTAGTAAATAATAACCAACATTATTCTGAAGGATAGCATCTGTTTCAAAATCCCGATTTTTAACACAGGCGGCTATTGCATTATTGTAATTCCCCCCGGCTTTTTCAATTCGCAGGCGCTGGTTTTCAACCCATCGTCTATATAAGTCATTTTCTGCCAATCTGTCTAATAATGGCTTGCTGGCTTCATATTCCCGTAGATTAAGCAATGCTGTGGCTTTTAGACAGGCAATCCCCGGATGCTCTTCGGTACTGTAGGCAAGCGCAGCACAGATCTCCAGAACTTCTTTGTTCAAATTGTATTCAAGATATAGTGACGCTTTACTTGCGATAAAAGCTATCTTCTCCGTTTCCCTCTCCCTGGAAGGATCATCTACTTGCGCTATCACCGCTGAGGGCATCAGCTCCACAGGTAATTTCGGCCATACAACATCAGCCCCGTAATGGTCATGTAAGGTTTTATTAAATGTACAGCCTTCAAATGCCAACTCTGTTCGAACACCATTTTTGAATGCAAGGATAGCAAGTAGTATACCCATTACACCTGCAGGTTCCCTACGCGAATCAGCAAAGGCCTGTGCATGCGCTATCACCCTTTCCGTTGCAGGCGTCATCTTCAGCACCGACCGAGGCCCTTTACCGTATTTAGACTCCCCTTTTACGTAGGTTGTCCACCCCTCCTGTTCTATTACAGAGATATAGCGTGTTGCTGCATTTTCTGTTCTTAACATCGCCAGGAAAATGTGGTCTATGTCAATGCTGCCATGCTGAAGCTCAACAACAACTTCGCGGGCCAGCTCAAGAATGTCGCTTAATTCCTTTGTTTGTTCCATAACATATATCGAGAGAAGTATAGTAAGTAAACAATAATGTTCACTGATAATACCGCGTCCAATTTACATCTTTACAAACAAAAAAGGGCGCCAAAACTGGCGCCCCCATTCATTTGTACGCTATTATCAATAACCAGGATTTTGTTCTAACCCTACATTCTTTCTTGTTTCAGAAGCCGGAATCGGCGCAAAATAGTTTTGCGTTTTAAACTTCCTGTTCTGCATATTAAACACCGTGTATTTGTAAGGGTGACCAGGAACAAAGGAACCTCTTACGTCAATACCTCTGGCGCTGTCACTTAATGCAGCAGGTGCATCATTCCATCTTCTCAGATCAAAAAACCGGTGTTCTTCATAGGCTAACTCATATCTTCTTTCATACTTATAAACACCCCACAAGCTTTCATCAGCAAGGTTTGTAGCCGGCATTCCTGCACGGGTACGAATCATGTTGATATACTTTCTTGCGGTACCATAGTCTTTAAGTACCAGGTCTGCTTCTGCATGGTTCAGCAGAATTTCTGCATATCTGAACCATATCCAGCTTTGATCACCATTGAAGAACTGCGCATCCAGTGTGGCGTCCATGAACTTGCGCATATAATAACCTGAGAAAGTACCATTCCAGTTTTCGATGGTGCTGTTCCTGGTATCGAGCCCCCATACGCTGTCTTTGCCATCAGCAGTTTCGTAGCGGCCTGTCTGGATCAACCCGATCGGATCTACTTTAATACCATCTTCCGGCCTTGTTTTCCATTTGGCGCTGTCGTACAGAATGGTGGCATAAAAGCGCGGATCGCGGTTGCGGTAAGGATGTGCTGCCATTACAGGATTCGACCAGGAAAAACTAGTGCCATCAGCCATCTGGTAACCGGATACAAAGTTTTCCAGTGGTACGTTACCACCCCAGTTATGGTATCCGTTTGGCCCGTTGTACTTATCATGAGAGGTCCCCAGTAAGGCTTTATCATACAGCTTTACAAAGATGAGCTCAACATTTCCCTTATCCAGAAATATTCTCGTATAGTCGTCTACGGGAGAACCTGTAGGCTGATACAGACTGTACATACCGGAAAGAATAACACTGTCTGCTGCAACCTTAGCCGCTGTTGCATACTGCTGACTAAGATCAGAAGAGTTCAGTGTCAGGTTGTTACGTTTAGGATCTGTATTAAATGTCGGATTATACAACTTACTGGAAGCATACAGCAGCATTCTGCATTTCAATGCAAAGGCAGCATATTTCGTAACACGACCTTTGTTGTCTATTTCCTTAAATGCATCCGGGAGATATTTAATGGCACTGTCACATTCTGCTGCAACGAAGTTTACACAGTCTGTAAACGGTGCACGCTTCACACTCAGGTAATCGCTATGCTCTCCCTCCAGGTTAAAGGTATAAGTGATCAAAGGCACGCCACCAAAGTATTTCACCAGCATATGATAATACCAGGCACGCATGAAATGCACCTCTCCTTTCATTCGTTTGATAACGTCGGCATTTACACCTTTAACGGAATCAATTTTTTCAAAGAAAAGGTTACAGTTCCGGATGGTTTTGTAATGCAATTTCCAACGGCTAAAATCATCCAATGCACCCATATCATCGGCGGTCATGTTTCCTTCTACGACACGGGAGGTGCTATAATCGTGGATAAACCGGCTTTCATCGGTCATAGATGATAGCATTACCTCATTAAAGCCTGGTCTCATCTGGGCATACAGGTCATTAACATATGCCTGTATCAATCCCTGGTCTTTCCAGACATCACTTTCCTGGAATTCCGTTAAGGGCTTTTTCTCCAGGAAATCTTTATTACAGGAAAATGTTACTGCCAGTACCATCATCCCACATATATATCTTAGTATTTGCAGTTTTTTCATAAAAAGACAGATTAGAAGGTTACGTTTAATCCCACATTGTAGATCTTGGTTTGCGGATAGTATTGTCCGCTACCTTGTGGCGCCTCCGGATCAAAGATTTTTACTTTGTCGATGGTAAGCAGGTTCTGGCCGGAGACATATACCCTGAGATTTTGAATACCTACCCGCTTTAACTCTTTCGAAGGCACACTGTAGCCAAAATCCAGTGTTTTCAACCGGGCATAGTCTGTGTTCCAGAACCAGAAGGTGTTAGCGTTATTTACCCAGTACTCACGGTCACGGTCGTACGCTCTTGGCCAGTTAGTATTGGTATTGGTTTCCGTCCAGCGGTTTTTAATAATTGCTTCCGGGAAGTTTCCTATCAATCCTGATTCTGTGCGGATATACTGACTGGCGCCGGTAGCGCCCTGCCATAACATCGTAAGATCGAAGTTGTTATACTTTGCTGTCAGGGTAAGACCAAAGATCATGGTCGGATATTGCGTCCTGTCTACTCTTACGCGGTCCAGGTCATTGATTACACCATCACCATTAATATCAGCAAAGATGATATCACCGGGGCGGGCGCCGCTCATTTTTGCCGGCGTTTTATCCACTTCGTCCTGTGTATGGAAGATACCTATTGCCTTATAATACAGTGGTGCCTCAATCTGTGACCCTGTGGACTGCTGCCAGGAAGGTACATTCGGGGATTCTGCCCAATAGAGGATTTTGTTTTTCGCTTTTGTAACGGTACCGATTACTTCATAATGGAATTTTTTGATATCATTTTTATGTGAGATAACCACTTCGTATCCCTGATTACGTACGATACCAATGTTTTCATCCGGCAACGTCAGCCCGGTATAGTCCGGTACGGCGGCATTGCGGGGAATGAGGATGTTACTGCGTTTGGACATGAAATAATCTGCTTCAATGGAGAGTTTATCTTTCAGCAGTTTGGCCTCAATACCTACGTTATAGTTATTGGCTATTTCCCAGGTGATATTAGGATTAGGTGTGCGTACCTGGTATAACGTTTTGTTGAGATCAGTACCAAACATCACCCCACCATCTGCAAAAGCATAGGTGCTGAGATATTGGAATGCAGGCACGTTGTCGTTACCCATTTGCCCCCATGAACCGCGTACTTTGAAATAATCCATGAAGTGGATATTATCTTTCCAGAAGTGTTCGTTGGAGAGTACCCAACCGGCAGAAGCCCCTGGGAAGAAGCCCATTCGGCGGCCCGCAGGGAAGTTCTGGGTACCATCGTAGCGTGCGTTGAAATCGAAGAGATAGGTTTCTTTCAGATTATAAGAAATACGACCAAAGTAGTTACGTCTGGCATATTCAAAGCCAGATCCGCCATTGTCCTTCTGTTTATCGCCACCAGCAAAGAGTTGGTCTAATTTATCACTGACAAAATATCTGCGATAGGCGTTGAAGTTATCGCCTTTTAAAGTGTTCTGTTCAACAGCGATGAAGCCACTGAAATAATGTTTTCCGAAAGTGCGCGTGTAGTTTAATTTCAGGTTCACTGTGGAGCTGCTATTGGTAACAAAAGACTCTGACAGCTCAGGCGAGGATACGCCTCTTGTTCCAGGGATCAGCGCGTGCGTAGAGCTGTTCGGGTCCAGTGTGTATAAAGTCCATGGTTTCACGAAGGATTTGTTGAACATGAAGTTTTTGTCGTAGGCATAACTACCATCAACGAACATGCCTTGCACGCCAGGAATGTTTACCACTGCTGCGAAAGTACCGTTCAGCACATAGTTTTTATTATTCGTATATCCAATGGCGTTAGTTCCGGTAACTACCGGATTATCACCGTATTCGATATCGGGGCCGGGCATACCGTTTGGCCAGATGGCATTTTCTGTAGGACGGCCACGCATCAGTGCGCGGAAGATAGAGCCGGCACTTCTTGGCGGAAAATTCCTGTCTTCGAGTCGGCCGGCGAGGTCGAAGCGCAAACGGATGTAATCGTTCACAACAGCATCGAGGTTGGCCCTGATATTCTGTTGTTTGTAATTGGTAGCACTGTTCTTATAGACACCATCCTGGAAGAGAGAGCCCATAGAAACATAATAATTCATCTTTTCAGTACCACCGGACAGGGAGAGATCATGGCGGTCCTGCAAAGAAGTTTTTTTGATAACGGCATCATACCAGTTGGTATTGGGATAGAGCCATGGATCGGAGCCATCTCCGAATTTTTTGATCTCCGCATCGGAGTAACGTGGTGCGTCACCACCGTATTTGAGGATTTCGTTGACTACCTGGGCGTAGGTAGGAGCATCCGCCATTTTCGGGAGACGCGTCGGCGAAACGAAAGACTGGTTAAAGCCATAGCTGATAGTAGGTTTTCCCCCTTTACCGCGTTTGGTGGTAACCAGGATAACGCCATTGGCAGCGCGGGAACCATAAATAGCGGCAGCAGCATCCTTCAGGATAGATACGCTCTCGATATCATTGGGGTTCATGCGCTCAAAGCCATCTCTTGGGAAACCATCAATTACAACAAGGGGACTACTGTTACCAAGCGTACTACGGCCACGGATAAAGATCGTTGAGCCGTCATAACCAGGTTCACCACTCTGGTTAACCGCAATAATACCCGGAATACGTCCAACCAGGGAGTTGGATATATTGACATTCGGCGATTGCTGCAGGTCTGTTCCCTTTACCATGGAAACAGCACCAGTTTTGGTTACTTTCTTTTGTGTACCATAACCAACAACGACATACTCATCCAGTGTTTTCTGGTTTTCCTTCAGGGTAGCGTTGATGTTCGTTTTACCATCTACAGTTACCTGTAAGGGATCAAAACCCATGTACTGGAATACAAGTACGGCATCTTTCTGTACATCATTAATGGAAAAGTTCCCTTTCTCGTCTGTGGTCGCGCCTTTCTTGGTGTCTTTCACCAATACGGTCACTCCTGGCAAGGGGTTGCCATTGACGTCTTTGACTTTTCCTTTAATGTTCAAGTTTGCCTGCTGCCAGGGGGATAACGGCAGTGCGCTGGCGCTTTGCGGACGAAGCACCGGCCCGAGAAGACATAGCAGTAGCAATGCCTTCACATAACGTGGAACCATAAACTATAAATTTTGGGTGATAGAAAAGATGAACGGGTTTTACAAGTCTACAGATACAACAAATTCATCTACCATTAAATTATCAAGAATCGCTTTAATTATTTTCTAAAAATAAGCGTACTAAAAACACTTTTGTCTAAAAAATCGTATAGTGGAAATGGTTATTATTTAAAAGATGCAATATCAGCATAGGAAAGCCATACAGCACTTCGAAAAACTTTTCTTGTATCACGTTAACGGATATACGTAAAACATATGATACCAACATTTCTCACTGCGAAATTATATCCATTTAAAGATCAACCTGTTATTATAATTCAGCGAGCTGATGCCACTGAAAATGAAGCGCATTGCGTATAAAAAAAACCTATATCTTTTTTCATGGAATTCGCATAAATTTATAAGATCGTGCGTTATTAAGATATCCTAACTTTTAGTGATGATACGCGGCTTATTGGGAACCATATGTCTATGTATGTTATTGCTCATTTCATGCTCCAAAGAAATGAGTACGGAAAACGACGGCCCTTCCAGTAAATGTGAGTATGCCCCCTACACACAAGGATCTGCATTTACCTATCTTAATATTAATCAATCACAAGACAGCACGACCTATACACTTACCGTCAACGGCGACACCACTATCAATGGCAATAATTACCGCAAACTCGGCGACGACAGCGTATTTATGTGCTCCGGCTGCACAGATGGCACCTATACACAGGTAGCCTCCCTGCTGAGCTTCGATGGTTATACCGCCAGTGATCTGCGCATCACCTACCTCAAAGATTTTCTGCCACTTGGCAGCACCTGGTCTGATACCATCAACGTTACCAATAACGGCATCAGCACCACCGCCTATCTGCAGTATACCATCACGGAAAAAGGTACCAGCCGTGTAGTAAACGGCATCGCATTTACAGATGTTATCGCTGTACAAATGGATGCATCCGCCAGTGTATTAAGTAGTACCATGCCTATCGGCACACTCTCCACCAGTTACTATGCCAGAGGTGTTGGCCTGATTGAGGCAGACCAGGCACAGGACACGACCCGTCTTATCAAATACAATATCAAATAAAAAACCCGGCGCTAAAAAGCAACCGGGCCTACTATCTTGCTATAATCTCAACTAATACTGATTATAAATCATTGTCAGCAATCGCTCAACTGCACGACGTACGCTGGTAGCACTCTCCCTGTTATTATTCACCAACACACTGAATACAAGCGTTTTATTCTTTTTAGTCACCAAATACCCGCTCAACGCCACAGCACCACTCAGCGTTCCTGTTTTTGCGTGTACAAACTGCTCTTTATAATAGGCCTTTAAAGTGCCCTTCCCTCCTGTTGGAAAGATCTCCCACAATCTCTCCTGCGGGTACTCTTTATACATTTGCGTGAGCACCTGCACAAAGTCACGTGGTGTAAACAGGTTATACCTGGATAGTCCCGAACCATCTACCCACTGTGGGTTATTGGGTAATGTACTCAATGCATTATCCTGCATATACCTGATTACACGTTTACTGTTAATAGAATCCCACATCAGCGCGGAACTCATCATCAGCGTCTGCTCTGCGAAGAAGTTATCACTGCGGTGCATCATCGGTTTAAAAAGAGAATCTGTGGGAATACTGCGCAGCAATTTATAACTGCCTTTAGGTGCATTCATTGCAATGCCGATAGTACGGTGCAGCGTGTCTTCCAGGCGTTCACGCAAATCCTGCACGGAACCCGTGATATAAGGCACTTCTGTTGTCGATGTACTATTATCTTTCCTATTAAAACGCAGTGTGAACAGATTACTTCTTTCTTCTCTGTCTGTGCTGAGTTCTCCGCTACTATCATCTGCAAATACCTGCATATCAAACAAATCCGGGATCATCATGCTGGTATCCTTATGGTGATAAATTCTTACCACATTACCATACATAGGCCAGGCGTTTAATTCAGGCTGATAATCATCTGCATAATCGCTCCAGGCCCATCCCGGCCCATATCTTTTATTGGCAATGCCCGTATTGACGAGGTATATCTGTTTCTTTGTTTTTTGCAGTAATTCCAGCAAAGGCTGGTATGGATAGTCTGGGTGCAGGAAAGACGGATCTGCAGTGCCTTTCACGAATATGGCGGTATCATTTTCGAAATAGCGGGCCGCAGGAAGTGAGTCGCCCAGTATTTTCAGACCAGTATATAAAGAGAAGATTTTTGTGTTGGATGCAGGCGTAAAATATTTTTCGTCCTGGTATTGGTACCAGTATTTACCAGCAGCTGGTTCATAGATGGAAATCCCTGTATGAGCATCTTTCAGGGGAGATGTATTCAATATTTCTGCTGCTGCCCATTTACTGATGGCTGCATTTTGTGCATACAAACCAGTACCGGATAGGGATAAAAGCAGTGCTAATGTAAGTTTCCTCATGTGGGGAAATTACGAATTATGTCATTGAGATGCCGGAATTTATGTGTCCTTTTCTAAATTCCGGCACCTGCAATGGCCTTTATTAACCTACATATTTGGTAATACCAGGTTTGGCATATGGATAGAATCCGTCTGCGTCAGGTACTATCGGAGGTTTGGCATCAAAGGCATATGTAGCTGGATGAATGTCCAGGCCTGAATCCAGCGCTTTATCCCAATGGATAATCTGTCCGGAATAGGTAGCCATACGGCCTATGATGGCAGAGAAGGTTGCCTGTGCGCCACGTTCTGCGTCTGCGAATTTGTATTCACCTTTTGCAATGGCCGCAAACAGTTCATCATGCTCTGTCTGGTAAGGATTGTTTTCTTTGGCTTTCTTATCGTACTGGTACAGTACTTTTCCTTTATGGTCAACGATCTGGGCACGGTCGCAATAAATACGGCCCTTAGTTCCCACGATTTCTTCGTCTACCTTGCTGGTGGCGTTTTTCCAGTGACGGCACTGGCTGTTCATCACCACGCCGTCTGCATAGCGGTATTCTACAAAGTGGTGATCATAGATTTCTCCATACTCCTTGCCTGTTCTGATGGCTCTTCCACCCATACCAGACGCGGTTACCGGCGTTTCTCCCTTAAACCAGTTACCCACATCGATGTTGTGGATATGTTGTTCTACGATATGATCACCGCAAAGCCAGTTGAAATAGTACCAGTTACGCATCTGGTATTCCATTTCGGTATATCCTGGTTTACGAGGTTTCACCCAGAGGTCGCCCTGGTTCCACCAAACCTGCATGGATACGATGTTTCCGATCATGCCGTCGAGGAAGCGTTTGTACAGCTCTCTGTAAGAGTTTTGGTAGCGGCGTTGTAAGCCTACTACTACGTTGAGTTTCTTTGTTTTAGCAACAGCGGCTGCATCGAGTACGCGTTTGATACCGGCAGGATCTGTTGCCACGGGTTTTTCCATGAAGATGTGTTTGCCTTGTTTTACGGCTTCTTCAAAATGGATAGGTCTGAAACCCGGAGGGGTGGCGAGTATTACTACATCTGCCAATGCGATGGCCTGTTTGTAGGCATCGAAACCAGTAAATTTGTTGCTTTCTGGTACAGCTACCCTGCTGGCTTTATCGCCGAGGGCTTCCTTAATGTTGTTGTAGCTGTCGGAGAGCCTGTCTGGGAAGGCATCTGCCATGGCTACCAGCTGCACATTTTCCTTTGTGCTCAACGCCTGTGTTGCAGCGCCGGTTCCGCGGCCACCGCAGCCAATCAGGGCTATTTTAATAACTTCTCCGCTTCCGGAAAAAGAGGCTGCCTTAGATAGAATAGGCGCAGCCATAAGACCACCGGCAATTAACGAGGTTTGTTTTACGAAATCGCGGCGACCCTGAACGTGGAATTCCTGACTTTTTTCAGTGTCCATAATAACGTTGTTTTTTGTGGTTGTGAAGTACTAGCGGGCTCCAATATATTTGTCGATCATTTCTTCAAAGAATTTCTCAGCCTCTTCTTTGGTAGGCTGCTTAACGGGACGGACTATACGAAATCCTACAAAAGGCGCATCGGCATTCCACCATTTGCTTTTAGGAATCTGCGGGTCGCGGCGGTTCCATACCGGGTCAGATTTCAGCCTGGCTGCGGAACGCAGCGCTGCCGCATCATCATCGTAGTTACCTCCTTTCAGTAAACGCGGCACTTTTGCAGTAGGCTGTGTCCAGGGATCTTCTGCTGTTACATTGGCAATAGCGTTTTCATCGTATTGGTCCATGGTCCATTCGGCCACATTGCCCATCATGTCATAGAGTCCCCATACATTGGGCTGCAGCTGGGCTACTTTATGGTATTTGCCTTCACTGTTTTGTTTGTACCAGGCATATTTATTCAGCTGAGAAGCATCATCTCCAAAGGGATAAGCTTTATCTGACCCGGCCCGGCAGGCATATTCCCATTCGGCTGCTGTGGGCAGCCTGAAAAAAACACCTGTTTTATAATACAGGAAACGGCAATACATCAAAGCGCCATACTGGCTCATACTATTGGCAGGATATCCACCAGATTTTCCCATCCCCAGCGTCAGATCAATATATGGTGGACTAGGACGCGTCATACCATCCGGTAATCCGGGCTTGTCCTGATCAGCGTATTCGTTGTATTCATCATAGGTCACTTCTGTGGCGCCCATAAAAAAATCAGCTATCTGCACTTTTTTGGCCGGCCCTTCATCAGCTTTATGGCCCTTTTCTCCCGCCGGACTACCTAACGTAAATGTACCTCCGTGGATAGGCACCATCTTAAAACGTATATCCGTACCCGGTATCTGTTGTTCATACGCGGAAAAATCACTGTTCGACTGAGCTACAGCTGTCTGACAGAGCAATGCGCCCATCAGGCAGGTCACATAAAATGGTTTCATCTTTATCGTTTGGGTGTGTATTTCTGGTAAGATAAAAAACGAACCCCGGGAATTAAAAAATTTGTGATGAACGAAAAAAAGGCCTTTTCATTGATTTTTTTTCGGAACACTAGTATTTACTTTCAAAAGCGTTTAAATTTAAGGGTGTCCTTTTTACTTTTAATCTAACCGTTATGAAAAGACGAAATTTCCTGCAACAGGGAACGCTTGCAGGGCTTTCCGCCCTTGCACTGGGAGGTATCTCCCAGTCGGCCAGCGCAGCTGCCAACGAACCTAAAAAGGCCGGACAGCCATTTAACCTGAACTACGCACCACACGATGGTATGTTTAAAAACAATGGTGGCGCCGATTTCCTGGATCAGATCAGATATGCATATGATCAGGGCTTCCGTTCCATTGAAGATAATGGCATGCTGGGCCGCGATACTGCCACCCAGGAAAAAATCGGTAGTCTGCTTGCCCAGAAAGGTATGACCATGGGTGTATTCGTGGTAGATACCGGTAATAACTGGAAAACCTCCCTCACCACCGGCAAACAGGAATTCACAGATGCTTTTCTGAAAACCTGTAAACAGAGCGTGGAAGTGGCCAAACGCGTGAATGCCAAATGGGCCACTGTTGTTCCCGGCTATTTTGAACGTACCCTCCCCATGGGTATACAAACTGCGAACGTGGTAGAGGCACTGCGTCGCGGCGCCGAAATCTTTGAACCTCATGGATTAGTGATGGTACTGGAGCCGTTGAGCGACAACCCTGACCTGTTCCTACGCACTGCCGAACAAAGTTTTGAGGTGTGTAAAGCTGTAAAAAGCCCTTCCTGTAAGATTCTGTACGACATCTACCACATGCAGCGCAACGTGGGCAACCTTATTCCTGTAATGGATATGTGCTGGGACGAGATTGCGTATATCCAGATAGGTGATAACCCTGGCCGTAAAGAACCAGGCACAGGAGAAATCAATTATAAAAATATTTTCAAACACCTGCACCAGAAAGGATACAAGGGCGTCCTGGGTATGGAGCACGGAATTTCCGGCAAAGGAGCCGATGGCGAGCTGGCTTTAATAAAAGCTTATAGAGATGCCGACAATTTTCTGTAATTTAAGTAATGGAGACCGGCGCAGGGAAATTCCCTGTTCCGGTCTGTATAACCAGCAACCCTTAAATTATTGAACTATGGGATTCTTAATGCGCATCCTCGTCAATGCCCTCGCCGCTATGCTTACGGCCTACCTGTTAAAACCTGCAGTGAGAGTAGACAGCTTCCTTCATGCCCTCTTACTGGCGCTGGTACTCGCGGTACTCAACGCACTCGTTAAACCGATACTGGTCATTCTCACTTTCCCCGTTACTATTGTTACGCTGGGGCTGTTCCTCTTCGTAATTAATGCACTCATTATTCTGCTGGCCGCCAAACTTGTGCCTGGCTTCAAAGTAGATGGCTTCTGGTGGGCGCTTCTCTTCAGTATCATTATGACGATCATCAACAGTATCATGATCAATATTGCAGGCGGCAATTAATTCGCGCCTCCCTAACCTGTGGTCCAGCTAAAATTATGCTTGCATGCACTTCGACAGGTCAAATCTCTCCGATGAACAGCTTTTGCTATTCTATCAATCAATCGTATATCC
Source organism: Chitinophaga sp. Cy-1792 (assembly GCF_011752935.1). Classification (NCBI taxonomy): domain Bacteria; kingdom Pseudomonadati; phylum Bacteroidota; class Chitinophagia; order Chitinophagales; family Chitinophagaceae; genus Chitinophaga; species Chitinophaga sp. Cy-1792. The sequence continues at coordinate 622,675 of NZ_VWWO01000001.1, forward strand.
GCGACTGATAGAAGAAAAAATGCTGTTGTTATTAAGACAGGGTAAGATAAGCAAATGGTTTTCCGGCATAGGCCAGGAAGCTATTGCTGTGGGTGCCACACTGGCGCTGCATCCCGATGAATGGATACTCCCGCTCCATCGCAACCTGGGCGTATTTACTTCCCGTGGTATGCCGCTGGAAAAACTGCTGCTGCAGTGGCAGGGACAGCAATCCGGTTACAGCCAGGGCCGCGAACGCTCCTTTCACTTCGGTAGCAGCGAACACCATATCTGCGGGATGATTTCCCACCTGGGCCCCCAGCTGTCCATAGCAGACGGTATCTCCCTGGCACATAAATTAAAAAATGAACAAAAGGTAACCCTGGCCTTTACCGGCGAAGGCGGCACCAGCGAAGGCGAGTTTCATGAAGCCCTCAATGTGGCCGCTGTCTGGGATCTCCCCGTTATCTTCCTGGTAGAAAATAACGGTTACGCCCTCAGTACCCCGGTTTCAGAGCAATACCGCACCGAATCCCTCGTGGAAAAGGCCGCCGGTTACGGCATGGAAGGTGTTCAGGTAGATGGCAACAACCTCCTGGAGGTATACCAAACCATCAGAACAGCCCGGCAATATGCCATCCAGCAACAGAAACCCGTACTGGTGGAAGCGCTCACCTTCCGTATGCGCGGCCATGAAGAAGCCAGCGGCGTAAAGTATGTTCCCCCGGAATTATTTGAACAATGGGCTGCCAAAGACCCTATTCTTCAATTTGAAACCTTCCTGATTCAGAAAGGAATACTGACAGGAGAGAAATCTCAGGCAATTAAAGACCTGCTGAAACACCAGATTGAAGAATCAGTGCACCATGGCCTTCAAACACAGCATTTTATCGTAGATACCAATTATGAGTTGGGAGATGTTTATGCAGAATCCCCTGCACCCCATTATCCCATAGGTACCAGCAGCGAAAAACGATTTATTGATGCTATCAAAGAGGGCCTGTGGCAGTCGATGGAGGAATTTCCCGGCCTTGTATTAATGGGGCAGGATATCGCGGGGTATGGCGGCGCCTTCAAGATCACGGAAGGCTTCCTCGACCATTTCGGGGCATCCCGTGTTCGTAATACCCCGCTTTGTGAAAGCGCCATCATCGGCGCCGGCCTCGGACTCTCCATTTCCGGCTTCAAAAGCATGATAGAAATGCAGTTCGCTGATTTTGTTTCCTGCGGTTTCAACCAGATTGTTAATAACCTGGCTAAAATATACTACCGCTGGGGACAAAACGCAGATGTTGTCATCAGAATGCCTACAGGTGCGGGTGTCGGAGCCGGACCCTTCCACTCCCAGAGCAATGAAGCCTGGTTTACCCATGTACCCGGACTAAAAATCGTATACCCGGCCACTCCGGAAGACGCCAAAGGTTTGCTCAACGCTGCCATTGCCGATCCGAATCCGGTCCTGTTCTTCGAACATAAGGCCCTGTACCGCAGTATCAGCGGCCTTGTTCCCGACGAATACTATACCACCGAAATTGGCAAAGCCCGTCTGGTACAGGCCGGCGAAGATATTAGCATTATTACCTATGGCGCCGGCGTACACTGGGCCATGGAATATGCCGCCAGCCATCAGCACATCAGTATTGGCATCCTGGACCTGAGAAGCCTGGTGCCACTGGATTATACGGCCATCCAGCAGGCAGTAGCGGCCACCGGCCGCGTGCTGATATTACATGAAGATACCCTCACCGGTGGCTTCGGGGCCGAAATCGCTGCCTGGATCGCAGAACATTGCTTTCCCCAACTCGATGCCCCCGTTCTCCGATGTGCCAGCCTCGATACGCCAGTGCCGTTTGCACAAGAACTGGAAAAAAATTTCCTCGCCAAATCCAGACTGGACGCCTATATTCAACAATTATTAAATTGGTAACAGTAATTGGGATTGGGAATTTGCCGTTATTTTTCTAATTTGCAGGCGGAAATAATAAACTCATTATACCATGATGATGAATCTTTTAACAGTAGTACATACCACTAACTTTTACAAAGTGGGTGATAGCATTGGTCACTTTCTTGCACCAGTAGCCATTGTAGTTTTTGGTCTGATGTTTTTGTATGCTTGGGTGAAATACGCTAAAGCATAATCCATACCCCTCCGTTTTTTCACATCGCATTATATAAAAAAAGACTGCCTTGCCGGCGGTCTTTTTTTATTACATAAAGATGCTAAATAAAAAATCCAACACAGATAATAGTTTATAAAACCTATACCTGTGTTGGATTTGCACTTCGGGCGGTAGACTACCGCCCGATATATTAGAATATTAGCCTTTGGCTAAGAGCTTTTCGATCAGTGCTTTCAGCTCTGGTGTTGATGGACGAGGTGCATCAATGGTAACGATTTTACCCTGCTGGTCGAACACCATGAAACGAGGAATACCCTTGATATCATAGAATTTGGTAACCTCACTCCAGCCAGACATGAAAATCTGTGTACCTTTCATTTCCTGGTCGTGAACGAAAGTTTTCCATTTTTCCTTGTCTTTCGCTTCATCCACGGAAGCACCAACGAAAGTTACATTTTTACCTTCCATTTCTTCTTCCAGGTGCTTCAGGTGAGGCAGTTCCGCTTTACAAGGACCACACCAGGTAGCCCAAACGTCTACTACTACCACTTTGCCTTTCAGGTCATTGAAAGCTACTTTGTTACCGTTTACATCTTCACCTATGAAGTTATAACCCGCTTCACCGGCATTGAATTTACGGATGCTTTTTTCGTAGTCGTTGTAACGTTGCTTTTCCAGCGGAGTGCTGAAATACTGCTGGTAAGGCGCCATGGCGGTAGTCAGCTCATCCAGTGATTTATATGCTCCCATACTGTTCAGCAAGGCTAAAGCTTTCAGACGATCGTTGCAGATACCATTGACCTTTTTAGCCAGTAACTCAGCCTGTGCAGGCCTTGCAGCTGTTCTGTCGCCAATGATAAACTGGAAAGTGTTGTAAATCTGCATGTAGTCATTGATATTACCCAGGCGGATGTAGTTTGCATCACAGAATTTTTTATCCTGAACAATAGTATTGTAGAACGCAGGATACTGTTCTTTCTTTGGATGATCAGAGCGTGGTGTCAGCAACAAACGCATAGCTGCATACTCAATATCAGCATCCATCGTCACTTTCATCAATGCGCTAAACGATTTGTTAGTGCTGGTGAATGACTTTTTGAAAGCCGCAATTTTAGGCTGGGTCGCTTCCAGTTTAGGGAAATAAGAATGGAAGGTCACACTGTCGATAGTGTAAGCAGGACTCATTATAGGAGCCGCAACTTCATTCCATTGTTGCAATGATTTGTTCTCTGCAGAACCCGTTTTCTGTTTGAAAGAATGTCCTTCAATTGCCAGGTTCAGCTGATCACCTGATTTCAGGTAAATACGCGTACCCAGATCTTTAGGGTAGGCAGAGATGTAATAGAAACCTTCGGCTGGTTTTTGCAGTGCAAACGCAAATGCATGATCTGCATTTACTTCAGTGGACGCAACTTCTTTTGTCTGACCTTCAACTACGGCATACAGACTTAATTTTGTGGCTTTTTCGTTGTCGGTGGTCCCTTGAATGGTGGTGAGCGTTGGTTGGACAGGGCCAGGGCCTGCTATTGCGTGTACAGTGGTGAATGCCATGCACACAGCAACAGGAAGCATCCCGGTTAGGATGTTTTTCTTCATGGTAATTAATGGTGGTTTTTGTGATTTGTTGGCATAAAAATAATAAAGGGATTTAATATCAGTACTACATTATGTCAAACGGCTGATAATCATTACAGAATGGTCATTCCGGGCCTACAAACTGGTGGTAATACTTCTCTGTAAAGAACAAATTCTCCTCATCAAAACAAACAAATATGACCTCATTAATACTTGAACCCTTTTCTAAAAATGCTACAACAGTTTCCATGGCTATTCTTGCGGCCTGGTCTTTAGGGAAATGATAAATTCCCGTGCTGATATTCGGAAAGGCAATACTTTTCAATTCATTGCCTGCGGCCAGTTCCAGCGATTTACGGTAGCAACTGGCCAGCAGTGCCGGCTCATTTTTCTCTCCGCTTTGCCATACCGGCCCCACGGTATGAATCACATGCCTGGCGGGAAGCCTGCCTGCCCGCGTGATAACAGCATCACCGGTTTTACAACCTCCCTGCCTCGCTACAATCTGTCGGCAGTCTTCCAGTATTTCAGGGCCACCCGCACGATGAATGGCGCCATCTACGCCACCACCGCCCATCAATGAGGAATTGGCAGCGTTCACAATAGCGTCCACGGCAACTTTGGTAATATCTCCCTTAACAACTTTTATCTGCTTCATACAATTATATCCTACTTTTTTATCTTCCTGACATTAAGATATACTGCGCACATAAACCAGTTTTCCGGATCTTTTTCCACCCTCCCTCAGGTCTATTTCAAAATCGGGGAAGCTTCTGATCAGGTGAATCAGCTTATTATATCCATAGTTACGTGAGTCGAAATCAGGTTGTTTTTTAAGGAGCAAATTACCAAGCTCCCCAAGATAGGCCCAGCCGTCTTCATCAGCGATATCGTTGATGCTGGCGGTTAAGAGCGTAATCAATTCTTTATCCGCCTTGCTGATCCCTTTATTTTTTTCTTTGGGAGATTTTGATTTACCTGTTTCTGTTTTCTTTTCTGCTATCTGAAGAATTTCCAGGTAGATGAATTTATCGCAGGCAGACCGGAATGCGCTGGGGGTTTTCTTCTCTCCCATCCCGATTACATACATCCCGGCTTCCCGAAGGCGGGTCGCCAGCCTGGTAAAATCGCTGTCGCTGGAAACCAGGCAGAAACCATCTACCCTGCCGGTATACAGGATGTCCATCGCATCGATGATCATGGCCGAATCCGTGGCATTTTTGCCGGAGGTATAACTGTATTGCTGAATGGGGGTAATGGCATAGTCCAGCAGCACGGTTTTCCACCCTGAAACGGTGGGCTTTGTCCAATCGCCATAAATACGTTTAAACGTAGGGTTGCCATATTTGGCTACTTCTTCCAGCATCCCTTTTACATTATGGTAAGGGATATTGTCTGCATCTATCAATACTGCCAGACGAAGGTCTTTGGTATTATCCATATCATTTTCTATTAAAGCGAAACGTGTCAGTCACAAGCACTTGGGCTGCAACTGACACGTTTCTGTTATAGGCTTAATTGCTTATTTCAGGTAAGAACGAAGCATCCAGGCCAGCTTCTCATGTTTTTCCATGAGTCCCGTTACGAAATCGCTGGTGCCTTTATCGTTGTATTTCTGATCAAATTCATCGATCAGACGACGGAGGTTGCGAATAATCGTTTCGTGATCATCCAGCAATTCCTTGATCTGGGTTTTAGCATCATTGGTATACTCTGATTCCAGGAGGTGTGTCAGGTCCAGTACATCTCTGTACCTGCCCAACGCATAGTGACCCAGCGCACGGATTCTTTCTGCTACTTCGTCACCGAATTCCTCCAGTGTTTCATACTGTTCTTCGAAAAACAGGTGCAGATCCCTGAAGCTTGGTCCTTCAATGTTCCAGTGACAGTTGCGGGTTTTAGCATATAACACCAACTCGTCAGCTAATGCTTTATTCAATTCTAAAGCAACCTCTTTGGCGTGTTCAGGTAAAATGCCAGTGTTTACTTTCATATCCTTGAATTTTTTGGTTATTATAAATTTACTGATTCCGGGGATAGGCGCACATGAGTATTATCATGATTTAACAGCCGGTTAATATTAACAGCAGCGATCCGCTTTTGTTCGCCTGATCACGAGGTCTTAATACTTTACCAAAATTGTACCATTGTTGGTAATTTTGCGGCATGGAACAGTCGACAGGCAGGATCTACAATCTGCAATTCATATTACTGTGTTTGAGTAATGCCCTATTCTCAGCCAGTTTCAACATGATGATACCCGAGCTCCCGGCGTATCTTACCCAATTAGGCGGGGAAGATTATAAAGGCTATATCATCAGCGTTTTTACACTGATGGCGGGACTATCAAGGCCATTCAGCGGCAAACTGACGGATACCATCGGCCGTGTGCCGGTGATGATATTCGGATCGCTGATATGTGTGGTTTGTAGTATGATGTACCCGATGGTCAGCTCTGTGGCGGCTTTCCTGTTGCTACGCTTCTTCCATGGTTTTTCCACAGGTTTTAAGCCTACAGGCACATCTGCATATGTTTCAGATATCGTCCCTTCCAATCGCCGCGGTGAGGCCATGGGGATGATCGGACTGGCCTCTATCATCGGTATGGCTATCGGGCCAGCCATTGGCGGCTGGGTAGCGCACCAGTGGGGTATTAATGTAATGTTCCATCTGTCTGCCGCTTTTGCATTGCTTTCTGTTGTCATCCTTATCGGTGCCATGAAAGAAACACTGCCCGACAAACAGCCGTTCCGTTTATCCCTCCTGCGTATCCATCGTGGTGAAATATTCGAACCACTGGTAATAGCGCCGGTGATCGTCACTTTCCTGACTTTCTTCAGCTATGGCGCAGTGCTCACGGTCATTCCGGATTACAGCACCTACCTCGGTGTGGATAACAAAGGACTTTTCTTTACTTTTTACACCGGCGCCTCTATGGGTATCCGACTTGTAGCAGGAAAGGTTTCCGATAAATATGGCCGTATTCCTGTGTTGAAAATATCCGCCATTATTATGGCCGCATCTATGGCCATGATTGCGGTGGCAACTTCCCCATGGATACTGTTTGCCGCTGCGGTCGTATATGGCGCAGCAACAGGTCTTAACTCTCCTGCCGTTACCGCCTGGACAGTAGATCTGAGTAACCCGCAGTTTAAAGGACGGGCCCTCGCGAGCATGTATATTGCGATGGAAGCGGGTATCGGATTGGGCGCCTGGGGTTCTGCGCTGATCTATCATAACCATGCGAGCCGCTTCCCGCTTACCTTCTTTGTATTGGCGGTTATAACGCTGATGGCTACACTATACCTGGTGTTCTTTAAGATTCCACGGAATTTTGAGGAAGCGAAGCTTCAGTATGCGCGCACGTAGTTTTTTTCTTGTAGATGATTATCGTGTATTTATACTTTCAACCCCGATCAACCGCCTCCGGCAGTTGATCGGGGTTGAAAGCTTTAGTGCCACCAGTGGTGGCACTAAAGCTTTCAGGATCTCTCTATTTTATTCGTCATCTTTTTCTTCTGCTTCCTGGATATAAATATCTGTCGGCAAACTCTTATTGGTATTTACTCCCAGCTTCTTCATCTTCTCCGCACTCCTTACCAGGTTACCTTTGCCGGAATTCAGTTTTTTCAATGCTTCTTCATAGGCCAGCTGGCTTTTATTAAGATGTGACCCAACTAATTGAAGATCATTGACAAAGCCAACGAACTTATCATAAAGGGCGCCGCCCTGCCTGACAATTTCCTGTGCATTGCGGTTCTGCTTTTCCAGTTTCCACATGTTTTCAATCACTTTCAGCGTTGCCAGCAGAGAAGGAACGCTTACCAGTATAATGCGTTTGCGGAAGGCAAAGTCGTACAGGTCTTCATCTGGCTGCATGATAGCCAGGGCATAAGCGGGTTCTATCGGAATGAACAGCATAACAAAATCAGTGGTGTTGTTATACAGGTTCTGATAGGCTTTGGCACTGAGTTCGTTGACGTGATTTTTTACAGAGCTGAGGTGCGCTTTCAGCGCCTGCTGGCGCACAACATCATCTTCTGCACTGCAATATTGCTCATAGGCTTTCAGCGAAACCTTAGAATCGATCACCACTTTTCTGTCTTCCGGAAGATGTAATACCAGATCCGGTTTACGTAGCTGGCCGGCGTCGTCATAGCGGGCATCCTGTGTCTGGTAATGAATACCGCGTTCCAGTCCGGAGGCTTCCAGTACTTTCTCCAGGATTACTTCGCCCCAGTTGCCTTGTTTTTTGGTGTCGGCCTTGAGCGCATTGGTGAGGTTATTGGCTTCTTTTGACAGCAGCTGATTGAGCGACAACAGCCGCTGTAGTTCTGCTTTCAATTCGGTACGCTGGGTGGTTTCGGCCACCAGCGATTGCTGAACACTACTTCTGAAATTGTCGATTTTTTCGGAAAGTGGTTTCAGCAGGTCATCCAGTTTGAGCTGGTTTTGTTCCATGAAGTTACCGGAGATCCTTTGCAGCAGATGGTTAGCGGTATTTTCAAATTGGAGCCTTACCTCTTCCTGCTGTTGCAGCATTCGCTGACGCTCTTCTGTCAGTTGCTGGCTAAGGAATTTATTTTTCTCGATCAGGCGGCCCTGATCGTTTTGAAGCAATGCGTATTCTTCGTTGAGTCTTTCCAGTTGCTCTCTGGCATCCCGGACCTGTTGCTGCTTTTCCTGCAGCGACTGATCGGCATAGCCCTGGCGGGCTTCCAGCTGTATAGCACGTTCCTGGAGCTGGCGGCCCTGGCTTTCCAGGCTACGTTGTTTTGCTATGGCAGCAAATAGTAGGTATGTAAGTACGAGAATGATGATTCCCGCAATTATCAGGTATACTGTCATGACAATCGTCCTCCTGTTACAAAATTCAGCTTCCGCTACGCATTCTACCTGCGTAATGATAGCTAATCAATTAAAAATCAATCCGGCGGAGCCCGATTATTCACTATATCTTCCTGGAAATCCTTAACGGTGGTGCTTCTTCACAAAGCCGATTTCTTCTCTGGCATCATTCTCCCAGCCGATCATCTCTTCCAGAAATTTCTCTATAAACCGGTGAACATATTCTTCATTGATTTCTTCCGGCTCTACCGTATCAAGCGTACTGTTTTTAGGGCCATCGGCGGTAATACCGTCAATAAAAGGATAGGCTACCCAGGTAACAATCTGGCCATTTCTGGACTGAGAAAATGACAGCAGACCACCTTTCTTCATCTTCTGAACGATGGCGGTAGGGTTTTTCTCTATGATGCCGCTGGGACTGAAATTAAAGCTGATAAAAGCAGATTCCATGTTCTGCCAGGCTTCATTGATATCGACGGTCCAGTCGAAAATAGGGAATCGTTCGGCAACGCCTTTCAGCGTGGTTAATATCAGATCTCTCGTGATGGTATGCCAGTGGTTACGGCGCTCTTCTATCCGGTAAAATACCTGCGCCAGTTCCTGCGCAAGCCGCTCGATATTATCCATAACTTTTTTTACTGAAGTTAAACTATAAAGGCATTCAGCACAAACATGCCGAATGCCTTTATATGGTATAATATCAAACGATTAGAGCCTTTCGTATAATTTACGCAGACGCTCTCTGGTCATGATTTCTTTCCAGTCTTTACCCAGTGCGTTTTCCCACAGCGGTGCCATTCCCAGCGATACGTTGATCATAATGTCAAACTGCTCGTCGGTGAGGCCTTTGGTGATACCTTGCGGAATATCGATGTTGTGTTTTTTCACCATCTTCTTGAATTTCTCCACGCCATCAGGATAGAACTCTTCCAGTTTATCAAACACGATACAGTTACCGATACCATGTTTGGTGCCCAACAGGTAAGCCAGACCATAGCTCACGGCGTGTGCCACACCTACCTGTGAATAAGCGATGCTCATACCACCGGCATAGGAAGCCATCATCAGTTTTTCGTCTGCATCATCATCCCACTGGTCTTTGTCCAGGAAGATTTCCTCGCAGAGTTCCTGTGCCTTTTCACCATATGATTGAGAGAATGCATTCAGATAAGTACCTGTGAGTGATTCTACACAGTGGATAAAGCAATCCATGGCAGTATAGAAGCGCTGGTTAGGCTCAACGGTTTTAGTCAGGGAAGGATCCAGTACGATCTGATCAAACGGCGTGAAGTCGGAGTTCATACCCAGTTTACGGGTAGGACCGGTTAATACGCAAGTACGGCTTACTTCAGCACCTGTACCGGAGATGGTAGGGATACCCACTTTATACACACCGGCAACTTTCACGAGGTCCCAGCCCTGGTAGTCGGCTGAAGATCCCGGGTTGGTCATCATCAGTGCCACTGCTTTGGCCATGTCCATTACGGAACCACCGCCAATACCAATGATACCGGACACTTCACCGAATTCAGCTTTCAGCTCATCACGGATAGCATCTACGTACTTGGTTTTAGGTTCGTCAGTTACATCGATCACCACAATTTTATCCTTTCCACGTAATGGAACGCGGGATAAAAATTCTTTCTTATCCTGGAAATACATGTCCACGAAAAAGATCATGGGCGCATCACCTTTACGATTTGGGGCCAGTATTTCGTCCAACTGATCGAAGCATCCGTTGCCGTATACTACATAGTCCACCATCTTGAAATTCCTGAACTTCATATATGCGTATTAGTTAGTATGTTATAATAATTTTGCTGCTTTTTCCAGATCTTCCGGGGTATCAATTTCCACACCCATATATTCTGTTACTACCATTTTCATCGGGATACCATTTTCCAGGTAGCGCAGGCATTCGATTTTCTCTGCCAGTTCCAGCGGTGTTGGTTCCAGTTTGGTGAATTTCATCAGGGTATCTTTACGGAAAGCATAGATACCGATATGTTCGTAGTAAATGGATTGTACGTCTTTAGCGCGTGGATAAGGGATAATGGAGCGGGAAAAGAAGAGGGCATTGAATTTTTTATCTACCGCAACTTTCACATAGTTAGGGTCTGCGATGGATTTTTCATCGGTAAGTACCTGCATTAATGAAGCTACCTGTACCTGTTTACCTTCTTCCCCTTCAAATACTTTGAGCAGTTTCTCCAATGGTTCTTTCTGGGTAAAAGGTTCATCGCCCTGTACATTCACTACGATTTCATAGTCCAGCAGCTCCATGGCCTCTGCGATACGGTCGGTACCACATTCATGCTCTTTTCTGCTCATAACGGCTTTACCGCCGTTGCTTACTATCTCTTCAAAAATAACATCACTGTCGGTTACCACCATTACTTCATCAAATACGCCTGTGTTCACAGTTGATTCGTAAGTACGAAGTATGACGGATTTATCGCCCAGTTTGGCCATCATCTTGCCCGGAAAACGGGTAGCGCCATAACGGGCAGGTATTAACGCTATTTTCTTCATGCGAATATATTTAAAGTATAAAGGCGCATCCGGACAGCCGACACGACTATCCGGTTACGCCTTTAACAAGCTTTATAATGCGCTTTTTACAGCATTCACCAGTTTCTCCGCTCTCTCCTGGATTTCAGCTGCTGACCAGGCGAGATTGATAGGTGTAGAAATGTTCCTGCCGATGATTGCATCAGAAGCAGGGAATTCTTTTGTTTTGTAGATCTCCATGGCCTGTTTCAGTCCTGGAGCAAACGGAGTCAGTACCTGGCCCTGTTTGAAATGATCCCACTGGCGGATATAGTGCCAGTTGTTATCATAGTAGTAAAATGCGGCCAGGCCTGCAGCTTTCATGGCAGCAGCGGCTTTACGTGCCTGGTCAGCCTCCGGCAGGAAGAATGACAGGAACGTTGCGCTATCGCCGGCAGGATCTGGTAAACGACGGAAAGTAACACCAGGAACAGTTGACAACGCATCTTTGAAGATTTTCTTCGTGCTGCGCTGGATTTCCAGGAATGTATCGAGTTTACGGATCTGTGCCAGACCTACAGCTGCGTGCAGCTCAGAAATACGATAGTTATAGCCAATAAACGGATGCTGCTCCAGGCCGCGGTCGTTGCCGATATGATCGTGACCATGGTCTGTATAGCCATCACATTTAGTGTAGATATCTTTATTGTTGGTAACAATACCACCGCCTTCAGCGCAGGTAATTGTTTTTACGAAGTCGAAAGAGAAAGTACCCGCATCACCGATGGTTCCCAGGGCCTGGCCTTTGTAGGAAGCACCGAAAGACTGACAGGCATCTTCCAGCAGGATGAGGTTATGTTTTTTGCAGATCGCTACCAGTGCATCCATATCGGCCATAGCACCGCACATATGTACCGGCATTACCGCTTTGGTGCGTGGGGTGATCGCTGCTTCAACTGCTTTAGGGTCCAGGGTGAGGGTATCATCCACATCAACCAGTACCGGTGTAGCACCTACGGAGAAAACAGATTCGAAGCTGGCAACAAAAGTGAAGGTAGGCATGATAATTTCATCGCCTGCACCTAAACCTAATGCAGCCATTGCGGTAGTCAATGCCGCAGTTCCGCTGGAGGCCAGCTGTGCATACTGAACATTCAGCTTCTTACACATTTCCGCTTCCAGTTCCTTTGCTTTCCAAATGCCTTTACGAGGACCATCAAAGCCGTATCTCATGAAGATACCGGTTTCAAGTACATCATTTACTTCTTTCCTTTCCTCGGGTCCAAATAGTTCAAATCCGGGCATAAGCTGTTGATTTTTAAAATATAATTGAAATAAGTTCGTTTTATTGGTGTTGCAAAGTTACTATAATCAGAAATGCGGTTGGCTTCAATTTCTGTTTATCTTTTGCTAAAAATTTAACATGCGTTTTGGGCTGGTGCTGACGACCTTGAATCTACCCGGAATCTCCCTGCTATAACATGACAGTTATCATTAACATTAGATTTGCAAAACCTGAGATAAAAAATCAATAACTACGTCCTATCTTTGGGCCCTCATCAGGAAAAATCCTGACCAATTTTACCCCATAACCTCTGATCGACCTCTTATAGTTTTAATCCTGATCCTCCGAAAAGCAGTTTTTTAATTTTAACTGACCTCCTGTTTAGAACCCGGTATCTATTCACATTTCTTATTAACTGATAAACTGGTTATGTCCGGGAAATTTATTCTCACTGCTTTTGTTGCAGTTGTTTTATTCAGCAGTTGCACCAAACAAAACGATGTTCAACCCATCGCCCCAACCCCTACTACCCCTGTTGCTGTAGACACCACTGCAGTACCTGAAAATCACGTTGACCGCAACGCGCTGTTAACACTTGTAAATGGCCTCCGAAGCCATGGCTGCAAATGCGGCGATGTACAGATGCCTCCTGTTGGCCCGCTCACCTGGAACGGCCTGCTGGAAGAAGCAGCTTACCTCCACAGTAAAGACATGTCTGTTAACAAATATTTTGACCACACCGCCCCTACCGGAAGCACCCCTGGCGCACGCCTCGATGCTGCCGGCTACCACTGGAACTTCTATGGCGAAAATATCGCTACCGGAACCATGGACGAACAGGCAGTTGTTTTAGGATGGCTCAATAGCCCTAATCACTGTAAAAATATGATGACGGCAAGTTACACCGAACTGGGTGTGGGCAGATATGATAAAATGTGGACCATGGAACTGGGACACCGCAACAACCCGCAATAAGGTTATCAGAGCGTGTTTTCCTTTTTTCGCCACATCTTCCAGATGTAATAGATATACGCTGCCATCGTAATGGTCAGCCAGGTATAAAAGAAGATCATACGGCCGGGAGTGGACGCTTCCGGCTCCGCGAAACCCAGGTACAAACCCAGGAATATATCGGCGGTCAACATAAAGAGACCCACGAATACAGTCCGTATAATTTTGGTGAAATACATGAACAGGCCAACATCAAACCCCGGCTGCTGAGGCGCCTCGGATTGCGGTGGTTGTGGTTTTTCCGGCGCCGGCTCCTGCTTTTCTTCCTGTTTTTCTTCGTCCATTGTATGCTGTTTATTATGGTATCAACAGTTTAGCCAATGCTGCGCTGTCGCCCCTGAATACGTTAAAATCTACGGTGGTTCTGATGCCATTCACTCTGCCGATATCACTATGCTGCCAGAAAAGCCAGCTCCTGGAAGAGGACGGCTTCTCCTTCTGGTAATAGTGCGCTATCCACAGGGGATATTTATCAAACTCATCTCCCAGGTACGTTTCATAGAAATGTATGTTGGTATAGATGATCGGCTTCACTTTATACGCTTTTTCCATCTCCTCCAGCCATACCTTAGCTGTGCCGCGGATAACCGCGGCCGGCTGGTTATTGGATGTTTCTATATCCAATACCGGAGGCATATCCCCCGATTCCAACTGTACCACGTTCTGGAAATTTATAGCCTGCTTCTTAGGATCCCTGGTGGCATAAAAAAAATGATAGGCCCCCCTGATCAACCCTGCCCGCTTCGCACGCTCCCAATTCTGCTCAAATGATGCATCCTGACGGGTAATACCCTCGGTTGCTTTTATAAATGCAAAGGAAATCCGGATATCATCTACCTTCATCTGCTTTACGGCCGTCCAGTTAATATCTTTCTGAAATTTGGACACGTCAATCCCATGAATCTTATAGTTCACAGGTACATAAATGCCGAATTCATCATACCGTACAAACCGAATGTTCTCTTCACGGGTTTTCCACCAATACCATCCTCCAATGACAAGTATAACGAGTAATAATCTAATCCAGATGCTTTTCACTTTTAGTTTCAGTTAGTTGCAGGTGCTTGGGTATCAAGAAAAAGGTATGCCGACAGACCTAATTTTATAGCAATTATAGTCTATAATTTCTGTAAAGAAACTACTTTTACAAAAGGTCAAGTGAATTTATATGCCCGATTTTAACCTGAATGATACCCTGAACCTCTTCCGCAAGTTCACTTTCCGCCGTGCATTCAACGCCGGTAAAGTACTCGGAAGCTATTTCGTCAGCAAATGGACTGGTAAACCCGTTCAATGGGGATACCCCATTTCCATATCTTTTGAACCAACCACTTCCTGTAACCTCCGCTGCCCGGAATGTCCCAGCGGACTCAGAGCCTTTACCCGTCCTACGGGTATGCTCCAGCAGGATTTCTTCAAACAGACGATCGACGAAATTCATAAAGAACTGCTCTACCTGATATTCTACTTTCAGGGAGAACCTTACCTCAACCCAGGCTTCCTGGACATGGTAAAATACGCCTCCGACAAGGGTATCTACACCGCCACCTCCACCAACGCCCATTACCTCACAGAGGCTAATGCCAAGAAAACCGTGGAAAGTGGCCTCGACAGATTAATCATCTCCATAGATGGTACTACCCAGGACGTATATACGCAGTACCGTGTAGGTGGCCAGCTGGATAAAGTTATCCAGGGCGCCAAAAACATTGTAAAGTGGAAGAAAGAACTCAACTCTACCAAGCCTTTTGTCTTCTTCCAGTTCCTGGTTGTGAAACCTAACGAACACCAGATAGAGGACATTAAACGGCTGGCAAAGGAAATCGGGGTTGACCAGGTTCGTTTCAAAACGGCGCAGGTATACGATTATGAAGAAGGCAACCGCCTGATTCCTACGATCGACAAATACTCCCGTTACCATCGCAATGAAGACGGTACCTACGCGATCAAGAATAAGCTGAGTAACCACTGCTGGCGACTCTGGCACTCTCCGGTTGTTACCTGGGACGGGCTGGTAGTGCCCTGCTGCTTCGATAAAGATGCACAACACCGCCTCGGCAACCTGAAAAAAGAATCTTTCAAGGCCTTATGGCATAATAAAGAGTATATCCGTTTCCGTAGTGAAATCCTGGAAACACGCAAAAACATTGATATCTGCGCCAATTGTAGCGAAGGCACAAAGGTTTGGGGATAATATTTCATCTACCTAAAATATTTATATCATTGATGGTAAATATTTTAGGTAGATGAAATTGTCTGTAAAAATATCGTTGAGATAGTGGGGATAACTATTAACGGTGATGGCTGAACGCCACAACTATCTGTAGAAGATTATTCCGGAAAAGGGAATTCAAAAGAATGCTGTTCAAAAATCAGGCTCCTCTGCCTGTCGTTTGCTTTCTTTCTTTTTCTTACGGGCATCCGCCACTTTATTAAAGAGTTTGATACCCAGCTGTACACCAAAGAATTCCAAAGCTGTCATCAACGCACCGGTAGCAAAGTTTTTAAACTTACCGCTTTCCCAGGCGAGCCTGGCAAACTTGCCGGCCATACTGATCGCACCTTTGTGATTGCCACTTCCGGGGATTACAGCATTCAAAGCCATCTTTTTATAATTATCCTTGAAATAGTCAACCCTGTCCAGCAACTGGTCCTCCAGTCGTACCGACCGTTTTTTGAGCCGGTCCAGTTCCTGTTCCAGCGCATCAAAGCCATTGATTTTCTTTTTCTTCGGCATAAAGTTTAGTCTTTAGAGATGTTCATTGGCTTCATCATCCGGAACATAATCCGGATAAATACTTTGCGCTTCATCTGCCGCTTTTTTCTCTGCTCTTTTTCCCATCGGTACTTCCTCTTCTTCACGGTCTTCCAGCTCATCGATCAGTACGGTGATCAATAACTTAGATAAAGGCCTTTCAATCAGCTGTTTACGGAACAGGATAATAGCTACGAACAACAGGATAAATAACCCTGAAGCACAGGTAAAACCTATGGTGAAGCTGCCTGTTTTTTCTCCGATCCAAAATGCGACCAGCATTCCGAGGAAAACAATAACAAAAAAGAACAACAGGAAAGCCATCAAAACTGAGAAAAACAATCCCAATGCTTTTGATAGCTTTCCCGCTGCCTGGAGTTTTAAGATATCCAGCCTCGTTTCGAGGTAATCTTTAGCTACTTTTCCTGTTTGCTTAAAATAGTCGCTGAAATTTTCTTCCATGCAAAACTTTTTGATCAAAGAGGATTAAGCCAGTTCATTTTCGAGTGCGTCTTCGAAATGATCTTTTTTCTTTCTCCATTTATCTTTCAGCTTATCAGCCTGAAATTTCATTCTGTCAACCAGTTCGTCTTTCTTGTCGGAGTTCAGGAAATAACCAACTGCAACACCTACGGCGGCACCTACGATAAATGAAACCACTGCTTTTGAACTATTACTCATAATAAAGTTTTTTTAAAGATGAAATAATAATAATTTTTGCTCGGTACCTCCTGGTGCACAAACATTATTCCATTTTTGAATAGGTGTTGAAAAAAACCTGGGTTACCAAGAGCATTAAGAACAAGTAGTTATGGTTTTTGTTTAGTGTTTACAACAATCTAACGTTGTGGCCCCGCTTTTGAAAGTAGCATATTTTTTAAGAAATTAAGTTATGAGCTATATCGATAACGACCGGTTAAAGCAGATTGGATTTTTACTTTTAATCACATTTCTGGCAATTCTGCTGTTTACAAAATTATATACTTATTTCCCGGGCTTCCTGGGGGCAGTTACCTTTTATGTACTGTGCAGGAAATGGCAGTTTAAGCTGGTGGAGCTTAAAAAGTGGAATAGCAGTCTGGCAGCGGCTTTACTCATGCTGCTCACTTTTCTGATCATATTGCTGCCGGTAGGAATGCTGATTAACCTGCTGACAGCCAAGGCTTCCTATGCAGTGGCTCATTCTGCCGATCTGATATCTTCCGTTAAAGGCCTGAACGACCGGCTCTCCGAAGAGCTGGGCTTTAACATCCTGACGGATGCACGTATCCAGAAGCTACAGGAAAACATTACGGCCTTTCTTCCGGGCTTTCTGGGCGCCACTTTCAATACACTGACCTCCATCGCTATCATGTATTTCATTCTCTATTTCATGCTGGTATATGGCCGGCAAATGGAGGAAACGCTGTATGAATATATTCCGCTGAAAGATGAAAATGTGGTACTGCTGGGTACAGAATTCAACAAACTGGTCATTGCCAACGCAGTGGGTATTCCGCTGATTGCGTTTATCCAGGGACTGGTGTCATTGGTAGGTTACCTCATCTTTGGGGTTCCGCAGGCGATGTTCTGGTTTATAGTGACGTGTTTTGCCGCCATGTTGCCGGTAATTGGCGCCGCTGCAGTGTATGTGCCGCTGGGTGTATACTTCCTGGCAACCGGCACTGTGTTGCAGGGTGTGGAGGTATTGATCTATGGTTTCCTGATCGTTGGTACTTCAGATAATATCTCCCGGTTATTGCTGGCAAAGCGTATTGCAGATGTTCACCCGTTGATTACCATATTTGGTGTGATCATCGGCGTTAGCCTGTTTGGATTTATAGGCCTGATTTTCGGGCCATTGCTGATATCTATGTTTATCCTGCTGCTGAAGATCTACAGTAATGAATACCTGGTGAAAAAGAGAACCGCTCCTGAGGTAGCCAGGATTAAAAAAGATGTGGTGGCAAGAGATAAAACCAAAAGACAGCGTGGAGCGCCTTGATTATTTGTAGTAATTGTTTTCGGCGATGTAGTTGATCACATTATCCGGCACCATATATCTCACTGATTTCCCTTCTTTTATCCATTTTCGTATATCCGTTGCCGATATATCGAGCATAGGTGCGTCCAATATTTCCAGTTTGGCGCCGTAAGTATCTTTTATTTCATGGCCGGGCCGGCGATATACATAAATCGGGTAATTCCGGATGATGTGTTCGTAGTTTTTCCAGCGTGGCAGGTTCTGGAAACTATCACTGCCCATAATGATGCAGAATTCCTGTGTGGGAAACTTTTCCCCCAGATATGCCAGCGTATCTACAGTAAAGGAAGGCCGTGGCAATGAGAATTCGATATTACTCGCTCTGAGCCGGGGTTCATCTTTAATGGCCAGTTCTACCAGATGAAACCTGTCGTGCTCATTCAGCAGGGTGGACGAAGGTTTTAATGGGTTCTGCGGAGAAACCACCAGCCAAACCTTGTCGAGATCGGTGTTATATGCCACGTAATTGGCTATTATCAAATGCCCTGTGTGTATAGGATTAAACGATCCAAAATACAAGCCTATCTTCATAATTCATCTATAAATTTGCCGCGGCATATCAATTAATGCGCGTAAAAATAGGCATTTCCTGCATTCTCCGGCTATTCAAGGGGTTTAAAGTGCTCAAATACCTGTCCGCAGGATTTGCAGTAGTGTATCGCCCGGCACAATGTAGACCCGAATGGAGACCGTAAATAGGTGTCTTTGCTGCCGCAGTGAGGACAAGGTGTTTCAATAAAAATTTCTTCAGTCAATTCGGAGTCGAGCTTTCGGGGTGGCGCAATACCGAATTGCTGTAGCTTTTCTTTGGCTTCCGCAGTCATCCTGTTACTTTGCCAGGTCACTGTTTTATCAACAGTAACAGTTACGGGGATGTTCAGGTCAGCATTTACCTGATCACGGATATTCTTCTGGATATAACTAACTGCCGGACAGGCAGCAAAGGTGGGTATCATGGCAATATGAACGCCATCCTCTGCTACTTGTACGTCAGTAATCATTCCCAGTTCCAGCACATTCAATACTGGTATTTCCGGGTCCATTACTTTTTCCAGTGATTTATACACCGCAGCTATGGAAACTAATGTTGTCATTGTTTACCAGTTTGCTTTAGTATCTATATGAATCACCTCTCCCATTTCCTTTAACAATGGGGCCAGATAAGGAGTATGTACGCCCTGTCTGCCACCGAATGCCGGTTGTATCGATGATATATCCGGCAGGTTGAGCGATGATTTTACCAGTACAGGATAGATTCTATCCAGCCAGCGATGATATAATGCAGTTTCTCCCGGATAAACTTTTTCATCGGTCAGCAGCGACTCAAATTCCCTGGAAGGCTCAAAGATGCCTGCTGCCAGGGCAATGGTTTCATTCAGTGCTGTTTGCATACGATCATAGCTTTCCTCGCCGGCTTGTCCCAACTGAATCACCCATGCGTTGGCGTGGAGAGTATGATATTTCAGTTCTCCCTTGAACTTCCTGGCCAGGTGCTGCAGTGGTTCAAAGCTGCTGTCCGCAAAGCTTTCATATCGTACCGTTTCTGCCATATCAAATAAGAAATGCCGCATAAGCGACAGGTCATATCCGCTGTTAGGCATTTCTACGAGGTGGCAGCATTTAAAATCCTTTTCAGCCCTGCAAAATGCATACTGGTCGGGGTCGGTGCCGCCTAATTGTTCCTGGATTACTTTATATAATGCGAGGGCATGGCCAATTTTGTCCTGGGCCATGGAAGAAAACGCGATATCTTCTTCCATCATAGGTCCGAGGCCCGTCCATTCGGAATTTCGGTGTCCCTGAATTAATTCATCATCTGCCATTTTGGTGAGCAGATCTGTAAGTGCATTATTGAGCATGGTTGGTGGTTCCTTTGGATTGCTTGAATTTGTTGATCTTCTCCATCACCTTGAAGCCGCTGGCGTCGCGGTAATTCTTCTCCAGGTTATTCTCGAACATATCTTCATCTTCTGTATCAAATGCGAGTATGTCGGCACTTCTGACTACCCACAGGTTAACGCATTTCTTTCTGCGGCCAAATTGTTCCTTGGCAAAAATCAGCGCCAGTTGCGGATCGGGAGCATGCACGCAGCCTACATGTTCGTGGTGGGCGCCTCTTTTTTCCTGATGAAATACCTCATACACATTCCAGTTCTCTCCTTCTTCAACTTTGATTATATCCGTAGCATTGCCCAGTTTAAGCCTGTTTACACGTGGATCTAAAGACATGATTTGTAGTATATATTGGAATTGTTTTGAATTAGCTAAGCGACTGGCAGTGCGTGTTTTTCTGCAGGGTTCATTAAAGCCTTGCGTACCCATCTGCCTTGTTCTTCTGCCCATTTACGTACCTGGAGGCGTTCTTCATTACAAGGGCCTCCTCCGTTTATTACCCGGAAGAATTCATCCCAGTCAGGATCTGAATATTCCCATCGTCCTGTTGTAGCATTCTTTTGCAGGGCAGGATCAGGAAGGGTTAAACCCAGTTCCCATATTTTAGGAACATAGGCATCCAGGAACTGGTTGCGCATATCATCATTGCTGGCCATTTTCACTTTCCACTGCATCAGTTTTTCACTGTGCTGGCTGTTTTTGTCCGGAGGGCCAAAGAAATGCATGATAGGCTGCCACCATCTGTTGAGCGCATCCTGCAGCATGGCTTTCTGTTCAGGTGTGCCGGTGGCGAGTTCAATAAATGCGTCGTGTCCTTGTTTGAGGTGGAAACTTTCTTCGTAGCAGATACGTTCCAATGCCCTGCAATAAGGGCCGTAAGAGCCTTTGGCATTCGCTACCTGGTTAACGATAGCTGCCGCATCGATCAGGAAACCGATAACAGTAACATCCGCCCATGTTTTGGCTGGATAGTTAAATACATTGGAATATTTGGATTTGCCACTGAGCAGGTCGTTGATCATCTCTTCCCTGGATTTTCCCAGTGTTTCGGCTGCATTGTACAACAGCTGACCATGACCGATCTCATCCTGTACTTTGGCTATCAGGGCAAGTTTACGTTTAAATCCGGGGGCACGGGTAATCCAGGTACCTTCCGGCAACGCGCCAATGATCTCAGAATGAGCATGTTGTTCAATTAAACGGATGAGTTGCCTGCGATATTCAGCTGGCATCCAGTCGCCAGGTTCTATTTTCTCTCCCCTTGCGATGCGTTCCTCAAATGCAGCCAGCTTTTCCGGCTCATCATGGACTTGCTCTTCCCGCAACTGTTTCCTGTTGGGTTCATCAAATATATATCCGCCGCCGTACATAGTGCGATTGTTTTGGTTGATTCGTAAATTACGGAAAAAAGCCCGTTAATAGTAGAAATGGATTGTTAAAAAGCCTAATTTTAGGAGTAGGATTTTTTATGTTTCTGATACAGTCTATATTAAGCTTAGCGCTGCTTTTCTCCCTTCCTGTGAGAGAAAAAAAGACGACTGTACCAGTTTCAAAAAATCCGGTCGTTCAGCTGGATTTTTACTTCCAGGAACAACCAGATTCAGCAGACTTAGACACGGTATTTTATTCGCCTTTTCGTAAGCTTACCTGGAACGACTTCAAAGGAAAGCCTTCTTCAGATGGCCCCAGTGCGGCCCTCTCCTATACCAGCTTTTCCTATGAAGGCAGCAGCAGGATTTATAAAGACACCCTTCATATTTCCCTGCAGTTACAGGTGTTCTTCATAAAAAGCGCATCATGGGTACGCCCCGAATATGAAACGCCCTATGTGCTGAACCACGAACAACTACATTTCGATATCACCAGAGTGGTAGTAGAAAGATTTAAACAACGCTTAAAACAAACCCCACTGAACCGGGACGATTACGACAGCGTTATACAATTTCAGTACCTCGAAGCGTTTAGAGAGATGAACAGGCTGCAATATGCCTTTGATCGCGAAACGCATAACGGCCTTAATGCCGCCGCACAGGCAGTATGGCATGATAAAATAGCCATGGCACTGAAAAACAACGGAAATTTTCCGGAAGAATTAGGCAACGATATCAACAATATCCAGCTCAAGCCGTATTAAACTTTTCGTGTATTTTACCGTTTAACCTGTAACGTTAGTTATAAAATACCGTCATGCTTTAAACTCTACATATGCGACCAAATCTTACCCTAAGGCTACTCACTGCCTTTGCCCTGCTAAGCCTCTGCTTTGCAGCCTGTAAAAAGGATATGGCAACCAACAGTGGTGGCAATAAACCCTCCAGCGGGATAGTATCCTTCAACGATAGCATTTTCGACGTATTTAAAGATATTTACCTTTGGACGGATGCCGTTCCGGATTCCGCTACCTTTAAGCCAGATAGTTACCCCTCCGCCGGAGCCATGTTCGACTCCCTCATCGGGTTCAAAAAAGATGCTAACGGCGCTAACCTCGACAGATACAGCTTCATCGACGATGGCACCACCTCTAAAGTACTGTCAGGACAAGCCGGCGACATGGGCTTCCAGGTAGGTTATCAGACTTCAACAGAACTCCGCGTAGTATACGTTTATCCCGGCTCCCCAGCCGATAAAGCAGGCATTAAAAGAGGCTGGCAGGTTACCTCCGTTAACGGTACCACCACTTTTGGCCTGAACACTGCCACCTATACCATATTAGACAACGCATTCAGCGCCTCATCTGCCACCTTTATCTTCAAAAAACCTGATGGTACCAGCCAGACTTCTACCCTCGCCGCTGCCAGTTATTCACTTAATCCGGTGCTCTACTCCCATTCCTATACCCTCAGCGGAGTCAATGTAGGATACCTGGTATTCAATACCTTCGTTCAGTTAAGCGTGGTACAGCCAGAGCTGGACAGCATTTTCGGCGCATGGAAAACTGCTGGTGTTAACAATGTAATCATCGACCTGAGATATAACGGTGGCGGATATGCAGAAACAGCGGAATATATCGCCAATAAACTGGCGCCAACAACCGTGGCCAATTCCCTCATGTATACTGCCTATTTCAATACCGGTGTAACCAATGGCACTTTCGGATGGCTGTTTAAAACCATGAAAGCCACTCCGAATTACCCTAATTACTTCTGGACAGATATCTACCATTCAGAAGCAACGACCTACGCTAAAACCAATTTCGCAGGTACTACCGGCTTCTTTGGCAATGGCATCAAACTTACTTTTCTGGTAACACACAATACCGTTTCAGCCAGCGAATTGCTCTATAACGTATTGATCCCCAGCATGAGCCCTAAACTGGTAGGTAGCCAGACGTATGGTAAACCAACCGGATTTATCGATATTAATTTCGGTACAACAGATATGTTTGCTGTATGTATGCAGAATAAAAACTCGGCCGGCAACGGTGATTATTTCTCCGGATTCTCACCAAACATCAGCGTACTGGATGATTATACCAACGACTGGGGTAGTTTTTCAGATCCGCTGTTGAAAGCTGCCTTACTGGATATGGGTGTTCCAGCCAGCGTATTCGCCCGCCAGGCTAATGTAGAATCTACCCGCTCAGCATTGATTCCTAAGTTCTACACACAAGGAAACAAGTTTCAGGGTACTATCCAGAAATTTAAGAGAAACTGATTACTATCAGATATAAAACAGAAAAGGTCTCTACTGAGTAGAGACCTTTTCTGTTTTAGTCTTTTTGCGAGACATCTATGAGTTTTATTACCTCCAGGATTGTATTTACTGATCTGTAATAGAAGGAGTTATTTATCCGTCCATATTCGTCAGATACCTGGTGATAATCGGGATGATCTTCTACCCCAAAATATAAAAACGGAATTTTCTGCTCATAAAAAGCACCCTGATCGCTTTGTTTAATCCAGTTATCGGCAGCAGGCCCATCAGGATCGTCATGGCCCTGTATCAGGTTAACAGTGGCTTTCTTAGCAGCTGCATCTACCACCTGTTTCAGAAAGGGCTGCACTTTCACTCCACATACGTATAGTTCATTTTTATCATTATGGGCGATCATATCCATATTAAAATCCATCAGAATACGCTTTACTGGTGGGCGTTTTACAAATTCCTGTGCACCTTTTAAGCCCTCTTCCTCTGCATCTGCTGCCAGGAAAATCATGGTATGTTTTGGTGGATGTGTTTTGAAGTATTTGGCGATGGCGAGCAATCCGCCCACACCGGAGGCATTATCATCTGCACCGTTATAAATGCTGTCCTGGCCATTTTTATCTTTTGCGATCCCCAGATGATCATAGTGTGCGGAGATTACATATGCTTCTTCGTCTGCTGTTGCAGATGTACCAGGGATATACCCATACAGGTTGGTACCCATGATATTCTTTCCACCAAGGTCGAAGTAAAACGGGTATTCGTAGGTACTATGATATCCTGAAAGTCCTATTTCCTGAAAGCGCTTAATGATATAAAACTGCGCCATCCTGCTACCGGCAGTGCCTACACGACGGCCCTGGTAGGCGTCAGAGGAAAGCGTACTGATATCCTTCATCAGCCGGATGGAATCTACTTTTTCCTGCGCCTTTCCAGGCACTAAAAACAGTATACCCACAGCAAATAAGATCCATTTCATAGTACATAACATTTACTGCAATGTACAAGTTATTTCGGGTGGGGAGAGATTAGAATTTTGTTGGATTATTTCAGCAGCTGATAGGCGATAAAGCTACAGATGTAAGCCAGTGTTGTCATGTATACCAATTGTATCATCGGTATTTTCCATGAGTTGGTTTCTCTGCGTACAATCGCCATCGTACTCATACACTGCATGGCAAAAGCATAAAACAGCATCAGCGCAATACCTGTTGCCAGTGTATACATCGGCGTACCATCTGCCCTTTTTGCGGAAGCCATCTTTTCACGGAGTGTGGATTGGTTATCGTCCGGACTATCACCCACACTGTAGAGGGTGGCCATTGTTCCTACGAATACTTCTCTTGCAGCGAAGGAGGTTATCAGTGCAATACCGATTTTCCAGTCAAAGCCCAGCGGCTTGATGGCCGGCTCAATCGCATGGCCAAGAATCCCTGCGTAAGAGTTGGAAAGCTTTTCTGACTGGAATGCATGTTTCAGACTGTCTGACGCCGGAGAATCAGGCGTAGCGGCAGCCATCAATTGTTCATATTTCTGGTGAACAGGGTCCATTCGTTTTGCCGGGCCATAGGAAGCCAGGAACCAGAGAATAACGGAGATCACCACAATTACTTTACCGGCATCGGTAATGAAGATCTTGGATTTCTCCAGCATGGTGATACCTACGTTCTTCCAGCGTGGCGCCCTGTATACAGGCAGTTCCATGATGAAATAACTCTTCTCTTTAATGCGCACAAACAGTTTCATCAGGGCCGCAATGAGAATGGCCATAAAGAAACCCAGCAGGTATAAAGCCATCATGGCAAGTCCCTGCAGGCCCAGGAATCCAAAGATGCGCTTATCCGGTACTACCAGGGCGATCATCATGGTATAAATGGGTAACCTGGCGGAGCAGCTCATCAGCGGCGTTACCAGTATGGTTATCAGTCTTTCTTTCTTGTTTTCGATGGTACGTGTAGCCATGATTGCCGGCACGGCACAGGCTACACCGCTGATCAGTGGCATGACTGATTTACCGTTGAGTCCCACCTGACGCATTAATCTGTCTGTCAGGAAGCTGATACGCGCCATATAGCCGGTATCTTCCAATACGGTGATCAATCCGAAAAGAATGGCGATCTGCGGTACAAATACAGCAAATCCGCTCACCCCGGCCAGTATACCATTGATGAATACATCTGTGACTTTATTATCCGGCAGTATGCCACCGAGCCATCCGCTTAAACCGCTGAACATTCCTTCTATCCAGCCCATTGGATAACTGGCCAGCCAGAAGATGCTCTGGAAAAGCAGGAACATCACCACCAGCAGGATTACATATCCCCAGAAGCGGTGGAGTAATAAGTCATCGATTTTTTCAGAGCGTAATTGTTTCTGCAGCGGGTCTGCTTCTACTACGGTAGATTTCATGATTTGCTTGATACGGGCGTACCTTTGCATAATCTCTTCCGCCTGAACTTTTGTTTTATTGAACTGGCTTTCCTTCAGTGCCTGTTTGATGGCCGATTTCTGACCATCGTTCAGGAAGCTCAGCTCATCGCTGTTAACGGCCACGTGTAAGGCAGCGTAATCACTTCTGCAAAGCGTAAATTTCTTCACATCTTCTATCGCAGCTTTTGCCAGATTCAGATTATCTATAAAATCACGGGCAGGAACAGCATATTTTCCTTTTTCTGACTGCTCGATGATTTTCTTGAGGTCTGCCAACCCTTTGTTTTTTCTGGGGTTAATGGCTACTACCGGCACACCCAGTTCTCTTTCCAGTCCATCCAGGTCGATTTCCACACCCTTTTTGCGGGCGATGTCCATCATCGTCAGTGCGATGATAACCGGCATTTTCAGATCGATGATCTGGGAGCAGAAAAGGAGATTACGTTTCAGGTTGGAGGCATCGGCTACAATAATTACCAGGTCTGGTGCTTCGGATGCATTTACGTTGATGAGCACATCATAGGTCACGTATTCGTCCGCACTTTTAGGGTACAGGCTGTAGGTTCCAGGCAGGTCGATCACATTGGCCGAAAGTCCGGGTGCAATAGTAGCACTACCCGTTTTTTTATCAACGGTTACACCAGGAAAGTTACTAACCTTCTGGTTTAAGCCTGTAAGTGCATTAAAAAGGGAGCTTTTTCCACTATTCGGATTTCCTACCAACGCAATATTTAATGGTGCCTGCATTCCTTACCTGTCCTGTTAATTATAGTTTGAGATAATTGCCGAAGCCGCAAAGTTACATATAATAAAACAGGCGGAATGATCCAATCGGGAAAAAAGCAGGTATTAACATAAATAAAAAGACCCTGGTATAAACCAGAGTCTTACATATATTTAATTTTAACACTTTTTATATTTCGGCATTAACCGTGATAACGGTATTGGCTTTCTGCAGAATCTTTTGCGTTCCTGTTGTTAACATCAATTTTCACGCGGGAGGTATCGTCGTGTGACTTAACGCTCGTATCCTCCTGTAATTGAAGGCCATCGCTGGTAGACTCCATTCTGTAGTGGCGGCGGTGATGTCTGAACCGGAAATCACCAAAACCGTCGAAATCGAAGTTATCACCCACTACATAATTGTAAGTATCAGGACTAAGGCTGTTATAGATATTTTCTTCTACATCCAGGTGTTTGCCTTTCGGAACTTCTACGTTTACAATGAGGCGTTGCAGGCGGTACCTGGTATTTTTGGTGATACCGAAGCCCAATGGCAGTACTATTACAGAATCTTTCTGTGCGATACTGTAAATGATAGCACTTGCATTGTTCTGTGCATCGCCCGGGTTGCGACCTTTTGCAAAACGTACCAGTTTCAGATGGAAGTCGTTATCCGGGCTCTGGCTGATTCTCAGGCGTACATCAGGAATAAGCATGGTATCTGTCGCGTTGAAATCTTCCATCCAATCACCAAAGTCGATATCATCATTATTATCCAGGATGGATAATCTTGGCCCTGCTTTCAGGTACAGCTTACCAGCTTTGGGCTGTGTAATGGCCACATTTTCAACGGTGGTAGAGCTTCTGCGGGTTTCTCTGCCCAACTGTCCTGCCACAATAATGGCGAACACCAGACCAAGAATCCAGAGGAAAGTCAGCGTAGGCGTTACATAGCGTACAGACAGTCTGGAGCCGGTAGCTACGCGGATCAGGAAGATGACCAGTGCCAGTACCGGGATACCGATGAGGAGGCCGGTGGCTGCCCAGAACATAACCGTCTGGCTTCCGCTGGAGAATGCGAGTGACTGGAACGGAATTATGGCCGCAGAATACATGGTGAGCACAATGCCCAATACCACCAGAACGAACAGTAATACGATGGCAAAGAAGATAAAGAAGCTCTTGCTGATAGCAGTGATTACTTTACCTAAACCTCTTGCCAATCCCAGGAAGAAGCGTTCAAAATCGCTACCTATTTGTTTTCCGCGGCCCTGAGAAAAATTTCGGATATCATTTCCGGCATTTTTAAACTGGCCTTTTAAGCTATTGATTTCTTCCTGTACGGTATTCTTGATATTATTCAGATCTACCTTCTCCCCTCTCATTTCCAGCTTTTCAGCGGCGGTTTCAGCATAAGGTGTTGCAATCCAGAGGATAACATACACTACAGCCGCAGCACCAAAGGAGCCAAGTACAAGCAGTGCAAATACTACACGGAAGATCACCGGGTCCAGGTTGAAATAGGCACCTAATCCACCACAAACACCACTTAATACTTTATTGTCCGGGTCGCGGTAAAAGCGTTTACGCGGGCGTGGTTCGAAGGTATCGTTATTGGATTTCTGTTGTTGTTGCTGATCTTTAGGCGCTGCCTCGTCGAACTGCTCAGGTGTACCCATGGAGAGTTTCACCGCTTCCACGTCTGCGTCTGTGATACAATGTGCACCATTTTTCAGTCTATCCTGAAATACTTCAGCGATACGGGATTCAATATCTGTGACAATTTCATCACCACCTTCCTCCCTTGCGAAGTATCTTTTAAGGCTGTCCAGGTACTGGCGAAGCACCTCGTAGGCGCTGTCCTCAATTGGGATCAACCTGCCTGACAGATTTATGTTGATAATCTTTTTCATTTTATGTGATTTTGGGTTTTAGGTAAAAGGCGTGATTAGATGTTACTACTATTTTGAGTCAGCTGATGTACCGCATTAGCCAGTTCGTTCCAGGTTGCTTCCAGTTCCTTATAGAAGAGTTCTCCTTTTTCGGTCATGGAAAAATATTTGCGGGGTGGTCCTGAACTACTTTCTACCCAGCGGTAGGTAAGCAATTCTGCATTTTTTAATCTGGTCAATAAAGGATAAAGTGTGCCCTCCAGGATGTCCAGTTTCGCCTCTTTCATCTTCTCAATGATGTCTGAAGGGTAAGCTTCTCCTTGCTTGATGATAGAGAGGATACAGAATTCCAGTACCCCCTTCCTCATCTGCGATTGTGTGTTATCAATGTTCATGGCAAGTGAGCTTTTGTTATCTTAATGGTGGTTGGTTGAAACCTTATTCTCAACCTAACAATACAAATGTAGGAAGAAATTTACTACTATGCAATACACAATACCATATAAAGCAAAATAACTTGCTTTGAATATTACCTCAATTGATGTTGCAACATCAACATTTATAAGAACTTACACCAACTTATATAATCTATTTATAATAAGAATATTATGGATGAACGGTAAAAAACAAGGATAAGCTATTGTTAAAGCGCTTTAACATTTTTTTAATTGGCATGCATGATAATTATCATTTTCCTCAGTTATTTTTGTGATGACGGCTAATTATATGAAAAGAGCGATCGGCATATTTCTGTTGGCACTCATGGTGTCTCAACTTCTTCCTATAAAAGAGGTTGGAAAGATCCTGTTCAATAATCAGATTGTCGAAGAACATCCGGTAGAAGGAGGTGATCATATTAAGATTGCAAAGGAGTTAAAGTTCTGCAATTGGTCGGACGAGTTATTAAAACTTAGTCCGCTTTTAGAATTGAACACCGTCCGTTTTTTATCCAACGAAGATATTCCTAACAGTCCTGCCCAGGAAATACACTGCCCCCCTCCAAACATCTTCATGGCCTGATTACATAGTACGCTGACTGCGAAGCAGTACGGCACCTCTAATTATTACATTTTTATTTAACGCTTTATTTGTCGCTACGCGCGGATCATCGTGTGTCTATTACTGTGGTATTGTCAATACCGGTATCAGATACGTTGTGCATGTCCGTTTCTGTAGCTCTTTAATCTGGTGGGTTTAATACTTCCACGGTTGCGGCATCGTTGTGTGCTGTCGATCCGGGAGTCTGATCCTTCATCTGGAAAATCTTATTGCCATGAACAAACAGACATCCATCTTTTCGAACATAAAAGGCGACTTATCCGCCGGTCTTGTAGTTTTCCTCATTGCTGTGCCGTTGTGTTTAGGTATTGCCCTGGCCTCCGGCGCGCCACTCTTTGCCGGCATGATTGCCGGTATTATTGGCGGTATCGTAATAGGATTCTTCAGCGGATCACAGCTGAGTGTCAGCGGCCCTGCCGCCGGACTCACCGCCGTGGTATTAACCGCCATTACCAAGCTGGGCGCATTCGACGTATTTCTGCTGGCAGTAGTCATTGCAGGAGCCATTCAGCTGGTGTTCGGTCTTGTAAAGGCCGGCACCGTAGCCAACTATTTCCCGTCCAACGTTATTACGGGAATGTTGACAGCCATTGGTATCATCATCATCATGAAGCAGCTGCCTTATGCCTTTGGGTATGACAAAAGCAGCGACAACGCATATGCGTTCATTGATGCAGAGCACACACTCTTTGCAGCCTTTAACCATATCAGCCTGGGGGCTACCATTATAACCTGTATATCTGTATTAATTATTCTGTATTGGAGCAAAATACCCAAAGTCAGCGTAGTGCCGGCGCCACTGGTGGCAGTTATTGCAGGAATCATCCTGAACAAGGCTTTCTCCGGTAGTGCCGTGCTGGCCCTGGGTGCCAATCACCTGGTGAGTTTGCCGGTACCCGGCAGCATCGATGATTTCCTCGGCCAGTTTACCTTACCTCGTTTCAGTGCTATTGCCAACAAGGAAGTGTGGCTGGTAGCCATTACGGTAGCTATCGTGGCCTCCGTGGAAACATTGCTCAACGTAGAGGCAACAGACAAGCTCGATCCGCTGAAACGCCACACCTCTCCCAACAGAGAGCTCAAAGCACAAGGTATTGGTAACATTATCAGCGGACTGATCGGCGGCTTACCGATTACCTCTGTAATTGTAAGGTCCAGCGCCAACATCAACGCCGGTGGCCGCACCAAGCTGGCCTCCATGTCACATGGTATATTACTGCTGGTATGTACCGCACTGATCGCACCGTTTCTGAATATGATACCACTGGCTACCCTGGCGGCTGTACTGCTGGTAACCGGTTATAAACTCTGTAAGATCTCCATCTTTAAAGAGATGTTCAAAAATGGAAAGTACCAGTGGGTGCCTTTTGTGGCAACAGTAGTAGCTATTGTTTTTACTGACCTGCTGATCGGTATCGGTATCGGTATGGCTGTGAGTGTCATCGCGATCCTCAGAGGAAACATGAAAAGCTCTTACTTCTTTCGCAAAGAGAAATATCAGCATGGCGACAGCATCCGCCTGGAACTGGCACAGGAAGTTTCTTTCCTGAACAAAGCCAGCATCCTGCTTACGCTGGACCATCTGCCTGCAAATACAACTGTTATCATAGACGCTACCAAAACGGCCTATATAGATTTCGATGTATTGCAGACCATCCGCGAATTCAAGGAAATAAAAGCACAACAGAAAAATATCTCTGTAGTACTAACGGGTTTCAAGGATGTATATAATATCCAGAACACCCCAAACTTATCAGCAGATCAACAAGTGAAGATGACTAACGGACATGTACACACGATTGCCTCTGGCACACACAATGATCTGCTTAAAGAATTACAATTGAATTAAAGAGGCATAATGATGATAGGAGAAAACACGGAAACCATGCTCCTTATCGGACAATTATTTAAACATCTAAAAGAAGAAAAAATGAAAACACTCGATAAAATTGCTCAAGCTAACATTACACCAAAACAAGCCCTCGACTTACTGAAAGCGGGCAATGTCCGCTTCGTCGAGAATTTACGCATAAACCGCAACCTGTTACAGATGGTGAATGACACCTCCAACGGACAATGGCCAATGGCGGCCATTGTCAGCTGTATGGATTCCCGCACCTCTGCTGAGCTGATCTTTGATCAGGGCCTGGGAGACATATTCAGTATTCGTTTAGCCGGAAACGTTATTTCCGAAAACGTATTGGGTAGCCTGGAGTACGCTTGTAAAGTGGCTGGTTCCAAATTCATTGTGGTACTGGGTCATAGCAAATG
Source organism: Chitinophaga sp. Cy-1792 (assembly GCF_011752935.1). NCBI lineage: Bacteria > Pseudomonadati > Bacteroidota > Chitinophagia > Chitinophagales > Chitinophagaceae > Chitinophaga > Chitinophaga sp. Cy-1792. The sequence goes on from NZ_VWWO01000001.1 coordinate 654,677, forward strand.
CGGTGCGATCAAGGGTGCATGTGATGCCGTAGAACTCGGCAACCTGACGGCCCTCCTCGGAAAAATCACCCCGGCAGTGTATGCGGAAAAAACCGTTAAGGAAGATAGAAATTCACATAACCCTGAATTTGTGGAAGCGGTATCCAGAATTCACGTAGAACGTTCTGTACAAGCCATTATGGACCAGAGTGTTATTCTCCGTGATATGATCCTGAAGGGAGAAATCGGTATCATCGGCGCCAGCTATGATGTAGAAACCGGTGTTGTTGCTTTTATGGACCATACGCTGATCCTGGAAGGAATCACTGAAAATGCGACTGCCCTGGCAGTTTAATATAAGAGCCTTTTATTAAGAAAAGGGAATGTCTGTGTTAAATCGGAACGGCGTTAACAGCGCCCGCCTGGCAATCGATTTAGGGGTGATTGCCGGGTAGCTGTTAACAGCCGTTCTTTATTACTGTTGTTTAGTTGTAGTTTTATGTAAATGAAAAGCGTCCCCACTTGTGTGGAGACGCTTTCTTATTTATAATCAGTTTTCAGGCAGATGCCTATATTTTAGCCAGTCGTTCTGCAGCCCGCTCCAATGTTTCGTCCTTTTTTGCAAAGCAGAAACGCACCACATGGTCATCTTTACCCTTATCATAGAAGGCGGAAACCGGGATCGCTGCTACGCCAAACTCTTTCGTCAGTCTGATCGCAAAATCCTTATCACCTTCATCAGAAATACGGTCGTACTGCATCAGCTGGAAATAGCTGCCTTTGGTGGATAACGGTGTAAATTTAGTACCCCGCATCAGTTCCAGGAAATAATCACGTTTTTGCTGGTAAAAAGCCGGCAGCTCCAGGTAATGGGACGGTGTTTCCAGGAATTTAGCCAGGCCATACTGCATTGGTGTATTCACAGAGAAGCAAAGGTACTGATGTACTTTTCTGTATTCCTGTGTCAGGTGTTTGGGTGCGATACAGTAACCCATTTTCCAGCCGGTATTGTGGAATACTTTTCCAAATGAAAAAGTAACAAAACTGTTTTTGAAAATATTCGGATATCTGAGTATGCTGTGATGTTGTTGTCCATCAAATACAAGATGCTCGTATACTTCATCAGACAATACCAGCAGATCAAATTCTGCCACAATCTTTTCCAGCTCACGGATATCATCTTCCTGTAAAATACTACCTGTAGGATTATGTGGTGTATTTATCATGATCATCCTCGTGCGGGGCGTAATTTTGTTACGCACTTCCTGCCAGTTGATACGATATTCCGGGAAAGATAATGAGATCAGTACCGGTGTACCACCGTTTACGAGAATATTGGGGATATAGCTGTCGTAAGCAGGTTCAAATACAATTACTTCATCACCCGGACGTATATACGTTGCAATAGCGGTGAATATGGCGTAGGTGCCACCAGGAGTAATGGTTATTTCGGATTCCGGGTCTATGTTCTGTTGATAGAGACCTGCTATTTTTGTGGCTATTGCACTTCGAAGCTGCAGGAGACCCGGCATTGGTGCATATTGGTTATGCCCCTGTTGCATGGCCTCATTCACCATCGATTTCAACTCATCACTGCAATCATAGTCAGGGAAACCCTGCGAAAGATTTATGGCTTTGTTTTCTGCAGCCAGTGCTGACATGACAGAAAAAATGGTAGTGCCAACATTAGGCAGTTTTGACATGAGATCGTATATAGAATTATAAGAACTTTTCGCCTTTGTTTCGTTTGATTTCTGAAACGTAATCCTTGATTTGCTGCTCATGATCTTTTTTAGCGATCAGGAGAACGTCGGGCGTATCGATTACGATCATTTCATCCAGTCCCTGGAGGAGAACGAGTTTTTCGTTAGGAGCCTTAACCATACATTTGGTAGCATCGATTACCACTACATTTTTTCCCTGAACAGCATTTCCCAGGTAATCCTTCTCGATATTTTCATACGCGGAAGCCCATGTGCCGAGGTCGCTCCAACCAAAGTTGGAAGGAATAACGTACACGTTATCCGCTTTTTCCATGATACCATAATCGATGGATATGTTGGTACATTGCGGATATACTTTTTCTATTGCTTCTTTCTCTGCAGGTGTATTCAATGCAGGCGTACTCAATTCAAACAGTTCATCCACTTCGGGCAGGTATTTTTTTAGTGCCGTCATAATGGTTTGAACATTCCATACAAAGATGCCGGCGTTCCAGAGGAAGTCGCCACTTTGGATAAAGGTTTTCGCCAGTTCCAGGTTAGGTTTTTCGGTAAATGTTTTTACCTGGTAAACGTTATCTGCAACATGTTGTGGTTCGAACTGAATGTAGCCATAGCCGGTGTCGGGGCGGGTAGGCTTGATGCCTAATGTCAGCAGGGCGCTATGTTTTTGTACAAAGAGCAGTGCATTCAGACATGCATTTGTAAATGCGGTACCATCGAGGATCAGGTGATCCGCCGGCGCACAGATGATGTTAGCCTTCGGGTCCTGTTTATTTATTTTGTGAGAAATATAAGCGACACATGGCGCTGTATTTTTCCTGGAAGGTTCACTTACAATATTCGCCAGCGGAAGTTCCGGTAATTGGTCGGCCACTTTATCCGTATACTGGTGATGGGTAACAACGAAAATATTATCTTTTGGAATAAACTGGGCAAATCGCTCATAGGTCCACTGTAATAGGGTTTTGCCGGTATTCAGAATATCCAGGAATTGTTTTGGATTATCTGTTCTGCTATGCGGCCAGAAGCGGCTGCCGATACCGCCAGCCATAATTGCCACATAAAAATGGTTATTAAGTTGTGTCATTTTATATAATTCCTTCTCTTATTAAATCATGTAAATGAATAATGCCGGCATATCTCGTATCATCCATCACCAGGAGCTGTGTAATATCATTTTTGCGCATCATTTCGAGTGCATTAATGGCCAGTTCATCCTGTTGAATAGTTCTGGGATGGAGAGACATGATATCCGTGGCTGTAATGGTTGCCGTTGGAACATTTTTCTCGAGCATTCTGCGCAGGTCTCCATCTGTGATAATACCCTGCAGTATACCGTTCTCATCCAGTACAGCAGTCACACCTAACATTTTCGAGGAGATTTCTACGATCACATCTCTTAAAGAACTGCTTGTCAGTACCTTAGGAGCTTCATGCAATTTACTGAGGTCTTGTACCTTTAGGTATAATTTCTTACCTAGTGCGCCGCCCGGGTGGAATTTAGCGAAGTCAGCAGCTGTAAAACCATGCCATTCGATAAGGCAAACGGCGAGTGCATCTCCCATTGCTAACTGTGCGGTGGTGCTGGTAGTAGGGGCAAGATTGTTAGGACATGCTTCCTGGCTGACAGTGGTGTTCAGAATATAATCTGCTTCAGCAGCAAGGAAGGAGCTGGTATTGCCAACCATGGCTACCAGTGTATTCCCAAAGTTTTTCACCAGTGGAACGAGAACTTTTATTTCAGCAGAAGTACCACTTTTGGAGATACACATCACAATATCATCCTGACGGATCATTCCCAGATCACCGTGAATGGCATCAGCTGCGTGCATAAATAAAGCCGGCGTACCGGTAGAATTGAGCGTAGCAACTATTTTTTGTGCGATAATGGCACTTTTACCGATTCCTGTAACAACCAGCCTTCCCTCAGCAGTAGCGATCAGTTCAACAACCTTCTCAAAATCTGCATCTATAAATTGCTGCAAATCATTGATTGCTGTCGCTTCCATTGCTATTGTGCGTTTGGCTACCTGTCCTATATTGATGGTTTGATTCCCTTTCATGACGATGGAACAAATTTAATCATTTTTAATCAGCCCCCGAACTTCCTTAATTAATATTGCCACTCCGCACTTTTTTAAGTAACTTCGTGTCCCCTAAAAAACATATAAACTAAATTTGCTATTTGTTAGTTCTTTAGAGTTTACCGTATAAAATGAAATGCAATGGCTGTTGTTAAGGAAAGTTTGATGGATGCATTACGCGAACATTTCGGGTTCGATTCCTTTAAAGGAAATCAGGAGATTATTATTAAAAGCATCCTGTCAGGCAAAGATACTTTTGTAATTATGCCAACTGGTGGAGGTAAGTCACTATGCTACCAACTCCCCGCTCTCATGAGTCCTGGCTGTGCACTCATTGTTTCTCCCCTTATCGCTTTAATGAAAAACCAGGTTGACCTGGTACGTGGTTATAGCAGTAAGGACAATGTGGCTCACTTTTTAAATTCAACCCTCTCAAAAGCGCAAATTAAAAAAGTGCGCACAGACCTGCTTTCCGGTAAAACCAAGATGCTATACGTAGCTCCTGAAACACTGACAAAACAGGAAAATCTTGAATTTTTCAGAGATCTCGAGATCTCCTTCATCGCTGTAGATGAAGCACACTGTATTTCTGAGTGGGGTCATGACTTCAGACCGGAATATCGCCGTCTGAAAGAAATGATTGAGCAAATCAGTGATAAATTACCGATCATCGCGCTGACAGCTACTGCTACACCGAAAGTGCAGAGCGATATCGTGAAAAACCTCGCGCTGAACGATCCTAATATCTTCATATCATCTTTTAACCGCCCTAACCTGTATTATGAAATCAGGCAGAAGCGTAAGAAAGATCAGACCATCAAGGATATCGTAAAATTTATCCATTCACATAAAGGCAAAAGTGGTATCATCTATACGCTCAACCGTAAGACAACCGAAGAATTGGCCGATATGCTGGTGGCTAACAATATCAAGGCGGTTGCTTACCATGCCGGACTCGATCCTGCTACCAGGGCACAACGCCAGGATATGTTCCTGCACGAAGATGTGGAAGTAATCGTTGCTACCATTGCCTTCGGTATGGGTATCGACAAACCGGACGTTCGCTTTGTTATTCACTATAATATCCCTAAGAGCCTGGAGAACTACTACCAGGAAACCGGTCGTGCCGGCCGCGACGGACTCGAAGGTATCTGCGTATGTTTCTATTCTCATAAAGATGTGCAGAAACTCGAACACCTCATGCGTGATAAACCACTGTCTGAGCGTGAAATGGGTGCACAACTGATCAATGAAACCGTGGCATATGCCGAAAGTGCTGTTTGCCGCCGTAAGGTGATCCTCCACTACTTCGGTGAGAATTATGAAACCGAGGATTGTGGACAATGTGATAACTGCCGTAATCCTAAAGAAAAAATCGAAGTGAAAAACCGTGTGGTAATTGCCTTAAAAGCAATCCGTGCACTGGAAGAACGCTTCGGCAGCGAATACGTAGTCAATATCATTACCGGTAAAACCGGCCCGCAGATCGCGACTTACCGTCATGATCAGCTGGAAGTATTCGGTGAAGGAAAAGAATTTGATGCACACTTCTGGAATTCCCTCCTGCGTCAGATGATGCTGGAAGGTTTGATAGATAAAGATATTGAAGAATATGGCCTGTTGAAAGTAACAGAGAAAGGAACCAAATTCCTGAAAAAGCCTTATTCTATCATGGTGGCACTCAACCACCAGTTTGATGATGAGAGTGGTGATGATGAAGAAGAAGCTGCTGCTGCGGCACACGCTTCTGCAGATCCGGCACTCTTTGAAATGCTGAAAGAACTACGCAAAAAAGTTTCTAAAGAAAGAAATCTGCCTCCGTTTGTCATCTTCCTGGAAACTTCCCTGGAAGACATGGCAACACAATACCCTACTACCGTTCAGGAACTGGAGAAAATCCAGGGCGTGAGCAAAGGTAAGGCTGTACGCTATGGTAAACAGTTTGTGGATGTCATCTCCAAATTTGTGGAAGAAAATGATATCACCAAACCGGATGATTTCGTGATGAAAAGCGTTGTGAATAAAAGCGGCCTGAAAGTATTTATCATTCAGAACATTGATAAAAAAATACCGCTGGAAACCATCGCTAAAAACAAGGAACTCACCATTGCCAAACTGCTCGATGAAATGGAAACCATCGTAGCCAGTGGTACCAAACTGAACGTGGATTATTGTCTGGATGAAGAACTGGACGACTACGCTCAGGATGAGATCATGGAGTATTTCAAAGGCTGCGAAACTTCCAGTCTCGCACTTGCACGCGAAGAGCTGATCGATAGTGATTATTCACTGGAACAGCTGAAACTGATGAGAATTAAATTCCTGGTGGTATACGGTAACTAATACCATTTCCCGGATTAGCATGTGATCATAATAAGATTTTATGAGTGTCAAAAAGATACAGGAAACCATTGCTCCTGCCAGAGAACAGGTAGTTGCACACCCGTTATACGCCGAATTACAATCGCTGGATGATGTACGTACTTTTATGAAGTACCATGTATATGCCGTTTGGGATTTCATGTCTTTATTAAAAGGACTGCAACAGCAGCTGACTTGTGTAAACGTTCCATGGATACCTAAAGGCAGTGCTGCTACCAGGTACCTTATCAATGAAATTGTTACCGGCGAGGAGAGTGATGTAGATATGAACGGCGATCGCTGCAGCCATTTCGAGCTTTACGAAAAGGCAATGCTGCAGGCCGGCGCAGATACTACAGCTATTCAACATATCATAAAGGAAGCACAAAAAGGAACGGCGGTAAAGAATATTATTCAGCAGGCGGATCTTCCTGAAGCGGTGAAAGGTTTCCTCGGATTTACATTCGATGTTATCGCCACCGGTAAGGCACATATTATGGCAGCCGTATTTACTTTCGGTAGAGAAGACCTCATCCCGGATATGTTCTATGCTTTAGTAAAAGATCTGGACAAAAAATTCCCTGGCAAGCTCACGACTTTCATTTATTATCTGGAAAGACATATAGAAGTAGATGGCGATCATCATAGTCAACTGGCCATGCAAATGGTACAGGAGCTCTGTGGTGATGATAAAAACAAATGGGACGAAGCGGCTGAATATGCCCGCCAGTCGCTGGTTTGGAGACATGAGCTCTGGTCTGCCATCCTCAACGAAAAAGTTTTTTTATAAAAAACTGAAAAAAAATTTTGTGAATTCAAAAGTTTATGTACTTTTGCAATCCCATCACACGAGACGGGGCACAAAATAAAGATGGTGCGGTAGCTCAGTTGGTAGAGCAAAGGACTGAAAATCCTTGTGTCGCCGGTTCGATCCCGGCTCACACCACACAAAAAAGGTCACTGAAAAGTGGCCTTTTTTTATGCCCGTAACTCCCGGTGATACGGATGTTCAAAGAGAACGCACCGTGCAGCGGCGAGCTGGTGAGTGAATATGGTTGTCTTATGTGATCCCGGTCGTTTTGATGCCTCCGCTGTCTCATTTGCTGTCTCACTTTGTCAGCAACTCCCGGAGACGAAAAAGACAGGAGGAACTCCTCCTGTCTCCTTCCTTGTGTTAATTACATCAGCTTACAGGTATAGCACCAGATCAGGCTCCTCGTACCACCGAATATTGTTTATGAATGGACTGAAGGAGCGGCCCCCATTGTCCTTGTAGTCTTGATTTACTTTAGAACGTAAAGGTTTCCGTCTTTCCGCTTCCTGCCCGCTTGGTATCCCCCACCTCAAAGCGGAATTGGTACGTCTTATTAATCAAAAGCTCGCTTGAAAATTCATCCTGTACCAAATACTTCGCATACATGCTTCCTTTCTGATACAGGTTACCTTCAAAATAGGAAAAGTTGTCCACGTATTGGTATCCTGCCTGTTTTTTCTGAGCGATAAGGTTATCCTTAATCCGCATTAGCAATGGCTTATTGTAACTTTCTCCGGATAGAATGATCGCTTTGGGCTTATCATCATCGTTATAAACGATTTCAATGTTCGCCGTGACCTCCTCCCCGGCGCTAAAGATTGTAACAGTTTCCTTATCCTTATACTTCGCATATAACCGGTCAAGGTCTGAGATGGGACTTGCTATTTTTTTCTGTTTCACGGGAGTACCAGACTTCGCCAAAATGCTATCGATCAAAGACATTTCACGCTTTGCGGGTGCTACAGTCTTTAGCTGTTTAGGGTTGCTTTGAGATAGGCAAGGCTGAGAAAGGGCCATCACAACCAGCAGACAGTACATGTTCCTGATCATAGTTCTTGTTTTTAGGGATTCAGCTGCTAAAGATACAGGTTCCCCTAGTTCTTGACATCTGTATTATCGGCAAAGAAAGATACCGGCAAAATATACGGGAGGGAATTTTCGGAGGCCCGTCCAGAAAAATGGAAATTGAATCAATAGAAGAGAATAGCACTATCGCCATGGTGAAACTACGCTTGGAAAGTTCAGAAAATTATTTTGTCTCTTACAATTCGCTTGTGCTGGATACGGATAATGAATGGCGGATCGTCAACAACCTGGCAGTGGTGGAAGCCAGGAAATAAGGGACACGGCTTCATGCTTCCATCTTACAAACTTATTTCTTCCCCGATCTGCACAGAGTAGATATTTCCCCACTCCTTTTTTCCCCGAAGACAGCAAGCAGTTCATAATGAGCTGCTTTTTTTATTTATGTTAATACCTATATATTTATATTGAAATCCCTAAGTGTTTTATACAATTAAAATAAATTACTGATCATAACTGGTTCATCCCAGACTTGTATCTGTTTACCTATTACACCCACTATGAAGTATCTATTAACTATCGGCCTGTTACTGCCTGCCTGCTTTGCATTTTCCCAGGTTACCTACCGTGATGCCAATAGCAACACAATGCCTTTAAAGAAGTATGACAGCACCTACAATCTATCCGCCCTTGTGGATTATATCCACACAAATACAAATAATACGGAAGATAAAATGGTGTTTACAGATCCTGCTTCTCTTATAGGCCAGCAAATCACATTTTTGCAGCTTAACAGGGGCAAAGAACCCATTTATCCTGCCGATACCCTTATGTCAGAGTTTTTTACAAAAGCGACGTCTGTAAAGACGCCCGCTGCAAAGGAGGAAGTAAAGGGATTTCTCAAGCAATCATTCAAAGGTATCCGGGTACTGGATAATTCATCTCAAAGGGAATCTAGTGATCCTGGTAATAAAATTATAGGGCCAACTAATTTATACAAACCTATTTCTGTTGTAAACAGGATGGAAGAAACGGTAAGGTACTACACCAATTATTCTTCCCTGGAAAATAAGTCCTTTACTATTACTAATGCTAAACTTACGCAAAACGAAAGGGCCTCTTATTATGATTTTGAATTAAAGGACGCGGCGAACGAAGTAATATTCTGGAAGTTTTATGTCAACAAACAAAGAGATTATGGTATTGTCATAAATGGCTACCTCGCGAAACTACGTACCACTTATCTTAATACAGACCTTCACATGTACCAAAGCGACACTAACCACACAAAGTTGTACTTCAATAGGCTGGATAACGAGAAATACACCTATGCCATTGACAAAAAATGGCATTGTACAGATGTTACGTTCCTGATGAATAAAGATTTTAAGTATGCTGCTTTGTATGTCATACTGAAAGACGAAGCCGGACTTGAAATAGCAGCAAACCCTAACAAGGATTATTGGTCAGGAGATCTTGCGATTGCGAACCTTTATACAGATGAAAGTTACCTGGCACAGAAAGAGAAAGATAAGCAGCTGGCAGCAGCGAAACTCGCCGCTCAAAAATCCAGTGAGATCAGAACGGCTAATGACGTGAGAAAATTCAAGGCGGAAATGATCAAAGAATATGGACCTGTAAATGGGGCACTGATTGCGGCTGGACAGGTAAAAATAGGCATGACGAAAGATATGTGTGAATCTGCATGGGGTAGGCCTTTAGATTACATGGAAGGTAAGGCTGTTGGAAACCAGGCAGTAGAAATCTGGGTATATAAAGAAGGACGCTCGCTTCATTTTGTCAATAATAAACTGGTACAATTCCTTCAGTAAAGGTTATTGTTATACTATTAAAAGCCAGCAGATTGAATCTTCAATCTGCTGGCTTTTTATTGTTACTCCGATTTAAGACTTTCTACTGCATTAATCCGGATAATATTCCGCGTCATCCCTCCTACTATCATTGTAACCAGTACCACTACAAACATTACCACTGCAACAAAAGGGGTGATCCCCAGTTCTATCCTGTAAGCATACCCGTTCAGCCATTGCTGTAGCATATACCATCCTAAAGGCCACGCAATCATATTGGCAATGATCATCACCAGCGAAAACTCTTTCATAAACAGACTCAATATATTAAAGGCAGATGCGCCCAGTACTTTTCTTACACCCATTTCCTTTTTCCGGGCAGTAATACTTAAAGCAGTCATACCGGTGATACCCAATACAACCATCAGTAAAGCTATTACGGTTGATAACCTTGCCGCCCGCAGCATCTGTGTTTCCTTTTCATACAACGATGCCAGCACATCATCCATAAAGCGGTACTCAAATGGCTGCTCAGCAAATAAGTGCTGCCATTTATCTTCTAAGGCTTTAACAGATGCAGATAGCGGCCCGTCGGTTAATCTGATGGTCAGATAATTATAGAGATTCAGCTGGTAAACACTCAGAAAGCAGACCGGAGAAATTGCTGCCTGCAATGATCCCGGATGAAAATCCTTTGTTACGCCACTAATCTGTAAGGGCATGCTGTTATTATATTGCCGGAGATACTGATGGATGGCTTTTTCGGGGTCACTCCATCCTAAAGCACGGGCTGCGGCTTCATTGATAACAATCTTATCCGCATCAGCAGCATTTCCCTGATAAAAACTGCCGGCAGCCATTTTAATATTGTAGGTCTGCAGGTATCGTTCATCTGTTGTGAATGTCAGGTTGGTAATGGCGGAAGTAGAGTCTGCCGAAGGTTTATACAGCATGATAGACCCTGCATTGGCACCGTCCGGCAATTCAAAGGAAAACGTTGCATCTTTCACGGCAGAGAGGCTACGCATTTCATCTCTCATCAGCTTAAGATGTGCAACCCCTTCCGGGGTCCAGTCACGGGGTAGCTTTACTGTTATCAACCTGTTCCTGTTGTAGCCAAGGTCTTTGTTCATGAAATACGTTACCTGCTGCTGTATGGTGATGGCTGCAACAAAGACGATCATGGCTGTTGCAAACTGAACTGTTACCAGTCCCCTGCGTAATAATAACCGGTCTTTTATTTTTAGTGTTCCACCTTTTAAGGCTTTTACAGATGATTGTGCAGATAAGAAAAATGCGGGGTAGATGCCTGCCAGCAATCCGGTTAGCAACAATATCGCAATAGGAACGCCTATAAACCATATCGGAAAGGATTGGAAGCCTGGTAGTACCCTGCCCGTTAACTGCCCGAAAACAGGCTTTAAAACGACAAATAATACGAGGGAAAATATACTGGCAATTGCCGCCACCAGGATGGATTCCAGCAACAACTGAATAATAAGTTGTGAGCGTAGGCCTCCTATCGCTTTTCTTACACCAATTTCTTTTAGTCTGCCGGCAGAATTTCCTATCGTGATGTTAATAAAGTTTATCAGGGCCATCAACAGAATAAAGAATGCTACTATGCCAAATACCAGCACCATTTTCAGTGCCAGGCCGTTATGTTGTTTCATGTACCACTTTTGCAATGGCATGGGCACGACCTTCAGCCGGGAGGATATATCTCCGGGGGCATATTGCTGAAGCACAGTGCTGATCGCTGCATTAAGCTGTTCCGGAGCTACTCCTTTCTTCAACAGCACATAGGAAACAATGTAAGGGTTCTGCCAGGCTGTGAAGCCGGCGTACCGGCCGAAATATTTTAGGGCTGCAGGGCCCAGAAATACCTCATCTCCCGGACTATAATAATTTGTCACTGTATTAAATGGCAGGTCCTGCAATACACCGGTTATCTCAAAGTCTTTATTGTTGCCATCAAACGACTGTATCTTCAGCGTTTTGCCAAGTACGTCGGTTGTTCCGAAGAACTGTTTTGCTTTATTCGCCGTTATCAATACGGCATTAGGGGCCACCATGGCCGTACGTGGATCTCCTGCCAGTAATGGCTGCTTAAAAACATCCAGAAAAGTGGAATCTCCCAGCTGCAATCCTATGCGGAAATGTTTATCCTTTACCGTTATAACGGTATTAATGCCATCATGACAATAAACCTTTTCTACCAATGAGGGGTAGTTATCCTGCAATATTTTTGCAAGATTTCCTACAGTGGCCAGCTCCACGCCGGCATCAGGATTTTTCCACTTGCTTTGCAGCTGAACAATTCTGTTGCTCTCCGGAAAGTTGTTGTTTACCGTATACTCCCCCCATATATACGCGCCAATCAGGAACAGAAAGGTTAATCCCGTGCAAAGACCCAGGATATTAATGAGCGTAAAAAACCGATGCCTGGATAAATTCCGCCAGGCCACTATAAAATAGTTCTTCCACATTTTATCTGTTGTTAGCCTGCCTCCCTCCACGAAAAAAATGCCCAGCTATAACTAATTGTTAATCAACAGTTTGCTCGGTTGCACGTGTTCATTTACGTACAACAGCTGTTCATCCGTGTACAGGACTACAAAGGATAAAATACACTCTTATTCAGAATATCACCTATTATTTCCGTGACCTCGGCCGACCGCTGCTCCATACGGATACTTGAATTCTTTACCAGCATATCCACCGTATGCATACTTCCTCTCCCTATCATTCTTTGCAGCTCCGCCTGCATTTCACCGGTAATTTTCCTGTCATCCTTGTAATTATGGACCAGTACAAAATAATGTACGCTATAAGACTGTTTGTTCAGAACCTGAATAACGTCACTGATATCATGCGGCCCTTCAAGATACAAGGCCAGATTCAGGACAAAATGTACACCCAGCTGTGTATGACTGGCCAACACCTTGTTTAGCTCTGCAATATATTCTGTGGTAGTACATCGTGAGTTATTCGTACCCATCACCGCAAATTTATTGTGCGCGCCAAAACGCGGAGCAATAAAAGGAGTCTTAAGCGGGAAAAAGTTTTTCCGGCCGAATATTCTTACAACTGTATCAAAATGCCCTGAGTTAGGGAGATTGATTAATACAAAGATTCTGTTCGGGTTAACCATAATGTGTGGGAGAAACTTGTTTCCAGAATAGGTTTTTTTTCAGTTGTTATGGCCAAAATGGCTAAAAACAATGGTATTCGAATCCGATTAGTGCTCGTCCAGACCATGCGCTGTTTTTAAAGGATTTTTCCCATATAAATCTATCTAGCATAACACCAACTATCATCAGTGTTATAACCAGAAATTACGCCTTTCTTAACCGCCAATCCTTTACTGGATGTTAACAAACTCATGATTAAATATTTTTTAACAAAAAAGATACACTCACTATATAGTATATACGCAGAAAGTCATCTTTTTGAATCACCTCCGGATAATATTTCACTAGCTTATCTGAATTACTTATTCTTTATTTGTACTTTATACACTTAATCCGCCGTTAGAAAAAATAATACCATGAAGAAATTCACCACGTTATTGCTGGTACTCTTTTCTGCATCCACCTATGCACAAAATCAGCCGATAAGAATCACGACCAGCAATGTAAGCCTCGTATTCACCACCAATAACCAGGGACGACTCATCCAACGTTACCTGGGTAAAAAATTAGCTCCCGAAAATAGCGATACACTCAATAAATCGTCGCAGGAAGCTTATGTCACTGCCGGCATGGAAAGCCTGTTGGAACCCGCCATCAGACTTATCCATAACGATGGTAATCCCTCCCTGGAATTAAAATACCAATCTCACCAGATTACCAAAAAAGATAATAACGTCACCGATGTGGATATCTACCTGAAGGATCCCGTTTACCCGGTAAACGTTATACTCCACTTCGAAAGCTATTATAAAGAAGATATCATCAAAGCATGGAGCGAAATAAAACATTCCGAAAAACAACCGGTACGCCTGACAGACTACTCCTCTTCCATGCTGCACCTCAACGCAGATAAATATTACCTTACCCAATTTCATGGCGACTGGGCCCGGGAAGTTAATATGGTAGAAGAACAACTCACGCCCGGTATGAAAATACTGGACAGTAAACTCGGTACCAGAGCCAATATGTACGAGTCCCCTATGTTCCTCCTGGCTGTGGATAAACCTGCAACAGAAAACAGCGGTGAAGTAATCGCAGGTACACTGGCATGGACCGGTAACTTCAGGTTCGCATTTGAAGTAGATCAGCTGAATGCTCTTCATATAAACGCCGGTATTAATCCCTATGCCTCCGATTATATGCTTCAGCCGAATGAAGTATTTACCACGCCGGCACTCATTTTTACACTTTCCACCACCGGTAAAGGACAGGCTAGCCGCAATTTCCACCACTGGGCAGTGGAATATGGTATCCTCGATGGACATACACCACGACTCACCCTGCTCAACAACTGGGAAGCCACCGGCATGGACTTCAACGATAAACGCCTTACCGAATTATTTGGTGGCGCCGCCAAACTGGGTGTAGACCTCTTCCTCCTCGATGATGGATGGTTTGCCAATAAATACCCACGTAATGCTGATAATGCCGGACTCGGCGACTGGGAACCTAATAAAGCCAAACTCCCGCAAGGCCTGGGCTACCTCGTTAAAGAAGCCGAAAAACAAGGCGTAAAATTCGGTATCTGGCTGGAACCTGAAATGGTGAACCCGAAAAGTGAACTGTATACCAAACATCCCGACTGGATCCTCCGCCTGCCAAACAGAAGCGAAAACTATTACAGAAACCAGCTGGTCCTGGATCTCACTAATCCTGCCGTACAGGATTTCGTATACGGAATCGTAGATAAAACACTTTCCGAAAATCCCGGTATCGCCTATATCAAATGGGATTGTAACCGTATGCTCACCAATCCTTATTCCCCATACCTGAAAGAAAAACAATCACATCTCTTCATCGATTATGTTCGCGCTTTCTATAAAGTAATGGACAGAGTAAGAGCCAAATATCCACACCTGCCTATCATGCTCTGCTCTGGTGGCGGCGGTCGGACCGATTATGGCGCCATGAAATACTTTACCGAATTCTGGCCAAGTGATAATACAGATGGCCTGGAACGTATCTTCATTCAATATGGTTATTCACATTTCTTCCCTGCAAATACTATGTCGGCCCACGTTACCAACTGGGGCAAGCAATCACTGAAATTCAGGACCGATGTTGCCATGATGGGTAAGCTCGGTTATGATATCAAGGTAGATGCATTTACAGATAAGGAAATGCAATTCTCTCACGATGCTGTAACTACGTATAACCGTATACGTGATATAGTATGGTATGGAGATATGTACAGAATTATTTCGCCGTATGAGGAAGAGCGCGCTGTATTCCAATATAACAGTACAGATAAAAAACATGCGATCGTGTTTAATTATCAGATGAATGTTAGAAGAAAGGAATTATTTGAAAATGTAAAGCTGCAAGGCCTGGACCCTAAGCAACAATATACCATCAAAGAAATTAACCTCTTCCCGGGTACAAATTCAGCACTGAAATTTAATCAGACATACAGCGGTGATTACCTGATGAATGTCGGTTTGAACCTGGTGCCACGCGCCGTTGCACTGACCAGTAACATACTGGAAATTACAGCAGAATAATCCGTGAAAATATATCGTGAAAAGGTCTCTCTCTACAGTGTAGAGAGGGACCTTTTCATTTTACGTTAATATAGGTTTCGTACCTTCATAACCATTTTTCGTTCCCTGCGTTATTAATTAAACAGAAACATCCTTGCAACAGCTTTATTCATTTATCTATAGTATCGACTGGCACCCATATATGAAAATGGGCAGCACTATTCTTGTCACGCTGACATTGATTGGTGTGGTCTTTACTATTCTAATGGAAAACCGGAATCCGGTGAAAGCTATTGCTTATATCATGCTGCTGGTTTTCGTTCCTGTACTCGGATTGATCATTTACTACTATCTGGGTAGAGATTACAGGAAGAAAAGAAGGTTTACATTAAAAGGTACCAAGGATGAAGTGTTGTTTGAGAGTTATATGCAGATGCAACGTGCAGAACTGGAACAGATGCAGCTGGAACTCCGTCAACTGCAGGGAAAGAAGCAGGAAATATCTGCTATGCTGCTGAATACCCATCAATCTATTCTCACTAAAAATAACGAGGTGAAAATCCTGGTGAATGGTGAAGAAAAATTCCCGGAAGTATTCAACGCATTGCGTAATGCAAAACATCATATACACTTCGAATATTACATCATTACAGATGATGATATTGGTAAAGAATTACTCAGTATTCTGCTGGAAAAATTACAGCAAGGTATACAGGTAAGATTCATTTATGATGACATGGGCAGCAACCATATCGGGAAGATACCTCAGCTGCTAAAACAACATGGTGCTGAAGTTTACGCCTTCGCGCCTGTTCGCATCAACTTTTACGTAAATGCCAATTACAGAAATCACAGAAAGATAATTGTTGTAGATGGGACGGTTGGATTCGTTGGTGGAATTAACATGGATGATCGTTATCTCAACAACGGCAAACATGAATTATTCTGGCGCGATACACATCTGAAAATTGTTGGTGATGCAGTGAATATTTTACAGCTCCAATTTTTGATGAGCTATCGTTATTGCAGTAAGAAAGTTTTTCCTTTTGCATATCCATATTTTCAGCGCTCTGCCTGTGTTGGTACTTGTTTTACGGATATCGTGGCGAGTGCGCCTGATTCTGAATGGCCGATGGCAATGAATACGATGGTGATGGCTATAAACGTTGCCCAGCGCAGGATACGCATTACCAATCCCTATTTCATTCCTACGGATCAGATATTATCTGCCTTACAGGTTGCCGCGCTTGCCGGTAAAGATGTGGAGTTATTATTGCCTTATCGCGGAGATTCATTTATCGTGCAGCATGCAGCACTATCTTATCTGAAACCTTTACTACAGGCAGGTGTAAAAGTATACTTCTATACTCGTGGATTTATACACGCAAAAACAATGGTAATAGATGATAACTTATCCTGGATAAGCTCTGTCAATCTTGATAACAGAAGCTTCTACCTGAATTGTGAAATTGGAGCGATGATGTATGATGAAGAAACAGCGAAAAAACTAAACAGAATTTTTGATGAGGACCTGTTATACGCAGCGCCTGTCCAGGAAACGCGCTGGAATAAGAGAAATCCCCTGAAACGCTTCATGGACAGTGCTTGCAGATTATTAACGCCATTGTTGTAATCAGTATTTTTCTTCTTCAAAATCTTCATCATCTTCCACAATATCATCGTTGGTTTCTTCAAGGTCTTCGTGCCTGTCGCCGCCAATACTATAGATATTATTTTCTTCATCTTCGGCGCCGATTTCTTCTTCCTCATCATCCAGATCTGAGCCGGGAACATCCAGGTCATCGCCTACTTTATCCTGTCTCCAGGTTTCGTCCTGTTCATCACTTTTGGAAGGACTTTTTCCTGGCTTATTCGGTAATTCACTGTTGTGCCGGAAAGAACGGGTAACCTCATCCATATCAAGATCTACTTCATTATCTCTGTTATCCGTATTCATAATATCTTCACTTGCAGGATATTCGGGATAACCAGGAAATTCTTCCTTCTTCTTTTTTCCTTTTTGTTTATCGTCGCTTTGTTTCGGAGGATTAGTTTTTTTAGGTGCCATACAATTAAGTTTTATAAGATCAGAAAGAATATTGTGCCACATAGGGAAGTCTGGCTGAAAAAATAACAATGCAGTTGGAGGATTGTTCACATACCGCTGTGGTGGCGGATTATAAGCGTTATCTGCCATTAAATAACCGTTATAAAAGGAGGATATAGAAACAAAGGTGGAACTGTCCGGTTTTTGCCACGATCAGTGGATTTTTATAGGTGGTAATTATAGGGATTGCTTTATGGGAGATATGCTCGCCATGAATCTGTTGCAGTAATTATTTTAGATTTTCGGGAGATGATTGACACGGATGGTATTGGTAGGAGAAATTGAATTTATTGGGTAGAAAGACAGCTGCCTTATTTCGTTTATGCATTAACGTGAAATACCTGCTCACTTATTTTTTCAGAGAAACGCATTTTTTTTCGGGGGGATAATTTCAACAGGATTATCTGTAAATATTATTCGGAAGAATTTTTAGTCCGACTTTTTAGATAAAGACCCCGGCAGTAAAATTTGCCTCTGAACCTGAATCAAAATTTTCGGAAATGGCAGGCGAATTGATTTTTCCACTGATTTTTGGACAAAGTCCTTTTAAAGGTCTCCTTCCCCTGTCTTAAAGCAATCCCTATTCAAAAACAGCCATTTTTAGCCCTTTTTAGCACCTCACCCCTATTTTGAACACAAGTACTCAGCCAATAATCGATCTTTCAATTTTACCCTATTTCTGAAGGCCACTTTTTAGCAATTTTGGCGTTTTTTTTAACAAAACTGCATTTGTGTGTAATAAAAAGGCCAGGTAAAATTTACCTGGCCTCTTAACAATTTTTATGTTGAGATTTTATCTACCCATGTACACCATAAGAATTTGTACATCACTTGGATTAACGCCACTGATTCGGCTGGCTTGTCCTAAAGTGCGTGGACGGATTTTATTGAATTTCTGTTTTGCTTCGGCAGACAGTGAAACCAATTTTCCATAGTCGAATGAATCCGGGATAATGAGATCTTCGAGTTGGCTCATCTTCTGTACGAGTTCATTTTCTTTTTCTATGTACACATCGTACTTCACCTGGATTTCTGCTTCCTCTAAAATTTCTGTATCGAAGTTTTCGAGTGCCTTTGCAATTTTAGGTACTTCGTTCTTCATAGAAATAATATCCAGACCTGGGCGCAGCAGAATCTGATGTGCTTTTTGTTTCTGTGTTAATGGAGCAGAAGATTTAGCATGAAGCAGATCACTGATTTCAGCAGGTTCGATAGACAGGTCGCGGAGGATTGTTTTCACTTTTTCCACGCCTTCTTTTTTCTGCTGTACACGCTGCATTCTTTCTTCTGATGCAAGTCCCATTTTGTAGCTTCTCTCAGTAAGACGGAGGTCAGCATTATCCTGACGAAGCAGGGTTCTGAATTCTGCCCTGGAGGTAAACATCCTGTATGGTTCCTCTGTGCCTTTATTGATCAGGTCATCGATGAGTACACCGATATAGGCTTCACTTCTTTTCAGCACAAATGGATCCTGTTCAGTTGCTTTCAGGTGGGCATTGATACCCGCCATTAAGCCCTGGCAAGCGGCCTCTTCATATCCGGTGGTTCCATTAATCTGGCCGGCGAAAAAGAGGTTTTGCAGATGTTTTGTTTCCAGAGAAAACTGCAGTTGGGTAGGTGGGAAATAATCGTACTCGATCGCATATCCCGGACGGAACATACGAACGTTTTCAAATCCCGGAACCATTTTCAGTGCTTTCATTTGTACATCTTCCGGCAGCGAAGTAGAGAATCCATTTACATAGATTTCTACTGTATCCCAACCTTCCGGTTCAACAAAAAGCTGGTGCCTTTCTCTCTCGGCGAAGCGGTTGATTTTATCTTCGATACTTGGGCAATAACGAGGTCCTGTTCCCTGGATACGACCCTGGAACATCGGAGACCTGTCGAACCCGGTACGAAGCATTTCATGTACCGCTTCACTGGTATAAGTGATCCAGCAACTTCTCTGTTGTTCAGGTTTTATTTTAGGAACATTCAGGTAAGAGAAACCAACGATTTCATCGTCCCCTTTCTGTTCTTCCATTTTAGAGTAATCGAGACTACGGCCGTCGATACGTGGAGGCGTTCCTGTTTTCAGGCGATCGCTTTCGAATCCGAGAGAAACCAGTTGTTCGGTGATACCGGTGGCAGCTTTTTCAGCTACACGGCCTCCGCCGAATTGTTTTTCTCCGATATGGATTACCCCGTTCAGGAAAGTACCGTTGGTAAGTACTACCGCTTTTGCCTGGATCTCATGACCCAGACCGGTAATAACACCATGACATCTTCCGTCTTTAACAAGCAGACCTTTTACCATGTCCTGGTAAAAATCTACGTTCGGCGTTTTTTCTAAAGCTTCTCTCCATTTGGCAGCAAACAACATGCGGTCATTCTGCGTTCTCGGACTCCACATAGCAGGTCCCTTGGAACGGTTCAGCATGCGAAACTGTATCATGGATTGGTCCGTGATAATACCTGAGTAACCACCCAGCGCATCAATTTCACGAACAATCTGGCCCTTGGCGATTCCTCCCATGGCCGGGTTACAGCTCATCTGGGCGATCGTTTGCATGTTCATTGTAACAAGCAAAACCTTCGAGCCCATATTAGCAGCAGCGGCAGCAGCCTCACATCCCGCATGCCCTGCACCTACAACTATTATATCGTATGATGGAAACATATTAAAATTGAAAGTGCAAAATTACATAGAAGTAAGGAGATTGTTGGGAGAAAGTGAAATGTTCCACGTGGAACATTTCAAAAGGTGTTTTAGGGTGAATTTAATGAGCAAACACAACCAGTGATAAATTATTAGCCAGGCAATAATTTACATGCTTCTGCAATTGCCGGATGCAATCATAAGCCATCTCTTTTTCAAAATCCTCGTCTTCCAGTTCCTTTAGTCGTTCGTCTGTTATCGAGATATGTTCCAGCTTATTCCGGAGATTAAGTAATTCATCTTCTTTCAATACCCCATTATAAATACCATCCTGGGAACCTGGAGGAAGATCATTTGAAAGCTTCCCATTTAATAATGTTCGCAAACTATTAAACTCAACTTGGAAGTCTTCCTTCAGATACCTGTCAATTAAGTCTGTTTCATAATGGAGCTTAATTTCATGATTGAATTGCAAACGCTCCCCAAAGTAATCGGCCATTGCAATAAATGCATACCAAAATGAAGCGGCAGCTTCCCAATCTTTAGGTTGATATCCATCAATAATTTGTTTCAATGCCTGCTGCATATTTAGTACCGGCAATTCCTTTCTACTGTATCGCTCAAAGCGAGGGCTTTTTTGAATCTCCAGTATTAGGGTTTCTTCTTTGGAGCCACATGCAGATTTTAGTCGCTCATAATTTACAGCATAGGAAAATAGGTAAGAACCCATCGAATAAGGTTTAAGGTAATAGGATAAATTTCCAGAAAGATATTTTAAAATAATGGAAAAGGATGAGTTAGCAAGAATAATAAAATCTGGGTAACCTGGTCAGCATTAGGGTGAATATCGGGAAGGGAAATTAGGATGCTTCGTTATTCTTCGTGCAAAGAAAAATGTTCCACGTGGAACATTTCTATACAATGTTTCACGTGGAACATTCCAACTTCTGGAGAAGTTTATGAATTAATCCTTCTTAAAGTAGAGCTTGATATTTTCATCCTCTTTCTCTGTCATCAGTTCCTTGTCTTTTTTAGACTTGTCTTTATAACCACAGAGATGCAAGGCGCCATGAAAAATAACTCTATGCAATTCCTGCTCAACAGAAACATCAAACTTAGCCGCATTTTCTTTCACCCTGTCAAAACTGATATAAATCTCACCTTCTGTAATGGCAGGATCTTCTGACATTTCAAAAGTGACGATATCGGTATAAGTATCGTGATTCAGGAACTGCTTATTTATATCGAGCAGATAATCATCAGTGCAAAAAATATAGTTCAATCCACTAAGCCCTTGCCCTTCCTTTTTAAACAAGTCAGCCAGATACTTCTTCAGACGGGTCTTATTCTTTAATCCCGACTTTACCTCATGATCATTAAAGTGTATTGCCATTGATTTATCTTAAAATTGATGTAAAAGTAAAGTGAAAAATGATAGCAGCTAATGTTTCTTTTTGCATATTGCTACATCGGAGGTAACTTTGCTGTATCATTCATATAATGTTCCCCGATGCCGAAATAAAGTTTAAACGGACCAATTCTTAGATAATGAAAAATGGCATTATTAAATTGTCCTCACTTGCTACAGGTAAAAGTGCAGTGATAATAGAGTTTGAAAAAGATGATCTTCATATCAAACTGATGGAAATGGGTTGCGTACCTGGCGAAACAGTGAAGATCGAAAAAATCGCACCGCTCGGAGATCCAATTTCTATCATGGTAGCAGGTTATAACTTGTCGCTCCGAAAAACAGAAGCTGATCATATTTGGGTAGAGGAAATTTAATCCTCTACCTTTTTTATACCCCGAATTTTCATTTACTTTTTTCATGTTCCCGGAGTCTATATCCCCATAATTCCTCCTTTTCTCTTCCACACTAATCACACATACCAATATACCAAGCGCACCGGCAGGATAGTGAAAGCAACTACTTAGTACCATTATTTCTTGCTAAAGAGAACTCCATTTACCAACATCCCTCTTGTTCCTTCAGGATCCTTTATTTAAGGTAAATAACGCCGTAAATAGCCCCTCAGACTTCGCCAGGCAATAATATTCCTATATATGGCCCATAAAGCCGTTCCAAGGGTTAAAAATCACAAATAATGCAGTGAGGAACCAGAAGCATACCAGGGAAATCAGAAAGATTCATTGCCATCACAGGTTAATGCTCATTTTATACACATCCGAAGCAAATAAATTCAAAAAAAATTTTTGAAAATCAGTGTAGACAAGGATTTATTCACATCTAAGCGGAGAAATAATGAGAAAAATATTCAAATCAATTACTAGCTCCCCTCTTATTCACATATCCAGCATGAAAAAATCAAAAAAAAATTTTGAAAATCAGTGTAGACAAAGGTTTATTCACATCTAACCAAGAAGATTTGCAAAAAGTTTTCCCAAATCCTCGCTGACACCCGCTTTATTCACATCTACATCGTAAAAATTCAAAAAAAATTTTTTGAAAATCAATATGGGTAAGGATTTATTCACATCTAACCAGGAAGAATTGTAAAAAGTTTTCCCAAATCCTCGCTGACACCCGCTTTATTCACAAATACATTATAAAAAATCAAAAAAAATTTTTGAAAATCACTGTAGACAAGGGTTTATTCACATCTATCGGAGAAAAAATCAAAAAAAATTTCTAAAATCATTGCTGGTACTCACTTTATTCACATATCTATCATAAAAAAAAATTTGAAAACCGCTGCAGACAAGGGTTTATTCACACCTATTGGAGAAAACATCAAAAAAAATTTCTAAAATCATTGCTGGTACTCACTTTATTCACATATCCAGCATAAAAAATCAAAAAAATTTTTTGAAAACCGCTGTAGACAAGGGTTTATTCACATCTATTGGAGAAAACATCAGAAAAAATTTCTAAAATCCTTACTCCCATTCACTTTATTCACATATCCATCAGAAAAAATCAAAAAAATTTTTTGAAAACCGCTGTAAACATAGGTTTATTCACATCTATTGGAGAAAAAAATCAAAAAAATTTCTAAAATCATTGCTGGTACTCACTTTATTCACATATCCACTATAAAAATTCAAAAAAAAATTTTGAAAATCACCGTAGACAAAGGTTTATTCACATCTATTGGAGAAAAAAATCAAAAAAATTTCTAAAATCATTGCTGGTACTCACTTTATTCACATATCCACTATAAAAAATTAAAAAAATTTTTGAAAATCACTATAGACAAAGGTTTATTCACATCTAACAAAGAAAAAATCAAAAAAAAATTTTGAAATCCTTACTGATACTCACCTTATTCACATTTCTACTTTAAAGAATCCGAAAAAATTTATAAAAAGCACTTCGTACCAGGTTATTCACAATTTTGTGGATTAAGTAGAAGAAAAGAGGAAATTAAATTTAAAGGCGCTCAGAAATCACCACCCTTATATCTGACAGGATCAAAAAATTCTATGCTATTCTAGGCAGACTACAAAGCTTCCCACAACGCGAAATTTTCTAAAATCCCGGCATAACCACGGAAAAAAAGAAAAAATTGAATCCTCAGCACCTTCCTTTATGCTATCAGAATGCTATCCCGGACATTATGCAGACGATTCATTAAATATTCAATTCTCAGCGCACAAGCTACCGGCTGAGAATGACTTCATTTTCTCTCAACAACTTTGAATTCATAAAAGGGAAAAATATGTAAATCTCAGCGCGCTCATTGTCCCTCGAGAATTGCATAAAAAATACCTTCATTAATCAGATAAAAGACGATTCCAAATATTGAATTCTCACGGCCTTCCGAAGGCGCTGAGAATCGCGCGAATAAAATGAAACTGACCAGATACCAATGGGACAATAATTCTCACGCTATTACCTATGCTGTGAGAATCGCATAAAAAATTAAAACACGGGGTAACCACAGGATTTTTTTAAATATTCTACTCACAGCGGACTCAAAAATTCAAATTCAACTTTCTTGTAAAGCCATTGTGCATAACCAGGTGAATATTTAAGGATATCCACATCCACTGTAAATGTGCATATGTGTATAAAAGCTTGTAATACAACTAAAATTTTCTTCTGAAAATAAAAACGAATGGCTTAAGAATCAGCTGAAACTCAATATAGAAGGGTATCCCCGAGATATTCACATCTGTTGAATTCTCAGCACACTTATAATGAGTTGTACTTAGCGCGTATGGGGATAATATACTGATCAGTGAGTAAAACTCAATCTATAAAATCAATTCTCAGCGCTTTGAACACGCGCTGAGAATTCAATATTTTTTATTTTCCTGAGGTATACCAAGGGAGAAAATTAATATTCAATTCTCAGCGCCCTCATTTTTGAAAAAAGAGCCTTGTAAAAATGTTATTTGTGAACAACTATGTGCAGATGTAATAATTACTGTGAAGTAGCTGGGGAAATATTTTGGGAACAACCTGGTTGATAACCTTGTAACTAATTGATTATTAAAATAAAAAGCGCTCAAAAAAATAAGACCATGTAATGTGATTACATGGTCTTAAAAAATGTGAATTATGTTGATAACTCAAATGATATTGTAAATCAATTGCTTAGAGCCCTGCTGCAGCTGAAATTTCTAACATTCTGTCAATAGGCTTTTTTGCTGTAATACGTAAAGTCTCGTCCATGTGGATTTCTGGCAACTCATACTCCATACACAGGTAAAGTTTCTCCAGTGTGTTCAGTTTCATATGTGGACAATCATTGCAAGCACATGCGTTGTTAGGCGGAGCCGGAATAAAACTTTTATCCGGGTTCTCTTTCTGCATCTGGTGAAGAATACCTGTTTCGGTAACAACGATGTATTCTTTCGCATCGTCTTTTTTTGCATATTTCAGGATACCGGTAGTGGAACCGATATAGTCGGCAACGGCAAGAACTGCTGGTTCACACTCCGGATGGGCCAGTATCTTGGCTTTCGGGTGACGAACCTTCAGTTTCATGATCTTTTCCAGGGAGAAAATCTCGTGTACCATGCAGGCGCCGTTCCACAAAACCATGTCTCTTCCCGTTTTTTTGACCAAATAAGCGCCTAAATTCCTGTCTGGGGCAAAAATGATCGGCTGGTCCTTAGGAACGCTTTCGATGATTTTTTCAGCATTTGACGAGGTACAGATGATATCGCTGAGCGCCTTGATACCTGCAGAACAGTTGATGTAGGAAATCACGATATGATCCGGATACTTGTCCCTGAACTTCTTAAACAGCTCTGGTGGCGCACTATCGGCCAGTGAACAACCGGCTTTCAGGTCCGGAAGCAATACTTTTTTCTGCGGACTGAGGATTTTAGCGGTTTCTGCCATGAAATGAACACCGGCAAATACGATAATATCGGCATCAGTTTTGGAAGCCTGTTGAGAAAGGCCCAGACTATCCCCGATGTAGTCGGCAATATCCTGGATATCCGGTTCCTGGTAATAGTGTGCGAGGACGATGGCATTCTTCCGCTTTTTCAAATCTTCGATCGCCGCGAACAAGTCCAAAGCTGGATCCACCGATATATCCAAAAATCCGTTGTGTTGCAAATTTTTTTTTGCGGTGGTTAATTCCGTAATCATATCTATATATCTATTTATTTATTTAAAAAGAAAAACCCACTACTATTAGGGCTGTGAATATGTGGAAATTAAATTTCTGACCTTGATACAAATGTAGTTGTTATTCTTTTTGACATCACTATCCACATTAAATTAACACGCTATTTCCGCGCCAATACTACATTTTGTACGCTTCATCCACATACGTGGATATCGTTAACCGTGTAAATCTTTTCGTTGTACACCCTATTAGGAAAATGTTGAAAGATGAGGTTAACAATCCACAATCCACATTTTAAAAATCAAAGGCAAACTTTTGGCAAAAAAACAAATTTAGTTTTACCTGTGGACAAGGGCATGTTTTCCCACCTTATTTTACGTTTTACAGGGGTTTTTACACATCAAATGTGGAAAAAAACGGGACGGGAGTCTTCGAAAGCCAAAAACGGTGTGCAACGCATTTAAGCCTGTTTTATTCACAAATCTCTGTGGATTTCAAAATCAGACTTTTACACAAATGTGAATAAGCCAGACAGGATAAGTTGCCCTTCATACTGCGAAAATATCACGCCTGTTCTGGATTTTAAAATGATAAGCGTATCAAAAAAAGGAACGTGAGAATATGCCGTTACTGTGGAAAACCTGTTAATGACATACAGTACCCAAAAGTGTTATAAGTCGCTCAAACCCAATACAGTAAAGGCTTTGAGCGCAAAAAATACTCTTTTGCAGTTACAGTTATTTTATTCTATTTTTGCTATCCTTAAAAATGTAGACTATATAATATATGTCAGTAATTCAGAAAATCAGGGACAAATACGCCGTTGTCATCGTAGTTGTGATTTGCGTGGCTATTGCTAGTTTCCTGTTGCAGGATGCCTTCTTTGGCAAAAATTCCATGACCCGTCGTTCGACATCTGTGGGTAAAGTAAATGGTAAAGAGCTGGACTATTCAGATTACCAACGTAGGATCACGGACTATGAGAACAATGTTCGCCAGCAGATGGGGAATGTTAATCTTACAGACGAAGATCGTCAGCAAATCCGTGAACAGGTTTGGAACCAGTTCCTGACTGAAGAAATTTTAAATGGTCAATATGATAAACTCGGCCTCGAAGTAACCGAAGCAGAAGTAATTGATCAGTTTAATGACAAACATAACAACCCTATTGTAATGCGTCAGTTTGGCCAGAATGGTAAAATTGATCGTAATTTATTACAACAGGTAGCTAAAGAAGCTAATAACAACGATCAATATCGTCTGGAATTACACCGTATTCAGGCTGATGTTGCCCGTTACCAACTCCAGAATAAATATCTTACACTGATCAGACAGGGTATTTATTATCCTAAATGGTTAGCAAAACAACAGCAGGAAGATAATAGCCAGACCGCCAGCATTTCTTATGTGAACGTTCCTTACGCTACTATCGCTGATGCTTCCATCAAACTGACAGATGCTGAACTGAACCAATTCATTCAGGCACACAAGCAGATGTTCCAGGTTGAAGAATCCCGTAAACTGGAATATGTTGCATTTGATGCCATCCCTTCTGCACAGGATTCTTCTGTAGCTATCAACCAGCTGGTGTCGCTGAAAGCAGAACTGGATTCTACCAAAGATATCGCAGGTTTCATCAACCGTAATTCTGAAACTAAATTCTATAACGGTTATATCGCCAAGAACGAAGCTAAATTCCCAATGAAGGATTCAGTAGTGGATCTGCCAGTTGGCGGCGACTTCGGTCCTTATTATGATAATAACCTGATCACCTACGCTAAAATGGTTGACCGCAAGTCTATGCCAGATAGCGTAAAAATCCGTTACATCCTGGTGGGTGTCAATCCTCAGGGCGGTGTTACCGACGAAATCGCAGCTAAACGCGCAGATAGTCTGAAAGCAGCTATCCAGGGTGGTGCAAACTTTGCTGACCTGGCTAAACAGTTCTCTGATGATGAGCGTACAAAGGAAAATGGTGGAGAAATGGAACTGACTCCTTCTACACAATTCCTGCCTGAAGTCACTGAATTTGCTATGACTGTTGGTAATAAAGGTCAGCTGAAAAGCATTAAAACGCAATATGGCTACCTGCTTACTGAAGTAATGGACCAGAAAAATATCGGACCAGCTATTAAAGTGGCTTACCTCTCTAAATCTGTTGAGGCTAGCAAAGAAACCAACAATACTGCTTATGGCCTGGCCAGCGACTTCGTAGCTAAGGCTAACAGCAAAGCTTCTTTCGATAAAGCTATCACTGAAGGTAAACTGGTGAAAAGAATCGCTGACCGCGTTCAACCAATGGATTTCATCATCCCTGGCCTGGGTCAGTCACGTGAACTGGTTCGTTGGGCTTATGACGCTAAAGAAAATGCAGTTAGTCCTGTATTTACACTGGACGACAAATATGTTGTTGCTGTACTGACTACCATCCGTCAGGAAGGTACTGCTCCACTGGCAGATGTTAGACAACTCGTTGAAGCTGAAGTAAGAAAAGAGAAAAAAGCAGCACAAATCATTGCTAAAATTGGTACGCCAACTTCACTGGATGCAGCTGCTAAAGCAAGCAACCAACCAGTGCTGAAAGCTGAAAGCGTATCTTTCGCTACGCCATTCATCGCTTCTCTGGGCTTTGAGCCTCGCGTAGTAGGTGCTTCTTTCAATAAGAAATGGGGTACTGCAGCTGTTTCTGCTCCAATCGAAGGCGGTAGCGGCGTATATGTAGTAAAAGTAGATGCTTACCAGCCTTCTGGTCAGCCAGCTATGGATATCACTGCTATGCAGGCTTCTTACGAGCAAGGTGTTGCTTCTATGCTGAATAACCAGCTGTTCAGTGTGCTGAAAAAACTCAGCAACGTGAAAGACACCCGCGGCAAACTCTTCTAATAAATACATTTTACTGACATAAGGGAACGCCTCCTTCTACTTAGTAGAGGGAGGCGTTTTTTATTCGTAAATTTGTAGTCTAAATGTGGATAAAATGGAAGAAATCGTAAATAAAGTAGCACAGAGCGGCATAGAAACCATCGACCTGGAGCAGTTTTATCCCCAGGGAGAAATCGTCGTTTTTGACCTGAAACCCTTCCTGTTCATGGAAATGATCCTGAAAGAGAAGGATTTCAGAGCAGCCCTGCAGTCGCACGACTGGGAACAATACCGCGGTAAAAATGTAGGAATGATCTGCAGTGTGGATACTGTTATTCCATTGTGGGCATATATGCTGGTAATGACTTACCTGCAGCCAGTAGCGGCTTATGCTGCCTTTGGAGACGCAACGTTTATCCACAATACCCTTTATCTCCGTAACCTGGCTGCCATCGATACAGCCGCACTTACAGACAAGAGAGTGGTAATAAAAGGTTGTGGGGATAAGCGTGTAGGAGAAATTGCCTATGCTGAAATTACCAGGTTGTTGTTGCCGGTGGTGAAAAGCATTATGTATGGTGAGCCTTGTTCTACCGTACCTGTCTACAAGAAAAAAAATTAAAACCAGCCGCGCTTCCTGAATAGCCAGATCATGAATATGAGAATGAAGGCCATTGCAAGTAATGTGAGAAAATAGCCATTCGGGGAGCGCAGTTCTGGCATATTAGTGAAGTTCATACCATAAATGCCGGCAATCAA
Organism: Chitinophaga sp. Cy-1792; assembly: GCF_011752935.1. NCBI lineage: Bacteria > Pseudomonadati > Bacteroidota > Chitinophagia > Chitinophagales > Chitinophagaceae > Chitinophaga > Chitinophaga sp. Cy-1792. Next base: position 684,065 of record NZ_VWWO01000001.1, read on the forward strand.
TGTCAGCGGGGCCATCAATGTTGTTACTACCGCCAACACTTTCATGATCTCATTCATTTTCAGGTTTAACTGTGTATGGTACATCTCCTGCAGGTTCATTACCATATCCCGGTAGTTTTCTGCCAGCTCCACACACTGAACAATGTGATCATAGACATCCTTAAAGTATTTGGTATCCCTGTCTTCCAGCAGATCACTTTCACTTTTTAAGAATCCGTTTACTAATTCCCGTACGGGTAATATTGCGCGTTTAAACACCAGCACTTCCCTGCGTAGGAAATTTATCCGCGCGAGTGTTTTGGTATTAGGCTGATGCTGAACCATGTCTTCCATCAATTCTATCCGCTCTGCGAGTTTATCCAGCACTACGAAGTAGTTATCCACAATCGCGTCCAGGAGGGAATAACAGAGGTAATCTGTCATGCCGGTGCGCAAACGCGAAGAGGCTACACGTAGTTTTTCACGGATAGGGTCAAATAAATCCCTGGATGGGTCATCCTGGAAAGAGATAATAAAATTTTTCCCCATTACAATGCTTACCTGTTCCTGTTCTACGATAGAAGTTTCCGCATTGAAATACATCATCGGCAGCAAACAGAAAAGTTGTTCACCAATTTCATCCATTTTGGCACGCTGGCCCACGCTGAGAATATCTTCTTCCAGCAAGGGATGTATCATAAAGCAGGTGGCGATCGCATGCACTTCTTCTTTTCTGATGCCATCCACATTTATCCATGATATGTCGGTGGATTCCAGATAGGGAAAAACTTCGGATACATTTTCGAGTGTTCTTTCTATCACATGGCTGGCGTTATAGTTGAAAACCGTGATTTTAACTGTATCGGAAGGTTTTCGCATGGATACTCCTTCCGCAGGATTGAACTGCATAATGCGTTCTTTCCGTTGCCGGAAGGGTCTTAGCACGTCCAGCACCTGTGGAATGGGAAGTATTTTCTTGTTAGCCATAACTCATGCGTTGTTTTATATATAGATCCGAATTTAAATTTAAATAAAGTTCTCTTAACGATTCTGTAATACCACGTGTTTAGCTTTGCGGCATTGTCGGACAAACCGGATGACATAACCATCGCTCCTATGACGACCCAAAGATATTTTTATTGTTTGTAAACCCCAGCTTGTTTTGTGACAAGCGAATTATTGAAAACCTTTATTTAAGCGGGTATCTGAAAAATTTATTCAGATATCCGCTTTTTTGTTGAAAAAAAGGGCGAGAAATCAAACCAACAGCGTGAGCAGGCAAAAAATATGTTGCTCCCTCTAACCCTATGGGGTATATAGGATAATAAATGTGGACAAAATTTGCTCATTTTTCGTGGATAAATAAAAAAATCCTGGTGGAATGAACCACCAGGATTATAAATGAAACTGAAGCCAGTATTAGAATTTAGGGAGATTGATCTCCGGATGCTGACCATTTGCCGGCCGTTCGAAGATATCCCCATATTGTGCATTGGCAGGTTTAAAACCACTATTCCAGAGGTAGAACCAGCCATTTTCGCTGCCGCCGCCATAGTCGATACGATCTTTAGCTTTTGCAGTAGCGTCATTGGAAAATTTCGCTTTAGTGAGCTCAATCCATTCGCCGGTATTGGTTTTTATCCAATGGTTACCGAAATAGCCTTTACGGCCGAGGTGGCCATTTTCGAAGGAGAAGTTTTCCAGAAAGGAATAGAGGTGTCCCATGTACTTGCCATCTTTAGGCGCGCGGAAACTGGCGATCAGCTTCCATTCATGATGTTCGGGAACATAGAAATAAGCAGTATACGTGGTATTGTTGCCTTCCGGAACGCTGTGCATCAGGAATTTATAGGTTTCGCCGGCTTTCCAGTTATAGAGCCAGTGGCTATGTCCGCCGGTACCTTCGCCACCAAATCCGCTGGCGTAAACGCTGTCGCCTTTGGCCAGCATAACCACCTGGTCTTCGTATTTAACATTATTACGGGTTTCCGGTTCTCCACCTGCATCCCATACAGAGAAAATGATGCGCCTTTCATCAGGACCATTCACCTGCATACCAAAATATCCGCGGTGGAAGCCGCAAGACATAAAATAAGTTCCTACTTTATCTTCTCCTTCCGGCACTTTTATTTCGCCATAGAACCATTCCACATTTTTTCCTTCCGGAACGGGATAGTTGAGGTGCACAGAAGCTGCGCGGCGCCATGGCTTCGGATTGAACTGAATATCTTTCACGGCGGCGCCTTCGAGGTTTACGGATTTTACATCTGCATAAACACTACCCTGCTTCTCCACTCCTCTTAAAGACACACAATAAAATCCTGGTGTTTTAATCTTTGTTTCCAGTGCGGATATTTTCGTGTAGTCGTTAGCGTTAATACTGATTATTTTTTCCGTACCATTTATTTTAACGGCTACTTTGCTTGCTGCATCAGCTTTTGCGGTGATGGCAACTTTTAAGTTACCAGGCGTGGCAACATGAAAATAGAAGTTAACGGTATTCTTATCATCGGTCCATTTGGATACGCCGTTGCGTTGATTGATCTGCACATTTTCTTCGGCAGGATCGGCATAGGCAGTAAAACCGGGGAGATCAGCCTGCGGCGTTTGTGCCCAGGCGTTGTTGATGGCACCCATAGCGAGCATGGTAGCCATTATCAGCCATTTCTTTTTCATTGTTCTTTTTTAGTTGATATATGGACAAATAAAAAGCGTAAATGAGGGAAATGCAATTTCACTCATCAAAAATTACACAGGGATGAGAATAAGAAATCCGGGTGATGGATAATTAGTGAGATGCTACTGTTTGAACGCCTTTCTTAGGTTTCTTGTATTTAATCTGAACGGTGGCAACGCCGGTGCTTACCATACCCAATTGCTTAGCGGCTTTTTTCGACAGATCGACGATACGGCCTTTGGCAAAGGGGCCGCGGTCATTTACATGAACGGTTACCGTGCGGCCATTAGCCACGTTGGTAACTTTTAGTTTGGTACCAAAAGGCAGACTGGGATGTGCAGCAGTAAGCCTGTTTTGTCGAAACACTTGTCCGCTTGCAGTACGTTTGCCATCGAAGCTATCTGCATAATAGGATGCCTTACCTGTTTGCGTGATACTTTTGCTGCATGCCGTGCAGCACAATAACAGTACTGCTACCAGAAATACAGGAAAGTGCTTTTTCGTTGTGGACATACGATATAAGCTGGGTTTAAAGGTTATTGTAAAAGTAGTTAAAAATTTAATGTGACAGGGATAAAGCCGGCGTGAACAATGCTATTCCACTGGTGTTTTTTGCATGGAAACGATAACCGCTGCATAAACACTTTACCTTATGGCAAAACTAGTTGCTGATCAAATTGTTGACATGCTGGCCAATGCCGGTGTAAAAAGGATTTACGCTGTTACGGGCGATAGCCTGAATCATATTAACGATGCTGTACGCAGAGACGGACGAATTCAATGGATACATGTACGCCATGAAGAAACAGGCGCCTATGCCGCAGGTGCTGACGCACAGCTACTTGGTATCGGTTGCTGTGCCGGCAGCAGTGGTCCCGGGCATGTACACCTGATCAACGGGCTGTATGATGCCCATCGGTCGGGAGCACCAGTGATTGCGCTGGCATCTACCTGTGAGACCACTGAATTTGGCAGCAACTATTTCCAGGAAACCAATACCATCAAGCTTTTCGATGATTGCAGCTGCTTTAACCAGGTAGCGGCAACGCCGCAACAGGCGCCACGCATGCTACAAATGGCACTGCAACATGCTATCGGCAAACAGGGCGTAGCCGTTGTAGGCATTCCGGGGGATGTAGCTGCCTCCAATGCGGTAGACATCACCATGTCAACACAGCTCTATCATCCCAGGCCGGTTATACGTCCTGCTGAGGCAGAATTACAATCGCTGGCAACCTTGCTGAAGAGCGCTAAGAAAATTGCCATTTATTGTGGCCATGGCGCCATGCCTGCCCATGATGAGATCGTACAGCTGTCGCAGTTGCTGAAAGCGCCTGTATCCTACTCTTTCAGAGCAAAAATGGGCATTCAGTATGACAACCCCCACGAAGTAGGAATGACGGGCTTATTGGGGATCGCATCTGCCTATAAAAGCATGCATGAAGCAGATGTACTGTTACTGTTGGGGACAGATTTTCCCTATGCCCCCTTTTTACCGGAAAAAACAAAGACGGTACAGATAGATATCCAGCCGGAGCGACTAGGGCGCCGTACCAACCTGGAAATGGGCCTCTGTGGAGATATCCGGGACACGCTGGTAGCCCTCCTGCCAATGCTTACCCCGCAGCAGGACGCAGATTTCCTGGATGCGATGCTGGAATTTCATAAAGAAGTAGAGAAGCGTTTACAGACGTACGTAGATGACCGTGGTAAAGAAGAGGCCATCAGTCCGGAGTTTGTAGCCAGCGTTATCAATGTACTGGCCACTTCAGAGGCAATATTCACGGTAGATACCGGCATGACCAACGTTTGGGCGGCGCGTTATTTACAAGGCAGCGCAAAACGTGTGCTATTAGGCTCTTTCAACCATGGCTCCATGGCCAATGCCCTGCCGCAGGCAATCGGTGCCTCGCTGGCACATAAAGGCCGGCAGGTGATTGCACTTTGCGGAGATGGCGGTATCAGTATGTGCCTGGGCGACCTGATGACCATCAAACAATATCATCTCCCAATAAAAATAATTGTATTTAATAACCGCTCATTAGGCATGGTGAAACTGGAAATGGAAGTGGCCGGAATCCCTGAGTGGCAAACGGATATGCTCAATCCCGATTTTGCAGCAGTAGCAACGGCGATGGGTATTTCTTCCTATACCATCAAATCTCCTGATGATGTACAAAAAACACTGACAACAGCACTCTCTTCCAATGAACCTGCATTAGTCAGTATCTATACAAATCCCAACTCACTTGCGATGCCGCCAAAGATTGAATTTGCACAGATGAAAGGCTATGCGCTGTGGATGGGGAAAATGATATTAGGTGGTAGATATGAAGATGTTTTTGATGCGATTAAATCGAATTATAAACATTTGAAAGATGTGTTGTAAATAGTAAGGGCTGGCATCAAATGCCGGCCCTTACTATATTGTGTGTATTTTTTCTAGAAAGGATATCCGATTGCGATATTTAAAACCAGGTTTTTCTTGCGCCAGTCAGGATCTCCGAAATCTATCTGATTTATCACCCATCGCTCGTTTTTAGGAAGATAAGGAACGCGTAATGGAAATGCCAGATCGAAACGTACCACTACGATAGATGCATCTATACGCAAACCAACGCCCGCACCTACTGCGATATCCTGATAGAAGTTACTGAACTGAAATTTACCGCCAGGTTGGTTAGGATCATCGCGCGATAACCAGATATTTCCGGCATCTACAAAAGCAGCAAAATTAAATACACTGGCTATATGCATCCTAACTTCAGAGTTGAATTCCAGCTTGACATCACCCGCCTGGTTAGCCAGCAGATTGGAGGTGTCCAGCGATGGGTTGCGATAGGATCCCGGTCCCAGTGTTCTTGCCCGGAAAGCCCTGATACTGCTACTACCACCCGTGAAATACTGCTTAACGAAAGGCAATGAATTTGACGCACCATAAATGCTGTTACCATAGGGCACACCATATCCCATCATCAGCCTGTTGATCCACTGTTTACCTCTGCCAAGCTGCCAGTAGTGGCGCGCTTCCAATGTTAAACGCTCGTATTGTGCGAACGGATTTTTAAAGATTTCTCTTGTAGAATCGCCACGCTTAGGAATGATCAAACCGGCCAGATTACCCGATACGTCAATGTTTCCACTGAGGTACCAGCTATGTACTTTGTTGGCAGCCTGGTTATTATAGGTGATGGTGTAGTTGCCACCCAGAATAAATTGCTTTGAAATAGCAGCACGCTGACTAGGATCGTTTTTCAGAATACTATCATATGCAGCCGTTGTTTTTGTAGGCAGCACATACGTTACAGCGATTGGCGCAAACTGATGCGTCAGGAACTTTGTACGCTGCCAGAGGTATTGTAATTGTACCGTGTAGGCGTTAAGGTTATATAACGCTGCCCTGCTATACAATTCGTATCCGAAGCTGACGCGCGTACGCGGAACATACGGTGTACGCGGGTTTATACGGAAAGGTGTCCAGAATCGAGGAATGGTTACAGCCACTTCTGCACCGAATCCATATGAGTTGGAGCCCCCGCTGGTATTGGCGCCTGTCTGCCATTCCATACCGCCACTGAGGCCTATCTCCAACAGGTCAGCCGCATGCAGCCAGTTACGGTTTTTAGCGGTAATTTTTACCAAGCCTCCCACGAATCCGTTCGACTTGGAAGTGCCTCTCAGCTCCGCCTGTAGCGAGCGGCGTTGATAAGGGGTCAGATAGAAACGGGCATCCAGCCAGCCGCTATCAGGAACGCTGTAATAACTGCCATACTGACGATAGAAACTGGCGCCACTGGTATCCCCGGCGGCACCACGTGTTGTATCCCGCTGTACCCGTGCATATATGGTATCTCCATTCGGCGACAGCATATTAGTAGTATCACGCACCTGTCTTCGTGGTGTTCCATCAGCGTTAGTAGGCGCATTCGGATTTACATCCCTGAAATTATGAATAGAAGTATCTCTTACTGTTCTGAACTGCCCCTTAATAAACTTGAATGTACCCAGGTTGATAAGGCGTTGCAACGTAATATTATGCGAGCTTAAACGGTAAAGACTATCCGGGCGCAGGAACACAGATTTATCAAATACCAGCGGACGAAAACGCTTCGTGGAATCAATGATCCAAATTCCTTTATAGTTCAGCGGTGTGCCGGTAGTAGAGGTAGAATCATTGTCTAACGAATAATCCGGATATAGAATTATATCATGTAGTTTGTAAGGTCTCAGCGCCGCAATGGGTGTGTTATCTTTTACTTTTACATACAAATCTACCTTTCCATTTTCTGTACTGTCTACCTGAACAATTAGGTTATCTGGTGTGAAATAGTAATAACCTTTTTCTTTCAGAATAGCGTGTATACGTTCCCGTTCAGCTTTGATACTATCGAGTGAATAAGGTGCACCAACCACCAGTGAGCTTTCTGATTGTGTTGCTGCTATTGACTTGCCAATGGCGGTACTATCGGTAATGAAAACAACTTTCTTTATGGTATACCGGTGGTGCGGAGCGGCGGTATATTCTATCGATGCTTTTTTCGATCCTTTTGTTTTTATTGCGGAGGTAACATCTGCCTGGAAATAACCATTATCAACAAGATATTGCTCCAGTACATTGGCCGTATAATCAGGCTTGGCCTGGCTCAGCAATACCGGTGGTTCTCCCCATTTTTTGCGTAACAGATAATTCAATCCCTTCCCTTTTCCTTTCGGTTCATGCCCCATATTATACAACCAGAGCTTGATCGGCATACCCAGAAATTTTTTATTCCTGTTAGGACGAATTCTCTTATTAAGACCATCAGATAATGTGGAATAATCTTTTGGCTTCTGCTTACTTTTCCATTTAACGCTACTGCCGGTGTAGAGTCTGTCATTCTCGGGTACAGACTTCGTTGTACTGCACGAGGCAATTGCCAGCCATATAAGGCAGCAACAAATAGTGGCGATGATATGGCTATTAGTCTTCTGCATTAGGGCTTTTATCCTGCTGATTTTTATTATTTGCTTTGTCTGCCGCACGTAGTTTTCTTGAAGAAATTCTTCCTTTTGCGCGTTGGAATATTTCCCGGAATTCGTCGTAATCCATTACCAGGATAAACGAAACACCGGTTTCTACGAGCTGGCCTTCTATCACAGACTGATCATTCTGCTGGTATACACGTAGTCTGTAGCGGCCATCGCGGCTAAGTTTATAATCCACTGAAATATCACCGAGCAAAGAGCTGGCATTTTGCTGGTTACCGGTGAGCATGATATTGGAACCAACGCTTACTGTCAGGCGATCATTAAAGAGATTTTTGGAAGCACCGACTTTAAGATTGGTTTGTTCCTGCGCACTACCGGAAGAATAGTCCTGTGTGCTTTGTAAATCGAAATTGAGATCTACACCTTTGATCAGGTTGCCGGCGAGGTTATTCAGCTGCTGGCTGAGGATCTTACTCACACTGTTTCTGGCGGCCTGTTCTACGCCACCACCGCCGTTATCGAAGGTGCTCATCGGATCATCAGGAATAAACGAATTCAATACAAGCAGGCCCATTACCTGTTTGTTCAATTCAGAAGGCACCTGATTAATTTGTTTAATGCGGTTATACGGTGTACCGTTGAAATCGTTGCGCTCTTTTTCCGGCATATCCAGCAGGAAGCTGATGTCTGGCTTTTGAAGGTTGCCTTTTATCATCAGGTATACTTCAAAAGGAACGCGTTGTTTATAGGTATTTCTTTCCTGCTGGCTAAGCCCTGTGAGCTGATCTCCAACCAGGTCGATCACCGGCGCATTCACGGTATATTTGGCGGTGATGTCCAGATCCGCGTCCATGGCATCGCCGTTGAAAGTGATGGCACTACCCTTCTGTATATCGAAAGAGCGTTTGATCAGCTGGTTCAGCGACATTTCATATTTACCTTCGCTTATCTCGTAACGGCCTGTCAGACTCATTTTACTACTTGGGTCTAACGTGGCGTTGATGTTGGCAGTACCTTTTGCTGTTACATAATCACCATTCTGGCTATCAATTACAATTTTTATGGTAGATGCTGGTGTTATCTCTGCGACAGCAGAAAAATTAATCCCTTTTAATCGTGGGTTCTGGAACCTCAGACTATCCAGACGTCTTAATACTGCAGAGTCTACAGGATTAGACATATCTACGAATTCCACCACGCCTTCTCTGTCAGCTATACCAGGGGTATCCTGTGGTAGTTTAATGGTGACGGAAGATTTATCGCGTAGTTTAACATTGGCGTCTACACGTGGCAAATCCATATTGCCGCGGATGGTGATCTTGCTATCTACAAATGCAGGACCATACAACATTTGGTCATTGCTCTGCTGTGGTCCCAATGCCATGAAATTATCGGCATTTACATTCAGGTTGAAGCTGAAACGTTTGTAATCGCGCGTGTTGATACGGCCATTAACAACCATTTCATTTTTCAGACTGTCGGCAATAACCACATTGTTGAACAGCACGCCTCTATCGTCAATAACGATGTCTTCATTAGGCAGATGGAGGTTGGTACCAAGATAGGTGACCACACCGCCTGCATTATCAAAATGAAGGCTGCCAGATACTTTAGGTTGATCTGTGGTGCCGGTTATATCGAATTTACCGCTGGCAGCACCGTACATATGTTCCATGTTGCCCATGGTGAAGGGCTCCAGGGTTTTCATGTTCAGGTTGTCTATCTGTAAATGTGCGTTGATAGTGGTATCGTAGGTACCTGCCAGTTGCACATTATTACCGTTGCCGGCGAGTGTTGCATCCAGTTTGTACTGTCCGGCCACCTGGTTGTCTACTTCCGCGTTGAGGGTGCCTAATGGCGTATTTTTTACCTCCAGACTATCTACTTTCAGTTTGGCGTTGATGATCGGCGATTTGTCCCAGTTGCGGACATTGGCGTCAGCATTCAGGAGGCCATTAGCCAACAGGGTATCTGTGGCGAGCAAGCCGGTAATCGTTGACAGCTGGAAGTTTTTGACCTGCAGCTGTAATGCCGGCGTGGTGGTGGTATCCGGCATCGTCACCAGGTGTATGGATTGATCGCCGTTAGACAAGCGGATATTCGCTGTATCAGGTAAACTATTTTTCAGGCGAAGGATATTGTTTTCATCCACGGCCCATTTCTGGTAATTGAGAAGCAGCGAAGGTTTCAGCGACAACTGCATCGCATTGCCGGAGAGGAAGGTAAAGATACCTCCCAGTGCATATTTAGGCTTATTCCTGATATCATCGAGTATCAGGTTGAAGTTGACCGCTCCTGTATCTGCATGGGCGGCCAGTTCCGTGTGGTGCAGCGGAAAAGTAGGGTGTGCCAGATGCGCAAGCGATATATTGGCCTGCATGGCAGTATCGAGGATACCCGCACTTATAACCAGGCTGTCTATACGTAATGAATCATATGCAATTTTAGGTGCATTGGCATTGAAGTTTAGCAGGCTGCTGTCGCTGTTAAAGCGGCCACTGATGATCAGCGGTTCATCGATACGCAAGGTGGGCATCAGTTCGAGGAGGCTATGCGGCCATACCAGCGAGCCTGTCCAGGCGAGCACCTGCCCTGGGGCAGGGATGATTATTTTTCCTGAATCCTCTGGTTCCAGCGGTTTCTGGATAACCTGCGCCATGGCAGTACCTATTTTCGTATAGTCGTACTGGCCCCAGGTGTTGATAATGCCCATTGGTGTTTTCAGGTCAACGTACTGTTGATCTGTGTATTTCGCTATCAGCGAAATAGTGTCCAGTGGTACTACCTGAGATTCGGTGATGATCTGCCATTTGGTAAGGAAGGCATTTCCGTCTATACGCCGTGGTTCAATGTTAGCGAAATTGGCGTTGAGGTTGCCGCTTAAAGTAAGCGGAGAACTATACCAATGTGTGGCAAAGAGATCTGCTTTGGTGAGTTCCATATCTACAAGCAGATCATGGACGGTGGTATCTGCCAATACCCCGCTGATATTGAATGTGGTGGTAATGCTGGTGTCCTGGCTTTCGCCCTGGGCATTAAATGTGCCTTTGGCGATATCAGCGTTTACGTGAATATCATGGTAGTTATAGCTGTTGTAATATGCATCATATAGCTGGATGTTGGCTTTTGCCGTCATACCATTTGCTGTGTATCCCTGACCGTTAGCATACAATTTTCCGTTGATCCAGCCCATGGTGGTATCGTACATCATTTTGCCCGGCTGGATGTGGAAATATGGCACATTGATATCGTACTGACTGCGGATTTTGTCTGTAATATTGACCAGGCGTGCTTTTACGTCCGCATTGGCGTATTCGCTTCTCAGCTGGACGTTGGTATTCATATTCTTCATACCTCCCACAAAGGAGCCGGTAATGAGGATATGTTCCGGTAAACGCGGAGTGTCTGGCAGCATACCTTTCGGCAGCCAGCCGCGCAGCGGTTTATTACCTGTCTGGATGTACAGGTTACTGAGGTTGGCATTCAGTTTATCCACATCTGTGGCGTGGCTTACCTGGCCGTTATTCACTTTAATGACGTTGCCTGTATTGTCGTTGACGTAGAGGCTTTTGATATTCAGCAGTCCGAGGTTGCCTTTCAGCATGGCGGACAAAGTGAGTTCTTTGTTCCACAGTGGGTCAAAAGACTTGTTTTTGCGGGCACCGGGAACAAAACCGAGCCATTCTCCCAGGGCTACGCGGACAGAGTCCAGGTTAGCATCCAGGCCTATTTTGTCCATGTCTTTCGTAACGGTAGACCAGGAAGGCACGGTAACGGCTATATTTTTTCTGAGAATGCTTTTATTGGTTTGTACGAGGAAATTGTTCAGCACCAGGCTTTGTGGCGTGAAGATCACGTCCATATTGGCCTTTTTGATGGTGAATCCTGACCAGTCGCGGGCAGCCAGCGAATTCAACGTAGCGCTGATCGTGTCTGGCAGGTACCTGACGTTTCGCACCTGTGTAGAAACATTTGACAGGTTCAGGTGATTATAGTCCGGGTCGGGGCCGGCAGCTTTAGGTGCCGGGGCACCATTATCGTAGCGTACGTTGAGTTTATCCAGATTGATGATAGATGCCACTACCTTCCATCCTTCGGAAGAAGAGGTGTCCGGAGGCGCCGGGGTATTGTCTTTCCCAGGTAAAAGGGTAACGATACCGTTGGCGTTTTTCATCAGGAGGCTGCCGATCAGGATACGTGCAGAGTCCTGGTCCAGACTGGAGTTTTCCAGCTGCAGCTTACCCAGATACCACACTGTATTGACATCTATGGCATCGTTGCTATACTGAAAGCTACTGTTGGTAATATTCAGTTTCTTCAGCAGCAGGTGGAAAGAGGCGCTGGCAGTATCGTTTTTTGGCGGCGGCGGAGCAGCACTGGTAGCCAGTTTAGGATTGTAATACTGTCTGAAATACCCGCGGAGTCCGTCGAGTTTTATCTCGCGAAGCGTATATAATCCATCATCTACCAGAATATCATCCGGGTCGAGATGGAGTTCTTTAAAGACAACAGCAGCATCCATACCTCCCGGCATATCCTCATAGCGGAGGGTAACAGCCTTGAGGGTGATATCTTTTAAAACATATTGCAGGCTGGTGCCGGTATGTGGCAATGTATCCGGTTTGCTGTTGGGTGATACGAAGGCATCTATGGCGAACTGGTAATTGAAGGTGGTATCGTTTAGCCTGTAGGCGTTAACCAGCACGGTATCCCATTCCAGCTTATTTATTTTCAATTCATTGCTGAGCAGCGACAACAGGTTGTACTGAACGCGGAGCGCGCGGGAATAAAGGAGCGCCTTATTGGTGGTGTCGGCAACATATACATCCCGTAATTCCAGGTATTGCCAGCCACGGGCGCGGAGGTATCCGATCCTGACTTTTGTGTTTAGTTTCTTTTGAAGATAGGATTCTCCCTGCTGACGCAGGTAATTTTGTACTCCTTCGATCTGAAGCAATAAAACTAACATAACGGGCAACAGGAGCACCGCTACAATTATCCACAGTAGCCATTTCCACCATGGACGACCTTGATGTTCTTCTTTTTCTTCTGGTTCTGTCACGTGATTATTCAGGGTAATTAAATAATTACTGAAATAAAACGCACCAACGTACGTATAGGTTTACTCGTTAACAGGATAGTATTTTGCTACCTGATAGGGTGTTATGCAAAATTCGTACCTGAGGGGCATGGTTATGACTTCATGCAAGGATACGTTAAATACGGTAACGGACGTACTTTTTTTTAGTGTTCTTTAGGGAGATGGGGTCAGATGGAAGGCCTGTTTCGCTCGTTGAAACGATGGATATAGTATTCCAGTTTATCCTTTTTTTCCTTGTCGGTCCTGAATTCTTCGAGGAGTTCGTTGTCTTGGGGAAGGATATATTTGCGGAGGTTATAGGCAGACAGGTCGTAGATTTCACCTGTCATGATATTAATTACTTTGACCAGCTGTACGGGAGTACTGATGTTATTAACGGTCATGTCGGCAGGATTAACATAGCCCCTTGAAGACTGTAAGCCGTGCTGACGATAAATGCAGTAATAACCGGTTTCTATGATTCTGTTGAGGCCATTGTCTTTGATGTAGAGATTTCTGCCATCGCAGTAGCCCCAGTAATCTTTGACCTTATGCTCTCCTGCCCCGTCTCTGATGACCAGCTGGTTTTTGTCGGCCAGCAGATAGGTCTGGGCGGCGGAGCTACGGTCTTTTATGACCAGATCGCCATCTTCAGTGGGGGAATTGGTCTGGAAGTCTTTAAAACTCTTATAAAGCCCTTTATTGTATTGTCTTGCGTAGATGATAAGTGCAGAAGGGTCGGCACTGGTACGCGATTCCTGCGCAACGGCCGAAACAGTCATTAAAATGAATCCCCAGAAAAACAACACACTTCTCATGATTACAAATATATCTGCCCGAAGGGCTCAATTGGGGAGAAATAGCTGAATGGCCGGTTTTCTTCTCTATAAAAATTAATTCTGTCTATAAGAGATGTTTTTGGGAGAAATGGCAGGGTTTGCTATAAAAGAAAAGGCCGGGTAAAGACCCGGCCCGACTGAAGGTTACAACAAAATCTAAACCTGCTTATGAGAAAAGTTGAACAGCGGTTAGGCTGTCAGTATTTTAAGACAGGCTGTTATTTAAACAGCTTGTTACAAAGCCATAGCTTGTAACGAATGGTCTTTACTTTCCAGCTGGGAGGTACCCATCAGGAATTCATCCACTTTTCTTGCACACTCGCGACCTTCGCTAATTGCCCATACTACCAGTGACTGACCGCGACGCATATCACCGGCGGTGAACACTTTAGGTATGGATGTCAGGTAATTCTTTTCGGTAGCCCTTACGTTACCTCTTTCATCTTTTTCCACTTCCAGCTGATCGAGCATGCCGGTGTGTTGCGGATGAACGAAGCCCATTGCCAGGAGAGCCAGTTCGCAAGGAATGTCTCTTTCTGAGCCTGGAACTTCAGTGAATTTCGCCGGGCGGCCATCATGACTCAGCGACCATTGGAGGTCTACGATGCGGAGTGCTTTCAGATGGCCGTTTTCATCACCGATGAATTCTTTGGTAGCGATAGCCCACTGACGGTCGGCACCTTCATCATGAGAGGAAGATGTTTTGAGGACCATCGGGAAGGTAGGCCAAGGCATATAATCAGTACGTTCGCCCGGAGGTTTCGGTAATAATTCGAGTTGTGTAATGCTCACTGCACCATGACGGTTGCTGGTGCCCACACAGTCGGAACCGGTATCTCCACCACCAATCACCACTACATTTTTGCCGGTAGCCCAGATATCCTGTCCGTCTACTGGTCTTTCGCCAACGCGTTTGTTCTGTTGTTTGAGGAAGTCCATGGCATAATGTACTCCTTTCAGCTCGCGGCCAGGGATGGTGAGATCGCGTGGAATGGTTGAACCACCTGCAAGCACCACAGCGTTGAATTCTCTCAACAGATCGTTGGCAGGAATATCCACACCGATGTTGGTATTACACTGGAAAGTTACCCCTTCTTCTTCCATCAGTTTCACACGGCGTTCTATCACCCATTTCTCCAGCTTAAAGTCTGGAATACCGTAGCGCAGCAAGCCTCCCGGGGCATCATCTCTTTCGAAAACAGTAACCTGATGACCGGCATAATTCAGTTGAGCTGCAGCTGCAAGTCCGGCAGGACCTGAGCCAACTACTGCAACTTTCTTGCCTGTACGTACGCGAGGCGTTTTTGCCTGTACGTGTCCTTTATCGAAAGCGATTTCAATAATATGTTTTTCTATCTCTTCAATAGCTACCGGAGGCTGATTGATACCCAGTACACAGGCGCTTTCGCAAGGCGCCGGGCAGATACGGCCGGTAAATTCCGGGAAGTTATTGGTAGATGATAAGATATCGTATGCTTCTTTCCAGTCCTGATGATATACGGCATCATTGAACTCAGGAATAACGTTACCCAGCGGGCATCCGCTGTGGCAGAAAGGCACACCGCAGTTCATGCAGCGGGCGGCCTGCTGATTTAATTTATTATCGGCGTAGCGCTCTACAAACTCGTTGTAGTTTTTTGTCCTTTCCCGTGGATCTGTTTTCCCCGGCATCTCGCGTGTAAATTCCAGGAATCCTGTAGGCTTACCCATAATTTTCCTCCACAAGTCCCTTCAGCAAGGGATATTTTGATGATGAATGTTAATTGTTACTATTTACCTACTTTCTGGCTTACTGCTTTCCCTGATTTCAACACAGCCTTGTATTCTTTAGGGAATACTTTAACAAAGTGACGCAGCTGGTTTTCCCAGTCTTTCAGTATAAACTTGGCCACGGTACTATTCGTATAGGCGTGGTGTTTGGTAATCAGGTCCTGGAGGGCGGTTACATCTTCCTGGTCCAGTGGGTCCAGGTCGATCATATCGCGGTTGCAATGATTGGCGAAGTTGCCTTTAACATCATATACATAAGCGATACCACCACTCATACCTGCGCCGAAGTTGCGTCCTGTTTCACCGAGGATAACAGCACGGCCACCAGTCATATATTCACATCCGTGATCTCCTACGCCTTCCGCTACGATGGTAGCTCCTGAGTTACGTACGCAGAAGCGTTCGCCTGCTTTACCGCGGATATAAGCCTCTCCGGAAGTAGCACCATAGAAGCAAACGTTGCCCGCAATGATGTTTTCTTCTGCCTTGAAGCCTGCTTCTCCTGCCGGATAGAGGATCAGTTTTGAACCAGACAAGCCTTTACCGAAGTAGTCGTTTGCTTCCCCTTCCAGTTCCAGGGTCAAACCTTTGGTAGAAAATGCGCCAAAGCTTTGACCTGCTGAACCAAGGAATTTGAAGTGGAGGGTGTCCTCCGGTAAGCCTTCGCTCTTGTAGCGTTTAGTGATTTCGTTTGATAAAATAGTACCGATTGTACGGTCAGTATTTTTAACAGGGAATTGTTGATAAACCCTGAGTTTCTTTTCCAGTGCAGGCTGTGCTGCTTTCAGCAGCTGCCAGTCCAGTACTTCTCTCAGACCGTGGTCCTGCTCTTCCTGTTTGTACAGGCCGGTTTCAGGAGCTGCCGGTTCTTTGAATAAGATTGGAGAAAGATCCAGTTTCTGTGTTTTCCAGTTGCTGATATCTTCACGCATTTGCAGACTATCTACCTGGCCCACCATTTCATTAACGGTACGGAATCCAAGATCAGCCATGATTTCACGCATTTCTTCTACCAGGTAGTGGAAGAGGTTTACTACGTGTTGTGCATCGCCGGTGAAGCGTTTGCGCAGCTCAGGATCCTGAGTGGCCACACCTACCGGGCAGGTATTCACATGGCATTTACGCATCATGATACAACCTTCTACTACCAGTGCAGCAGTAGCAACGCCCCATTCTTCCGCACCTAACAGCGTAGCGATAGCGATATCACGACCTGTTTTCAGCTGACCGTCTGTC